>NZ_JAOBTQ010000001.1:1201060-1801591 GCF_033366695.1 Streptomyces sp. SCL15-4
GATCGCGTTCTCCCCGGACGGCCGGCTGCTGTTCGCGGCGAACCAGCGTTCCGGCACGGTCACCGTCTTCCACGTGGACACCGACGGCGGACTCCGCCCGGCCGGCGAGCCGTTCGCCTCACCCGTCGCCGTCTGCGCGCTGCCGCTGTAGCGCCCGGGGGCAGGACGCGGCGGCGGCCTGCGCCAGCAGGGCGTGCATCCGCTCGGTGAGCTGGGGGACGTCGTCGGCGGGCGCGTGGAAGGGCAGCCGTACGTCGCCGTGGGCGCGGGTGCGCTCGATGCGCAGGGTCAGTCCGTGCCGGTCGACGGCGAGCGGCGCCACCCGGGTCGCGGCGTGCAGGCTTTCCGGCCGCACCAGGCGGGTGAGCCGCTCGACGGCGTCCGGGTGGGCGTCGGCGAGATGGGTGAGCAGCCGGGACTCGGCTCCGGCGAGGGGGTCGGGCCGGGCGGCGGCGAACTCGTCGAGGTCGGCCACCACGGGTCCGGACGCCTCCCGGAGCACCACCCGGGTCGGGCGGAAGAGCAGGTCGCCGTCGGACGGGGCGAGCCACCCGGAGAGCCAGAGCCGGGCGCGGATGCGGTGGCGCACCGGTACGGGGGCCACGTCGGCGAACTCCAGCAGGGCGGAGGGCTCCTGGCGCGGGGCGCACAGGGCCGCGGCGAGCAGGCCGCTGTCGTCGGGCACCGTCAGCCGCACCCGGCCGTCCTCGGTCACGGTGTGCGCGCCGGCGTACTCCTCGCGCACGCCGTCCGCGGTCACCGCGCACGACCACGCGACGGACAGCACCGAGCGTGCCCGTTCCGCCGCGCCGGGGGCGGCCGTCCAGTCCTGCGTGTCACCCATCCCGAGATCTCCTTAGGTAAGCCTTGCCTAACCTATCGGAGTTCGGAGCGCGCGCCAACCGCGCCGCACCGGCGGACGGAATCGTTCGGGGTTACGCGAGGACGCCCAGCAGCGCGCGGGCGCACAGGTCGCGCACCTGCGCGCGGCTCAACTCGCCTTCGCCGCGCAGCCATTCCAGACACACGGCCGTGGTGAAGGCGAGCCAGCCGCGCACCGCCAGGTGGACCCCGGGAGCGGCCTCGACGACCGGCCCGAACTCCGGGTCGGCGGCGAACGCGGCCAGGATCTGCCGCTCCTGCGCGGCCAGCGCCCGCCGGTAGACACGGCGCACGGCCTGGTCGCCGGCCGCGTCGGCGCGGTGGAAGGCGCGGAAGCCGTGGGCGTGGGCCTCGACATAGCCGAGGTAGGCGTCGAGACCGGCGGCCAGCTGCTCGCGCACCGGCACCCCGGGCACGGCCGCCGTCATCCGCAGCATCCGCTCGCTCTCGCGCTCCACGACCGCGGCGAAGAAGTCCCGTTTGGTGGGGAAGTAGTGATACAGCAGCCCCCGCGAAACCCCCGCGATCTCGGCGACCCGCTCGACCCACACATCGTCGTAGGCGCTCTCCGAGAACAGCTTCGCACCGACCGACAGCAACTGTTCCCGGCGTTCCTCGGTACTGAGCCGGCGCCGGGCGCGCTCCTCCTCGTTCGCGGGCATGGCGTCACTTTACTTGACGCCGGTTCGACAACGGCCCGACACTGAGCGCGTTATTGAACCCACGTACAACATGCGGGGGCGGCGTCAACCATCCGCTGGATCAAGGGGGATCGCGCCATGGCGGAGATGACGAAGACCATGGGGAACCGGCCGCCGAAGGGCTTCCGGAGCGCCGAGCACGGCTGGCCCGAGCTGCATCGCATACCGCACCCGCCGCGCCGGCTGCCGCTGCTCGGCGATGTGCTCGACGCCGACCGGCACCGTCCGCTCCAGGACTCGCTGCGCCATGCCCGCGCACTGGGTCCGATCTTCCGGCGCCGGGCCTTCGGCAACGAGTTCGTGCTGGTGTGGGGGGCGCGGCTGGTCGCCGACCTCGCCGACGAGTCGCGGTTCGCCAAGCACGTCGGGCTGGGCGTCGCCAATCTGCGGCCGGTGGCCGGGGACGGCCTGTTCACCGCCTACAACCACGAACCCAACTGGCAGCTGGCGCACGACGTCCTGGCGCCCGGGTTCAGCCGGGAGGCCATGGAGGGCTACCACGGGATGATGCTGTCCGTGGCCGGCCGGCTCACCGACCACTGGGACCGGCGGCTGGCTGCCGGGCACACGGTGGACGTGCCCGGCGACATGACCCGGCTGACCCTGGAGACGATCGCGCGGACCGGCTTCGGGCACGACTTCGGCTCCTTCGAACGCGACCGCCCGCACCCCTTCGTCACCGCGATGGTCGGCACGCTCGGCTACGCCCAGCGGCTGAACACCGTCCCCGCGCCGCTGGCCCCGCTGCTGCTGCGCTCCGCGGCCCGGCGCAACGCGGCCGACATGGCCTGCCTCGACCGCACGGTGGACGAACTGGTGGCGGCCCGGCGCCGGTCCGGTGGCGGCGAGGGAGACCTGCTGGACCGCATGCTGGCCACCACGCACCCCGAGACCGGGGAGCGGCTGTCCGCCGAGAACGTCCGCAAGCAGGTGATCACGTTCCTGGTCGCGGGGCACGAGACCACCTCGGGCGCGCTCTCCTTCGCCCTGTACTACCTCGCCCGGCATCCCGAGATCGCCGCCCGGGCCCGCGCCGAGGTGGACCGCGTCTGGGGCGACGCGCCGCATCCCCGCTACGACCAGGTCGCCCGGCTGCGCTATGTGCGCCGGGTGCTGGACGAGTCGCTGCGGCTGTGGCCGACCGCGCCCGCCTTCGCCCGCGAGGCCCGGCACGACACGGTCCTCGCCGGGGAGCATCCGATGCGCCGGGGCGCGTGGGCCCTGGTGCTGACGCCGATGCTGCACCGCGCGCCGGAGGTGTGGGGCGCGGACCCCGAGCGGTTCGACCCGGACCGCTTCACCGCGGCGGCCGTACGCGCCCGGCCGCCGCACACCTTCAAGCCGTTCGGCACCGGGGCGCGGGCCTGCATCGGCCGGCAGTTCGCCCTGCACGAGGCGACCCTGGTCCTCGGTCTGCTGCTGCGCCGCTACGACCTGCGCACCGAGCCCGGCTACCGCCTGACCGTGGCCGAACGCCTGACCCTGATGCCGGAGGGGCTGCGGCTGCGGCTGGAGCGGCGACGGCAGCGCGCCGAAGGGACGCACGGCGGTGTCGACAGCGGCTCCGCGGTACCGGCGCGACCGGCCCGCGACGGCGCCGCGGACGACTCACGGCAAAGCCCGCACGAGCCGGTTGAGCCCCGGTCAGCCGGCCGCTGCCCAGTGCACCGGCCGGGCGACTGACGCCGGCAGCCGCGTACCGGCGCCGCCCCGCGCGGCGTTCACCTGGGGCTGGGTGAGGAAGAACGCGCCGGTCAGATCGGCGTCGGTGAGGTCGGCGTCCCGCAGGTCCGCGCCGATCAGATCCGCCTCGCGCAGATCGGCTCCGGTGAGGTCGGCCGCGATGAGATACGCGCCGCGCAGGCTCGCCCCGCGCAGATCGGCGCCCCTGAGCCGGGCGCCGATCAGGTCCGCGCCGCGCCGGTCCTTGCCCTTGCTCTTGCCCTTGCCCTTTCCGGCGGCGCCGGCCCGGACCAGTTCGCTGGTGCGCAGCAGGAGCACGTTGACCTCCTGCCGGTGCGCGGCCACGTCCAGCGCGGCCAGTTCCCCAGGGCTGCGCCGGGTGAGTCCCTCCGTCCGCTCCAGCGCCCGCCGCAGCTCGGGGTGGACGGACGCGGCGGCGGGCAGGTTCAGCGCCTCGGTGAGGTACCACAGCAGTTCGTGCAGCTGCCGGACGACCGGGAACACGTCGAACATCCGGCGCGCCTGATCCTTCGGCGCGGTACGCCAGTCCTGCCCGCCGAAGGTGACCTGGGACACCTTCTGCCCGGCGCCGAAGCAGTCGTAGACCGTGCAGCCGGTGAAGCCCCGCTGCCGCAGGCGGGCGTGGATGCCGCAGCGGTGGTCGTCCCGGAGGTTGGCGCAGGGGGTGCCCGCCGGCTTGTTCACGGCGAAGTCGGCGGAGCGGGCGAAGGGCAGGGCGACACAGCACAGTCCGAAGCACTGGGCGCAGTCGCCGCGCAGGTCGGCGGGGTCGGTTGTCTGGTCCGGCATGGGAACCAGCCTACTGACCTGCGAATGCGCCCTGCGCGCCGCCGTCCTGGGCCGTCCGTCACACCTCGTCGCGAACCAGGGCCAGCAGCCGGTCCAGGACCCGGGGCGCGCCCGTGCGCAGGCCGTCGTGCTCGTACTCGTTGGTGACCCAGGGGCGCAGGCCGCGGATCGCGGCCGCGGTCCGGAGGGAGTGGGCGGCGTCGACGTACATGTCGTCGTGGTAGACGGCCGCGGCGACGGGGACCTCGTTGGCGGCGAGGCGGGCCGGGTCGTACAGCGGGCGCCAGTCGGTGCGGGCGGCGAGCAGCCCGGCGGTCTCGCGCAGGGGCCGCAGGGCCGGGTCGGTCTCGAACATCCAGGGGTGGACGGTCTCGCCGGTGAAGAGCACCGGGCCGTCCCCGGCGAGCGCCTTGGCCGCGTCGAACTGCGGGAACTCGGCGCGGACCCGTTCGGCGGCCCAGGCGGTGGGGCGGGCGTCCTGGCCGTAGATCGTCTCGTGGACGAGGGCGTAGAGGGGGTTGGCGGCGTACGACAGCAGCGCCTGCGCCTGCTCCTGGAAGGCGTCGGACAGCTCCGGGCCGGACGGGGTGCGCGCGAAGGCGTCCTCCAGCAGGTGGTGCAGGCGGTGGCTGCCGTCGCTCGTGCCGAGCATCAGGCCGAGGGACTGGAAGGCCTCCACGGTGAGGCGGTAGCCGCCGGGGAGGACCACGTCGTGGGTGAGGAGGTGGTCGGCGATCCGGCGGGCCGCCGCCACGTCCTGCGGGTAGCGGTCGTAGTGGGCGGCGACCTTGCGCTCGATGCGCGGGTAGGCGGCCCGGTAGACGTCGTCGGCGTGGGCGTGCAGGGAGGGCAGTCCGCCGGTGACAAGCGCCGTGTGCACGCCCTCGGGGGCGAGGGAGAGGTACGTCACCGTGCAGAAGCCGCCGTAGCTCTGGCCGAGCACGGTCCACGGGGCGCCGCCGGTGAGCCGGGGGCGGATGGCCTCGCAGTCGCGCACGATGGAGTCGGCGCGGAAGCGGGTGAGGTAGTCGGCCTGGGCGGCGGGGCCGCCGCGCAGCGGGAGCGTCTGCCGGGTGGCGGGGGTGGAGCGGCCGGTGCCGCGCTGGTCGAGCAGCAGGACGCGGTACTCCTCCAGGGCCCGGTCGAGCCAGGACTGACGTCCGACGAAACGGCTCGCTCCGAAGCCGGGGCCGCCCGTGAGGTACACCAGCCAGGGCAGGTCCTGCCCGGCCTTGTCGCTCGCCACCGCCTCGCGGGCGTACAGCTCGATGGTCTCGCCGCCGGGGTCGGCGTGGTCGAGGGGCACGGTGAAGTGGTGATCGGTGAGGACGACGCCGGGCTGGCGGTAGCTGAGGCTCAACGGGTCTCCCGGGACGAGCGGATGCGGACGCGTCCCAGTTGAGCACACGGGCGCGCGCGGGCCGGCGCCCGGGATCACCGCCGGTCGCGGCGGTCAGCGGGCGACGAGGCTGGAGCGGCGCACCACCAGCTCCGGCTGGAGCACCACCCGGCGGTGCTCGTGGGCCCGCTCGCCCTGTTCGGTCTCCTCCAGCAGCAGTTCGGCGGCGAGGGCGCCGAGGGTGACGGCGGGCTGGCGCACGGAGGTGAGGGGGACGGCCGCCGCGGCGGCGAACTCGATGTCGTCGTAGCCGACGATGGCGAGGTCGTCGGGGACGGTGACGCCCGCCGCGTACATGGCCTGGAGCAGGCCGAGGGCGAGCAGGTCGTTGGCGCAGAAGACGGCGGTGGGCCGGTCGGCGAGGCCGAGCAGGCGGGCGCCCGCGTCCCGGCCCGCGGCCACGTCCAGGCGGTCGGTGGGCAGTTCGCGCAGCGCCTCGGGGCCGAGTCCGGCCTCGGCGAGGGCGGACAGCGCGCCGGTGCGCCGGTCGCGGACCTGGTTGAGCCCGGGCGGGCCGCTGACGTAGGCGATGCTGCGATGCCCGGCGTCCACCAGGTGGCGCACCGCGAGCGCGCCGCCCGCGATGTCGTCCACCGACACCGAGCACTCGGTGGTGCCCTCGGCGACCCGGTCGACCAGCACGAACGGGATGCCGTGCCGGCGGAAGGCGGCGATGTTGCGGCCGGTGGCGTCGGCCGGGGTGAGCAGCACGCCGCGGACCCGCTGTTCGGCGAAGAGCGAGAGGTACTCCGCCTCCTCGGCCGCGTCCTGGGCGCTGTTGCACACCATCACGCCGAGCCCGGCCTCCCGGGCCGCCCGTTCGGCGCCGCGGGCCACGTCCACGAAGAACGGGTTGCCCATGTCGAGCACGAGCAGGCCCATGATCCGGCTGCGGCCCGCGCGCAGCTGGCGCGCCGACTCGCTGCGGACGTAGCCGAGCCGGTCGATCGCGGACAGCACCCGGGCCCGGGTCTCGCTCGCCACGGTGTCCGGGCGGTTGATGACGTTGGACACCGTGCCCACCGACACTCCGGCGGCGCGGGCGACGTCCTTGATACCCACCGACTGGGCCATCGGGCTTCGGACCTCCAGGGACGGGATGCGGCGGGACGAGCTTCACATTACCGTCACGCGGGCAGGGCGAAGTCGGCCACGTGCAGCGGCGAGGGCGTCGTCCCGGCGGATCTCTCCTGGTACATGAACGACAGGACGTGGTCCGCCGCGATGCGGGTCTCGTCGACCACCACCTCGCCGAACGCGTTGAGCCCGGCGCCGTCGAACAGCAGGGTCCAGTCGGTGTGTCCGGAGGCCGCCGAGGCCGCGGCGATCCGGCCGCGGGGCAGCACGGCATAGGCGTTGTCGTGGCGGTCCAGGACCAGCCGGGTGCGCTGGCTGGAGCGGAGCGGGACGGGGATCTCGGTCTTGAGCCAGGCCCCGGAGGCGGTCTTGCGCAGATGATGGGCGCGGGCGTGGGCGGTGCGGGCGGCGGCGTAGCCGGTGGTCGCCGGGCCGAGGCGGACGGGGAGGTGGCTGACGACCGCGTGCGGCCGGCCGGCCGAGTCGACGCACTGGCTCTCCTGGTTCATCAGGCAGTGGTCCGGGCCCAGCGGGTCGACGACCAGGCCGGGGTCGGTGACGCGGACCCGGTCCGGCCCGCCGGTGGTGCCCACCACGGTGCCCGCGTCGTCGCGCCAGGTCCGGCCGCGGTCGTCGGAACTGACGTAGCCGGTGTCGTGGTTGGTCAGTGCGCTCCTGCCGCCGAGGACGGCCGGGTCCCGCTCCCGCCAGGTGAACAGGACGTGCAGCCGGCCGCGCCGGTCGTAGTCGAGGCCGTGCGGATACATGTTGCGGGCGGTGCTGGAGCCGTGCGCGGTGGTGTACGTGCCGGTGGCGCCGGACCACTCCCCGAGGGCCGTCCAGCGCGAACCGTCGTACTCCGCGAGGGCGTTGCGGCCGTTGCCGGAGACGCCGGTCCGGTAGGCGAGCTGGAGCCGGCCCTCGGGTGTGGTGAGGAACTGCGGGTAGGTGAACCGCTCGGTGAGCGGCAGGCCGTCCAGGGTGGTCTGTACGGCGCCGAAGGCGGACGGGCCCCAGGCGGTGCCGCAGGGGTCGTCGAGGAGCCGGGCGACGGACTTGACGTAGTGGAAGCCGTCGCTGTGGGAGTCGAGGTTCAGGTGCAGGCGGCCGTCCGCCGGGGAGACGCCCATGCAGATGACGTTGTGGGAGTCGTCGGCCTTCAGCCGGTGGGGCAGCGGGACGGCCGACCAGGTGGCCGTGCCGAGCCCGCGGCGGGCCACGACCGCCTCGCGGCTCGCCGTGTACCAGACGGCGTACTGGTGGCCCCGGTGGGTCAGCAGGCCGTGTTTCTGGAAGGAGTTGGTGTTGACCAGGCCGTCGTAGGAGACGAAGTACAGGGCCCGGGCGTCGAGCAGGGTGACGGCCGGCCCGGTCAGCGAGGGTCTCATCCGCGTAGCTCCGGTCAGGCCAGGTGGAACACTTCGGTGAGCGGTCGCATGGCCTCGTCGGGCCGGGCGCCGTCCAGGGACTCGAAGAAGGGTGCCATCTCCTTCTGCCAGCGGGCGTTGACCTCGGTGGCGGCCATGCCGGCCTGGGCGGCGGCGAAGTCCTCGGTCTCCAGATAGCCGACGAGCAGGCCGTCCTCGCGCAGGAACAGCGAGTAGTTGTGCCAGCCGGTCGCCGACAGGGCGTCGAGCATCTCCGGCCAGACGGTCGCGTGCCGCGCCCGGTACTCGTCGAGCCGGTCCGCCCTGACCTTCAGCAGGAAGCACACGCGCTGCATGAACCGCTCCCGTTCTCTCAGAAGTCGTAGCCGTCGATTCTGCGGGCGTCGAACACGGTCGGCCTGCCGCGGTCGCTCACGCCGTTCTCTCCGAGGGTCCAGGTCCGGGTACGAGGGCAAAGGTCCGGCTGACCGGTCTCGGCGCCCCCGACGACCCGCGCCGCTACGTCGAGAACGGCACCGTCGGGACCTTCGGGCTGTGGGACCCCGCGACCGAGAGCGCGTTTGGGCCTGCGACCCAGGAAGATGTTCTCGGCGATCGACAGATCGGGGAACAGGGTGGGTTCCTGGTAGCTGACGGGGATGCCGGCGTCACGGGCGTCGCCGGGCCCGTGGACGACGTCGGGCCGGCCGTCGGGCAGCACCTGCCCGG
This sequence comes from Streptomyces sp. SCL15-4, assembly GCF_033366695.1. Classification (NCBI taxonomy): domain Bacteria; kingdom Bacillati; phylum Actinomycetota; class Actinomycetes; order Kitasatosporales; family Streptomycetaceae; genus Streptomyces; species Streptomyces sp. SCL15-4. The sequence continues at coordinate 1,209,709 of NZ_JAOBTQ010000001.1, forward strand.
CGTCCGGGGGGTGCGCTCCGGCGAGGGTCTTGATCAGCGTCGGCTTGCCCGCGCCGTGCTCGCCGGCGAGGGCGTGCGCCTGACCGGGCGGCAGTTCCAGGGAGACGTCCCGGAGGGCGCCTGCGGCGCCGAAGGACTTGGAGACGCCCTTCAGCGCCGGGACCGGTCCCGGGTCGGGCGGGTGGGTCATGGGGGCTCCTCGACGGCCACCGGCGCAGGCTCGCCGGCCGCCAACGATGTCGTGAAAGGTTTCAAGCGGATTTCCGGGACCGTAGGCACCGTGGCCATGTCACGTCAATGGGCCCGTATCGAAAAAGTTTCGACGACTGCTGGTTGCGGAGAGGTAGTGGCGTCCGGGTCGGTCGGAGTGCTTGACACCCCTGGTGACGGCACCTAGCTTGCCGTTCTGAATCGTTTCATACGCTCAGTCCGTCGTACGCCCGACATCCACAGGAGCCCCGAAGTGACCGACCTCGCCGCGGTGAAGGCCGCGCTCAAGACCCAGGCCGTCGAGACGCCGTCGTGGGCGTACGGGAACTCGGGCACCCGGTTCAAGGTGTTCGCGCAGGCCGGTGTGCCGCGCTCGCCGTGGGAGAAGCTCCAGGACGCGGCGCGGGTGCACGCGTTCACCGGGGTGGCGCCCTCGGTCGCCCTGCACATCCCCTGGGACACCGTGGAGGACTACACCGCGCTCGCGAAGTACGCCGGGGAGCGGGGGCTGCGGCTGGGCGCGATCAACTCCAACACCTTCCAGGACGACGACTACAAGCTGGGCAGCATCTGCCATCCGGACGCGGCGGTGCGCCGCAAGGCGGTGGACCACCTGCTGCGCTGCGTCGACATCATGGACGCCACCGGGTCCCGCGATCTGAAGCTGTGGTTCGCGGACGGCACGAACTATCCCGGGCAGGACGATGTGCGGGCCCGCCAGGACCGGCTGGCCGAGGGGCTGGCCGAGGTGTACGCGCGGCTCGGGGACGGGCAGCGGATGCTGCTGGAGTACAAGCTCTTCGAGCCGGCGTTCTACTCGACGGACGTGCCGGACTGGGGGACCGCCTACGCCCACTGCCTCGCACTCGGCGACAGGGCCCGGGTGGTGGTGGACACCGGGCACCACGCGCCGGGCACCAACATCGAGTTCATCGTCGCCACGCTGCTGAGAGAGGACAGGCTCGGCGGGTTCGACTTCAACTCGCGGTTCTACGCCGACGACGACCTGATGGCGGGAGCGGCGGACCCCTTCCAGCTGTTCCGGATCATGTACGAGGTGGTGCGGGGCGGAGGGTTCACCTCCGAGGTGGCGTTCATGCTCGACCAGTGCCACAACATCGAGCCGAAGATTCCGGCGATCATCCGGTCGGTGATGAACGTTCAGGAGGCCACGGCCAAGGCACTGCTGGTCGACAGGGCCGCGTTGGCGCGGGCTCAGGCGACGGGGGACGTGCTGGGGGCCAACGCGGTGCTGATGGACGCGTACAACACCGATGTGCGGCCGCTGCTTCGCGAGGTACGGGAGGACATGGGGGTGGACCCCGATCCGATGGCCGCGTATGCCCGGTCCGGGTGGGCCGAGAAGATCGTCGCCGAGCGGGTCGGGGGCGAGCAGGCCGGCTGGGGCGCGTGACGCCTCCGCCTCCGGAGCGCCGTCGCGGGGCGCGGGTCCGTCGTGACGTGCCGCGCACTTCCCCGCGCCCCTTTCGCCCCTCCCCTCTTCCGGAAAGGAACCCGACCTCATGACCACCCACCCCGAAGCAGCCGCTCTCCTCTCCCGCTCGCACCGCCTCGGCTCCGATCCCCGCAACACCAACTACGCCGGTGGCAACGCCTCCGCCAAAGGCGTCGCCGGCGATCCGGTCACCGGCGGTGACGTGGAGCTGATGTGGGTGAAGGGGTCCGGGGGCGACCTCGGGACGCTCACCGAGGGCGGGCTCGCCGTGTTGCGGCTGGACCGGCTGCGGGCGCTCGTCGACGTCTACCCGGGTGTCGAGCGCGAGGACGAGATGGTCGGGGCCTTCGACTACTGCCTGCACGGCAGGGGCGGGGCCGCGCCGTCCATCGACACCGCCATGCACGCCCTGGTGGACGCCCCGCACGTGGACCATCTGCATCCGGACTCCGGTATCGCGCTGGCCTGCGCGGCCGACGGGGAGAAGCTGACCGCCGAGTGTTTCGGGGACCGCGTGGTGTGGGTGCCGTGGCGGCGGCCCGGGTTCCAGCTCGGGCTGGACATCGCCGCGGTCAAGGCCGCCCATCCGCGGGCCGTCGGATGCGTCCTCGGCGGGCACGGGATCACCGCCTGGGGCGACTCGTCCGAGGAGTGCGAACGCAACTCGCTGTACATCATCCGCACCGCCGAGGCGTTCCTCGCCGAAAGGGGCAGGGCCGAGCCGTTCGGGCCGGTCGTCGCCGGGTACGAGGCGCTGCCCGAGGCCGAGCGCAGGGAGCGGGCCGCCGCGCTCGCGCCGTACGTCCGGGGCCTGGCCTCGCGGGACCGGGCGCAGGTGGGCCACTTCACCGACTCCGACGCCGTCCTGGACTTCCTGGCCCGCGCCGAGCACCCCCGGCTGGCGGCCCTCGGCACCTCCTGCCCCGATCACTTCCTGCGCACCAAGGTACGGCCGCTCGTGCTGGACCTGCCGCCGGCCGCGCCGCTGGAGGACGCCGTCGCCCGGCTGAAGGAGCTGCACGCCGCCTACCGGGAGGAGTACGCCGCCTACTACCGGCGGCACGCGCTGCCCGACTCCCCCGCCATGCGCGGCGCCGACCCGGCCATCGTGCTGATCCCGGGTGTCGGCATGTTCAGTTTCGGCAAGGACAAGCAGACCGCCCGGGTGGCCGGCGAGTTCTACGTGAACGCGATCAACGTCATGCGGGGTGCCGAGGCGGTCTCGTCGTACGCGCCCATCGAGGAGTCGGAGAAGTTCCGCATCGAGTACTGGGCGCTGGAGGAGGCCAAGCTCCGCCGGATGCCGGCGCCCGAGCCGCTCGCCACGCGGGTCGCGCTGGTGACGGGCGCGGGCAGCGGGATCGGCAGGGCCGTCGCGCACCGGCTGGTCGCGGAGGGCGCCTGTGTCGTCGTCGCCGACCTGAACGCCGAGGGCGCGGCGCGGGTCGCCGAGGAGCTGGGCGGTCCGGACAAGGCCGTCGCCGTCACCGTGGACGTCACCTCCGAGGAGCAGATCGCCGCCGCGTTCCGGTCCGCGGCGCTCGCCTTCGGCGGGGTCGACCTCGTCGTGAACAACGCCGGGATCTCCGTCTCCAAGCCGCTGCTGGAGACCACCGCCCGGGACTGGGACCTCCAGCACGACGTCATGGCCCGCGGCTCGTTCCTGGTGTCGCGGGAGGCGGCACGGGTGATGACGGCGCAGGGGCTGGGCGGCGACATCGTGTACATCGTCTCGAAGAACGCCGTCTTCGCCGGGCCGAACAACATCGCCTACTCGGCCACCAAGGCCGACCAGGCCCACCAGGTGCGGCTGCTGGCGGCCGAGTTGGGCGAGCACGGGATCCGGGTGAACGGGGTCAACCCGGACGGTGTGGTGCGCGGCTCCGGGATCTTCGCCGGGGGCTGGGGCGCGCGGCGGGCCGCCGTGTACGGGGTGCCGGAGGAGAAGCTGGGCGAGTTCTACGCACAGCGGACGCTGCTCAAGCGCGAGGTGCTGCCCGAGCACGTGGCGAACGCGGTGTTCGCGCTGACCGGCGGGGACCTCACGCACACCACCGGGGTGCACCTCCCGGTCGACGCGGGCGTGGCGGCCGCGTTCCTGCGATGAGCACGGGCGTGAAGGCGTACGCGGCGGTCGACCTGGGCGCGTCCAGCGGGCGGGTCATGGTGGGCCGGGTGGGTCCGGACTCGGTGGAGCTGACCGAGGCGCACCGGTTCCCGAACCGGCCGGTGCGCCTGCCGGAGGGGCTGCGCTGGGACATCCTCGCGCTGTACGGCGGTGTCCTGGACGGGCTGCGGGCGGCGGGCACGCACTGCGCGGACGGCCCGCTCGCCTCCGTCGGCATCGACAGCTGGGCGGTGGACTACGGCCTGCTGGACGCCGACGGGGCACTGCTCGGCAATCCGGCGCACTATCGCGACGCCCGTACCGAAGGGGTCGCGGAGAAGGTGTGGGCGACCGTGCCGGCGGCGGAGCTGTACGCGGCGACGGGCCTTCAGCACGCGCCGTTCAACACGCTGTACCAGCTCACGGCCGACCGCCCGACCGCCCGGTTCGCGCACGCGGCACGGGTGCTGCTCGTCCCGGACCTGCTGACGTACTGGCTCACCGGCGAGCAGGGCACCGAGCTGACCAACGCCTCCACCACGCAGCTCGTCGACCCGCGGACCCGGACCTGGGCGTACGAGGTCGCCGACCGGCTGGGCATCGACCTCGCCCTGTTCGCGCCGCTGCGGCAGCCGGGCGATCCGGCCGGGACCCTGCGGCCCCGGGTGCTGGCGGAGACCGGGCTGCGCGGCCCGGTGCCGGTGACGGCGGTCGGCTCGCACGACACCGCGTCGGCGGTGGTGGCCGTCCCCGCGACCGGCGAGCGGTTCGCCTACATCTGCACCGGCACCTGGTCCCTGGCCGGCCTGGAGCTGTCCGCGCCGGTGCTCACCGAGGAGAGCCGGGCCGCGAACTTCACCAACGAACTGGGGCTGGACGGCACGGTCCGCTACCTGCGCAACATCATGGGGCTGTGGCTGCTCCAGGAGTGCGTACGGGCCTGGGGGGAGCCGGATCTCGGGCTGCTGCTGCGGGAGGCGGCGACCGTGCCGACGCTGCGGTCGGTGGTGGACGCGGGCGCCGCGGCGTTCCTCGCGCCGGGCCGGATGCCGGAGCGGATCGCCGAGGCGTGCCGGGCCTCGGGACAGCCGGTGCCCGTGACCCGGGCCGAGGTGACCCGGTGCATCCTGGACTCGCTGGCCCTCGCCCACCGGCGGGCCGTGCTGGACGCGGCCCGGCTGGCCGACCATCCGGTGGACGTGGTCTACCTGGTGGGCGGCGGCACCCGCAACGCGCTGCTGTGCCAGCTGACGGCCGACGCCTGCGGGCTGCCGGTCGTCGCGGGCGCGACCGAGGCGGCGGCGCTCGGCAATGTGCTGGTGCAGGCCCGCGCGCACGGACTCGCCGGCGATCTGCCCGCGCTGCGCCGGCTGCTCACCCGCACCCAGCCGCTCACCCGGTACACGCCCCGGGGGGACACCGGCCGGTGGCGGGCGGCCGAGGCCCGGCTCGCCGCGCGGTGAACCGCCCTCTCCCCGCCGCCGGACCCCGCCGACTACCCTGCACTGGTCCGATGATCTGTTCCACTCGTCCGACGACCGACACCGAGGAGCCTCGATGCGTGTCGCCCTGTTCCTGACCTGTGTCAACGACACGCTGTATCCGGACACGGGCCGGGCCGTGGTGAAGCTGCTGACCAGACTGGGTGTCGACGTCGACTTCCCGATGGGCCAGAGCTGCTGCGGGCAGGCGCACTACAACACCGGTTACCGTCATGAGGCCGAGCCGCTGGCCCGGAACTTCTCCGATGTCTTCGGCGGCTACGAGGCGATCGTAACCCCGTCCGGGTCGTGCGGGGCGATGGTGCGGGAGCTGTATCCCCGGCTGGGCGAACGGGCCCGGGCCGAGGGGCGCGGGGACGGGCTCGCCCGGACGCTGGCACCGGTGGTGCCGAAGACGTACGAGCTGACGGAGTTCCTGGTCGATGTGCTCGGCGTGACGGACGTCGGCGCCTGTTACCCGCACACGGTCACCTATCACCCGACCTGTCACGGGCTGCGCGGCCTCGGGCTCGGGGACCGGCCGCGCCGGCTGCTGCGGGCGGTGAAGGGGCTGGAGCTGGTCGAGCTGCCGGGGGCCGAGGAGTGCTGCGGGTTCGGCGGCACGTTCGCGGTGAAGAACGCCGACGTGTCGGCGGCGATGGGCGTGGACAAGGTGCGCAACGCGGAGTCGACGGGCGCCGAGGTGCTGTGCGCGGCCGACAACTCCTGCCTCATGCACCTCGGCGGCACGATGAGCCGGCTGCGCAGCGGCATGCGGCCGGTGCACATCGCGGAGATCCTGGCGAGCACGGAGGAGGAACCGGCGGTATGAGCGGCACGTTCGTCGGCATGCCGGCCTTTCCCGAGGCCGCGCGCGACGCCGTCCACAACCCCACGCTGCGCGGCAATCTGCGCCACGCCACGCACACCATCCGCGCCAAACGGGCCAAGGCCGTCGGCGAGTTGTCCGACTGGGCGGCGCTGCGCGAGGCGGGCCGGCGGATCAAGGACCACACCCTGCGCCATCTCGACCGGTATCTGGTGGAGCTGGAGGAGTCGGTCACCGCGGCCGGAGGCACGGTCCACTGGGCGGCGGACGCCGCGGAGGCCAACCGGATCGTCACCGAACTGGTCAGGGCCACCGGCGAGTCGGAGGTCGTCAAGGTCAAGTCGATGGCCACGCAGGAGATCGAGCTGAACGAGGCCCTCGCGGCGGCGGGCATCAGCGCCTACGAGACCGATCTCGCCGAGCTGATCGTGCAGTTGGGCAAGGACCGCCCCTCGCACATCCTCGTCCCCGCCATCCACCGCAACCGGGGCGAGATCCGGGACATCTTCGCGCACGAGATGGGCGAGTGGGGCCGGCCCGCGCCGGAGAACCTGACGGACGCGCCCGCCGATCTCGCCGAGGCGGCCCGGCTGCACCTGCGGGAGAAGTTCCTGCGGGCGAAGGTCGGCATCTCCGGCGCCAACTTCATGGTCGCCGAGACCGGCACGCTCGTGGTCGTCGAGTCCGAGGGCAACGGCCGGATGTGTCTGACCCTGCCCGAGACGCTGATCTCGGTCGTGGGCATCGAGAAGGTCGTGCCCACCTGGCGGGACCTGGAGGTCTTCCTCCAGACCCTGCCCCGCTCCTCGACCGCCGAGCGCATGAACCCGTACACCAGCATGTGGACCGGCACCACCGGCGAGGACGGCCCGCGCGCCTTCCACCTGGTGCTGCTCGACAACGGCCGCACCGACACCCTCGCCGACACCGTCGGCCGCCAGGCGCTGCGCTGCATCCGCTGCTCGGCCTGCCTGAACGTGTGCCCGGTGTACGAGCGGGCCGGCGGGCACGCCTACGGCTCGGTCTACCCCGGCCCCATCGGCGCCATCCTCAGCCCCCAGCTGCGCGGCACGGGCAGCGAGATCGACGCCTCGCTGCCGTACGCCTCGTCGCTGTGCGGGGCGTGCTACGAGGTGTGCCCGGTCGCCATCGACATCCCCGAGGTGCTGGTGCACCTGCGGGAGCGGGTGGTGCAGGGCGGTCCGGCGGTGCGGCGGGGCAACAGGGTGCTGCTGAAGCCGGCGAAGGGGCACGCGGCCGAGCGGGCGGCGATGCGCGCGGCACGCTGGGCGTTCACCCACCCCGGGGCCCTGCGCGCGGGCCAGCGGCTGGCCTCCCGGACGCGCCGGCTGCACCCGCGCGCCCTGCCGGGTCCGGGCCGGGCGTGGAGCGCCGCGCGGGACCTGCCGGCCGTGCCGCCGGAGCCCTTCCGGGACTGGTGGCAGCGCACGCGCGGCGGGAAGGACGGCGGCAGGTGAACAGCAGGGAGCGGGTGCTGGGCCGGGTGCGGCGGGCCCTCGCGGACGTGACACCGGACGAGCGGCCCTACGAGCAGGCCGTACCCCGGGAGTATCTGCGCGAGCACGGGCAGCGGACCGCCGAGGAGACGGTGGAGCTGCTGGCGGAGAACCTGGCGGACTACCGGGCGCTCGTGCACCGCTGCGGCACGGAGGACCTGCCGGCGCTCGTCGGGCGGCTGCTGGCCGGGCGCGGCTCCCGGGAGGTGCTTCTCCCGCCGGGACTGCCCGTGGAGTGGCTGTCCGCCACGGACGCGGTACGGGTTCCCGACGCGGCGGCGGACACCGCCCGGCGGCTGGACCGGGTGGACAGCGTGGTGACCGGCTGCGCCGTGGCGATCGCCGAGACCGGCACCCTCGTCCTCGACGGCTCCCCGGACCAGGGCCGGCGCCGTGTCTCGCTGATTCCGGACCACCACATCTGTGTCGTCCGCGTCCCGGACCAGGTCGTCTCCTCCGTCCCGCAGGCCCTCGAACGCCTCGCCGCGACCCGCCCGCTGACCTGGATCTCGGGCCCGTCGGCCACCAGCGACATCGAACTGGACCGGGTGGAGGGCGTGCACGGTCCCCGCACCCTGGAGGTGATCCTGCTCGGCTGACCGGCCTCGGTACGCGGGGTCCGCCGGTCGGGGCACGACGGGATGAGGCCCCGGACCGGCTGCCGTAGCGTGGGGGAATGATCCGGTTCGAGCAGGTCACCAAGCGGTATCCGGACGGTACGACGGCCGTGGACGGCCTCTCCTTCGAGGTCGCCGAGGGCGAACTGGTGACGCTCGTCGGGCCGTCCGGGTGCGGCAAGACGACCACCATGATGATGGTGAACCGGCTCATCGAACCGACCTCGGGCCGGATCCTCGTCGACGGCCGGGACGTCGCGGCCGTCGACCCGGTGCGGCTGCGCCGCCGCATCGGCTACGTCATCCAGCAGGTGGGCCTCTTCCCGCACCGCACCGTCCTGGACAACACCGCGGCCGTGCCCGCGCTGCTCGGCTGGAAGCGGGCGAAGGCGCGGGCCCGGGCGGCCGAACTGCTGGACCTGGTGGGCCTGGACCCGGCGACGTACGGGCCGCGCTATCCCCACCAGCTGTCCGGCGGGCAGCGGCAGCGGGTCGGCGTGGCCCGCGCGCTGGCCGCCGATCCGCCGGTGCTGCTGATGGACGAGCCGTTCGGCGCGGTCGACCCGGTGGTGCGCGAGCAGTTGCAGGACGAGTTCCTGCGCATGCAGGCCGCGGTGCGCAAGACGGTGCTGCTGGTCACGCACGACATCGAGGAGGCCGTCCGGCTCGGTGACCGCATCGCCGTGTACGGGCAGGGACGCATCGAGCAGTTCGACCCGCCCGGCACTGTCCTCGGGGCGCCCGCCACGCCGTACGTCGCCTCCTTCGTGGGCGCCGACCGCGGGCTGAAGAGGCTGTCGGTCACCGCGATCGAACCGGACGACCTGGAGCAGCCGCCGGTGGCCCGCCCGGAGGAGTCCGCCGCGCGGGCCCGGGAGCGGCTGCGGGCCGAGGGCGCCCGGTGGGCGGTGGTCCTGGACGCGGACGGCGACCTGCACGGCTGGGTCGGCGTCGAGGAGCTGACGGCGGACGGCACGGTCGGGGACCTGACGCACCGGATGACCGCCCGGGTGCCGGTCGGGGCGCCGCTGAAGCAGGCGTTCGGGGTGATGCTCCAGCACGACGCCGGATGGGTCGCCGTGCTGGACGGGGCGCGGTTCCTCGGCGTGCTGACCCCGGCGAAGCTGCACGAGGCGCTGCGCCGCTCGGTGGACGCGGACGCGCGCGGGGTGACACGGGGACAGGTGCCGTTCGACTCGGTGGCGGAAGCCTGAGGCGGGCTACTTCAGCAGTCCCTTGTCCTCCAGGTAGGCGCGGGCCACCTCGGCGGGCAGCCGCCGCGCGCCGTCGACCTGCCGGTTCATCGCGGCCAGGTCGGCGGTGGTGAGCACGGCGCCGAGCCGGCCCAGGGCCTTCGCCACCCGTGCGCCGCCCGCGCGGGCGCGGTTGACGACCGGGACGACGTGGTCGGCGTTCTGCAGCCGCTTGTCGTCGGCGAGCAGGACCAGGCCGAAGGAGTCGAGGGTGGCGTCGGTGGTGGTGGTCAGCACCATCTGGTCCCGGCCCTGCTGCACGGCCCGCTTGGCCTGCGTGGTGCCGACGCCCTTGGGGTCGATCCCGGTGATGTCGATGCCGTAGACCTTCCGCAGGCCCGGGGCGCAGTACGGCCGCCGGACGCACTCGTCGCCGGCCGCGAGCCGCACCGGCAGCCCGGCGGCGCCTAGGTCGCCGAGGGTCCGCAGGCGGTGCCGCCGGGCGTAGCCGGCGGTCACCGCGAAGGCGTTCTGGTCGACGGCCCGGCCCGGTGCGAGGACGGTCAGGCCGCGGGGCGTGGCGAGGGCACGCAGCGCCTTCATCGTGGCGCCGAGGTCGGGCGAGCCCACCGGGGCCGCGGCGGCGCCGTGCGTCCTGGCGTTCAGCCAGTCGGCGAAGGTGGCCGCGTACTCGGGTACGACGTCGATCCGGCCGGTCTCCAGGGCCGGTTCGTACAGTTCCCGGTTGGCGACGGTGAGGAGGGAGGTCCGGTACCCGGCGTCGTCGAGCAGCCGGGCGTACAGCTGGGCGAGCAGGTCGCTCTCGGTGAAACCGGCCGAGCCGATGGTCAGACTGCGGCTGTCACCGGGCGCGGCGGTGACCCGGCCGCGGTCCTCCAGGGCGGGGCCGGTGGCACAGGCGCCGAGGGCCAGGAGGGCGAGGGCGGTGAGCACGGCACGGGCGGGTGTCCGGGGGCTTCTCATGGCAGGCCGCCTCTCGCCCAGGCCGGCGACAGTCGTTCGGCGAGCGCGAAGGCGCCCTCCACCACGAGGGCGAAGGCGGCGACGAGGAACGCGCCCGCGACCACCTGGGGCGTGCTGGCGAGGTTGAAGCCGGCCGTGATGATCCGGCCGAGGCCGCCGCCGCCCGCGAGCGCGGCGATGGTGGCGGTGGCGACGAGCTGGACGGCGGCGATACGGACCCCGTTCAGCAGCAGGGGCAGCGACAGGGGCAGTTCCACGCGGAAGAGCACCTGCCGGCCGGTCATCCCCATGCCCCTTGCGGACCGGACCACATCGCGGTCCACCTCGCGCATGCCGACGTAGGCGTTGGTGAGCAGCGGCGGTACGGCGAACAGGACGAGGGCGACCACGGTGGGTCCCTCGCCCCACCGCCCGAGGGGGGTCAGCAGGAGCAGGACCAGGACGGCGAAGGTGGGGACGGCCCGGCCGATGTTGGACAGGTTCACGGCGAGCGCGCCGCCCCTGCCGGCATGGCCGAGGACGAGGGCCACGGGCAGCGCGATCGCGCAGCTCAGCAGCAGACAGACGACGGTGAGCGCCAGGTGCTGGAGCAGCCGGTGCCGGATGCCGTCCTCGCCGGACCAGTGCGCGGGGTCGGTGAGCCAGTCCCAGCCGGCGGCGAGGGTGCTCATGCGCGGGCCGCCCTGGTCCAGGGGGTGAGCAGCCGCTGCGCGCCCAGCAGGAGGAGGTCCGCGGCGACGGCGATCAGCACGCACAGCACGGAGGCGGTGAGCACCTGGGCCTTGAAGTAGCTGTTCATGCCCGCGTAGATGAGGTTGCCGAGGCCGCCGTAGCCGACGATCGCGCCGACCGTGGCGAGGGAGACCGCCGAGACGGTGGCGATGCGCAGGCCGGCCATCGCGGCGGGCAGGGCGAGGGGCAGCTCCACGGCGAGCAGGAGTCGGACGGGGCCGTAGCCGAGGCCGCGTGCGGCCTGCCGGGTCCCCTCCGGGACGGCGCGCAGGCCCGCGAGGATGTTCCGTACGAGCACGGTGAGCGAGTACAGCGCCAGCCCGGCGACGACGAGGGCGGCGGACAGGCCGTAGAGGGGCAGCAGGAGGGAGTACATGGCCAGCGACGGGATGGTGTAGAGGATCGTCGTCACGGCCAGCACCGGGCCGGCCGCCCAGCCCCAGCGGCGGGCCAGCACCGCGAGCGGAACCGCGACGACCAAGCCGATCACCACGGACAGGAACGTCAGCCACAGGTGCTGGCCGACCGCGTCGAGCAGGATCTGCCGGCGGGTGCTCAGATAGGCCCCGCAGATCCATTCGTTGCGCGTGAGGCAGTCGTCCGGGAGCGGGGTCACGGGTCCATTGCAGCGGGCGGGGACGGGCGGGGGCGCGTTGGGGTGGGCCGGACGGGTGTGCGGGCCGGGGGCTCGGTGGGCGCGGCTGATCGCCGCGGACCGTGGCGCGAGAGCTGAACAAGCGCTTAGATAGGGCCGGAACGTTTCCCCGGGGGTCCGCTCCCGGGGCTGTGCTGCTCCCGACCCGCCGGAGGCCCCGTTGTTCACGTCCGTCGACGACGTCTCCGCCCGCCTGGCCGAGACCGGCTACCTCGCCTCGCCCGCCGTCGCCACGACCGTGTTCCTCGCCGCCCGGCTGGGCAAGCCACTGCTGGTGGAGGGGCCCGCCGGGGTCGGCAAGACCGAGCTGGCCAAGGCCGTCGCCGAGGCGGCCGGCGCCCGGCTGGTACGGCTCCAGTGCTACGAGGGCGTGGACGAGTCCCGGGCCCTGTACGAGTGGAACCACGCCAAGCAGCTGCTGCGCATCAGCGCGGGCCGCGGCGAGAGCTGGGACGAGGCCCGTACCGACATCTTCAGCGAGGAGTTCCTCCTCCCCCGGCCCCTGCTGACCGCCATCCGCGGTGACGAGCCGACGGTGCTGCTCATCGACGAGACCGACAAGGCCGACATCGAGATGGAGGGACTGCTGCTGGAGGTGCTGAGCGACTTCCAGATCACGGTCCCCGAGCTGGGCACGGTCAGCGCCGCCCGCCGCCCGTTCGTCGTCCTCACCTCCAACGCCGGCCGGGAGCTGTCGGAGGCGCTGCGCCGCCGCTGCCTGTTCCTGCACATCGGGTTCCCGGAGGAGGAACTGGAGCGGCGGATCGTACGGCTGAAGGTGCCGGAACTCGGCGACGCGCTGACCGGGTCGGTGGTGCGGGTGGCCGGGGCGCTGCGCGCGATGGACCTGCGCAAGGCGCCGTCCGTCGCCGAGACCGTCGACTGGGCGCGCACCCTGCTGGCCCTGGGCGCCGACACCCTGGACGAGAGCGTCGTCCGGGACACCCTCGGAGTGATCCTCAAGCACCAGGAGGACATCCGGAAGGCGGCGGCCAAGCTGGACCTGGACGCGCTGTGACCGCCGTCGCCGACCGGATCACGGGCCTGGTCGGGGCGCTGCGCGCGCACGGGGTGCGGATCGGCACCGGGGAGACGGTGGACGCGGCGCGCGCGGCGGCCGTGCTGGGCCTCGCGGACCGGGAGCTGCTGCGCGAGGGCCTGGCCGCGACCCTGCTGCACGGGACCGGCCAGCGGGCCGTGTTCGACTCGGTCTTCGACCTGTACTTCCCGCGCGGTGTGGGCGGCCCGGGGACTGCCTCCGGGGACCGGGACGGGCTGCGCGACCGGATCGCCGCGGCGCTGGCCGACGACGACCGGGCGCTGCTGGCCCGCCTGGCGGCGGAGGCGGTCGACGGGCTGGGCGGATACGGGAGTTCGCCGGACTCGGACGGCTGGTCGGCGTACCAGACCTTGGAACGGCTGCGCCCGCAGACCCTGTTGGCCCGAGTGCGGGCCGACATCCGGGGCCGGGGCGGCGGCGGGGCGGGCGGGGCGGCGGACTTCGCGGACCGGCTGCTGGACGACGAGATCCGGCGCCGCATCGAGGAGTTCCGGCGGCTGGTCGGGGCGGAGGCCCGGCGCCGGGTGGCGGAGCGGCGCGGGCGGGACGAGATCGCCCGGCGGGCCGTCAGGCCGACCGCCGACCGCGTCGACTTCCTGTCCGCCGGCCGGGACCAGCTCGCCGAACTGCGCCGGACCGTCCAGCCGTTGGCGCGCAAGCTGGCCACCCGGCTCGCCGCGCGCCGCCGCCGGGCCGCGCGCGGCACCATCGACCTGCGCCGCACCCTGCGCTCCTCGCTGTCCACGGGCGGGGTGCCGATGCGGCCGGTGCTGCGCCGGCGCCGGCCGGTCCGCCCCGAACTGGTGCTGCTGTGCGATGTGTCCGGCTCGGTGTCCGGGTTCTCGGATTTCACCATGCTCCTCGTCCAGGCGCTGCACGAGGAGTTCGCCAAGGTGCGCGTGTTCGCCTTCGTCAACCGGCTGGACGAGGTCACCGGCCTGCTCGGCCACGGCCGCGCCGACCCCGACGGCCTCGGCGCCCGCATCCGCGCGGAGGCCACGCTCACCGGGTGGCACGGCAGCAGCGACTACGGCATGGCGCTGGGCGAGTTCGCCGAGCGGTACGGCGCCGCGGTCGGCCCGCGCACCACGGTGTTCGTCCTCGGCGACGCGCGTACGAACATGAGCGACCCGAACCTGTCCGCCGTACGGGACATCGCCCGGCGGGCCCGGCGCGTCCACTGGCTGAACCCGGAGCCGCGCGACCGCTGGGGCACCGGCGACTCGGCCGCGCCCGCGTACGCGGACCTGGTCCAGATGCACGAGTGCCGTACGGCCCGGCAGCTCGGCGCGCTGATCGCCCGGTTGCTGCCGGTGTGACGCGGGCGCCCGGGGCCGCGTGCGCGGGTGACGGCGGGCGGCCGGCCGTGATCGACTGGCCACGGCGGCCGGCCGTCCCGGCGCCCGCGCCCGCCGATCACCGACCCGAGGACATGCGATGAGCCAGCACCCGCCCGTGCCGCTGGGCACCTTCCCGACCCCCGTCGAGCCGGCGCCCCGGCTGGCCGCCGCGCTGGGGCTCGGACCGGACGACCTTTGGGTGAAGCGGGACGACCTGACCGGCCTGGGCGGCGGCGGGAACAAGATCCGCAAACTCGAGTGGACGGTCGGCGCGGCGCTCGGCGAGGGCGCGGACACGCTGGTGACGACCGGTGCCGCGCAGAGCAACCACGCCCGGCTGACCGCCGCCGCGGGCGCCCGGCTGGGGCTGGACGTCGTCCTCGTCCTGCGCGGCTCCCCGGGCGGCTCGCGCTCCGGCAACCTCGCCCTGGACGGGCTGTTCGGGGCGCGGCTCGCCTGGGCCGGCGAGGTGGACCGGGCCGGGCTGGACGCGGCGGCCGACGACGTGTGCGCACGGCTCCGGGCCGCCGGTGCCCGTCCCGCGCTGATCCCCTTCGGCGGTTCCAGCACCCTGGCGGCCCAGGGCTACGCGGACTGCGGGGCGGAACTGCGCGAACAGGTGCCCCTGCTGCGTACGGCGGTGGTCGCGCTCGGCTCGGGCGGCACCATGGCCGGGCTGGTCGCGGCCCTGGGCAGCGGGTCGGTGCTCGGTGTCGACGTGGGCGCGCTGGAAGACCCGGCGGCGGCGGTGGCCGGGTTCGCCGCGCCGCTCACGGACGAGAAGGTCACAGCGGAGGGGCTGCGGGTGCGCCGGGACCAGGTGGGCGCCGGGTACGCGGCCCTGACCGGTCCGGTCACGGAGGCGCTGCGCCTCGCCGCCCGCACCGAGGGCCTGGTCCTGGACCCGACCTACACGGGCCGGGCCCTGGCCGGTCTCCGCGCGGCGGTCGAGGACGGCGACATCCGCCCGGGCGAGAAGACGGTCCTCCTCCACACCGGCGGCCTGCCCGGCCTCTTCGGCAACCCGCAGGCGGTGACCTTCGCGGAGGAGGGGGCCGGGGTCTTCGGGGGGTGACGGTGGGCGGATCGACGCGGTACGAGCCGCCGGCCTCCCGGGTTGCCGCTCCTCCGGTTCCCCACCGCTCCTCAGCCGCGCGGAGCGGGCGCGCCAGACGTACGTCTTCGGCCTCCCGCGAGCGCGGCGAGTGAGCCGTCACCTCTTCGGCGGAGGCCGGCGGGTCCGGTACGACGACCAACCCGGGCAGGTCGTGCGGAAGACGGACGCCATGCCCGGGTATCCGCGCGGCGGCGCGGCCGTCGGCCTCCGAGACCATCGGCACCGGATGGTGGTCCCCCGGTTCACCGAGCGCGTCCGGCCCGCGCACCCGTGCGGGCACGGCACCGCGGGCGGGCCGTCGTCAGCCCGTGTTGTCCCGGATGCGCGCCAGCAGGACCCGCAACTGCTCCCGCTCGTGCGCGTCCAGTGTCGCGGTGGCCTCGGCGAGGGCGAGGCGGTCGGTCTCCTCCGCCTCGCGGTGGCAGCGCAGCCCCTCCTCGGTCAGCCGCAGCAGGAACGCGCGCCGGTCCGTGGGATGGCGCACCCGCTCCACCAGGCCGTCGCGTTCCAGGCTGTCCACGATCGTGGTGGTGGTGCGGGCCGCGATGCCGGCCATCTCGCCGAGGTCCCGCATCCGCAGCGGCTCCCGCGCCCGGGCCAGCATGCGCAGGGCGCGCAGCCGGGCCACCGACGCGCCCTTCGCCCGCAGCCGGGTCTCCACGAACTGCCGTAGCCGGTTGGTCGTCTCGTACAGCTCGTCGATGAGGATGTCGCTGCTGCCGTGCACTGCCATGGTGTCCAGTCTCTCCTGTCCCGCACCGACACCGGAAGCCATATGCTGAGCAATGACATAGTGCGTATGCTCAGCATATGCGCCGTCGTCCCTCCGTGCCGTCTTTTCCGCCGTCCTTCCTGCCGTCCCGGCTCAGCCAGCGCCTGGTCGTCCCCGTCGTCTGCGTCAGCGTGACGTTCATCGCGATCGTCGACGGAGCGATCACCACCGTGGCCCTGCCCTCGATCGCCCGTCAGTTCCATCTGACGGCCGCCGCGCTGGACGGCGTGGTCATCGCCTACCCGGTCTGCCTGGCCATGGCCATCCCCGCCTCCGCCTGGCTGGTGGAGCGGTTCGGCGGCAAACGCGTCCTGCTGGCCGCCCTGGCCGGCTTCCTCGCCTCGTCCCTGCTGTGCGGGGCCGCGGCCGGGCTCGGTCAGCTCGTCGCCTACCGCGCGGTGCAGGGGCTGTCGGCCGGTGTCCTCTTCCCGGCCTCCACCGCGCTGCTGTTCGGCACCTTCACCTCCGCCGAACAGGTCCGTGTCTCCCGCTACATGATCATTCCGCAGCAGATAGCCCCGGCCGCCGCGCCCGTCCTGGGCGGGCTGCTGGTCGACCACCTTTCGTGGCGGTGGGTGTTCTACGTCAACCTGCCGGTGGGTCTGCCCGCCGTACTGTTCGGCGCGCTGTTCCTGGCCGGCGACCGCGGCGGCCGGCCCGGCCGTTTCGACCTGCCCGGACTGCTGCTGAGCGCGGGAGCCCTGGGCACCGTGATGTTCGGGGTCTGCGAGGGGCCCAACCGGGGCTGGTCCTCGCCCGCCGTCCTCACCTGCCTCGTACTCGGCGCGGTGCTGCTGGCCGCCGCCGTCGCCGTCGAACTGCGCACGGCCCACCCCCTGCTGCGGCTGCGCCTGTTCGCCGACCGGCTCTTCCGGGACACCAACCTCGCCAACCTGGTCGGCCTGATACCCATCATGGGCGCCCTGTACCTCGGGCCCCTCTTCCTCCAGCAGGCCCAGGGCCGTACGGCGCTGGAGTCGGGCCTGACCACCTTCCCCGAGGCGTTCGGCGTCCTGCTGACCGTGCAGCTCGCCGGCGCGCTGTACACCAGGGTCGGGCCGCGCCTGATCGTCGGCTGCGGACTGACCGGGGTCAGCGCGGTCCTGGTGCTGCTCGCCACCTGCGACGCGGACACCGGCCTGTGGACCTTCCGCGCCTACATGTTCCTGTTCGGCGCCGCGATCGGCTGCTTCTTCATGCCGACGACGGTCGCCTCGCTGGCCACCATCGACCGGACGGACCTGGCCCAGGCCACGATGCTGAACACCGTCGTGCGGCAGACCGGCGGCGCGCTCGCGCCCGCGGCGGTGACCACGGTCCTCGTCCTCGGCACCCCGGCGGGCGCCGCCGCGGCCCCGCCCGTCGCCGCCTACCAGCACGCGTTCCTCGCCCTCGCCGCGCTCGCGGCGGCCACGGCGGTCTTCGCCTTCACCCTGCCCGACGGCCCCGCCCGCGCCGCCGCCGCGCGGCGGCGCCGAAACGTCCGTCCGGTCCGTCCGGTCCGTCCTCGCCGGGCGCCGACGGGACCGGGTCGACGCCTGAACACCGCCGGGGCGGCGCCGCGCCCATCGTGCGAAGCCCGTCGGCCTCCCGCATATTGGGGAGGTGACTCTCTCAGGGGCGAGGCCGCACCGCGGATCACGCCCGGACGTCTTCGCGCGGCACCGCCCCGGGCACGGGAGAGCGGACGGCCGGCACCCGGCCGGCGGCACCGGCGGCGCGCCCCGGTGCGGTCGACGGCGCCGCGGACAACGTCGTCCCGCCGCGGCCGGCCCGGCAACGCCGGCGCCCCCGGAAGCGGACCTGCCCGGCCAGGCACACAGGAGCGCGCCCGGCGGCGCACAAAGGAGGCTGTGATGGCGTTCCAGGAACCGGCAGTGCTCGAATGCCCCTTCGACTTCGCCGAGGCGCTGGACTTCGACCCGGAGCTGGCCGAGCTGGCGGGCCGCGGCCCGGTCAGCCGGATCCGGCTGCCGTACGGCGAGGCCGAGGCGTGGCTCGTGACCAGCTTCGCCGGGGTGCGTCAGGTGACGTGCGATCCGCGGTTCAGCCGGGCGGCGATCGTCGGGCGCGACTATCCGAGGATGACGCCCGAACCCATCGTGTCACCGGAGTCGATCAACGTGACGGACCCGCCGCACGCCACCCGGCTGCGCCACGTGGCGGCCCAGGCGTTCACCCGCGACCGGGTCGCCGCGATGCGGCCGGCCGTGGACCGGGTGGTGGCCGGACTGCTCACGGCGATGGCCGAGGCGGGGCCGCCCGCCGACCTGGTGACCCATCTGTCGGTGCCGCTGCCCCATCTGACGATCTGCGAGCTGCTGGCCGTGCCCGAGGCCGACCGCGACGAGCTGCGGGACCGCACCATGCGACTGCTGGCCACCTCCGCCGACGCCCGGCAGACCGCGGCCGAGGCGAAGGCGTCGCTGCGGGCGTACTTCGCGGGACTGGTCCCGGAGCGGCGGCGGGCGCCGGGCGAGGACCTGCTGAGCACGCTGGCCACGGCCCCGGTGCCGGAGGGCGAGGAGCCCTTGAGCGACGACGAGCTGGCGGTGCTGGCCGTGACGCTCATCCTCAGCGGCAACGACACCGCGACCTGCCAGATCAGCGACATCGCCTATCTGCTGCTGACCCGGCCCGAGGAGCGGGCGGCGCTCGCCCGCGACCCCGGCCGGCTCCCCGGCGCGCTGGAGGAGCTGCTGCGGTTCATCCCCTTCCGCAAGGGCGTGGGCATTCCCCGGATCGCCCTGGAGGACGCGGAGGTCGAGGGCACCCTCATCAGCGCCGGCGACTACGTCCACGTGTCCTACCTGGCGGCCAACCGCGACCCGGCCGTCTTCCCCGACCCGCACCGGCTTGACCTCCGGCGGCCGGTGCGCCCGCACATGACGTTCGGCTGGGGCGGCCACCACTGCCTGGCCGCACCGCTCGCGCGGGCGGAGCTGGACAGCGCGGTCAGCGGCCTGCTGACCCGCTTCCCCTCGCTGCGGCTCGCCGTCTCCCCCGACGACATCCAGTGGGACACCGGCACCATCCGCCGCTTCCCGCTGCGGCTTCCGGTCACCTGGTGAGGCGGCCCGCACCCTTGTGACGTACGTCACCGGCCCCGCTTGTCACACCGTGCCGCCCGCCGGCATCTCGTGGGTGTGGCGACAGGGCCGAGGGCGAACAGGCGGGGGCGGGCATGAGCGAGCGCGACACGGGCACAGGCGCGGCCACGGGTGCGGCCGGACCTCCGGTGCGGCGCCCCGACCTCGCCACCGAGACGTTCGTCGCCCACCGCAGCCTGCTGTTCACCGTCGCCTACGAGATGCTCGGCTCGGCCGCCGACGCCGAGGACGTCCTTCAGGAGACCTGGCTGCGCTGGGCGGACGTCGATCCGGGGACCGTGCGCAATCCGCGGGCCTACCTGGTCCGCATCACCACCCGCCAGGCGCTGGCCCGGCTGCGGACACTGGCCCGGCGCAAGGAGTCCTACGTCGGCCCCTGGCTGCCGGAACCGCTGCTGACCTCTCCCGATGTCGCCGAGGACGCCGAACTGGCCGACAGCGTCTCGATGGCGATGCTGCTGGTGCTGGAGACGCTCACGCCGACCGAACGGGCGGTCTTCGTGCTCCGCGAGGTCTTCGGCGTGGAGTACGACGAGATAGCCGAGGCCGTCGGCAAGAACCTGGCCGCGGTCCGTCAGATCACCCACCGGGCCCGCGCCCGCGTCGCCGCCCGCCGGCCCCGCGCAACGGTCTCCGCCGCCGAGACCCATGCCGCGCTGGAGGCGTTCCGGCGGGCCGTGAACACGGGCGACCTGCAAGGACTGCTCGACATCCTGGCGCCGGACGTCGTCTTCCTGGGCGACGGCGGCGGGGTCGCGCAGGCCGCGCCGGAGCCGGTCGTCGGGGCCGGGCGAGTCGCCCGGCTGGCCGCGAGGCTGCGCCGGTTCGGCGCTGCGGCGCTGCGGCCGGCCCGGGTCAACGGCTGTCCGGCGCTGGTCCTCCGCCTCGACGGCAGGGTCGACACCGTCATCGCCCTGCACGTCGCCGACGGCCGCGTCGCCGGTCTCTACGCCGTCCGCAACCCCGAGAAGCTGTCCCGCATGGAGCACGAGACGGTTCTGCGCCGCTGAGCCGCCGGCGCGGTCCGGCCGGCGGCGCGGTCCGGCCGGCGGCGCGGTCCGGCCGGCGGCGCGGTCCGGCCGGCGGCGAAGCCGCCCCCTCCCGGCACCGGCAGGGGGCGGCCCGGTTCAGCTCTCGCTTCCGGTCGCCCCCGGCCGGAAGCGCCGGTACAGCACGGTTCCGCCCATCAGCGAGGCCAGGCCCGCGACGGCGGCCGTCCAGGTGCCGTCGGCTCCGGTGTGGGCGAGGGTACCGGGCGTGCGCTGCCGTACGACGCTGGACGACGGGTGCGGCGCCGGGCGGTGCGACGGCTCGTGCGGCTGATGGCGTACCGGCGGGGTGTGCCGCGCGGGCGGCCGCGGCGTGGACCGGCCGGGCGCCTCGGGACGGGGGCCGGAGGTGTTCACGGACTGGTTCCCGAAGACGGGGTTGCCGATCCCGACCACGTCCACGGTGTTGCCGCTGACGTTCACCGGCAGATCGACCGGGAGCTGGACGCCGTTGCCGGAGATCACCCCGGGCGAACCCTGCTCCTTGCCCACGGCCGTCGCCCCGCCCGAGGTCCTGGCCCCTTCCTTCGCCTTGCCCGTGGCGTGGTCACCCTGGTTGGCGCAGCGGTTGCCCATGGCCGGGTTGAGCAGCCCCACCACGTTCACGGTGTTCCCGCACGCGTTCACCGGGACGTCCACCGGCAACTGGATGCCGTTGCCGGAGACCAGCCCGGGCGAGCCGCCCGCGTAACCGCCCGCGGCGGAGTCGGCGTGCGCCGCCCCGGCCATGGCCATCGCGCCCGAAGCGGCGGCGAAGGCGATGACACTGTTTCGGGTAACCCTTTTCATCGGTTCCCTGTCCTTCCAGATACGGTCGCGGGCAGTTGCCCGCACCCGGTGAAACGCAGGTGAAAGCACGCAAGTTATGGCTTATCAATCTTTCGCCGGGTACCAGAGACGGATGCGCGCGCCCGGCGGGCGTCCCCGACCCGTCGGAAGTCGGCCGCCGCGCGGGGCCGCGCAGATGGCCGAGCCCGCGGCAGCGGTGGCGCCCGGGAACTGATAGCTGTCGTGGGGGCACCTCAGCCGGAGCCGGTCCACCCGGCAGTCGACGGAGACGAGGAGCGATGGCAACGACCGTACGCGACACCAGGAGCGACACCGCGCCCGCCAGTCTGCGCCTGCCCGGCATCCTGCTGGGTGTGGGGCTCGGCGGATTCGTCGACGGGATCCTGCTGCACCAACTCCTCCAGTGGCACCACATGCTGAGCAGCACCGACGACGATCGCATCGGCGTGAAGTACTACGACCCGAAGAGCGTTTCGGGGCTGGAGATGAACACCGTGTGGGACGGCGTCTTCCACACCGTCTGCTGGCTCGCCGTCCTGTCCGGGCTCGCCGTGCTGTACGCCCGGGTGACCACCGGCCGGCGGCGGGTGTGGGGCTCACGGGTGCTGTGGGGCTGGGTGCTGGTCGGCTGGGGTCTGTTCAACCTGGTGGAGGGCCTGCTGGACCATCAGGTCCTGGGCATCCACCATGTGCGCGGCGGGTCGTACCAGGCGTGGTGGGACGCGGCCTTCCTCGTCTTCGGGGCGCTGCTGGTGGCCGGCGGTCTGCTGCTCGGGCGGAGCGGCCGGCCGGGCGGCCCGGGGACTCCCGGCGCCGTGGACGAGGGACGCCGCGCCTGATGGACCACCACCACACCTCCCACCCGGCGAGCGGTGGCACGCTGGACGTCGTCCTGCCGGTCCTGGCCCTGCTGGTGTGCGCGGGCGGCTATCTGCTGCTGGCGTCCCGGGCGCGGCGGCGTCATCCGGTGCGGGCCTGGAGTGCCTGGCGGACCACCGCGTTCTGCGCCGGCGTGCTGCTGCTGGCCGTGGCACTGCTGCCGCCGGTCGCGCCCTTCGCGCACCGGGACTTCCGCGGTCACATGGTGCAGCACCTGCTCATCGGGATGTACGCCCCGCTCGCCCTGGTACTGGGCGCCCCGGTCACGCTGGTCCTGCGCGCCGTGTCCGCGCCCCGCGCACGCCGGCTCGCCGCCGTGCTGCACAGCGGCCCGGCGCGCCTGGTGAGCCGTCCGGCGGTGGCTCTGGCGCTGTCCGCCGGCAGCCTGCCGGTGCTGTACTTCACCCCGCTGTACGACACCGCCATGGCGCATCCGGCCGGGCACTGGCTGGTGCACGCGCACTTCCTGCTGTCGGGGTGCCTGTTCGCGCACGCCGTCGCCGGTCCCGACCCCGCCCCGGCGCGGCCCGGCGTGCCGGCCCGGCTGGCCTGGCTGGGCTGCGCGATCGCCGTGCACGCGGTCGCCGCGCAGCTGATGTACGGCGGCTTCTGGGTGGATGTCCACGCTCCCGCGTCGGAGGTCCGGGGCGGCGCGGAGATCATGTACTACGGCGGTGACATCGCGGAACTGCTGCTGGCGGCGGCACTGGTCGCCACCTGGCGCCCCGGCCGCCGCCCGTTCACCCGGCCGGCGCCCCTGCGGCCGGCACGCCCGTCCGGGTGACCCCCTGAGCAGAGCCGCTCCGTGCCGCCGCGCAGGAAGAACCAGGTGATCCGCCGGTCCGGCGGGGTGGGGCGGCGGCCGCTCAGGCGCGGCGGTGTGTGGCCCGGGACGGTCGGCGGCGGTGCGGACCGGCACCGGCCGGCGCGGTCCGCACCGGCGTACTCCGGCGCCGCGCACGCCCTGTCCTCACGCCTCCCGGCGGGCGCACGCCCTGCCCCTCGCGCCCCGGCGCTCCTTCGCCGCCCGGTCCGGCTCCCAGGGTCTTCGTCCCGCCGACGCCTTCCTCGGAGAGGGCCGTGCGACGGCAGGCGCGGCGCACTCCGCCGCCGGACCGGGCGGAGTGGCCCACGTCTGCCGGGTCCGGCGCCGGTGCCGTGAGCGGCATGGGCGCCGGCCGGTCACAGGGGGGTGGCCGCGCGCAGGATGAGGACCAGGGTGACGGCCGAGTTCGCCGACGACATCGCCGAGGCCAGCGCCCCGGCGGCGGCACCCCAGACGGCCAGCCCGACCGCCGTGAACGCCGACGGCCAGGTGCGGGCCACCGGGGCGGGTGCCAGCAGCGCGGCCACCCGGCGCGGCACGGGCCCGGTCGCGGCGAGCGCCGCCAGCGTGGGCGCCGGGGTGCGCGGCGACAGCAGGGCCGCCTTGCCGATGGCGCGGGCGACCGTGCGCCGGTCGCCCACCGCGCGGGCCGCCTCCTCGTCCGCCCACCGCTCGGCCGTGTACACGACGGCGGTGCGCAGCGGGCGCAGGAACGGGTTGGCGCGGGCGGCCAGGTGTGCGGCGAGCAGATGACGGTGGTGGCGGGCGGTCAGGTGGGCGCGTTCGTGCGCGAACAGGGCGCGCCGCTCGGCCGGGGTGAGTCCGGCGAGCAGGGCCGTGCTGACGACGATCCGGCCCCGGCCGCCGGGCAGCGCGTACGCGTACGGCGTGCCGTCGGGCAGGACGGCCACCGTGGAGCCCGGCACCCCGGCCAGAACCCGGCGGGCGCGGCGGGTGACCCGGCGGTGCCGCCACAGGGTGCGGGCGCAGGCGACGGCGACCACGGCGAGCGCCGGTATCGCGGCCCGGCCGGCCACCTCGTCGTGCGGGACGGCGGCCCGCACCTCGGGATCGGACCAGCCGTCGGGCAGCGGGTTGCCGGGCAGTTGCGCCGTGCCGACCACCATGAGCAGGGCCAGGCACAGGGTGCTGCACACGGCCATGACGACGGCGACCGCGGTCAGCAGCCGGGTGGCGGTGCGCGGGTGCAGCCGGGTCTCGGCGAGCCGGGCGACCGGCCAGGCGGACAGCGGCAGCACCAGCGGCAGGAAGACGAAGACCCCCATCGCGCTCAGTCCTCCGGGCCGCCGGCGTCCGGGGCCGGGATGTCGAGCAGGGCCCGCAGCACCTGTTCGTCGCCGGGCGGCAGGGCGGTGACGAAGCTGGCCAGGACCGCCTCGCGGTCCCGTTCGCCGTCCAGCAGGCGGCGCATGCGCAGGGCGGCCAGCCGGGCGACGTCGGCCGTCGGCGTCCACAGGAAGGACCGGCCGTGCCGTTCGCGGGAGACGACGTCCTTGGCGAGCAGCCGGGTCAGGATGGTGACGACGGTGGTGTAGGCGAGGTCGCCGCCGAGGCGCTGCTGCACCCAGGCGGCGCTGACCGGCCCGTCCGCCTCGCGCAGCGCGCCGAGCACCTGCCCTTCCAGTTCGCCCTGACCGCGCCGCCGGGCCCGGCCGTCCTGCCCTGTCATCTCCGGTTCCCTCCCCCGTCTCCCGCTGCTCGCTCACCGACCCGTCCCACGCTACTTCACGCCTCTGACAGTGCCGTGGCCGCACGGTGCGCGCGCCGACGCCCCGGGGTGCCGCCGGGGGCGGGGGCGGGCGTGGCATGCTGACGCGATGGCACCCCGTGATGACACACCGCTCGCCGAGCGGGTCGAGGAACTCCTCGCCGCCGGCGGCCCCTTGCCCATCGTCGCGGCCGGCCGGCCGGTGCTGCGGCGCGGCACCGAGCCGTACGACGGTCAGCTGGGCCCCGCGCTGCTGGCCCGGTTCGTCGAGGCCCTGCGCGCCACCATGCGCGCGGCCCCCGGAGTGGGCCTGGCCGCCCCGCAGGTCGGCATCCCGCTCCGGATCGCGGTCATCGAGGACCCGGCGCCGGTGCCGCCGGAGGTGGCGGCGGCCCGGGGTCGGGTCCCGCAGCCGTTCCGGGTGCTGGTCAACCCGGTGTACGAGCCGGTCGGCACCGCCCGGGCCGCCTTCTTCGAGGGCTGCCTCAGCGTGCCGGGCTGGCAGGCGGTGGTGGCCCGGCACGCCGAGGTGCGGCTGCGCGGCGAGGACGAGCACGGCCGCCCGCTGGACGAGGTGTTCACCGGCTGGCCGGCCCGGATCGTCCAGCACGAGACGGACCACCTGGACGGCACCCTGTACCTGGACCGCGCGGAGCCCCGCTCCCTGTCGACCAACGAGGCGGTGGCGTCCCTGTGGCCGCACCCGGCCCCGCACCCGGCGGCCGAGGCCCTGGGCTTCGAACTGCCGTAGCGCGGCGCTCAGTTGTCCCGGTACGCCTCCAGCAGGCGCAGCCATACCTCGCTCAGCGTGGGGTAGGACGGGACGGCGTGCCACAGGCGGCCGACCGGGACGCGGCCGGTGACCGCGACGGTGGCCGAGTGGATCAGTTCGCCGACGCCGGGGCCGACGAAGGTGACTCCGCGCAGGATCTCGTCCTCCAGGTCGACGACCATGCGGGCGCGGCCCTTGTAGCCCTCGCCGTAGAGGCCGGCGCCCGCCACGGAGGAGAACTCGACGTCCACGGCGCGCACCCGGTGGCCGGCCTGTTCGGCCTCGGCGAGGGAGAGTCCGACGGCGGCGGCCTCGGGGTCGGTGAAGACGACCTGGGGTACGGCGTGGTGGTCGGCCGTGGCGGCGTGGGCGCCCCAGGGCTCCTCCAGGAGGGGGTCGCCGGCCGCCCGGGCGGCGATCGCGGCGCCGGCGATGCGGGCCTGGTACTTGCCCTGGTGGGTGAGGAGGGCGCGGTGGTTGACGTCGCCGACCGCGTACAGCCAGTCGGTGCCGGTGACGCGGAGGCTGTCGTCGGTGTCCAGCCAGGAGCCGGGTTCCAGGCCCACGGTCTCCAGGCCGAGGTCGTCGGTGCGCGGGGCGCGTCCGGTGGCGAAGAGGATCTCGTCGGCCTCGATCCGGTCGCCGGCGGAGGTGACCGCCACGACGGTGCCGTTCTCGCGGCGGACGGACTCCACGGAGGTGCCGGTGCGGATGTCGGCGCCCGCCTCGGTGAGGGCCTCGGCGACCAGTTCCCCGGCGAACGGCTCCATCCGGTTCAGCAGGCCCTTGCCGCGGACCAGCACCGTGACCCGGGAGCCGAGGGCCTGCCAGGCGGTGGCCATCTCGGCGGCGACGACCCCGCCGCCGACCACGATGAGCCGCCCGGGCGCCGCCTTGGCGCTGGTGGCCTCGCGGCTGGTCCAGGGCCCGGCCTCGGCAAGGCCGGGCAGGTCGGGCAGCTGGGCGCGGGTCCCGGTGGCGACGGCTACGGCGTGCCGGGCGGTGAGCGTGGTCCGGGTGCCGTCGGGGCCGGTGACGGTGACCGTGCGCGGACCGGCGAGCCGGCCGTGGCCGCGGTACAGGTCGGCGCCGGTGCCCGCCAGCCAGGACACCTGGCCGTCGTCCTGCCAGTGGGAGGTGTACTCGTCCCGGCGGGCGAGCACGGCCGGGGCGTCGAGGGGGCCGCGCACGGCCTGGGCGAGGCCGGGCAGGCGGCGCGCGTCGGCCTGGGCGATGACCGGCCTCAGCAGGGCCTTGCTGGGCATGCAGGCCCAGTACGAGCACTCGCCGCCGAGCAGTTCGCTCTCCACGACGGCGGTGGTCAGGCCGGCCGCCCGGGTCCGGTCGGCGATGTTCTCCCCCACCGGGCCGGCACCGATCACCACGACGTCGTACGCGTTGGATTCCGTTTCCGTCATGGGGTCAGTCTGGTGGGTGGTGTGCGCCCCGGCCACATGGGTACGCGCGGGGAACACCGGCGTGCGCGGGTGGAATAGGCGGCACGGCGGCCGTGTTTGCGCCGTCGGCACACCCCACACCAGGAAGAGGGAATCACGCCATGACCAGCACCGTGGAACTGACCAAGGAGAACTTCGACGAGACGGTCTCCGGGAACGAGTTCGTTCTGATCGACTTCTGGGCGTCCTGGTGCGGGCCTTGCCGGCAGTTCGCGCCCGTGTACGAGAAGGCGGCCGAGGAGAACCCGGACCTGGTGTTCGGCAAGGTGGACACCGAGGCGCAGCCGGAGCTGGCCGCGGCCTTCGGCATCTCGTCGATCCCGACGCTGATGATCGTCCGAGACCAGGTCGCGGTCTACGCCGAGCCGGGCGCGCTGCCCGCGCCGGCCCTCGACGGCCTCATCGGGCAGGCCCGCGCGCTGGACATGGACGAGGTCCGCAAGAGCATCGCCGCCCAGCAGGGCCAGGCCCAGCAGTAGGGCGTCCCGGTGCGGGCGCGGGTCAGCTGGATTCGCGCCGCACCACCGAGGCCCCGAGCACGGTGTGCGTCTCGGGTTCACCGCCGGGGTCGCGCACGGCGCGGTCGACCAGCGCGGCGAGGGTGCGCCCGGAGGGCAGTTCGATGTGCACGGTGCTGAGCCGGGGCCGCAGCAGCCGGCCGAGCATCAGGTCGTCGGCGCCGATCACGGCTACGTCCTCGGGGATGCGTACGCCGTCGTCCTGGAGGGCGCGCATCAGCAGCATGGCGTACTCGTCGTTGTAGGCGAAGACCGCGTCCAGGCCCGACTCCGGCCAGCGGGCGGCGAGTTCGGCCGCGGCCTCCTCGGTGTAGGCGAGCGGCAGCTCGGTGACGGTGGCGTCGGTGCCACGCAGCGCCTGGCGCACGCCGGCCAGCCGGGGCCGGGCGTAGGTGCCGAGTCCGGGCTCCTCGGGCATGACGACGCCGATCCGGCGCCGGCCCCGGGCGTACAGGTGGGCGCCGGCGCAGTGGCCGATGGCGTCGTGGTCCATGAGGATGGCGTGCGCTCCCTCGACGCGGCCGGGGCCGAGCGTGACCACGGCCCGGGCACCGGCCCGTCTGAGGACGGCGACGCCCCGCGGGCCGATCCCGACTCCGGGCACGAGGACGGCGACGGGACGTAACTCGGCCCAGGCGAGGGCGGCTTCGTCGCCTTCGAGGCCGACGCTGCCGTACTGGACGACGGTGTAGTCGAGCCGGCCCAGCGCCCGCTGGAGTTCGTCGAGGAACCTGCTGTAGAGGGGGCCCACCGGGATCACCGGGGCGGGCATCAGGACCGTACGGCTGTGTCCGGCGCGCAGGCTGCGGGCGGCGGCGTGCGGCACGTAGCCCAGCTCGCGGGCGGCCTCGCGCACGCGACGCCGGGTCTCCTCGCTGATGCGCACGGCGCCGGCGTTGTTGAGGACGTAGGAGACCGTCGCGCGGGAGACCCCGGCCAGGCGGGCGACATCGGCACTCGTGGGCGTGTTCGGTATCTGCACCATGACAGACCGCATCTTGGCAGAGGGGCGGGGGCCGGGAGAGGGCGGGTGGAGGTGGTCCATCCTTCGACGGACACGCCTCCCTGGAGCGAACATGTTCGGCCCGAACTTGTTCGCGACGAACATGTTCGTTACAGTTGCGGCATGACCGCTGCTCCCCGCTCCCGTCGAGAACGCCCCGCCAAGCCCGCCCTGACCCGGGAGGGCATCGTCGCCGCGGCCGTCGCGATCCTGCGCGCCGAAGGGCTGCGCAAGGTGACGATGCGACGGCTCGCGCAGGAACTCGACACCGGCCCCGCCTCGCTGTACGTGTACGTCCGCAACACCGACGAACTGCACGCCGCCGTCCTGGACGAGCTGCTCGGCACGGTCGGCCCGGCGCCGGCCGGGGGCAGTTGGCGGGAGCGGCTGGAGCAGGTGCTCACCCGCTACACCGCGATGCTCCTGGAGCACCCCTCCCTGGCCCGCTCGGCGCTGACCGCGCGGCCGAGCGGCCCGCACTACCTGCGCCTGATCGAGACCCTGCTCGGTCTGCTGCGGGAGGGCGGGGTGCCGGGCGCGCAGGCCGCCTGGGGCGTGGACCTGCTGCTCCAGCACGCCACCGCGACCGCCGCCGAGCACGCCGGCGAGGAGTCCCCGGCCGCCTGGGAGGCGGTGGCCCGGGCCCTGCGCGAGGCACCCGCCGCCACCCATCCGCACATCGCCGCCGACGCCGGGGCGCTGCTGTCCGGCACGCCCGAGGCCCGCTTGTCGTGGGCCTTCCAGACGCTGATCACCGGCATCGAGCGGACCGTCGTACCGACCGAAGGCCAGGAGGCCACATGACCACCACGCCCCTCCCCCACCATCCCGTGGCCGTCGTCGGCGCGGGCCTCGGCGGGCTCGTCCTCGCCCGTGTGCTGCACGTGCACGGCATCGAAGCCGCGCTGTTCGACCTGGACCCGTCCCCGGACGCCCGGGCCCAGGGCGGCATGCTCGACATCCACGACGACTCCGGGCAGGAGGCGCTGCGGGCGGCCGGCCTGCACGAGCGGTTCCTGCGCCTCGTCCACGCCGGCGGCCAGGCCACCCGGGTCCTCGGGCAGGACGGCGCCGTCCGGTTCGCGGCGCCCGACGACGGCAGCGGCGGCCGTCCCGAGACGGACCGGGGCGACCTGCGCGAACTGCTGCTCGGCTCCCTGCCCGCGGGCACGATCCGGTGGGGTGCCAAGGTCGTCGGCGCCCGGCCGCTGGACGGCGGCCGGCACCGGGTGACGCTCGCGGACGGCTCCGGGTTCACCACCGATGTGCTGGTCGGCGCGGACGGCGCCTGGTCCCGGGTGCGGGAGCTGGTCTCCGCCGCCCGGCCCGCGTACACGGGCGTGTCGTTCGTGGAGGCGGATCTGCGGGAGGCCGACCTGCGCCATCCGGTGAGCGCGGAGGTGGTCGGCGGCGGCATGCTCTTCGCGCTCGGCCCGGGCCGCGGCTTCCTCGGGCACCGGGAGCCCGACGGCAGCCTGCACGTGTACACCGCCGTGGCTGCGCCGGAGGACTGGCTGGACGGCATCGACTTCGCCGACACCGAGGCGGCGAAGGCGGCCGTGCTGAAGGAGTTCGACGGCTGGGACGAGCGACTGCGGGCGCTGGTCCGCGACGCGGACGGGGCGCTGGTGCCCCGCCGGATCCACGCGCTGCCGGTGGGCCACCGCTGGGACCGGGTGCCCGGGGTGACGCTGCTCGGGGACGCCGCCCATCTGATGTCCCCGTTCGCGGGCGAGGGCGCGAACCTGGCCCTGCTCGACGGCGCCGAACTGGGCCTCGCGCTGGCCGCGCACCCCGGGGACACGGAGGCCGCGCTGACCGCGTACGAGGCGCGGATGTTCCCGCGTGCCGAGGCGTCGGCGGCGGAATCCGCGCGCGCCCAGGAGATGCTGTTCGCCGAGGACGCCCCGCGGGGGCTGGTGGAGATGTTCACCGGAACGGGGGGCTGAGCGGACGCCCGTCCGAGCGGGAAGCGGGCGAATCCACGCCGACCGCGCCGGGCTCCGCCCGTCGGTTCCGTACGGCCGGCTCGCTCGCTCCGCGCGGGGCCGGACCGGCGGCTGTGGGTCCGCTGTGGGTCCGTGCGACCGTCCACCGCCTCCCGGCGGGTCAGCCGGGCGGGTCCGTGCGGGTCACCCGGGCGACCAGGTCGAGCCAGGCGGCCTCCAGGCGCTCCATGGGCATCCCGCACTGCCGGGTGAGGTGGTGGATCAGCGCGGGGTCCAGGGAGGCCAGCAGGGTGTGGGCGAGCAGGTCGCAGTCGGCGTCGCGGACGATCTGCCGGAGCAGCACCGTGATGTGCGCGCGCAGGGCCGCGGAGACGGGGTGGGACAAGCGGCGGGTCGGCTCGGACTGGGCCGCCAGTTGCAGGTCCAGCTGCTCGGCCGAGCGGTACAGCACGGCCACGCCGAACGCGCGGAGCCGGTCCAGCGGCGGTGCGCCGGGGCCCAGCGGCGGGGGCCCGCCCAGGAAGTCGGCCTGGAGCTGCCGGGCGGAGTGGTCGAGGAGGGCCATCAGCAGTCCGCTGCGGTCGCCGAACCGGCGGAAGACGGTGCCCTTGCCCACGTCGGCCGCCGCGGCGACCGCCTCCATGGTGACCCCGGCCACCCCGTGCTCGGCGATCAGCCGCGCGGCGGCCTCCAGCAGCCGGGCCCGGTTGCGGGCCGCGTCGGCGCGCAGGCACGGCTCGTCGGGAGCCGCGCCGACCGCCAGCAGCGAGGGGGTCTCTGAGGGCTCCTGAGGCTTCGGGAAGGGCGGCAGGGCGCTGGACATGACGCCAGCGTAAAGCATCGGGAAGAAAACTGGACCGCGGTCCGCTTATGGTGATACACACTTAAACGGACTTCGGTCCGGATCGTGACAGCGATGTTTCAGCCCCTTGGAGTTCCCATGTCTGTTCGTATCCTCGCGCTGGTCGGCAGCCTCCGTGCCGGTTCGCACAACCGCCAGCTCGCCGAGGCGGCCGTGAAGCTCGCGCCGGAGGGCGCCGAGGTCGAGCTCTTCGAGGGCCTGGCCGACGTCCCGTTCTACAACGAGGACATCGACGTGGAGGGCAGCGTGCCGGCCGCCGCCGCGAAGCTGCGTGAGGCCGCGAACGCCGCCGACGCCTTCCTGCTGTTCTCCCCCGAGTACAACGGCACCATCCCGGCCGTGCTGAAGAACGCCATCGACTGGCTGTCCCGCCCCTACGGCGCCGGCGCCTTCGGCGGCAAGCCCGTCGCCGTGATCGGCACCGCCTTCGGCCAGTACGGCGGCGTGTGGGCCCAGGACGACACCCGCAAGGCCGTGGGCATCGCCGGCGGCAAGGTGATCGAGGACATCAAGCTGTCCATCCCGGGTTCCGTCACCCGCTTCGCCGAGACCCACCCGTCCGACGACGCCGAGGTCGCCGCCCAGCTGACCGAGGTCGTGGCCCGCCTGCACGGCAACGTGGGCGCCGCCGCCTGAGCCACCCACCCCCAGGGGCCGAAGCCACACCGGCTTCGGCCCTTGCGGTTGCCCTGGCCGGCCGGAGACTGTGCGGACGGCCGGCCGGCACGGGCGATCTCACGCGGAGGTCACCGGCTCCCTGACGGATGCGCGTCGCGCCGGCGGCCGGTCGAAGGGCACCACCACGTTGCCGTAGAAACGCTGTACGGCGTCGTCGACACTGCGGATGAAGCCGGTCGCGGCGTTGCCGCGGCCGCTGCCCATGCTCTTCGCCAAGGAGAGGCGGAAGCCGGTGATCCGGGCGCCGTCGGCCTTGGGCAGCAGGTCCGCAGGTTCGGGGCGCAACCGCTCCAGCGTTCCTCGCGGGCCACCCGTCTCACCGTCGACCAGTGTCTCGATGTGCAGGTCGGCGGGCGCCTCGGCCAGCCGCCGGACGAGCCTCTTCGCCCAGGCCAAGGGGTAGCCCTGGGCAGGGGCGGGGACATCCGTGGAGACCCGGAGCCTGCCGGTCCGCAGGTCCGCCCCGACCGACAGCACACCGGACGTGCCGTCGATACGGAGTTCGGCCTGGAGCCGGCCCTGGAGGCAGAGCCGGTCGGCCTGGGCCTGGCGCAGTTCTCGCGGGTTCCCGCCACGCTTGCCCCGCTGCACCGGGAGCACCTTGCGTCCGAGTTCGCCTCCGAGTCCGAGGCACACCTGACGGATGAGCCGTTCCCAGCTCTCCACGACTTCGAGCGCCCTCGGATCGCCCTGGCACAGCGTCTCGTCGTCGATGCCGTTGCGCACCGGCACCCAGGCGGGGCCCATGTTCTGGAATCCGTGACAGCCGGAATTCTCGTGCTGGAGGTAGTGCAGCAGTTCCTGGAGCAGCCAGGCGTGTCCCGCGTTGCCGACGCCTTCGTGGCGGATCAGCACCTGGGCCTGGTAGGCGACTTCCGCCCAGGACAGATGCCGGAGGGCCACCTTGTGCTTGCGCCGGCCGTCGACCTTGACGTCCACCAAGGGGCTGGCCTCCAGGGCTACGTCGTTCGACAGTGTGATGACGGCCTCGTAGCCCCGGCGCGCGGCGATATCCATGTACGCCTGCACCTGATCGCTCTTGAGCGCGTTGCCGTTGGTCTTCGTCTCGACCAGCGCGGTCCACAGCTTGCCCGCCCGTTCGACGCGCACGACACCGTCCGGCCGTCGCGGTGTGTCGCCGTGCGGCAGGGACACCTCGACGAACGTCTCCATGCGGCCCGCGGGCGCTCCGAAACCGGCCATGAGCCTTCGGCCGAACTCCGGCACCTGGGCCATCACCGACAGCAGGACCGAGGTCGCGCGGGTCTCCCGGTCCCGGTCGCTCTTGAGTGCCGAGACCGGAAACAGTCTCGCTTCCCTCCAGGATTCGTTCTCGGCGAGAGACTTCTTCGCCGCCCTGGGAAGGGTGATTTTCCTCTTGGCCGTGCGGGGGCGTGGTGCCGGGCCGGGCGCCTGAACCGCTTCACCGGACCGGCGGGGGGAGGGTACGGCGGGCAGCGCCGGCCCCGGTGCGGGATCGGCCGTGCCGGCATGCGGCGTCGCGTCGTCCTCCTCGGCGCCCGCCTCGTCCAGCCCGGACTCCGCCGCCGCGTCGTCATCGATGTCGACGCCGAAATCCGTGGCCAGACCGGCCAGCCCGTCGGCGTACCCCTGCCCCACGGCACGGAACTTCCATGCGCCGTCCCTGCGGTACAGCTCGCCGAAGATGACCGCGCTCACCGACTGCGCGTCGTCGATGGCGAACCGGAGGATGCCCTCGCCGGCCGCGTCGGACAGCGTGACCCCCAGGTCCTCCAGCTCACCGAAGCGGGCGCCGCCGTACCGGCTCGCGGCGACGACCATCCTGTCGACGTCCTCCGGTACCGCCGTCAGATCGAACCCGATCCGGTCCTCGTCCCCCCGCTCCGCCGGGGCCTTGCCGAGCAACTGCACGCTGCCGTCCGAGGCCACCGGGTTGTTGTAGAAGTAGAAGTCGGCATCGCTGCGCACCTTGCCGTCCGGCCCGAGCAGCAGGACCGACACATCAGCGTCTCCCTCACCGCTCGGACTGGCCCAGCGGAGGCTGACGATCACCGAACCGACGTTCTCGCTCAGGGCCGAAAGCGTCGCATTCGAGCCCTTCACCATCTCCCGCACCAACAATCCCCCCAGACTGCCGCGTTTCCCCTGCACACACGCCATCGGACCTCATCGCACCACTCGATGTGATGTGGCCCACAGAGGAGGACTGTAACCTCCAGGCAGCACCACAAGGGCCGAAACCGCATGGAGGACCGCGGCCCCTGTGGCTCGGGCGGCCGGCGGCGGGCGGCGGCTCGACGAGGTCGAAGGTGAGGGAGGGGCTTGGGTGAGTTACGAGTTGCGGGCTGTGATCGCGGAGGCCGGGCTGCTGCGTCGTGTGTCACGGGATCTCGCGGGGGCCCGGGTGGCGGCTCTTCGGCAGGGGCTGGCGTTGATGCCCATGACGGATGAGCCGGCCGGCGCCTTCACGGACGGCGGTGATGCGGAGGTTCTGGGGTTCGGGCGGCTGTCGGCGGGCTTCGAGAGGACGCTCGGCCGGTGGTCCGTCGCGGGGCCCCTCGCCTATGTCGAGGCCGAGTACTTCGGGGGTGCGGGTGAGCAGCGAGCCGCCGTGTGGGCTGACGGAACCTTGGTGCTGGGGCCGCTGGACGTGCCGGTGAAGAGGTGGTTCTCGCGGCCGGTCGGTCCCGTCTCGCAGGCCCTGCGGCGGCTCGGTGTGCGCAGGCGGCCAGGTGGGGACGAATTCGACGCCGTGGGACTCGGCCGGCACCGGCACACCGACGACTGGGCGGCTTCCGGCGCCGGTTGAGGACGCGGCGGCCGACGGCGCCGGCCGGACCGAGACGGGGCGGCGGTGACGGTGGTCGGATGCCGGCCGCAACGGACCGTCTACGCCACGGCCGCGTACGGCGGTCGAGCCGGTCGCGTCGCAGGTGAGCGCCGTACATGCCGGTCAGGCTCCGCCGGGCCGGGACGCCCGGACGGCCGGGTCCGCAGGTCAGGACGTCGCCAGGGTGATGCCCAGGGCGAGCAGGGTCGCGGCCTTCAGGATCTCCAGCGCCACGTACCACAGGTGGCTGCGCGAGCGGGGCAGGTGCTCGCCCGCGAGCACCCGGTCGGACCTGCGGTTGAGGACGGGGCGGACGACGGCCAGCTGTACGGCGAGGAGTGCCGTCGCCGACGCGGTCGGCCCGATGATCGCGGCCGGGGCGCCGCCCACGGCCACCGCGATGATCACGGCGACGGCCAGGACCGCCTCCACGGTGTTCAGTGCCCGGAACACCAGCCGGCCGATGCCCAGCCCGAGCGGGATCGTCACCCCGGGGGCGCGGAACTTCAGCGGCGCCTCCAGGAAGGAGATCGCCAGCACCATGCCGAGCCAGACGAAGGTGATCGCGCCGGCGGTGGCGGCAGAGGCGGCGTTCATGGGGCTACGGGCCTTTCTCCGCCGGGTCGGCGGGTTGTCCTCGGGGGCCTGGCAGGGGCCCGCGCAAGGGCCTGAGCGGAGGTCCGCCGGTCGGCTGCGGCGGACCGGGACGCCGGCCGCCCGGGTCCGCCGAGGGCCGGCCGGCTCAGGCGGCCGGTGTGCCGGCCAAGTGCGCGACGCACGCGTCCGGTTCGGCGAACGGCTCCAGCGCGGTGGCCGTCAGCGGCGCGCCCATGCGGGCCAACGCGCCCTGCATCAGGCCCAGATGGAGCGAGCAGACCAGGCCGCCCTGCTCCTCGGCGAGTTCCAGGAAGGGGCAGTGCCGCAGCCGGATCCGCCGAGGCGGCCGACCGGGCTCGCCGTCGTCTTCGGGCCGCGGGGCGAACCCCAGGCCGTCCAGCAGGGCGAGCAGCGCGGCCGTCGACCGTTCGGGGGTCGGCGTCTCGTCCGGCGCGGGCGGGTCCGCCAGATAGCGGCCCCAGGTCCGGCCCGTCTCCCGGGCCTCCGCGCGCGCCTCGGCGGGGTCGGCCGCGGTCCAGCGGCTGAGCAGCATGCGGGCCAGCAGCCGGTACTCGCGCGGGCCGCCGCGGTCCATGCCGGGACGGGCGGTGTAGACAGTGCGGGGCCGGCCGGGCCCGGAGGGCTTCTCGGTGCGGCGTTCGACCAGGCCGTCGGCCACCAGGGCGTCCAGGTGGAACCGCACGGTGTTGGCGTGCAGCCCCATCCGCTCGGCGGCCTGCGCGACACCGAGCGGCGCGGGCGCCGCGCGCAGCACGTCCAGCAGCGCTCGGCGGCGCGGACTCTCCCGCGTGCTCACGTCCGGGCACCCCTCTCGTCCGCGATCGGTTTTCACGAATCCTACATGTATTAATTGTTAGGGTGGTCGGGAGTGAGACCGGGGGAACGCGAGACCGAGGGGAACACCAGATGACATCGCCGTCCGCGGCCGACACCGGCCCGGCCGCCCGTCCGGCGACCGAGCCGCGCGTCCTGTGCGAGACCCGCGCGCTGGCCGAGGCGCCGCCGGTGGCCGCCGGGGTGCTGTGGAAGCTGGCCGAGAGCGGGCGCCAGCTCGACGCGAACGTGGTCCGGCTGGCTCCGGGCGGCCGGGTACCGGCGCACACCGAGACGCAGTTGGACGTGCTGGTCCTGGTCGTCGCCGGCGACGGTCTGCTCGGCGACGGCTCCTCGGACCCGGGGCAGCCGCTCGCCGAGGGCGCCCTGGCCTGGCTACCGCACGGCGCCGCGCGCAGCATCACCGCCGGCCCGGCCGGGCTGACGTACCTGACCGTGCACAACCGGCGCCCCGGCATGCGGATCGGCGCGCGCCCCGACGCCGTACCGGCCCGGCTGCCCGACGCGGCACCGGCGTGACAGCCGGGTCCTGAGGGGCGTAACACCCGGCCGCCCCAGGCGGATTGCCCGGGCGTTAGGGTTCCCGCGTGAGCACCTTCACCGACGACAACGCCCCCGGCCGCCACGGTCCGCACGCCACCACCGAGGCCGACCCGCGCGAGGTGGGCCGGGTGCGCACCGAGTACTCCCCGGCCCATGACGGCGACCCCGACCCCGGGGAGATCGTGTGGACGTGGGTGCCGTTCGAGGAGAACGACGGCCGGGGCAAGGACCGTCCGGTGCTGGTCGTGGCCCGGGAGGCGGCGGGCACCCTGCTCGCCGTACGGCTGTCGAGCAAGCGGCACGACCGGAACCGGGACTGGGTGGCGATCGGCGGCGGACCGTGGGACCGGTCGGGCCGCGACTCCTGGGTGGACGTGGACCGGGTGCTACGGCTGCACGAGCGGGGCATGCGGCGGGAGGCCTGCGCGCTGGACCGCATGCGCTTCGACCTGGTCCGGCAGCGGCTGCGCGAGCGTTACGGCTGGACCTGACACCGGACCGGGCCGACGGACGCCGGGCCCGCGCCGGACGGCCGCGGACCACCGGCCCGCACAACCGCCGTTCACTCCCGCGTCCCGGGAAACGCCCGCGCGAACGCCTCCCGCACCACCGCCCCCGGTGTCCGGTCCAGCACGCCGAACACCACGTGCTCGAACGAGCGCGAGAAACGGCCGCCGGGCCCCAGGGCCGCCCGGAAGGCACCAGCGACCTGCGCCGGATCGTTCTGGAAGACGCCGCAGCCCCAGGCGCCGAGCACCAGCCGCCGGTAGCCGTGGGCCGCAGCCGTCTCCAGCACGCGTTCCGCCCGTGCCGCGAGGACACCCGGCAGTGCGGCGGCCCGCTCCGGCGCCGTGCGCCGGATGACGCCCGCGTTCGGCGCGGCGGCCGTCAGGAAGCCCGCGAGATACGGCTCGGCGAGCAGCCGGCCCCGGTCGTCGCGGAAGACGGGGACGCCCGGCGAGTGGATCACCCGGTCGGTGTAGAACGGGTCGCGGTCGGCGCGGTGGTGGTCGTAGAAGCCGCGCGCCGTCAGCAGGCAGGTGTGCAGCGCGGAGGCGCGGCACAAGGCCTCCTCCTGGGCCTGCGCGCCGTTGAGGTAGCCGCCGCCCGGGTTGCGGGCCGAGGCGAAGTTCAGTACGGCGACGGGCACCTCGGCCAGCCGGCGGGCCGCCTCGAGGCTGCTCTCCCCGGTGACCTCGAGCCGTGTGCCGCCCTCCGGCACCGGCACCGCGGGCATCGGCACCGGGCCGGGGCCGAACATCCGGGTGCCCGCCCGCGCGGCCTCGACCGCCTCCGCGACCGGCACCTGCCGGCCGTCCGGTGCCCGGTACCGGCCCGCGGCCACGATCTGTTCCGTCTCCGCGGCGATCCCGCGCAGCCGCGCGCTCACGGCGCCACCCCCGTGGGCGCCACGGCCGCGCGCCGCGCGGTCTCCCCCGTCGTGCTCATGCACGCATCCTGGGCGATGCTGGGGAGACGGCGCAACGGAATTGCCGGCGCGCCCGCGACGGCCGGACCCGCGCTCTTGTGCGCGGCCGCCGAAGGGTCTTGGCTGGGAACTGCTTGTTCGGCCCGCGCCACGGGCCGATGGCATGCTGGAACCTCAGGAGGATCCCGACATGTCCGATATACAAAGCGACGGCGGCGACTGTACGGAGCACCGCACCGCCGTCACCGAGGCCGAGGTGGAGGCCCTGGTCCGGGGCATCTGCTTCAAGACCGGACCGCCGCGCGCACTCGGTGTCGAGCTGGAATGGCTCGTGCACTCGCTGGAGCTGCCACAGCTCCCGGTCCCACCCGAACGACTCGAAGCGGCCTACGCCGCGGTGCGGAAACTGCCCCTGGCCTCGGCGCTCACCGTCGAGCCCGGCGGCCAACTGGAGCTCAGCTCGCCGCCCGCCGCCTCCCTGATGGAGTGCGTGGAGACCGTATCCGCCGATCTGGACGCCGTACGGGCCGTCTTGGCCGGTGACGGCCTCGGGCTCGCCGGCATCGGCCACGACCCCTGGCACCCGCCCCGCAGATTCCTGCACCAGCCCCGCTACGACGCCATGGAAGCCTGTCTGGACCGCACCGGTCCGGCCGGCCGGCACATGATGTGCTCCTCCGCCTCCGTCCAGGTGTGCGTGGACGCCGGGCAGGAGGAGCCGGGCCCGCTGGGGCACGCCCGGCGCTGGTGGCTGGCGCACCAGCTGGGCGCGGTCCTGGTGGCCGCGTTCGCCAACTCCCCGCTGATCGGCCTGCGGCGCACCGGCTGGCGGTCCGCCCGTCAGCTGACGTGGATGGAGATAGGGCCCGGCCGGGCCGGCGCTCCGCCGCTGGACGGCGAGCCGCGCGCCGCGTGGGCCCGGCACGTCCTGGACTCGCCGGTGATGTGCGTGCGCCGGGACAGCGGCCCCTGGGAGGTTCCCGAGGGGCTCACCTTCCGGGAGTGGACGCGTACCGGCGCGCCCCGGCCGCCCACCCGGGCGGACCTCGACTACCACCTGAGCACCCTGTTCCCGCCGGTCCGGCCGCGCGGCCATCTGGAACTGCGGATGATCGACGCGCAGCCCGGCGCGGACGGCTGGATCGTGCCGCTCGCGGTGACGGCGGCGCTGTTCGACGATCCGCAGGCCGCCGAGACCGCCTACCGGACCGTGAAGCCGCTCGCCGAACGGGCCCTGGACCGGCCCGCACCGCACAATCCGCTGTGGGCCGACGCGGCCCGGCACGCTCTCGCCGACCCGGAGCTGCGCGAGGCAGCCGACGGCTGCTTCGCGGCGGCCCTGGAGGCCCTGCCCCGGCTCGGCGCCACGACGCGGGTCGTCGACGCGGTGGCCGGGTTCCGGGACCGCCATGTGGCCCGGGGCCGCTGCCCGGCCGACGACCTGCTGGACGAAACCCCACCCGGAGGCACCCGTGCCCACGGGAGGAAGGACAGCCGCACATGACCGCCCCGGAGACCGGAACCACGACCACCGAGACGGACACCGAGACCCTGCGCGAGCGCGCGCTGGCCTGCCTCACCACGGCCCGTGACCGCACCACGCTGCTGACCACCTGTGTCGACGAACCGGACCTCACC
This sequence comes from Streptomyces sp. SCL15-4, assembly GCF_033366695.1. Lineage (NCBI taxonomy): Bacteria > Bacillati > Actinomycetota > Actinomycetes > Kitasatosporales > Streptomycetaceae > Streptomyces > Streptomyces sp. SCL15-4. The sequence goes on from NZ_JAOBTQ010000001.1 coordinate 1,249,274, forward strand.
GCCCAGCACTCCCCGCTGATGTCCCCGCTGGTGTGGGACCTGGCGCACATCGGCAACCAGGAGGAGCTGTGGCTGCTGCGGGCGGTCGGCGGCCGGGAGGCCATACGGCCGGAGATAGACGGCCTCTACGACGCCTTCGAGCACCCGCGCGCCGAGCGCCCCAAGCTGCCGCTGCTGCCGCCCGCCGAGGCCCGCCGGTACGCGGCCGAGGTGCGCGGCCGGGCGCTGGACCTGCTGGCGAAGGCGGACTGTGACGGCGGCCGGCTGACCGAGGCGGGTTTCGCCTTCGGCATGGTCGCCCAGCACGAACAGCAGCACGACGAGACCATGCTGATCACGCATCAGCTCAGGAAGGGCCCGCAGGCGCTCACCGCGCCGGACCCCGAGCCGGTGCCGCCGTTCACCGGTCCGGCCGAAGTCCTGGTGCCGGGCGGCCCGTTCATGATGGGCACCTCCGGCGAGCCCTGGGCGCTGGACAACGAACGGCCGGCGCATCCCCGGGAGGTGGCGCCGTTCTGGATCGACACCGTCCCGGTGACGAACGCGGCCTACCAGGCGTTCATCGCGGACGGCGGGTACGACACCGAACGGTGGTGGACGCCCGAGGGCTGGGCGCACATCCGGCGGCACCACATCACCGCCCCGCTGTTCTGGCGGCGGGACGGCGACCGGTGGCTGCGGCGCCGGTTCGGCGGCACCGAGCCGGTGCCGCCGGACGAGCCGGTGCTGCACGTGTGCTGGTACGAGGCGGACGCCTACGCCCGCTGGGCCGGACGCCGGCTGCCGACCGAGCCGGAGTGGGAGAAGGCGGCCCGCTTCGACCCGGTCACCGGCCGTTCCCGGCGCTACCCGTGGGGCGACGCCGACCCGGCGCCCGAACACGCCAACCTCGGCCAGCGGCACCTGCGGCCCGCCCCCGCCGGCAGCTACCCGGCCGGACAGTCGCCGCTGGGCGTACGGCAGTTGATCGGCGACGTGTGGGAGTGGACGGCGAGCGACTTCCTGCCGTACCCGGGGTTCAGGGCCTTCCCGTACAAGGAGTACTCGGAGGTCTTCTTCGGCTCCGACCACAAGGTGCTGCGCGGCGGCTCCTTCGCCGTGGACCCGGTGGCCTGCCGGGGCACGTTCCGCAACTGGGACTATCCCGTGCGCCGGCAGATCTTCTCCGGGTTCCGCACCGCCCGTTCGGAGGCCGTCTGATGTGCCGTCATCTCGCCTATCTGGGGCCCGAGGAGCCGCTCGGCCGGCTCCTGGTGGAGCCCGCGCACGGGCTGTACCAGCAGTCGTGGGCGCCGCGCCGGCAGCGGTACGGGACGGTCAACGCCGACGGGTTCGGGGTCGGCTGGTACGCGCCGGGGGATCCGGCGCCGGCCCGCTACCGGCGGTCCGGGCCGATCTGGGCCGACCTGTCCTTCGCCGACCTGGCCCGGGTGGTGCGCTCGGGCGCCGTCCTCGCGGCGGTCCGGGACGCGACCCTGGCCGGAGCGGACGCCGAGGCCGCGGCGGCGCCGTTCGCGGCCGGGCGGTGGCTGTTCAGCCACAACGGGCTGATCGCGGGCTGGCCGGACGCGGCGGCACCGCTGGTGTCCGCGCTGCCCCCGGTCGAGTTGCTGTCGCTCCAGGCCCGCACCGACTCGGCGTTCGTCTGGGCCCTGGTCCTGCACCGGCTGCGGGCCGGTCAGGCACCGGAGCGGGCGCTGGGGGAACCGGTGCGCGAACTGGCCCGGGCGGCCCCGGCCTCCCGGCTCAATCTGCTGCTGACCGACGGAGCCACGATCACCGCGACCACCTGGGGCGACTCGCTCTGGTACCGCGCGGAGCCCGGCCGGAGCACGGTCGTCGCCTCCGAGCCGTACGACGACGATCCGCTCTGGCGGGAGGTCCCCGACCGCACCGTGCTCACCGCGAGCCGCACCGGCGTGCTGCTCGCCCCGCTGGAGGATCCGGCGGCCGTACCCTCGAAGGAGCCCTGCCGTTGAGCCCCTTGCACATCACCCGCACCCTTGCCGAGGACGCGACGGAGGCCGCGCTGCGCGCCGACGTCCTGCGCGGCCTCACCGACACCCCCAAGTGGCTGCCGCCCAAGTGGTTCTACGACGCCCGCGGCAGCGAGCTGTTCGAGCGGATCACCGAGCTGCCCGAGTACTACCCCACGCGGGCCGAGCGGGAGATCCTCGTCACCCGGTCCGGGGAGATCGCGGCCGCGAGCGGCGCCCGCACCCTGATCGAACTGGGCTCCGGTTCCTCGGAGAAGACCCGCCACCTGATCGACGCGCTGCCCGCGCTCGCCGCGTACGTGCCGGTCGACGTCAGCGAGAGCGCGCTCACGCGGGCCGGACGGGCGCTCGTCGAGGAGCGTCCGGGGCTCGACGTGCACGCGCTGATCGCCGACTTCACCGCCCCGCTGACGCTGCCCGCCACGCCCGGGCCCCGGCTGCTGGCCTTCCTCGGCGGCACCATCGGCAATCTGCTGCCCGCCGAGCGCGCCCGGTTCCTCGCCTTGGCGCGCGCGCTGCTCGCCCCGGGCGACGGACTCCTGCTCGGCACGGACCTGGTCAAGGACGAGCGGGTGCTGGTCCGCGCGTACGACGACGCGGCCGGGGTGACGGCCGCGTTCAACCGGAACGTGCTGGCCGTGATCGACCGCGAGCTGGGCGCCGACTTCGATCCGGAGGCGTTCGACCACGTGGCCCGGTGGGACGCCGAGCGGGAGTGGATCGAGATGCGGCTGCGCTCCCGTACCGCCCAGACCGTGAAGGTGCCCGCGCTCAGTCTCGCCGTGGAGTTCGCGGCGGGCGAGGAGCTGCGCACCGAGGTGTCGGCCAAGTTCCGCAAGGAGGGCGTGACCTGCGAACTCGCCGCGGCGGGCCTGGAGCTGACCCACTGGTGGACGGACGCGCCGGGCCGCTTCGCGCTGTCGCTGAGCGTGGCGCGGTGACCGCGGAACCGGCGGCTCAGCCCACGTCCGGGGCGAGCGCTCCGGTGATCTTCCGGGAGGCACGGCGGGCCTCGGCCGCCGGGTCCGCGCCCTTGAGCACCCGGGACATGTACTCCTTGATCGGGTTGTCGGCCTCGACGTCGGCCCACTGAGGAGTGGTGGGGGTCGCCCTGCCGTGCGCCGCGCCCGCGGCCATGGCGGCGACCCCCTCCGCGCCGGCGACCTCGCCGGCCAGCGTGGTCTTGTTGGGCACGTAGTTCATGGCGCGGGCCAGCTCGGTGTCCCACTTGGCGCCGGTGAGCGCGCCGACCACGGTGGTCGCGGCGAACTGGTCGTCGGTGTTGCGCGGGACGACGAGGTCGGAACCGCCGGTGAAGACCGTACCGGGCCGGCCGGCCGTGCGGCCGGGCACCGGGAAGAAGCCGATCTTGTCCTTGAGTCCGGGATTCTGCCGGACGATCGACTGGGCCAGCCCGGGCAGGGCGATGATCTGTGCGACCTCGCCGCCGGCGAACACCCCGGCGTGGGGCGGGTGTTCCTCGTCGGCGTCCGCGGGGCCCCGGCCGAGCGCCTGGAGCCGCCGGTAGAAGTCCATGCCGCGCAGCGCGGCCGGGCTGTCCAGGGTGCCCCGCCACTCGTGGTCCTTCTCCTCGGCGAGTTCGCCGCCCTCGTCCCAGACGAACCCGGCGAGCGTGTACCAGTCCTGGCCCGCGAGGTAGATGCCCTGCTTCCCGCCGCTGTTCAGCTTCTCGGTGGCGGCGAGCCATTCGTCGCGGGTCCGCGGCGGTCGGGCGATGCCGGCCTGCCGGAACAGGTCCTTGCGGTAGACGACGACCCGGTTGGCCGCGTACCAGGGGATGCCGTACTGCTTGTTGCCGTCCTTGCCGGGCTCGGCGAGGCCGGGCAGCCACTTGTCCTTGTCCCAGTCCCGCATCGACTCCAGGGTGAGGTCCGCCAGCCGGCCGCCGTCGGCGTACAGCGGCACCTGGGTGTTGCCGACCTCGATGACGTCCGGGCCGTCGCCGGAGGGTGCCTTGAGCGCGCCGCGGACCTTCTCGACGATGCCGGTCCATTCCTGGATGCGGATGTCGAGGCGCAGGTCGTCGTGGGTGCGCTCGAAGTCCTCGGTGAACCGCCGCAGGTACTCCTTGGAGGCGCTGTCCTTCATCAGCCACACGGTGACGGTCGTCCGCTCCTCGTCGTCGCCGGGAAGCATCCCGCAGGCGCTGACGAGGGAGCCGGTGGCACAGAGGAGGGCGAGCAGACGACGTCTCACGAGGGGTCCTGTTCTGTCTGGCGAGGGTGCTGGGACAGGGGTGGGGGGCCCGACGTGGGGGGACGGAGCGCAACAGGCTCGTACGGGTGTGCTGGATTTTGGTATGGACCAATCAGGAGGTCAAGCGCTACCGGGCGGTACGCCGCCCGGGACGCCGTGCGCACACCGCGCGGATAGTGCACGGTGGAGTACGGCGTGACACGAGAGGAGCACCCGCATGACGAACCACACCTACCGGGTCACCGAGATCGTCGGCACCTCGCACGAGGGCGTCGACCAGGCCATCCGCAACGGCATCGCCCGCGCCGACCGGACGCTGCGCAATCTGGACTGGTTCGAGGTGACCCAGGTCCGCGGCCAGATCGAGAACGGCCGGATCGAGCACTACCAGGTGGGTCTGAAGGTCGGCTTCCGCATCGAGGACGGCGACTGAGCCGCTCCGGCGCGCGTCAGGTACGGCCCTCCCGCTCCTGCGCCTCCTCCAGCGCGGCCGACTTCCGCGCCCAGCGCGCCCGTACGACGGTGAAACCGGCGCGCTCGGCGTCGTCGCACACCAGCTCGTCGTCGTCCACGAGCATCCGGACCTCATGGTCCCGGGCGAGCCGGCGCAGGATCGCCAGCTTGGTGAACCGGGCCGGCCTGCGGTCGGCGTCGTCCCGCATGAACACCCGTCCCTCGGGCAGTTGCCGAGCCGCGAGCCACTCCAGGGTGTCCCGGCGGTACCGCTCGGGGCGGCCGGTCAGATAGACGACCTCGCAGACGCGGGCGCTCTCCATGGCCAGCGCCATGCCTTCGGCGAGCGGCGGGTCCGCGGGCGCGGCGGCGAAGAACGCGGCCCAGTCCCGCCGCCGGCCCTCCAGGAAGTGCTGGCGGTGGGCGGTGTCGGCCAGCGTGTTGTCGAGGTCGAACACGGCGATCGGCGGCCTGCTGTGGTCGGTCACACCGGCCACCCTAGCCAGCCGCGGCCACCCGCCCGCCACGGGCGCCGGCGCGGCACGGCCGGGGAATTGCGTGCGCGTCCGCGCGTTGAACCCTGTGTGAGCAGCACAGTGATCAGCCGCACCCGGTTCTCCGTCCTCGACCGCTCCCGCACCCGGCAGGGCCGCCCGGCGGCCGAGGCGCTGCGGGACACCGTCGCGCTGGCCCGGGAGGCGGAGGCGCTCGGCTACCACCGGTTCTGGGTGTCCGAGCACCACGGGGTGCCGGGCGTCGCCGGGTCCGCGCCGACCGTGCTGGCCGCCGCGGTCGCCGCGGCCACCCGCACCATCCGGGTCGGCACCGGCGGGGTCATGCTGCCCAACCACCGGCCCCTCGTCGTCGCCGAACAGTTCGGGGTGCTGGAGGCGCTGTTCCCGGGGCGGATCGACATGGGGCTCGGCCGGTCGGTGGGGTTCACGGACGGGGTGCGCAAGGCGCTCGGCCGGGACAAGGAAGACGCCGAGGACTTCGCGGCGCAGCTCGGCGAACTGCTCGACTGGTTCACCGGCGGCTCGCCGACCGGGGTGCGGGCCCGTCCCTCGGAAGGCCTGACCGTGCCGCCGTTCGTGCTGGCCCTCGGCGAGGGCGCGCGGATCGCGGCCCGCGCCGGCCTGCCCATGGTCATCGGCGACCTTCGGGACCGGGAGAAGATGCTGCGCGGCATCGACCGCTACCGCTCCCTCTTCCGCCCCTCGCGCTGGGCGACCGAGCCGTACGTGGTGATCTCCGGCACGGTCGCGGTCGCCGGCAGCGAGGCCGAGGCGCGCCGGCTGCTGGTCCCCGAGGCCTGGTCGCTGGCGTACTCCCGCACCCACGGCACCTTCCCGCCGCTCGCCCCCGCCGAGTCGGTGCGGACGCACACGATGACGGCGCGGGAACGGGACCTGTACGAGTCCGCGCTCGCCGGGCACATCGCGGGCACCCCCGACCGGGTCGCGCACGAGCTGGAGACGGTGCTGAAGGAGACGGGCGCCGAGGAGGTGCTCGTCACGACCAGCACCTACGACCGTACGGCCCTGCTGGAATCCTGCCGGCGGCTCGCCGCGCTCTTCGCGCCGGGCCGGTGAACCCGGCCCCGAGATGCGATCCCGGCGCGGGCCGGTGACCCTGGGAGGGCAAGCCTGTCAGCGACTAGGAGGGCCGCCATGTCCTTCATGGACAAGATCAAGGGCATGCTCAAGGGCCACGAGAGCACGGCCGACAAGGGCATCGACAAGGGCGGGGACTACCTCGACCAGCGCACCGGCGACAAGTACCGGTCCCGGGTCGACACCGGCCAGGACAAGCTCCGGGACGAGTTCGGCACCCGGCCGCAGGACCCGGGCAACCCTCCGCGGTAGTGGCGCACGGGGGCGGATAGAGTTCCCCCGATGCACATCCCCCACGACCCCTTCGTCCGCGTCCGCGGCGCCCGCGAGCACAACCTCAAGAGCGTGGACGTGGACATCCCCCGGGACGTACTGGCCGTGTTCACCGGGGTCTCCGGCTCGGGCAAGTCCTCCCTGGCGTTCGGCACCGTCTACGCCGAGGCCCAGCGGCGGTACTTCGAGTCGGTCGCGCCGTACGCGCGCCGGCTGATCCACCAGGTCGGCGCGCCGAAGGTCGCCGAGATCACCGGGCTGCCCCCGGCGGTCTCGCTCCAGCAGCGCCGCTCGTCCCCCACCTCCCGCTCCTCGGTGGGCACGGTCACCAATCTCTCCAACTCTCTGCGGATGCTGTTCTCGCGGGCCGGCAGCTATCCGCCCGGCGCCGGGCGGCTCGACTCGGACGCCTTCTCGCCGAACACGGCGGCCGGTGCCTGTCCGCGCTGCCACGGCCTCGGGCAGGTGCACGAGACGGCCGAGGAACTCCTGGTCCCGGACCCCTCGCTGTCCATCCGCGAGGGCGCGATCGCGGCGTGGCCGGGCGCCTGGCAGGGCAAGAACCTGCGGGACATCCTGGACACGCTCGGCTACGACGTGGACCGGCCCTGGCGCGAGCTGCCCGCCGAGCAGCGCGACTGGATCCTGTTCACCGACGAGCAGCCGGTGGTCACCGTCCACCCGGTGCGGGACGCCGACCGCATCCAGCGGCCCTACCAGGGCACCTACACGAGCGCCCGCCGGTATGTGCTCAAGACGTTCTCCGACACGAAGTCGGCCACGCTGCGGGCCAAGGCCGAGCGGTTCCTGACCAGCACCCCGTGCCCGGCCTGCGGCGGCAGCCGGCTGCGGCCCGAGGCGCTCGCGGTGACCTACGACGGCCGGACCATCGCCGAGCTGGCGGCGCTGCCGCTGACCGGCCTCGCGGACCTGCCGGACGGCGGCGACGAGACGGCGAGGGTCCTCACGGCCGACCTGAAGTCCCGGATCGCGCCGGTCGTCGAACTGGGCCTCGGCTACCTCAGCCTGGACCGGGCCGCGCCCACGCTCTCCGCGGGCGAGCTGCAACGGCTGCGGCTGGCCACCCAGTTGCGGTCCGGGCTGTTCGGCGTGGTGTACGTGCTGGACGAGCCGTCCGCCGGACTGCACCCGGCGGACACCGAGGCGCTGCTCACCGTCCTGGACCGGCTGAAGGCGGCCGGGAACTCGGTGTTCGTGGTGGAACACCATCTGGACGTGGTGCGCGGCGCCGACTGGGTGGTGGACGTGGGTCCCGGTGCGGGCGAGCACGGCGGGCGGGTGCTGTACAGCGGGCCGCCGGCCGAACTGGCCTCGGTGGCCGGGTCGGCGACGGCCGTCCATCTCTTCGACGAGGCGCCCGGTCCGGCGCGCGAGGTCCGCGAGCCGCGCGGCTGGCTGGCGGTGGGCCCGGTGACCCGGCACAATCTGCGCGCGGTGACGGCCCGGTTCCCGCTCGGCGTGTTCACCGCGGTCACCGGTGTCTCCGGTTCCGGGAAGTCCACGCTCGTCGGGGAGCTGACGCAGGAGCTGCCGGGGGTGGGTCGGCTGGTCCGGGTCGACCAGAAGCCCATCGGGCGCACCCCGCGCTCCAACCTGGCCACGTACACGGGCCTGTTCGACGTGGTCCGCAAGGTGTTCGCGGGCACCGAGGAGGCGCGGGCGCGCGGATACGGCGTCGGGCGGTTCTCCTTCAACGTGCCCGGAGGGCGCTGCGAGACCTGCCAGGGCGAGGGGTTCGTCAGCGTGGAGCTGCTGTTCCTGCCGAGCACCTACGCGCCCTGCCCGGACTGCGCGGGCGCCCGCTACCGTCCCGAGACGCTCCGGGTGTCGTATCGCGGCCGGAACATCGCCGAGGTGCTGGACCTGACGGTGGAGGCCGCGGCGGAGTTCTTCGCGGGCACCCCGGGCGCCGCCCGGAGCCTGGGCGCCCTCCTCGACGTGGGCCTCGGGTATCTGAAGCTCGGTCAGCCCGCGACCGAGCTGTCCGGCGGCGAGGCGCAGCGGATCAAGCTGGCGAGCGAACTCCAGCGCGGGCGCCGGGGCCACACCCTGTATCTGCTGGACGAACCGACGACCGGTCTGCACCCGGCCGACGTGGAGGTGCTGACGGACCGGCTGCACGGGCTGGTCGACGCCGGGCACACGGTCGTCGTGGTGGAGCACGACATGACGGTGGTCGCGGGCGCCGACTGGGTGATCGACCTCGGTCCGGGCGGCGGCGACCGCGGCGGCCGCATCGTGGCGGAGGGCCCGCCGGACCGGGTGGCCCGGACGGAGGGCGGCGCGACGGCGCCTTATCTCGCGCGGGTCATGCCCTGAGCGCCGTAGCCGCCACGCGTCGTGCCGCCGTCAGGCCCTGAGGACCGGACGGCTCGCCCGGGTGCCGTGGCCGGGCGGGCGGACCTGGGCGCCGGCGACCAGGGCCTCGTGGGTCCAGGCGGGCTCGGACGCGGCCGGCTGGGCCGCGCGGGCCAGGCTACGGCGGTCGGAGTGGGTGCCCGGCCGGATCAGCGGCCGTATCTCCACCTCGGCGACCAGGCCGCGGGTCCGGGCCACCCGCCACAGCGAGGCCGTCAGGGTGTCCTCGCCGACGAAGGCCGCCGCGGTGCCGGGACCGCCGTCGTGCCGCCGGTAGCGCAGGCCGACCGGCTGGACCGGCACGCCCGCGTCGAGCGCGGCCTGGAAGACGGCGCGGCGGAAGCGGCCCTGGGCGCGCCCGCACCAGGTGCTGCCCTCGGGAAAGGCGGTCACCGCCCCGCCGGCGCGCAGGGTGCCGGCGATCCGGGCCACCGTGCCGGGCAGGGCGCGCAGCCGGTCCCGTTCGATGAACAGGGCCCCGCCGCGCGCGGTGAGCGCGCCCGCCACGGGCCAGCGCCGGACCTCGGCCTTGGCGAGCATCCTGGCCGGGCGTACGGCGGTGAGCAGCGGGATGTCCAGCCAGGAGACATGGTTGGCGACCAGCAGCAGCCCGCCGTCCGGCGGAACGGCGCCGGTGATCCGGACCCGCACCCCGGCGGCCCGCACGATCAGCCGGCACCACCGCCGGACCCACTCGGCGGGGATCCTGCCCCGCGAGCGGGGCAGACCCCGGCCGAGCGGGGACAGCGCGATCCCGGCGAGCACCAGGGCCGCGACCGCGGCCAGCCGCAGCACGGCCCGCGGGACGGACGCGGCGGCCCGCACGGGTTCCACACAGGCGCCCGGGGTGCACGGCGCGGTGGGCAGCCAGCCGCTCATCAGGCCGGGGCGAGGGAGAGGAAGTGCCGCAGATAGCGGGGATCGACCCGGCGCATCGACAGCAGGACGTAGAGGTCGGCGACGCCGAAGTCCGGGTCGTGCGCGGGTGCGCCGCACACCCAGGCGCCGAGCCGCAGGTAGCCGCGCAGCAGGGCGGGCAGTTCGGTGCGGGCGGCCGGGGCGCCGGCCGGAGCGGTCCACGGCAGCAGCGGCCGGACCCGGAACTCCTCGGGCGCCAGGTGCCGTTCGCGCACCCGCTGCCAGGTGCCGGCGGCGAGGGCGCCGCCGTCGGCGAGCGGCACGGAGCAGCAGCCCGCCAGCCACGCGTGGCCCCGGTCGGTCATGTAGCGGGCTATGCCGGCCCAGATCAGGCCGATGACGGCGCCGTCGCGGTGACCGGGGTGGACGCAGGAGCGGCCGACCTCGACCAGCTGCGATCGGATCGGGTCGAGCGCGGCGAGGTCGAACTCGCCGTCGGAGTACAGCCGGCCGGCGACGGCGGCCCGCTCGGGCGGCAGCAGCCGGTAGGTGCCGACGACCTGTCCGGTCGTCTCCTCGCGGACGAGGAGGTGGTCGCAGTAGGCGTCGAAGGCGTCGGTGTCGTGCCCCGGTTCCGGGCCGGCCAGCAGGGCTCCCATCTCCCCGGCGAAGACGTCGTGCCGCAGCCGCTGCGCGGCCCGCACGTCGGCCTCGTCGCGGGCGAGGGTGACGGTGTAGCGGGCGGGGGCCGCGGGCTGCGGGGGACGGTCGAGGGTGGGAACGCCGGTCATGGCTACTCCTGGGCACGGGCCGGGTCGGCAGGGGCGGCGGGCCGGTGTGCGCGGTCCGCCGTTCCTGTTCTTCCGAGACCGGGCGGCGTGCGTGTGACCGGTGCCAGGAGCGCGGATGTGGAGCTGGTGAACGCCCCGGTCAGCCGTCCGCGGTGAGGCAGCCGGCGAGCAGCCGCCGGGCCTCGGCCTCGTCCAGCACCCGTTCCAGGACGAGGTCGCCCTTCATGTGCGGGAAGAAGCGGCCCGCGGGCCAGCTCCGCTCGTACGGCGGCGGGTCCAGGACGAGCAGCCGAACGCCGTCCACGACAGGGATGTCCGAGGGGGTGCCCTCGTTCCACACCCAGTCCCCGGAGGGGGTGACGAGGTTGAAGGAGCCGGTGGTGTCCACCTGTCCGGGCCGGTCCCGGCAGACGGCGGCCTCTCCGGCGGACGGGGCCCGGCCGGGCAGGTGGCCGCCGCCTATGAGGACGTCGGCGAGCAGGGTGTGCAGCTGGAAGTTGTCGCCGATGCCGGTCATGCGCAGGGCGTAGCCGGTGCCGGTGGGGCGGTGCAGGACGACGAGGGGCTCGTCGAGGACGAGCAGGGCGTAGGCCAGGCACTTGAAGTCGTACCCGGAGTCCTCCTCGACCGAGCGCAGGGTCCGCAGCAGGCGGGTGCGGGTGCCGGCGTCGAGCGCGGTGCGGACGGTGGCGTGGTTGAGCATGGCGACGGCGGCCATCTCCCAGTGGTGCAGGGTGAGCCAGGCGACGGCCTGGTCCGGGTTCACCCGGTCGAGGAGGTCCTCGGGCGGCTCCTCGGCTCGCGGGTCGGGGAAGTCGCCGCCGCCGGTGGCCGCCCAGCGGTCGCAGAACGCGCGGGCGTCGTCGAGGGCCCCGGCGAGGCCGGCGAGGACGTGGGGTGCGCAGGGGGTGGGGTCGGCGCCGCGTTCGACGCACGCGCCGACGAGCACGGCGACGGTGGCGCGGGGGGCCGGCGGCATCTCGTCCAGGACCGCCGCCAGCCGTGGCCCGGCGTCCCGGAACTCCTGGTCGTCCGCTTCGCCGAAGTACCGGTGCAGGTCCTGGAAGTACTGCTGCGAGCGGTCGGCGTCCTGCGCGCGGACGGCGGTCTCGAAACCGGCCACGGCATCGCCGAACCGTGCCGTCCGCTTGTTCTCGGAGATCATGGCGGCAGGCTACCGGGGCCCGGAACACCAGACGGGGCCGGGTGAGCACCTCCCCGGCCCCGCCCGCCCGCCTCCGGTCGGCGAACGTCTTCAGGTGGCGGCTACCTCTTGCCGGCCTTCCGGGTGGCCCGCAGCCACTCCCTGTTCATGCCGGTGATGGACATCAGCGGGATGCCCTTGGGACAGGCCGTGGCGCACTCGCCGGTGAGCGTGCATCCGCCGAAGCCCTCGGCGTCCATCTGGGCCACCATGTCCAGCACCCGGGTCTCCCGCTCGGGCGCGCCCTGGGGCAGCACGTTGAGGTGGTTGACCTTGGCGGAGGTGAAGAGCATCGCCGCGCCGTTGGGGCACGCGGCCACGCACGCCCCGCAGCCGATGCACTCGGCGTGCTCGAACGCGAAGTCGGCGTCGGCCTTGGGCACCGGGGTGGCGTGGGCCTCCGGCGCGGAACCGGTGGGCGCGGTGATGTAGCCGCCGGCCTGGATGATCCGGTCGAACGCCGAACGGTCCACCACCAGGTCCTTGATCACCGGGAACGCGGACGCCCGCCACGGTTCGATGTCGATCGTGTCGCCGTCCCTGAAGGACCGCATGTGCAGCTGGCAGGTGGTGGTGCGCTCCGGCCCGTGCGCGTCGCCGTTGATGACGAGGCTGCACGCGCCGCAGATGCCCTCGCGGCAGTCGTGGTCGAAGGCGACGGGATCCTCGCCGGACAGGATGAGCTGTTCGTTGAGGACGTCCAGCATCTCCAGGAAGGACATGTCGGGCGAGATGTCGTCCACCTCGTAGGTGGACATCGCTCCTTCGGCGCCGGCGTTCTTCTGCCGCCAGACGCGCAGGGTGAGCTTCATGCGTAGCTCCGCTGGGTGGGGTGGACGTACTCGAAGACCAGGTCTTCCTTGTGCAGGACGGGAGCCTCGCCGGTGCCGGTGAACTCCCAGGCGGCGGCGTAGGAGAACTCCTCGTCCTTGCGGGCGGCCTCGCCGTCGGGGGTCTGGGACTCCTCGCGGAAGTGGCCGCCGCAGGACTCGGTGCGGTGCAGCGCGTCGAGGCACATCAGCTCGGCCAGCTCCAGGTAGTCGACGACGCGGTTGGCCTTCTCCAGCGACTGGTTGAACTCCTCGCCGGTGCCGGGCACCTTGATCCGGCGCCAGAACTCCTCGCGGATCTCCGGGATGCGCTCCAGTGCCTTGCGCAGTCCCGCGTCGGTGCGGGCCATGCCGCAGAACTCCCACATCAGCTCGCCGAGTTCGCGGTGGAAGGAGTCCGGGGTGCGGTCGCCGTCCACGGCCAGCAGCAGGTTGATCCGGTCCTCGGTCTCGGCCAGCACCTCCTGGACGGCGGGGTGAGCGGCCGTGACCGGGTCCTGGTGGGGGTTGCGGGCCAGGTAGTCGTTGATGGTGGCCGGCAGCACGAAGTAGCCGTCGGCCAGGCCCTGCATCAGGGCGGAGGCGCCGAGCCGGTTGGCGCCGTGGTCGGAGAAGTTGGCCTCGCCGATCGCGAACAGGCCGGGGACGGTGGTCTGGAGGTCGTAGTCGACCCACAGGCCGCCCATCGTGTAGTGCACGGCCGGGTAGATGCGCATCGGCACCTCGTACGGATCCTCGTCGGTGATCCGCTGGTACATGTCGAAGAGGTTGCCGTACTTGGCCTCGACCGCCTTGCGTCCCATGCGCTTGATCGCGTCGGCGAAGTCCAGGTAGACGCCCTGTCCGCCGGGCCCCACTCCCCTGCCCTCGTCGCAGACGTTCTTCGCGGCGCGGGAGGCGATGTCCCGGGGCACCAGGTTGCCGAAGGACGGGTAGATGCGTTCCAGGTAGTAGTCGCGCTCGTCCTCGGGGATCCGGTGCGGCGGCCGGGTGTCGCCCTTGGCCTTGGGCACCCAGATCCGGCCGTCGTTGCGCAGCGACTCGCTCATCAGGGTCAGCTTGGACTGGTGGTCGCCGGTGCGCGGGATGCAGGTGGGGTGGATCTGGGTGAAGCAGGGGTTGGCGAAGTAGGCGCCGCGCCGGTGCGCCCGCCAGATGGCGGTCGCGTTGGAGTTCATGGCGTTGGTCGACAGGTAGAAGACGTTGCCGTAGCCGCCGGAGGCGAGGACGACGGCGTCCGCGAAGTACGTGTCGATCCTTCCGGTGATCAGGTCCCGGGCGACGATGCCGCGGGCCCGTCCGTCGACGACGATCAGGTCCAGCATCTCGGTGCGCGGGTGCAGCTCCACGTTCCCGGCGGCGATCTGCCGGGACAGCGCCTGGTAGGCGCCGAGCAGGAGCTGCTGGCCGGTCTGGCCGCGGGCGTAGAAGGTGCGGGAGACCTGGACGCCGCCGAAGGAGCGGGTGTCGAGCAGGCCGCCGTACTCGCGGGCGAACGGCACGCCCTGGGCCACGCACTGGTCGATGATCTCCACGGAGATCTGCGCGAGGCGGTGCACGTTGGACTCGCGGGCGCGGAAGTCGCCGCCCTTGACGGTGTCGTAGAACAGCCGGTGAATGGAGTCGCCGTCGTTGCGGTAGTTCTTCGCCGCGTTGACGCCTCCTTGCGCGGCGATGGAGTGGGCGCGGCGCGGGGAGTCCTGGTAGCAGAACTGCACGACGTGGTAGCCCTGTTCGGCGAGGGTGGCGCCGGCGGAGCCGCCCGCGAGGCCGGTGCCCACCACGATCACCGTGTGCTTGCGCCGGTTGGCCGGGTTGACCAGCTTGGCCTCGAACCGGCGCTTGTCCCAGCGCTCGTGGACCGGGCCGGCCGGGGCCTTGGTGTCGGCGACCGGCGCACCGGTCGCGTAGTCGGTGTAGGTCATGGTCAGCTCACCACTCCGGTCATGACGCCCACGGGTACGGCGATGAAGCCGGCCGTGAGCAGCAGCGCGAGGACGTTGGCGACGGTCTTCAGGGCGCGGTCGCGGGCGCGGCTGCCGACGCCGAGGGTCTGGGCGGCGCTCCAGAAGCCGTGCCGGATGTGCAGGCCGAGCGCGAGCATCGCGACGATGTAGACGACGTTGCCGTACCAGGTGGAGAAGGTGTCCACGACGTTCTGGTACGGGTGTCCCTCCTGGAAGCCGCCGGAGTGCACGGTGCCGGTGGTCAGGTCGAGGACGTGCCAGACGATGAACAGCCCGAGGATGACACCGCCCCAGCGCATGGTGCGCGTCGCGTAGCTCGCCCGCGGCTTGGCGTGGACGTACTTGGCGGGGCGGGCCTTGAGGTCGCGGCGGCTGAGCTGGTAGGCGGAGGTGGCGTGGGCGGCCACGGCCACGACGAGGACGATCCTCACCAGCCAGAGCGTCCACTCGTAGTGCATGAACGGTTCGCCGACGGTGCGCAGCCAGTGCCCGTAGTGGTTGAACTCGTCGGCGCCGAAGAAGATCTTCAGATTGCCGATGACGTGGGCGACCAGGTACAGCAGCATGATCACGCCGCTGACGGCCATGACCGTCTTCTTGCCGACGGAGCTGTCCCACACGGTACGCGCCATGGACGGCCGTCGGTCCGTCCGCGTTGCCAGAGCCATGGGACAGCACGCTAGGGCCGAAGGTCCCGATCGGTCCAAGACATGGTGCAGCTTGTTTCCATAGGCTGTGGCTATTCTGGCTGGGTGCAGTTCACCCAGCTCCAGTACTTCGTGGCCGTCGCCGAGACCCGGCACTTCACCCGGGCCGCCGAGCGCGTCCATGTGGCCCAGCCGTCGCTGTCGCAGCAGATCAAGGCGCTGGAGCGGGAGCTGGGCGCGGATCTGTTCCTGCGCGCCCGGGGCAACATCACGCTCACCGACGCGGGCGAAGCGCTGCTGCCGCTGGCCCGGCGGATCCTGGCCGACGCGGACACCGCCCGGCACGAGGTGCAGGAGCTGGTGCAGCTGCGGCGGGGGCGGGTGCGGCTGGGCGCGACGCCGAGCCTGTGCACCGGGCTGCTGCCGGATGTGCTGCGCGCCTTTCACGACCGGTACCCGGGCATCCGGCTGCTGATCGAGGAGGGCGGCTCGCACGACCTGGTGCGGGAGCTGGCGCGCGGGGCGCTGGACCTGGCGCTGGTCGTGCTGCCGCTGCCGTCGCCGGCGCCCGCGCTGACCACGGTGGAGCTGCTGCGCGAGGACCTGGTGGTGGTGTCCTCGCCGGAGGCACCGGCGCCCGGCCGGGGCGGGCCGGTGATCCGCATCGCCGACCTGGCGGGTGAGCGGCTGGTGATGTTCCGGCACGGGTACGACCTGCGGGAGCTGACCGTGGCCGCGTGCCGGGCCGAGGGTTTCGAGCCGGACTTCGCGGTGGAGGGCGGCGAGATGGACGCGGTGCTGGGCTTCGTACGGGCGGGGCTGGGGGTGGCGGTGGTGCCGCGCATGGTCGCCACCCGGGCCGGGCGCGGGCTGCGGGTGACCCCGCTGGCCCGGCCCGGACTGCACCGTACGATCGCGCTCGCCCACCGCAGCGACGTGGCGCCGCCGCGGGCGGCGCGGGAGTTGCAGCGGATGCTGCTGGAGCGCTGAGCCCCGGCTCAGCCGGTGACGGCGGGCCTGAGCACCTCCTCGCACCACTGGCGGAAGCCGGTCGGCGCGGTGTCGGGGGTGACGGGCACGCCGGCGCCGTAGAAGTCCTGGCGGGTGAGGGCGCGCATCATGTCGGCCAGGGCCCGGGCGGCGTCCTCGCTCGCGCCGTACCGCAGGAGCGCCGCCCTCTGGTCCTCGGCGTCGATCCGGCGGAAGCGGACCGGCCGGTCCAGCACCTCGGACACGATCCGCGCCATGGCCTCGGGCGTCAGGTCGTCGGCACTCACCAGCGGTACGTCCTCCTGGCCGGTCCAGGAGCCGTCCAGCAGCAGCCGCGCGGCCGTGGCGCCGATGTCCCGGGTGGCGCAGGTGCGCAACACCCGGTCACCGGGCACCGCCATGGTCAGCTCGCCGCCGTCGCGGAGGGCGGCGGCCTGGTTGAGCAGGTTCTCCATCAGGTAGGGCGGGCACAGCGCGCGGTGGTGGACGCCGGTGGCCCGGACCTCGTCGTCGGCGGCCAGCGCGGCGGAGATCTGCCCGGCGTGTTCGGCCACCCCGCGGCCCAGCGTGGAGACGGCGACGACCCGCTCGACGCCCTGCGTGGCGACCGCGTCGGCGAGCGGCCGGGCGAAGGCACGGAAGTGGCCCTCGACGCTGTCGGCGGTGAGGGACGGCGGCACCAGCCAGAACACCCGGTCGACGCCCGCGCACGCCTTGGCCATGACGTCGGGATCGGCGTGCGAGCCGGCGACGGCCTCCACGCGGTCGCGCACCTGCGGGGCCAGGCGGGCGGGGTCGCGGACGACGACGCGCACCGGTCCCGCCGCCTCCCCGGCGGCGAGGAGGGAGGCGAGGACCCGGCCGCCGATCTGGCCGGTCGGGGTGGTGACGAGGATCATGAGGACTCCGGAAAGGTCTGCGGAAGCGGAGGAAGACGTGCCCGAGCCTGCCCGCCGGGCTCCGGGAACTGAAGGTCCGGCCGGCTCAGGGTTGTTACCCTCAAGGCAATACCGAGCGCAGGAGGTGCGGGGTGGACTCCCGCCTGTTGCACTACTTCGTCGCCGTGGCCGAGGAACTGAACTTCGCCCGCGCCGCCGAGCGGCTCGGCATCTCCCCGCCGCCGCTGTCCCGAGCGATCCGCCGGCTGGAGTCAGAGCTGGGCGTGCCGCTGTTCGACCGGAGCACGCACCACGTCGCGCTGACCGAGGCGGGAGAGGTGCTGCTGCCGGAGGCGCGGTTCGCGCTGGACGCCCTCCAGGCGGCCGGGCGGCGGGCGCGGCGCGCGGCCGGGCCGGACCGGAAACTGGTCCTGGCGGTCAAGGCCGACGGCGACGCGGGCCTGCTGGAGCCCGTCCTGGAGCACTACGCCGCCCGGCCGGGCGCGCTGCCGGTGACGGTCCGCCTGTGCGCGTGGCGGGAACAGCCCCGGCTGCTGCGGTGCGGGGAGGCCGACGTGGCGCTGGTGCACGAGCCGTTCGACCGCACCGGCCTGGACAGCGAGCCGCTGCTCGTCGAGGACCGCGTCGCCGCCCTCGGCTCGGCCCATCCCCTGGCCGCCCGCGCCGGCATCACCCTCGGCGACCTCGGCCTGCGGCCCGGAGAGCTGCACCGGTTCCTCGAGGAGACCCGGAGCGCGGGCCGGGACCTCGCCCAACTGCTCACGCTCATCGCGCTCGGGGACGCGGTGGCCGTGCTGCCGGCGTCCGTCGCCGACCGCTATCCGCGTCCCGGGGTCGTCTACCGGACGGTCGCGGACGCACCGCCCTCGGTCCTGGCGATCGCCTGGCCACAGCAGTCCCGCTCCCTGGCCACGGCGGCACTGGTACGGTCCGCCACCACCGTGGCCGCGACGGCGCACGGGAAACGGCCGGCGTGACGGTGACCGGACGTACGACGGCCCGGCCCGTCCCAACCGGGGACCGGTGGCGGGCGGGCGGCGGCCCGCCGGGGTCTGCCGCCGTAGTTCAGCCCGTCGCGTCCACCAGGGCCAGGTCGTGGAGCCGCTCCGGTGGGCCCGGGCGGGCGTAGTACCAGCCCTGGGCCGTGTCGCAGCCCAGGATGCGCAGTTGCTCGGCCTGGGCGCCGGTCTCCACGCCCTCGACCGTGACCGCCAGGTCGAGGCTGTGGGCCAGGGAGACGATGCCCTCCACGATCTTGAGGTCGACGGGATCGGCGGGGAAGCGCTGCATGCCCTGGGTGAAGGAGCGGTCGAGCTTGAGGATGCTGACCGGCAGCCGGCGCAGGTTGGCGAGGTTGGAGTAGCCGGTGCCGAAGTCGTCCAGGGCGATGTCGACGCCCATCTCGGCGAGCCGGCGCAGCGGTTTGAGGAGGTCGTCGTCGGCGCCGATGAGCGCGGACTCGGTGACCTCCAGGCACAGCGCGTCCGGGGTGACGCCCGCGCGTTCGAGGATGTCGACGGTGTCCTGCACCAGCCCCGGGTGCCCGAGCTGGCAGGGCGAGAGGTTGACGTTGATCCGCAGCGGGCCGGCGCCGGCCTGGCCGCCGTGCCGTTCACGCCAGGCACGGGCCTGCCGGATCGACTCCTCCAGCACCCAGCGGCCGAGCGGCACGATGAGGCCGGTGTGCTCGGCGAGCGGGATGAAACGGTCCGGGCCGAGGACCCCGTGCTGCGGGTGCAGCCAGCGCACCAGGGCCTCGGCACCGCGTACGCTGCCGTCGCCGAGGTGCACCAGGGGCTGGTACTCGATGAAGAACTCGCCGCGCTCCAGGGCGGTCGGCAGCGCCGTCGTCAGGCCGTGCCGGGTGATGGCGCGGGCGTCGGCCTCCGGGTCGGCCAGCTCCGCGCGGTTGCCGCCCGCCGACTTCGCCCGGTACATGGTGATGTCGGCGCTGCGCAGCACCTCGGCGGCGGTACGCTCGCCGGCCGGACCCTCCACGACGCCGAGGCTGCCGCGGACCAGCAGATCGCGCCCGTCGACGCTGATGGGGGTCACCAGCGCGTTCAGGATGCGCTCGGCGAGTTCGTCGACCCCGCGCTCGGTGCCGGGGCCGGTGGTCAGGGCCACGAACTCGTCGCCGCCGAGCCGGGCCACCATCTCGCCGGGCGCGGTCGCGCAGGACTGGAGCCGGTCGGCCACCTCCACCAGCAGCCGGTCGCCGGCCGCGTGGCCGAGGCTGTCGTTGATGGTCTTGAAGCCGTCCAGGTCCAGGTAGCACAGGCCGAAGCGCTGGCCCTCGCCCGCGTTCAGGGCCTTCTCCAGCCGCTCGAAGAACAGGGTGCGGTTGGGCAGGCCGGTCAGGGCGTCGTGGGTGGCCTCGTAGCGCAGCCGCAGGTTGAGCAGCCGGCGCTCGGTGGTGTCCTCCATCAGGGCGAGCTGGTACTGCGGGCTGCCGTCGGCGTCGCGCAGCAGCGAGACCGTCAGGTTGGTCCACAACACCGTTCCGTCGGGCCGGTTGAACGCCTTCTCCACGTGATAGTGCTCGCGCTCGCCGCGGACGAGTTCCTCGTACAGCCGCCGGATCTGCGGGGCGTCCTCGGGGTGCACCCAGTCCTGCACGCGCCGGCCGCGCAGGGTCTGCTCGGACAGGCCGAACATGCGCAGCAGCGCCTCGTTGACCTGGAGGACGTGGCCGTCGAGGTCGGCGATGCCGATCCCTATGGCGGCGCCCTCGAAGACCGCGCGGAACCGGGCCTCGCTCGCGTGCAGCGCCTGCGCGACCACGCCCTGGGCCCGCAACGCGGCCTGGGCGATGGCCTCCTGCTCGGCGCGGGTGCGCGCGCGCAGCGCCTGCGCGTAGCCGGCGGCCATCGCGTGCTGCAACTTCGAGGATCGCAGCCGCAGTTCGTCCTGGAGGCCGTCCTCGCCGCAGTACAGGACCAGATAGGCGTCCACGCAGTCCAGGGTGCGGGCCAGCGCCTCGGGGTCGGTGCAGTGCGCGCCGACCAGGGCGGCGCCGACCGCCTTCGCCGCTTCCGCGTCGAATTTGCGGGCGCGCAGCAGCTCGCTCAACCGGCGGGCGAGCGGCAGGAGTTCCTCCGCGAACTCGGCGCGGGTCAGCGAAGTCGAGGTCACCGGGTAGACCGCCCGGCTCCAGATGGTCGTGAGCCGGTGCAGTCTGTCCTCCGGCCCGTCCGGCTCCGCGCTCACGCCGGACGCCCCACGCCGGCGAACCCGGAGAAGGCATACGGATCCTCGTCCTCCGGCGCCGAATCCGGGCGCCAGTGCGGCATCTGCACCAGTCCGGGTTCCACCATGTCGTACCCCTCGAAGAACCGCGCGATCTCCTCGCGCGAGCGCATGATCAGCGGGTTGCGAATGTCCTTGTATACGTCCACCGCGCCCTCGGCCCGCTCGGCGGGCAGCGGGATTCCCTCGTACGAGGCATGGGTGAGGATCAGCAGGCTGCCGGGCGCGAGCGCCTCGCGCAGCTCGGCCACCGCGCCGTAGGGGTCGTCCGCGTCGTCCACGAAGTGCAGTATGGCAACGAGCAGCAGGGCCACCGGCCGCTTCAGGTCGATGAGCCGCTCCAGCCGCGGGCTGGACAGGATCTCCCGGGGCTTGCGGAGGTCGGCGGCGATCACGTCCGCGTCGTCGTTGCCGGCGAGCACGGCCTCGCTGTGCGCGACGGCCACCGGGTCGTGGTCGACGTAGACCACCCGGGCGCCCGGTACGGCGGCCTGGGCCACCTCGTGGACGTTGCCGAACGTGGGGATGCCGGAGCCGATGTCGAGGAACTGGGTGATGCCCTCGCCGGCCGCGAACCGCACCGCGCGGCGCATGAACGCCCGGTTGGCCTGCATGACCTTCGGCAGTCCCGGCATGAATTCCATGGCCCGGCGCGCCGCCTCCCGGTCCACCTCGAAGTTGTGCGAACCGCCCAGGTAATAGTCGTAGATCCGCGAGACGCTCGGCACCGAGATGTCGATGCTGCGTGGGGCCCAGGCAGGACGCTCCATGTATGTCTCCAAAGCGTGGACAAGTGTAGGCGATCCGGTGTTCGAGCTGAGGCTACTGATCGCCCGCCAAAGGAGCGACCCGAAACGGAAATTGACCATCCGTTCCCGGTCACTGCCTGCGGCAAGTGCCCGTACGACCCCGGTGCGTGACGGCACGGGACCGTCCGGCTCCGCGCGCAGCGATCCGCCCCCTCCGCGCGGTGCGGAGGGGGCGGATCTTCGGCCGCGCGCCGGGCCGGGGCGGGGTGATCGACCCTGGGGAGGTGATCTATTCGCCCGGCGCGCCGACCGGCTTGCCGTCGGGCGAGACGGCGTACCAGGTGCCGCCCACGCCCTGACCGTTGGTGTCGCCCGGGGCCTTGTCCCCGGTGAAGGTGTAGACCGGCCAGCAGTTGACCGTCATCTGCCGGGTTCCGTCGGGACGGGTGAAGGGCATGAGGCCCTTCTTCTTCACGCCCTCGGTGTCGTCGGCGGCGACCGGGGCGACGGCCGGCCACTTCTCCAGGCAGGCTCCGGTGCAGTTCGAGACGGACTTGGGCCAGGCCTTGTCCTTCATGAAGCGGTAGACCGTCATGCCGTCGCGGTCGACGACGATCTCGCCGAGCTCGGGGTCCTCGCGGACGGACAGGCCGGGCCGGTCGGACGGCTCGGCCTTCTTGCCGGTCGGGGCCAGCGCGAACCAAGTGCCGCCCACGCCCTGCCCGTTCACGTCGCCGGCGTTGACGTCCTTGGCGTAGCGGTAGGCGGGCCAGCCGCCGATGGTGAGCTGCTTGGAGCCGTCGGCGCGGGTGACCTCGCCGAGCAGCGCCTTGTCGACACCGGCGCCGGCGGTGGCGTCGTCGGCGGGGACCGGGGGCCAGGTGGTGGCGCAGTCGCCGGCGCAGTTGGTCTTCGGCGGGTCGGCGGTGTCCTTGTCGAACCGGTAGAGGGTGAGGCCGGAACCGTCGGTCAGCACCTCGCCCAGCTCGGGGTTGCTCGCCACGGTGAGCTTGCCGGCCGGGATGACCTGGGCCGTCGCGCCCTGTTTGCCGTCGGCGCCGTATCCGTTGCCCGCGCCGATCGCGGTGCCGCCGCCCGGGCCGCCGTCGTCGCCGGCCGCGACCGTCGCCCCGGCGTTCCGGGCCGCCGAGGCGGGCGTGGTGGTGTTGTCCTGACCGCACGCCGTCGTCAGCGCCAGCACCGCGGCGGCCGTGGCCACCAGTGAGGCGGTCCGCCAGGAGGTCTTCATCGTCAGCTCCCCATCATCACCTGGATACCGCAGCGCCTGCCGCGCCGCCGCACGGCCATGGGTACGGAGAGAGGGGTCCGCCGCGTTCAGCACCGGCCGCGAATTCTTTCCGGGAGCGGTGGGCCGGCGGGGCCCGGGCGGGTGGGGCCGGTGATCCGCGGCGGGCCCGAAAACCACCGCGGCGGGCAGTGCGTTCCGCATATGCGGCTGTTTCGTGCGGCAAACCTCCGGTTACTCAATCTCCCTCTTTCGGAGCAATCTCGGGCCACTGCGGGGTAATACGGTCGCCCGCGCCCCATGATCTGCGTCGTGCATGGACCCCGAGTGACCCGATGCGCGCCCGCCGCACGGGTGTTGGCCCTGCTGACGCTGACCTGGGCCCTGGTGGGCTGGCCGGCCGGCGGCGCGTCGGCCGACGCCTGCGCGTACGCCTCGACGGGCCCGGACGGCACGGTCGCGGTGGCCCGAGCCGGCGCCCACCACCACCCCCATCCGCCCGGCGGCCACCACCGTCCCCACCCGCCCGGTGGTCACCACTGGCCCGACCCGCCCTGCCCGAAGCCGCCGCCCCCGCCCCCGTGCCCGCCCGAACCGACGCCCGCGCCCACTCCCACTCCCCCGCCGAAGCCCACCCCGCCGCCCGAGCCGACGCCCCCGCCACCACCGGCCCCGCCGAAGCCGGCCCCCAGCCCCACGCCCACACCGGCCCCGACTCCCACGCCCCGGCCACCCGCCCGGCCCGCCCCGGCACCCCCGGCCCCGCGCCCGGCACCCAACCCGGCCCGCACCCCGGCACACCCGCCCACACCCACACCGAAACCCACGCCCAAACCCACCCCGAGGCCCTCCGCGACCCCCGTGAGCTACCCGGTGTACCACCCGCACACCGTCCGCCGCCCGGCGCGCCGCCACACCACTCCCGTCACCTACGTCCTGCTGATCACCATCCCCGCGATCGTGGCCGTCGCCGCCCTGCGCCCGCGCTGACGCACCGGCCCCTCACCTCTGGAGGCACCAGTTGTCGGATTGGCTTGTTCTCGTCCTCGCGATGGCGGGGGCCTTCGCCGTCGTCCTCGTCATCACGCTGGTACGGCAGCGGACGGCGTCCGAGGACGAGGATCCCAGCGAGACCCCCGACGTCATCGAGTACATGACGATGTGGATCGGCGTCATCTACGCCATCGTCCTGGGCCTGGCCATCGCGGGTGTGTGGGAGGCCCGCAGCGCGGCGCAGGACCATGTGCAGGCGGAGGCGCAGGCGCTGCACGAGATCTCGGAGCGGGTGCGCGTGTACCCGCCGGACGCCCGCGACCGCGTCCGCGAGGACGTGCAGGCCTACGCCGGATATGTCGTCCACACCGAGTGGCGGCGGATGGCGGACGAGGAGCGGGTCACGGAGCGCGGCGCCGAACTGCTGGGCCGCGTCCGGGCGGACGTCACCGACTACCGCCCGCGCAACGACTTCGAGGCGCAGGCCTACCAGCCGCTGCTGGACCAGATGGCCGCCGCCGACCAGGCCCGCAACGCGCGCGCGGACTCCATCGGGGCCACCATGCCGCCGGTGGTGTGGTGGGGCCTGATCACCGGCGGGCTGATCACCATCGGCATGGTGTTCGCCCTCCAGATCCGGCGAACGGGGCGGGAGTTGGCCCTCGCCGGGCTGTTCTCGGCCACCATCGCCTTCATGCTGTTCCTCATCTGGGACTTCGACGCGCCGTACAGCCGGGGGATCGCGGTGACCGCGGAACCGTTCGTCACCATGTTCCCGGGCATCGCCGGTTAGTTCCCGGCCGCGGCCCACAGCCGCCCGGCCGCTCGCCCGGACCCGGCCGCGACAGGCCCGCGCCCCGCTTCCGGCCGGGAACGCGGAACCGGGGCGTGGGCCGGTCGTGGTGCGGGTGCCCGGCGGGCGGGGACGGTCGCGGTGGCGCACCGGCGGCTCAGGCCCCCTTCTCGTGCCGGCGGCGCAGCCAGAAGGCACCCCCGCCCACCAGGGCCGCGGTCACCAGCCCGCCGCCGATGGCCATGTCGGTGGGTGTCGCGCCGCCGGTCCGGCTGCCGCCGAGACCGCCGCTGACCCCGCCGAGCACGGTGAAGGCGTCCCGGCGGGTCAGCGTGCGGCCGTCGCAGCGGACGGTGACGCTGTACCGGCCGCGGCGGGCGTCGCGGTCGACGAAGGCGACGCCCCGCGCCGTGTCGTCGCGGAACGATTCCAGCCGGATGGTGCCGAAGGCGTCGGAACTCGCCGTACCGCCCCGGCAGCCGTTGACGATGATGGTGAGGCGGCCCCCGGCCGGCAGCACATCGGGCGTGACGAAGATGTCGTGCGAGTTGCCGAAGCCCTCGTCCCGGCCCTCGCCGCCGTTGCCGTGCCCGAAGTCGCCGCCCCGGTCGCCCCCGCCCTCACGCCCGTTGCCGCCCTCGCCTCCGCGGCCGTTGCCCCCGCCGTCCCCGCCCCGGCCGTTGCCGAAGCCCTCGCCTCCGCGCCCGTTCCCTTCGCCTCCGCGTCCGTTCCCCTCGCCGCCCCGGCCGTTCCCTTCGCCCCCGCGTCCGTTCCCCTCGCCGCCCCGGCCGTTGCCGAAGCCCTCACCTCCACGGCCGTTCCCGTTGCCGTTTCCGTTCCCGTTGAAGTTGCCGTTTCCGTTTCCGTTCCCGTTGAAGTTGCCGTTTCCGTTCCCGTTTCCGTTGAAGTTGCCGTTTCCGTTGCCGTTGAAGTGGCCGTTCCCGTTGGCGTTGCCGTTCCCCGGGAAGACGCCGTTCCCGCTGAAGGTGCCGATGTTGCCGGTGCCGGGGACGATGACAGTGGTGTCGGTGCCGCTCGGGCCGCCCCCGTTGCCCATGCCGTCCGCGACGGCCACGGGGACGGCGAGCCCGAGGACGGCGACCGTGGTGCACGCCGCCGTCAGGGCGCGTTGGTTGCGCATGTGATCCTCCGCGGGAGGTCACCGGGCCCGTCCCCGGTGGATCGGCGAGAAGCACCTCCCGGGACGACACTCGGGCGCGCGGAACACGCCCGCATGTCGAGAATGGTCCGTCCTGGTGAGCCGACACACCGGCGTATCAGCACACAATCGGATATTGCCGCAGGTCACGGACCGTCAGAAATTTCCTGGGAACGGCAACTCGGATGGCTCACCGAGCGCGCGGCCGGCCACCCGTTCGCCGATCGCCCCGTCGCCCGCCGCCCGCGCGGGACTTAGCGTTTTCCCATGCGCGATGGACGTGGCGCGACCGCGTCGAGAGGGGATGGCGAATGTCTGCGTCCAAGCTGGCCTTGCTTGCCGAAGAGGAGGAGCGGCGGAAGAGGCGCGCCCCCTGGGGCGTGATAGCGCTGGTGCTGCTGACCGGTCTGGCCCTCATCCGCAACGGTTCCGGGGAGTTCGACGTCGGCCCGCCGCAGCCCGCCTCGGCGGCGGCCCCGGACGCCCGCGCCACCCTGGGCACCCTCGCGCCGGCGCCCGCCGCGCTGCCGTTCTCCCCCGTGCAACGGGTGCGGATCCCGGCGATCCGGGTGGACGCCCCCGTCGTGCAGGTCGGGCTGGACGCGGACGGCTGGGTCGCCGCGCCGCCGCCGGAGAACCCGGGCCAGGCCGGCTGGTTCACCGGCGCCGTGTCCCCGGGCGAGAAGGGCACCGCGGTCATCGTCGGCCATGTCGACAACAAGCAGGGCCCCGCCGTGTTCTACGGCCTCGGGGCGCTGAAGAAGGGCAACCAGGTCGAGGTCCTGCGCCAGGACGGGAGGACCGCCGTGTTCGAGATCTACGGCGTCGAGGTCTTCGCCAAGAACGACTTCCCCGGCGACCGGGTCTACGGCTCCAAGGGCACCCCGGAGCTGCGCGTCATCACCTGCGGCGGCGGTTTCTCGAAGCAGAACGGCTACGAAGGCAACGTCGTCGTCTTCGCCCGCCTGGCCGCGGTCGTCTGAACCGCCACGCCTGTGTGCCGCGGCGGCGACGGGACCGGCGAGGCACCGGGGACCGCTCACACCCGGCGGCGCGGCACGGTGAGCCGGTAGCCGGAGTCGAGCAGATAGGGCAGCCATTCGCGGATCGCGCGGACGGTCTGCGAACGGTCGCCCCCGGCGTCGTGGGAGAGCACCACGACACCGGGGGCGGCGCCTGTCTCCACCTGGTCGACGATGGTGTCGGTGCCGGGCTCCATCCAGTCGGTGGTGTCCACGGTCCAGGCCATCGGCTCCATGCCCATCTCGGCGCCCAGTTGGAAGGCGGCCCGGTTCCAGGCGCCGTAGGGCGCGCGGAACCACTGGGGGCGCTCGCCGTAGGTGTCCTCGATGACATCGCTGGTGCGCTCCATCTCGGAGCGGATCTCCTTGCGGCCGAGGGACGTCAGCAGCGGGTGGGTCCAGGTGTGGTTGCCGACCACATGGCCCTCGTCGGCCATCCTGGCCAGCAGTTCCCGGTTCTCCACGACGCACTCGCCGCAGACGAAGAACATCGCCCGGACGTGGTGGCGGGCGAGGGTGTCGAGGATGTGCGGGGTGTAGTCGGGGTGGGGTCCGTCGTCGAAGGTCAGCACCATGCGCCGGCCGCGCCCGGAGATCCGCAGGATGGGCTCCTTGCGCACCTTGAGCTTGCGCGGCGGGGTGCGCGGTGCCCCGTATCCGGTGAGTGGCTGGAGCCGGAAGGCGGAGGGCCCCAGCGCCGGGCGGGCCTGGGGACCGGGGGCGGGGGCCACGGCGGCCCGGACGGTCTCCTCGCCGTCACCCGCCAGCACGGCTCCCGCCGTGCCCGCCGAACCGAGCGCGGCGACACCGGCGAGGAGCATCCGGCGCCGCGTGAACAACTGATCCTTCTGCATGACCCATCAGTCGCCCGGCCGGGCTCCGCCGCACCGCAACACCATCGGTGCGGCGGCGGTAATGCACCCGGACAGCGGAGCCGGCGGACGCTCGCACGGCGACCCTCCCGCCATGTCCGCGGCCGAGCCCGACCACCGGCCGACGGGCCCCGGCCCTGGGTGGGAACCGTGGATTCCGCTAGCCTCGGGGCGTGACGGAACAGCACGAACAGCCTTCGCACACGTTCGAACGGGGCACGGACGGCCCCAAGGTCGTCCTCGTCGGCGTGGACGGCTCGGACTCCTCGCTGCGCGCCGCGGCGTACGCCGGCGGTCTGGCCCGGCGCCAGCACGCGCTGCTGGCCGTGGTGTACGTGCAGCCGGTGCTCGCGGCGGGCGCGGCGCTCGGGGCGCCGGTGGCGGAGACGACCGACGAGATCGCCGAGCACCTGATCGCGCAGATCCGCGAGGCGGCCGAACGGGTCAAGGGGATATTCGAGGTGCGCTGGGAGTTCCACACCTTCCGCGGCGACCCGTACAACGGGCTGGTGCGGGCGGCGGAGGAGCTGAAGGCGGACGCGGTGGTGGTGGGCGCGTCGGAGCAGGCCGGCCACCGGATCATCGGTTCGGTGGCGATCCGGCTGGTGAAGGCGGGCCGCTGGCCGGTGACGGTGGTGCCGTAGGCCGCCGGCGGTGGCGACCCGGGCCGGTGACGGTGACGCTCCGGCCCGGACCGGCACCCGGCGCGCGGGAGAGGACGAAGGTGCCTCGTGCCCGGGCCGTGCGTGGCGTCTTCCCTGGGCGGCGGCGCTGATACATCATGATCCGCCGTCAGGCGTTGCCGTCGGCGAAGAGGTGAGGCGCATGGGCAGGCTCCGCGCGGGTGAGGGGATCCTCCGCCGCAAACCCATCGAGCACATCGAGGAGACCGAGGTCGGCGAGGGCACCCGGCTGGAGAGGTCGCTGGGGCTCTGGCAGCTCACCGCGATCGGGGTGGGCGGCATCATCGGCGCCGGCGTGTTCACGCTGGCCGGCACGGTGGCCAACGGCACCGCCGGTCCCGCGGTGCTGGTGTCGTTCCTGATCGCCGGCGTGGCGAGCGCCTGTGCGGCGCTGTCGTACGCCGAGTTCGCCGGGATGATCCCGAAGGCGGGGTCGGCCTACACCTACGGGTACGCGGTGCTCGGCGAGTTCGCGGGCTGGTTCATCGGCTGGGACCTGCTGCTGGAGTACACGGCGATCGTGTCCGTGGTGGCCATCGGCATCTCCGGCTACTTCGGTTTCCTGGTCGGCGAGATGGGCGCCCATCTGCCGCGGTGGATGCTGGGCGCGCCCGGCACCGGCAGCGGCCACCGGGTCGACCTGTTCGCGGCCGTGCTGTGTCTGCTCATCGCGTGGCTGCTAAACCTGGGCATCCGCAGCGCGGCCCGGTTCGAGACGTTCGTGGTCGCCCTGAAGGTGCTGGTGGTGCTCCTGGTGATCGCGGTGGGCGTGTTCCACATCGACACCGGCAACTACCACCCGTTCTTCCCGTACGGGGTCGGCGGGGCGTTCACGGGCGCGGCGACGGTGTTCTTCGCGGTGTTCGGCTACGACGCGATGTCGACGGCGGCCGAGGAGTCGAAGGACGCCCAGCGGCACATGCCGAAGGCGATCATCTACTCGCTGGTGATCTCGATGGTGCTGTACGTGGCGGCCTGCCTGGTGCTGACGGGCATGCAGAACTACAAGGAGATCGACAAGGAGAGCGGCTTCTCCACGGCGTTCAAGTCGGTGGGGCTCGGCGCGCTGGCGGACGTGATCGCGGTCGGGGCGATCATCGGCATCCTCACGGTGATGTTCACGTTCATGCTGGGCGTGACCCGGGTGTGGTACTCGATGTCCCGGGACGGCCTGCTGCCCACGTGGTTCGCCAAGACACACCCGACGCGGCACGTGCCGACCCGGGTGACCTGGATCGTCGGGGCGGCGTCCGCGCTCATCGCCGGGTTCGTCCCGATCGCCGAGGCGGCCGAGCTGACCAACATCGGCATCCTGCTGGCGTTCGTGGTGGTGTGCGCGGCGGTGATCGTGCTGCGCTACCGGCAGCCGGAGCTGCCGCGCACCTTCCGGACGCCGGGGATGCCGGTCGTGCCCGCGCTGGGAGTGCTCTTCTCCATCTGGCTGATCACGTTCCTGCAGTGGCAGACCTGGCTGCGGTTCGCGGTGTGGTTCGCGATCGGCTGCGTCGTCTACTTCGCCTACTCCTACCGCCGTTCGGCGCTGGCCGGCGGGCGGTCCGGCGACTGATCACTCCGCCATGACCAGGCCGTCCTGGGCGGCCCCGCGGCTGAGGACCACGTCCCTGATCCGGTCGCGGGCGCCCTCCAGCTCGGCGCCCTGCGCGATGGCCCGGCCGAGGTCGAGCACCCGGCCGGCGTCGAGGTCGTAGAGCTGGGGGACGAACTCGGCCTTCACCACCCGCCAGGGCCCGCCCGGCCGGTCCGGCGGGGCGAAGGTGAAGCGGCCGAGGGTGGACTCGTTGCCGCGCGGGTCCGGGGCGCCGCGCCCGTCGTGGGGCGGCACGGCGATCTGGTCGCCCAGTCCGTAGACCACCCAGGTGCCGTTGACCTTCTCGTACGCCTGGGGGACGTGGGCACAGGTGCCGAGGATCAGGTCGATGTCGGGGCGGCCGTCCGTGGCCGAGGCGGTCAGGCGCCCGGCGAGGGTGAGCTGGAACGGGTCGGGTTCGTCCTGCCCCTCGGTGCCCCAGTCCAGGGAGACCACGACCACGTCGGCGCCGCCCCGCCGGGCGGCGCGGGCGTCGGCGGTGATCCGGTCGGCGTCGATCAGGCTGACCGCCCAGGGCCGGCCGGCGGGCGGCGCCTGGCCGGTGGAGGCGGCGTAGGACAGATGGGCGACCCGGGCGCCGCCCGCCCGGTGGATCATGACCGAGCGGGCCTCGGCCTCGCTGCGGGCGGTCCCGGCGTGCCGCAGTCCGGCCCGGTCCAGGGCGTCCAGGGTCCGCCGCACGCCGTCGGCGCCGTCGTCCAGGGCGTGGGCGGAGGCGGTGGAGCAGCCGTCGTAGCCGGTGGCCGCGAGATCCTCGGCGAGCCGCGGCGGGGCGGTGAGCGGAGGGCCGCCGGCGGGGTCGCCGGCCGGGCCGTAGCCGGTGGCGAGGTGACACAGCGCCAGGTCGGCCCGGGAGACGACCGGTTGGACGCCGGAGAGCATGGGACGGAAGTCGTGGCCGTCGCCGCCGGCGTCGTAGGCGGCCCGTTCCACGACGGAGGCGTGCGGCAGGATGCTTCCGGAGGCGACGAGGGTGAACGGGCCGGCCGCGGCGGGCGCCGGAGCGGCCGGAGGCGCCGCGGGTCCCGGCGCGCCGGATTCCTCGTGCTGGTTCCGGCAGGCCGCTCCCGCCGCGAGGACGGCGGTCAGGACCAGCGCCACCTGCTTTCTGCGTCCGATCATCAACTCACCCCAGGGTCGTCGTCCGTGCAGACGGAGCCGTGACGGGCATATGGGTATGAAGCTGATGCGTCGGATAAACAGTCCGGGTGGCGTCATTAGCCCGTCCGGGGTCCCGGTGTACCGCCCGGCCGACCGTTCGCCGACGCGATCGACCGTCCGTCGCACGGCCCGGTCCGCCCCTTGTCCGCCGGGCGCGGCCTGCGCTGGCATACGGCCATGACGGCCGGAACCTCACTCACCCACGGGACGACGACCGCCGAGCACGAGCTGGCCGCGCTCCAGCGCGAGCACGGCGGTCCGCTGTTCGCCCTGCTGCTCAGACTGTGCGACGGAGACCGCCAGCGCGCCGAGGACCTCGTCCAGGAGACGCTGGTGCGGGCCTGGCAGCATCCGGAGGCGCTGCACGCCGACGACTTCGACTCGGTACGGCCCTGGCTGCTGACCGTGGCCCGGCGGCTCGCGATCGACGCCCGGCGCGCGCGGCGGGCCAGGCCGCCCGAGACCGGTGACGCGGTGCCGGAGAACGCGCGGGTGACCGCCGACCACGCCGAGCGGGCCGCGGCGATGCTCGATGTGCGGGAGGCTGTGAAGACACTCACTCCCGCCCACCGTGACGTGCTCGTACTCGTGTATTTCCGCGGGGCCAGTGTGGCGGAAGCGGCCGAGGCCCTGGGGATTCCACCGGGTACCGTGAAGTCCCGCGCGTACTACGCGCTGCGTGCCCTGCGCCGGGTCCTGCCGGGTTACGCGGCCGACCTGCGGTGAAACCGGAAGGCTGGTCAAGTTTGAGCAAAGCGCCTTGCCGTGGCCCGCGTTCGGGCATGGGCTGTCCTCATCCGCGTTCCGGACGGGGGTCCGGGCCCGGCGGTTCGGGCGACGCGCACGCACCGGAGGAAGGGCAGGAAGGGATGCTGCACAGAGGTCACGAGAGCACGGACGGCGCCGACGGCGGTGGACTGGCCGTCCCGATGGCCTGGCTGTACGCCGAGTACATCGCCGACGAGCTGCTGCGCACCGGCGATCTGATGCCGCCGACGTCCTTCGAGTACCGGGCCGGCCGGGACGCGCTGGCGCTGACCGTCTTCCTGTCCGACACCGACGGGGAGCTGTCCGGCATCCGGGTGATCTCCCAGCTGGAGAACTGGCTGGCGCTGACCGCCTACGACCAGCCGTGGCAGGACTGGGTGCGGGCGCGCATGGCCGAGCGGGCGGCCGGCTCCGGCGCCCCCTGCCCGGACCTGGCGCTGGCCGCCGGCGCCTGGCGCTGGCTGGAGGAGACCGAGCTGCTGGCGCCGGACCTGGACGCGGTGCCGGGCGGCGGGCCGGTGTTCGGGGAGGACGACGGGCCGAAGGTGTGGACACCGGCGTGGCGGCTGGGGCTGCCGCTCGGTCACCTGGCGATCCACCTGTTCTGAATCCTTCGCGGCACGCACCGGTCCACGGGCCGGGCGGCTCCGCATGCCTTGGTCACGATTGTGTGCGTGCCTTGAGTGATTCGGTGGTGCGCCGCGTACGGGTGGGGGCACGGAGCAACCCCGCCCGCACCCATCGGCACGAGGATTCGGCATGAGGTCCCTGGAAAGGCATCGCGACGCCGGCGCGTACGCGCTCGGCGTGCTGGACGAGGCGGAGGCCTTCCGCTTCGAGGACCACCTCATGGAGTGTCCCCGGTGCGCGGCACAGGTGACGGAGTTCGGGCCCGCCACCCGGCAGCTGACGCTGTACCGCCGGGCGACTCCGCCGTTCGTGCACCCGCTGGCCCAGCCCGGCCCCCGGCTGCTGGAGCGGCTGCTCGGCGAGCCGGCGCACCGGCACCGGGTGCGCCGCCGGCGCCTGCTGTACGGGCTGGCCGCCACGGTGGCGCTGGCCGTGGCCGGTCCGGGGATCGTGGCGTTCGCCGGGCATCCGGGGCCGCCGGACGCCAAGGTCGCCGCGGCGAGCGACCCGCGCACCGGGGTGTGGGCGCGGGTCACCTCGGCGGACGCGGAGTGGGGCAGCGCGCTGCGTGTCGAGGTCGGGGACGGCGCCGGGCCGCGGACCTGCCGGCTGGTCGCGGTCGGCCGTGACGGCACCGAACAGATCGCCGCCGGCTGGACCGCCCCGGACGCGGCCGGCCGCCCCGCCACCGCGCTCGGCGCGACCGCACTGCATCCGGACGAGATCGACCGGTACGAGATCCGAACGGCCGGCGGACGACTCCTGCTCACGGTCGCGGCGCGCTGAGACCCGCCCCAGGCGGCCCGGACCCCCGGCTCCTCCTACCAGCGCGCGGTCCCTGCCCCGGCGTCCTCACTTCAGCAGGCGGGAGAGCCTGCGGTCGGCCAGCAGTTTGCCGTTCGTCTGGCAGGTCGGGCAGTACTGGAGCGAGGAGTCGCTGAAGGAGACCTCGCGGACGGTGTCGCCGCACACCGGGCAGGGTTCGCCGGTGCGGCCGTGGACGCGCAGACCGCCCTTCTTCTCCGCCTTCAGCCGGCCCGCCGCCACGCCCCGGGCCCGCTCGACCGCCTCGCCGAGCGTGCCGCGCAGCGCCTCGTACAGCCGGTGGGTCTCCTCCGGTGTGAGGGAGGCGGCGAGCTTGAACGGGGACATCCGCGCGGCGTGCAGGATCTCGTCGCTGTAGGCGTTGCCGACGCCCGCGATCAGCGACTGGTCGCGCAGGGCGCCCTTCAGCTGCCGCCGTTCGCCGCCGAGCAGGGCGGCGAGGCGGTCCTCGGTGAAGTCCTCGGCGAGCGGGTCCGGGCCGAGGCGGGCGATGCCGGGCACCTCGGCCGGGTCGCGCACGACGTACACGGCGAGGCGCTTCTGGGTGCCGGCCTCGGTCAGGTCGAAGCCCTCCCCGCTCTCCAGCGCGACGCGCAGCGCCAGCGGGCCCTTGCCGGGCCTCGGCGGGCCGTCCGGCAGCCGGTCCCGCCACTGGAGCCAGCCCGCGCGGGCCAGATGGACGACCAGGTGGAGGCCGCCGTCCGTCTCGATGTCCAGGAACTTGCCGTACCGGCGCACGGCCGTCACCGCGGCGCCCTCGACGGCGCCGGGCGCAGGGTCGTACGTCTTCAAAACGCTGACGGCCACCGGCAGCACCCGCACCACCCGGCGGCCGGTCAGGTGTTCGGTCAGGAAGTCCGTCAGCGCTTCCACCTCGGGCAGTTCGGGCATACGTCCAGGGTGCCAGCCGGTGCCGGGAACGCCAGGCGGCGGCCGGGCGCGGCCCCTACGGCAGCCGGAACTCGCACCACACCGCCTTGCCGGAGCCCCGCGCCGCCACGCCCCAGGCGTCGGCGAGCCGGTCGACCAGGAGCAGGCCGCGGCCGGAGACCCCGTTCTCGTCCGCGTCCCGGCGGCGCGGCAGGGCGCTGGAGCAGTCCTCGACCTCGATGCGCAGCCGGCGCTCGTCACCCTCCAGCACCCGCAGGGTGACGCTCGCCGGGCCCTCGGTGTGCAGCAGGGCATTGGTGATCAGCTCGTCGGCGACCAGCTCGATCTCGTCGGCCTGTGCGCCGGCGCCCCAGGCGCGGACCGCGTCGCGGACCATGTGCCGGGCCCGGGCGAGGGCCTCCGGGTCGCCGGACGCCACGTGCCGGCGGAGCCGGCCGCCGGGCCGGGCCGCCTGCCGGATGCGGCGGCGCAGCAGGAGCAGCGCCACGTCGTCGTCGCCGCCGTGCTCCTCGGCCGCCCGGATCAGCCGGTCGGCGAGGGCCGCCACCTCGGCGGGCCCGTCGCGCACGAGCCGCAGAAGCGCGGACACGCCCTCGTCCAGATCGGTGCCGGGCAGTTCCACCAGTCCGTCGGTGCACAGCAGCAGCGTGGCGCCGGGCTCCAGTTCGACGGTGGCGACGGGGTACTCCAGCCGGCCGAACTCGGCGGACAGGCCGAGCGGCAGCCCGCCTTCGACGGACAGCCGGGCGCAGCGGCCGTCGCGGTGGCGGACCAGCGGGTCGATGTGCCCGGCGCGGACCATCTGGACGACTCCGGTGGCCAGGTCGGCCTCGGCGTACAGGCACGTGGCGAACCGGTCGGTGTCGAGTTCGTGCAGGAAGACGGAGGCGCGGGCCATCACGGTGGCCGGGGTGTGGCCCTCGGCGGCGTAGGCGCGCAGCACGATCCGCAGCTGGCCCATGACGGCGGCGGCGTGCGTGTCGTGGCCCTGGACGTCCCCGATGACCGCGCCGACCCGGCCGCCCCCGGAGGAGGTGGCGCCGGGCAGCGGGATCAGGTCGTACCAGTCGCCGCCGATGTCCCGGCCCAGGGCGGCCGAGCGGTAGCGCACGGCGACGTCGGCGCCGCACACGCTGGGGATGGAGCGGGGCAGCATGGCCTGCTGGAGGCCCTGGGCGAGATCCTTCTCCTGCTCGTAGAGCATGGCCCGCATCAGGCTCTGCGCGATGCTGCCGCCGAGCGCGACCAGGACGGCGCGCTCCTCGGCGGAGAAGCCGCGCCGGTTGTCGTAGAGCAGGCCCATCGCGCCGATCGGGCGGGCCTGCGCGATCAGCGGGAGGTAGGCGGCCGAGGTGATGCGCAGGCCGGTCAGGTGCGGCCACAGCAGGGGGTAGTGCGCGGCGAACTCCTCCGGTGACTCGATGAACCGGGGGCTGAGGGAGCGCACGACCTCGCTCATCGGGTACGGCTCGTCGATCCGGGTGACGGCGGTGCCGGGGACGAAGCTGCCCGCCGGTCCCTCGGCCACCAGCCGGATCCGGCCCGCCTCCACCAGGCCCATCACCAGGCTGGTCGCGCCCAGGTGGCGGACGCCGTGGGTGTCCTTGAGCACGTCGATGACGTCCTGGACGGTGCGGGCGTGCGCGAGGGCGGCGGAGATGACCTGGACGACGCCGGTCTGCTGCCGGAACGCCTCGTCCTGGGCGGACCGGAAGCCGCGCGCCGTGCTGTCGGCGAGTTCCTCCGTGGCGTCGCGGAGGATGCCGACGACCCGGTGCGGGCGGCCGGTGCCGTCGCGGCGGATGCGGCCCCGGGTGTGCGTCCAGCGCATGGTGCCGTCGCGGCGGCGGATGCGGAAGTAGGCGCTGTAGTGCTCGCTGCCGTCCTTGATCGCCCGGGCGACCGTCGCGTCGAGCCGGGCGGCCTCCGGCGGAGGCACCCGGAGGGCGTTCAGGGTGTCCAGGCGCCCGTCGTACTCCTCGGGCGGCAGGTCGAGCACCTCGAAGGCCTGGGCGTCCAGGAGGAACAGACCGGCGTCCAGGTCCCAGTCGAAGCTGCCCATGCCGTTGAGCGCGAGGATCGGGTCCGGATGTGCGGGCCGGTCCTCCGGGAGTGACAGGGCGCTCGCACCCCGATCGGCCATGGGGCCACCTTGCCAGGATCCGGCCGATTCTTCGACTCGCCCGCGGGACCGCGGGCGCGACGGGCCCACGCTCAGGCGGTGGGGACGGCGGGGCGGTCCGGGGCCGCGGGCCCGCCCGGCGGGTTCGCGGGCGTCGGTTCCGCGTCCGCGCGGGTGGTCGGGGACGGGCCGGTCGTGGCCCCGGCGGGCGGCGGGACGACGCGGTCGCGCCGGACGTCGTGGCCGACCCGGCGCTCGGTCCAGGTGCGGTGCCCGGCGTCGACGAGCGTGAGGCTGGCGACGGCCCGGGGCGCCGGACTCACCACGATCACCTTGTTCGGCCGGTAGCCGGGCCAGGGTGTGCCCCGGGCGCTGGCCCCGCCGCGGGTCGGCGCGGGCGGCGCGAGCGGGTTGCCGCAGGCGCAGCGCACCCGGGGCACGCCCCGGTCGTCCACGAGGACGGCGGTGCCGGCCTGGAGGACGGCCTGGTAGTCGTCCGCCCGGTGGTCCCGGTAGGCGTGGTTGGTGACCCGGGTGTCGGAGCCGAGCACGACGGGGGTCAGGCCGCGCAGATAGGCGGGCAGCGCCGCCCGTCCGACCCCGACGACGCCGGCGAAGGCGCCGGCCCTGGACGGGTCCGCCGCGAGATAGCGGATGTGCCGCTCGACGTCGCAGCGGGCGACGCGCGGGGTACCCCGGTACAGGCCGGGCATCGAGCCGGACACGGTGCGGGCCGCGCGCAGGGGCGCCGCCAGCTGGCCGGCGGAGATCCTGGCGCCGATCCGGGGGGACTCGGCGACGGGACCGGTGGCCGCGGAGTCGGTGAAGGGCCCGGGGCCGCGGTCCCCGACGGCCTGGAGGAAGACGAGGTCGCCCACCCGGGTCTGCTTGACGCCGGTGCCCGCGCAGCCGGCGGCGAGCAGCGCGGCCCAGAGCACGCAGGCCGTGACCAGGGTTCGGGTGGGGATCCGCACCGCACACTCCACATCACTATGGGTGATTACGTCCTATTGTTGGCATCGCACGGGTTTGGCTGGCAACTCGGGGAACGCCGCGCCGGCAGCGGCGACGGCGGAGCCGTACGGAAGGGCGCGCACAGCCGTGGACTGGTTCACCGCACCCGACTACTGGCTGAGCCGGCTGGTCCTCCAGCGGGCCCTGGCCGCCGTGTACCTGGTCGCGTTCCTGTCGGCGGTCCTGCAGTTCCGGGCCCTGCTGGGCGAGCGCGGCATGCTGCCGGTCCCCCGCTTCACCGCCCGGGTGCCCTGCCGGCGCGCCCCGAGCCTGTTCCAGCTGCACTACTCCGACCGTTTCTTCGCCGGCTGCGCCTGGGCGGGCTGTGCGGTGTCGGCGGCGCTGCTGGCCGGGGCCGACTCGTGGCTGCCGCTGTGGGCGGGGATCGTGCTGTGGCTGGTGCCGTGGGCGTTGTATCTGTCGATCGTGAACGTGGGCCAGACGTGGTACGCGTTCGGCTGGGAGTCGCTGCTGCTGGAGACC
Organism: Streptomyces sp. SCL15-4; assembly: GCF_033366695.1. Taxonomy (NCBI): domain Bacteria; kingdom Bacillati; phylum Actinomycetota; class Actinomycetes; order Kitasatosporales; family Streptomycetaceae; genus Streptomyces; species Streptomyces sp. SCL15-4. The sequence goes on from NZ_JAOBTQ010000001.1 coordinate 1,286,661, forward strand.
GGCTTCCTGGCCGCGTTCCTCGGCAACGGCGAGGTGGCGCCGCCGGTCGTCGTGCTGTTCCTGCTGCGCTGGGTGCTGTTCCGGGTGGAGTTCGGCGCCGGGCTGATCAAGCTGCGCGGCGACGCCTGCTGGCGGAAGCTGACCTGTCTGGACTACCACCACGAGACCCAGCCGATGCCGGGCCCGCTGAGCTGGTTCTTCCACCATCTGCCGAGGCCGCTGCACCGGGTGGAGGTGGCCGCCAACCACGTCACCCAGCTGGTGGTGCCGTTCCTGCTGTTCACCCCGCAGCCCGTCGCGTCGGCCGCCGCCGCCCTGATGATCGTCACCCAGCTGTGGCTGGTGCTCTCCGGGAACTTCTCCTGGCTGAACTGGATCACCATCGTGCTGGCCCTGTCCGCGCTGCGGCTGCCGGCGGCGGCGCCGTCGGTGCCGGCGGCGCCGCCGTGGTACGAGGTGCTGGTGCTCGCGGTCGGCGCGCTGCTGCTCTTCCTGAGCCACCGCCCCGTGCTGAACATGATCTCCCGCCGCCAGGTGATGAACCGGTCCTTCGACCCGCTGCACCTGGTGAACACCTACGGCGCGTTCGGCAGCGTCAGCCGGTTCCGCTACGAGGTGGTGGTCGAGGGCACGCTGGACGATGCCCCGCGCGCGGACTCGGACTGGCGGGAGTACGCCTTCAAGGGCAAGCCCGGCGATCCGAGGCGCTGGCCGCGCCAGTTCGCCCCGTACCATCTGCGCCTGGACTGGCTGATGTGGTTCGCCGCGCTGTCGCCGGGTTACGCGGGAGAGTGGTTCGGCGCTCTGGTGGAACGCCTGCTGGAGAACGACCGGGACACCTTGAGGCTGCTGCGCCGCTGCCCGTTCCCGCCGGACACCCCGCCCCGCTATGTGCGGGCCCGGCTGTTCCGCTACCGGTACACCAGCCGGCGGGAGCTGCGGGAGACGGGGGCGTGCTGGGAGCGGACGTACGTGCGGGAGTATCTGCCGCCGACGCGGCTGGCGGAGCCGGCTCAGAGGGCGTAGACACGCGCCGCGGTGACCTCGAACAGTGCCGTGCGCTCGGCCTCGGCGAGGCGGGCGGTCAGCTCGCGCGCGGTGTGCAGCACCTCGGCGTAGGAGGCGGCCCGGGTGCACACCGGCCAGTCGGAGCCGTACATCAGCCGGCCGGGACCGAAGGCGTCCAGGGCGATGTCCGTGTAGGGGCGCAGGGCGTCGGCCGTCCGGGCGCCGGGGGCGGCCTCGGTGACCAGTCCGGAGAGCTTGGCGACGGTGTTGGGCAGGGCGGCGAGGGCGCGCAGGCGGGTCGCCCAGGGCTCGCGCGCGCCCGTGGCGACCGGGGGTTTGCCGAGGTGGTCCAGGACGAAGGTGAGCCCGGGCAGCAGGGCGGCGGCCCGCGCGCACGCGGGGAGCTGGTGGGGCAGCACCACGAGGTCGTGGACCAGTCCGGCGTCGGCCACGGCGGCCAGGCCGCGCAGCACGTCGGGCCGCAGCAGCCACTCGGGGTCGGGCTCGGACTGGACCTGGTGCCGGATGCCCTTCAGCAGGGCGCCGCCGGGCAGGGCGCGCAGCCGGGCCAGCTCGTCGGCGATGTCGGGACGGGTGAGGTCCGTCCAGCCGACGACCCCGGCGACCAGGTCGTGCCCGGCGGCGAGCGCGAGCAGTTCGGGGGTCTCCTCGGGGACGGTGACGGTCTGGACGAGGACGGTGGCACCGATCCCGGCGGCCCGGGCCTCGGGTTCCAGGTCGGCGAGGAGGAAGTCGCGTCGCAACGGGGCGAGTCCGGGGCCGTGGAGCCAGTCCTGGTCGCGGACGGTCAGGTCCCAGACGTGGTGGTGGGCGTCCACGGTCACGGCGACTCCTCCCGTGCCCGGGGCAGCAGGCCGCTGTCGCGCAGCTCCTGCCAGAAGGCGTCCGGCACCGGTGTGGCGAACTGATCGGCGCAGTCGTGGACTTCGGCCGCCGAGCGGGCTCCGGCCAGGACGCTCGCCACGGCCGGGTGCCCGGCCGAGAAGGCGAGCGCGGCGGCGCGCAGGGTGGTGCCGTGCCGTTCGGCCGCCGCCTTCAGCCGCAGGGCGCGGTCCAGGAGCGCGCGGGGTGCGCGGGTGTAGTCGTACGTCGCGCCGGGCGCCGGGGCCGCCAGCAGGCCGGAGTTGAAGGGGCCGCCGACGACCACCGACACTCCTCGTCGCAGCGCCTCGGGCAGCAGTTCGCCGGCCGCTTGCTGGTCGAGCAGGGTGTACCGGCCGGCGCACAGCACCACGTCCACGTCGGTGTCGCGGACGAATCGGGTGAGCATCGCGGTCTGGTTCATGCCGGCGCCGATCGCGCCCACCACCCCTTCCGCGCGCATCCGTTCCAGGGCCGGGTAGCCCTCGCGGAAGGCCTGTTCGGCGTGGTCGTCGGGGTCGTGGAGGTAGACGACGTCGACCCGGTCGAGGCCGAGGCGGTCCAGGCTCGCCTCCAGGGTGCGGCGGATTCCGTCGGCGCCGAAGTCCCACACGCGGCGGTGGGCGGCGGGGACGGCGTAGCCGTGGGCGAGGTCGTCGCCGGTGCCGTCGGCCGGCTCCAGGCGGCGGCCTGCCTTGGTGGAGAGCGTGTAGCTCGCGCGGTCGTGCGCGCGCAGGGCCGCGCCCAGGCGGCGTTCCGACAGGCCGAGGCCGTAGTGCGGGGCGGTGTCGAAGTAGCGGATGCCGCGGTCCCAGGCGGCCTCGACCGCCGCGTGCGCCTGCTCCTCGCTCACCGGTGTGTACAGGTTGCCGAGGGCGGCGGCGCCGAGGCCGAGCGGGCTGACCTGGACGCCGCTGCGGCCGAGCGCGGTCACCGGTGCGCCGCCGGCCGGAGCCTGAGGCCCTGCATGCCGCCGTCGACGGCGAGCGCGGTGCCGGTGGTGGCGCCGGCCGAGGGGCTCGCCAAGTAGGCGATGGCGGCCGCGACTTCGGCGGCGGAGACGAGCCGCCCGGTGGGCTGGCGGGCCTCCAGGGCGGCGCGTTCGGCGGCCGGGTCGGGGGCCGTGTCCAACAGCCGGCCGATCCACGGGGTGTCCGCCGTACCGGGGTTGACGCAGTTGACGCGGATGCCCTCGCGGACGTGGTCGGCGGCCATGGCGAGGGTCAGGGAGTACACGGCGCCCTTGGTGGCGCTGTACAGGGCGCGCTGAGGCAGGCCCGCGGTGGCCGCGATGGAACAGGTGTTGACGATCGCGGCATGGGCGGAGCGGCGCAGGTGCGGCAGGCAGGCGCGGGCGGTGCGGACCATGCCGAGGACGTTCACGTCGAAGACGTGCCGCCACTCGGCGTCGGCGTTGTCCTCGACGGTGCCCTGGGCGCCGATGCCCGCGTTGTTGACCAGGATGTCGAGGCCGCCGAGCGCGTCGGCGGCCTCCGTCACGGCCCGGCGCACCGAGGCGTCGTCGGTGACGTCGGCGCGCAGCGCGAGCATCGGTTCCGGCACCGGGGACGGGTCCAGGTCGAGTACGGCGACCCGGGCGCCGCGCTCGGCGAGGAGGCCGGCGGTGGCCCGGCCGATGCCGGAGGCGCCGCCGGTGACGAGGGCCCTGAGGCCGGTGAAGTCGCTCATGTGGACTGCTCCTTGTGGCCGCCTGGGTCGGCGGACCAGTAGGTGCCGCCGGGGAAGGTGTAGCGCGCGACGGCTTCCGGGCGCAGGGCCGCGGAGAAGCCGGGTGCGGTGGGTGCCGTGTAGTGGCCCGCGCGGATCGTCACCGGGTCCAGGAAGTGCTCGTGCAGATGGTCGACGTACTCGATGACCCGGTCCTCGGTGCTGCCGGAGACGGACACGTAGTCGAACATCGCCAGGTGCTGGACGAGTTCGCACAGGCCGACGCCGCCGGCGTGCGGGCAGACGGGGACGCCGAACTTGGCGGCGAGCAGCAGGATGGCGAGGTTCTCGTTGACGCCGCCGACGCGGGCGGCGTCGATCTGCACGATGTCGAGGGCGCCGGCCTGGAGGAGTTGTTTGAAGACGATCCTGTTCTGCGCGTGTTCGCCGGTGGCGACCTTGACCGGTGCCACGGCCCGGCGGATCGCCGCGTGGCCGAGGATGTCGTCGGGGCTGGTCGGCTCCTCGATCCAGTACGGGTCGAATCCGGCGAGCGCCCTGGTCCAGGAGATCGCCTCGTCCACGTTCCAGCGCTGGTTGGCGTCGACGGCCAGGCGGATGTCCGGTCCGACGGCCGCGCGGGCCACCCGGCAGCGGCGCACGTCGTCCGCGAGGTCCGCGCCGACCTTCAGTTTGATCTGCCGGAAGCCGTCGGCGACGGCCCGGGCGGCGAGCCGGGCCAGCTTGTCGTCGTCGTAGCCGAGCCAGCCGGGCGAGGTGGTGTAGGCGGGGTAGCCGCGCTCCAGCAGGCGGGCCGTACGCTCGCCGGCGCCGTCCCGGCCGCGGCGCAGCAGCGTCAGCGCCTCCTCGGGCGTCAGCGCGTCCGTCAGGTAGCGGAAGTCGATCTGGCGCACCAGCCACTCGGGTTCGGCCTCGGCGAGCAGCCGCCACAGGGGCCGGCCGGCGCGCTTGGCGGCGAGGTCCCAGACGGCGTTGACGACGGCGCCGATCGCCATGTGCAGCACGCCCTTCTCGGGGCCGAGCCAGCGCAGTTGGCTGTCGCCGGTCAGGTCCCGGTACAGCGTGCCCGGATCGGCGCACAGCTCCTCGACGGACCGGCCGACCACATGGTGGCGCAGCGCGTGGAGGGCGGCGACCTGCACCTCGTTGCCGCGTCCGATGGTGAACGCGAAGCCGTGCCCCTCGCATCCGTCCTCGGCGTCGGTGCGCAGCACGAGGTAGGCGGCCGAGTAGTCGGGGTCGGGGTTCATCGCGTCGGAGCCGTCGAGTTCGCGCGAGGTGGGGAACCGGATGTCGTAGGTGTCGACGGCGGTGATGCGGGCGGGCGTCGGGGACACGGGGGGCCTTTCGGTCCGGGCGGTGATCGTGCGCGGCCAGCCGAGCGAGGAACAACGTCGCATACTTATCAGACCACTGAGCCCGCATGACACCCTCCTGCACGGACATCTCCTCCGTATGCCCGGATTGGTCGGACCACAGCCCTGGTTAGACTGCGACGCACCCGGTGACTGGAGGAGTGGCGTGGACGACGCGGCCCCGCGCAAGGGCACGGTGACCCAGCGCGCCGTCGAGGAGATCAAGGCGATGATCGCCGAGGGCCGGCTGGAACCGGGCCAGCGGCTGCCCACCGAACGGGACCTCGCCGTGCGACTGGGCATCTCGCGCAGTTCGACGCGGGAGGCGATCCGCGCGCTGACGGTCATGGGGGTGCTGGACGCGCGGCACGGCTCGGGGATCTACGTCGGCGCGCTGGAGGCCGGCGACCTGCTGGAGACCTTCGGCGTGGTCGCGGACCTGTCCCGGGGGCCGCGCCTGGTGGAACTGCTGGAGGTGCGCCGGGTCCTGGAGTCCACGGCGACCGCGCTGGCCGCCGCGCGCATCACCGAGGACCAACTGGCGGCCCTGGCAGCCCACTTGGCGGCGATGAACGCCACCGACGACCCCGAGGAGATCCTCGCCCACGACCTCGCCTTCCACCGCGAGATCGCGTCGGCCGCGGGCAACGCGACGATGGCCGCCATCCTGGACGGCCTGTCCTCCCGCACCTTCCGCGCCCGCCTCCGGCGCGGCTACCAAGAGGAAGGCGCCCTCGCGCGCACCCGGCGCGAACACGCCGCCATCCACCGCGCCCTCACCGCCCGCGACCCGGAGGCGGCCCGCGCGGCGGCAGCGGCCCACGTGAGCGAGGTGGAGGAGTGGCTGCGGGGACGGATCGGGGGCGGTGAGCGGTGAGACCACGTCCCGGCCGGGACCCGGTGCGGCTCGATGGGCCGGCGCCGGGGCCCGCGGTGAGCGGTGCCTCGCGGGTCAGGGACGGCCGAACCTGAGGGTGACGAGTTCGAACGGGCGCAGGCACACGGTGATCCGCTCGCCCTCGCGGATGCCGGGCCGGGCCCCGGCGAGCGGGCGTTCCAGCAGGTCGGTGGCGGTGACGTCGGTGAACGCGAAGCCCGCCGTCAGCGTCGCCCGGGCCCGGCCGCCGTGGGCCTCGTGGAAGCGGACCACCACGTCCCCGCTGCCGTCGTCGGCGAGTTTCACCGCCGTCACCACCACCGCGTCGTCGTCCACGGTGACCAGCGGGTCGACCGCGCCGGCGCCGGTCGTACGCCGCTCCGGCAGGTTGATCCGCCAGCCCTCGCGGACCGCGTCGCCGACCGTGGCGCCAAGCACCAGTGCGTGCCGGAAGCGGTGGACGCCCTGGTCGGTCTCCGGGTCCGGGAAGCGCGGGGCGCGCAGCAGGGACACCCGTACGGTGGTGGTCGTACCGCGGTCGCCGTCCGCGCGGACGGCGCGGGTCACGTCGTGGCCGTAGGTGGAGTCGTTGACGACCGCCACGCCCCAGCCGGGCTCCTCGAGGTGCACGAAGCGGTGGTTGCAGGCCTCGAACCTGGCCGCCTCCCAGGAGGTGTTGGTGTGGGTGGGCCGGAACACGTGCCCGAACTGGGTCTCGGACGCGTACCGTTCGGCGTGCAGGTCGAGCGGGAAGGCCAGCTTCAGGAACTTCTCCGTCTCGTGCCAGTCCACCTCGGTGTCGATGACCAGCCGGCGCTCCCCGGGCGGCAGGGACAGCAGCTGGGTGACCCGGGAGGAGCCGAAGGTCCGGACGATCCGCACCGAGGCTTGGTCCTCGCCGGCCGTGACCGACTCCGCGCCGGTGAGGTCGGTGACGGTGTTGCGGTAGAAGGAGTCGACGTCCCAGGCGTCCCACATGTTCGGGAGGTCCGGGTGGAGCTGGAGGAGGTTGGCGGCGGTACCGGGGGCGATCGCCTCGCGGTCGGCGGCCGGATCGTAGGCGGAGACGACCAGGCCCCGGGCGTCCACGGTGACCCGCAAGCGGCCGTTGTCCAGCGTGAACCCGCCGTCCTCGCGGCGCGTGCGCGTGTCGGTGCCGGGCGCCTGAGGGGTGGCGGCGCCGCCCGCCGGGACGCCGTGGCGGGCGTGCGGGGCGGAGTTGAACAGCAGCGGGGCCGTGCCCTCGCCGGCCAGGGCGCGCTGGGCGGCGTCGATGACCGCGGTCAGCTCGGCGGTCAGCCGCTCGTACGTCGCCCGGGCCTCCCGGTGCACCCAGGCGATGGACGAGCCGGGCAGGATGTCGTGGAACTGGTGCAGCAGGACCGTCTTCCAGATACGGTCCAGCTCCTCGTACGGATAGGCGAACCCGGTGCGTACGGCCGCGGTGGCCGCCCAGAGTTCGGCCTCGCGCAGCAGGTGCTCGCAGTGCCGGTTGCCCTGCTTGGTCCGGGCCTGGCTGGTGAGGGTGGCGCGGTGCAGTTCGAGGTACAGCTCGCCGACCCAGACAGGCGCTTCGGCGTACTCGGCCTCGGCCCGCTCGAAGAACGCGCGCGGGGTCTCCCAGCGGACGGTGGCCGAGCCCTCCAGGTCGCGCAGCCGGGCCGCCTTGGCGACCATCTCCCGCGTGGTGCCGCCGCCTCCGTCGCCCCAGCCGGTCGGGGCCAGGGAGTGCCGGGCCCGGCCCTTGTCCCGGAAGTTGCGTACCGCGTGGGCGATCTCGCCGCCCTTCATCGAGCAGTTGTAGGTGTCGACCGGCGGGAAGTGCGTGAAGACGCGGGTGCCGTCGATGCCCTCCCAGTGGAAGGTGTGGTGCGGGAACCTGTTGGTCTGCGACCAGGAGATCTTCTGCGTCAGCAGCCACTTGGAGCCGGCCGCCTTGATGATCTGCGGCAGACCCGCGGCGAAGCCGAAGGTGTCCGGCAGCCAGGCCTCCTCGTTCTCGACGCCGAACTCGTCGAGGAAGAACCGCTTGCCGTGCACGAACTGCCGGGCCATCGCCTCCGATCCGGGCATGTTGGTGTCCGACTCCACCCACATCCCGCCGGCCGGCACGAACCGGCCCTCCGCGACGGCCTCCTTCACCCGGGCCCACACCTCGGGCCGGTGCTCCTTCACCCAGGCCCACTGCTGCGCCTGGGACATGGCGAAGACGAAGTCCGGCTCGTCCTCGAGCAGCGCGGTCATGTTGGACACCGTCCGGGCCACCTTGCGCACGGTCTCCCTGAGCGGCCACAGCCAGGCGGAGTCGATGTGCGCGTGCCCGACGGCGCTGAGCCGGTGCGCGGAGGGCACGGCGGGAGCCGACAGGACACCGCCGAGCTGCCGCCGGGCCCGGCCGGCGGTGGCGTTCACGTCCTGGAGGTCGACGGCGTCCAGGGCCCGGTCGACCGCGCGCAGGATGTCCCAGCGGCGCGGCGATTCCACGGGCAGCTCGGCCATCAGCTCGCCCAGCACCTCCAGGTCCATGACCAGCTGCCACACGTTCTCGTCGAACACGGCGAGGTCCATACGGGCGAGGGTGTACTGCGGTTCGCCGCCGGCGGTGTCCTTGTCGCCGAGCGGGGTGGGCCGGAAGGGGTGGTAGTCGAGGATGACCGGGTTGGAGGCGGCCTCGATGTGCAGGCGCACCTCCTCCCCGCCCGCGACCGGCGCGCCGATCCGCACCCACTGGTTGCGCGGGTTGAGGCCCTTCACCGGGGTGCCGTCGGGCCGGTAGACCAGGCCCTCGCACTGGAAGCCGGGCATGTTCTCGTCGAAGCCCAGGTCGAGCAGGGCCTCGACGGTCCGGCCGGCCCACGCCTCGGGCACGGACCCGGTGACGCGGAACCAGCTGGTGCCCCAGGGCGCGCCCCAGCGGGCGCCCGCCTCGATCGGCTCGGGCTCGGCGGCGAGCCCCTCGGCGACCGGCACCGGCTCGCCGGGCGCGTGCCACACCGCGACCTCGAGCGGCACGGACTCGGGGTACACGGCAGGGCGGATACGTTCGTCGAGCACGCGCCTGAGGCGGGCTTCCACCAGCGTGCGGTCGTCATGCATGCGGGACGCTCCCTGCGGGTTTCCGGGGTGTTCACCAGGGGTGATTACCAGCGGTGATTACCAGGGGTGGGTGAGGGTGACGGGGGGTGAGATGGTGTACAGCTCCCCCACGGCGCGCACTTCGAACCGTGCGGCCGGCTCGCCCGGCTCGGGCCGCAGGCCGGCGACGAACCAGGCGCGCTGACCGGTGGCGCCGAGGAAGCGGCGGGTGCCGTCGGGGAGGAGGCGGTGGAGGGTGTAGTGGCGGACGGGGCCGGGTGCGGGGTTCCAGGCGAGGCGGAGGTCGCCGCCGGTCGCGGCGGTGACGCGGGCGGCGGAGGGGGCGGCGGGGGTGGGCGGGGTGCCGGCGGGGCGGACGGCGAGGCCGCCGAGCCGCCAGCGGACGGGGCCGCCGGTGGGGGTGAGCCGGATGCCGAGGGTGTGCGCGGTGCCGGAGAGGCCGGTGAGCGGGATGGTGACGGTCTGCCAGCCGTTGACCGTGTTCACACTCGGGTGGGGGCTGTTGGGCCGGGCGGGCACCTGGGTGTGAATCGAGTTCACGTTGCTGCGGGAGTCGCCCGGTGTTGCCCGGGGTTGCGTGTCAACCGAGTTCACAGCGGTGTCGCTGCCGCGCGCGGCGACGGGTGTGTGCGCGTGAGGCGTGTTCACACGGCCCGCCGCACGGCCGGAGTTCACGCCCGCCGCCGTAGCCGCCGATTGCCCGGGGATCTCCGTGTTGACGGCGTTCACAGGCACATACCTGTACGGCGGCGTCTCCCCCGGGCCGTCCGGTTCCGCCGTTGCCACCGCGAGTTCGACGTCCACAGGCCCAGACTCGCTCCGGTACGTCAGGTCGACAACCGTGTTCACACCGATCGGCAGCCGGGTCGCGTACAGGTCCAGGACCACCGGTTGATCGAGTTCACCCGTCACCAGCACGCTGCTCCCGCCACGCCAAGCGTCGGCGAAGTCGAAGGAGACCACCGGCCGTGCCCCGGCCGTCCGGACCACCCACCGCCGCGACGGCAGCCGGTCCTGGAGCCCGAGGTGGTTCCAGGCAGCCTCCGAGGCCACGGCGCCTTCCTCGTACCACCGCAGCCCGCGGCCCGTGTTGAACACGGTCGCGAACGGAACCGAGGAAACCGTGGACCGGTCCGCCACGGACGCCGCCAGCGCCCGCCAGGGGTCGTCCGGGTCGGGCCGCGACGGGTCCGCGGACCGCCCGGTCCAGAACCGGTCGTCGGCCGCGTGGAAGTCGCCGGGCGCGCGGCGGCCGGCGGGCAGGTGGTTGCGGGTCCACTCGGGCCGGTAGAACCCGATCGACGTGACGTGCGGCTTGCCGGCCGGCACGATCGCGTCCCAGTTCACATACGTCCCGGACCCCTGGGACTCGACGTCGACGCCGGCCCACAGCTCGTAGCGGCTGCGTCCGAGCCCGTCCGCCTTCGTACCGGACGACGCCAGCGTGGCCGCGCTCCACCGGAAGTCCACGAACATGCCGTCGGCGGCCTCGAAGAACGCCTGGTTCCGGCTCGTCAGGGCGCCCTGCCAGCTGACCGTGCCGTTCACGGTCAGCGCGTCGTACCACGTCACCCGCTGCCCCGCGGCCGCCGCCAGCTCCTTCAGCTCCTTGACGAAGCCCAGCACGGCCGTGCCCAGGGCGGTGTTCCCGCCGCCCGTCTCGGCGTTGAGGAACCAGCCGTCGAAGCCGTACGCCGCCGCCACCGCGACGAGTCGCGCGGCGAGCGGGTGGTGGCCGGTGGCGTCCTCGCGCACCAGGTCGCGGGTCCACTGGAGTTGTCCGCCGTAGGCCGCGGGGGGCAAGAAGACGTTGCCGAGGACCGGGACGCCGTGCCGGTGGGCCGCGTCCACGACGGGCGCGTTCGGAGCGAGGATCAGGCCCTCGCCGGCCGAGCCGCCCCAGAACACCAGCTCGTCGATGTACGCCCAGTGGGTGAGGGCGTAGTAGTCGGCGGTGGCCGAGCCCTGCGAGGGGTTGCCGGAGGTCGGCCCGAAGGAGACGAGGGCCTGGACACGGGCCTGTCCGGAGCGGGCGGTGGGGTTCGCCGGGGTCGGGGTGAAGCGCGGGGCGAGGGGCACGGTCGCCGCGTTGAAGGCCAGGTCGGGGTCGGTGTCGGCGCGCCAGCTCGTCAGGCTGCGCCAGGTGATGCCGGGGCCGGGGGTGCCGGAGGGCAGCGCGTCCGGGTACCAGTAGGCGGCGTACGGCGGGGTCGCCGGCGCGGTGCGCGGGGCCGTCGCCGCCGCGGACGGCACGCGGACCGAGGCGGCGGCACCGGCGGCGATCAGGACGGTGCGTCTGGTGGGGTTCACGAGCGGGTGCCTCCTTGGCGTACGGGGCGTACCTGGCCGGGAGTGACGACTTCGGTGATGCCGCGCGCGGCGAGGTGGTCCCGGTCGCCTGCGCGGGTGTCGAGCACGGTGGCCGGGCGGGCGCCGTCGGCGACGAGCCGGAAGAAGGCGTCGTAGACGTCGCCGCCGGGCGCGCAGCGGGAGCGGTGGCCCGGCGCGGCGGGGACGACGAGGGCCGTACGGCGGGCGGCCGGGGCGCGGAGCGGGGCGCGGGCCGCGCCGGCCAGGACGCGGGCGATGTCCTTCGGCCGCCGTTCGCCGGTGAACAGGCCGAGGGAGTACTCGAGTTCGGGGAAGTCGGCGAGCGTGCGCGGGACGTCGTGGGAGCACCACCAGGTGACGCCCCACAGGTCGGGGCAGTCCAGGACGTTGCGGATCGTCGCCTCGGCGAACGCGGCGGCGTGCTCGGCGGGCACCAGGGGCGCGGGGGCGCCGACCTCCTGGAGCCAGACCGCCCGGTGCGGGTCGTCGGCCCATGCCTTGCTCAGTTCCACCAGGTAGGCGGCGTGGTGTTCGGCCGGCACGGAGGTGCGGCCGTGCCGCTGCGCGGTGCCGTTGAACACCCAGGAGTGGACGGCGGTCATGGCGCCGAGCCGGGCGGAGTGACCGGGGGTGAAGGGCTGGTCGTCCTGGTACCAGGCGGCGTCGTAGGAGGCGTGCAGGTGGAGGCGGCCGGGAGCGCCGTCGGCGCAGGCGTCCAGCATCCGGGTGAGCCAGCGTCCGGCGTCCTCGGGTGTGACCGGGTCGGGGTCGGGGTGGGGGGCGGCGGCGAACTGGTTGACCTCGTTGCCGACGGTCATGCCGAGGAAGTGCGGCCGGTCGGCGAGGGCGGCGGCGAGGGTGCGCAGATAGGCGGCCTGGCCGTCGGTGACGTCCGGGTCGGTGAACAGGTTGCGGCGGTGCCAGGTGCGGGTCCAGGCGGGCAGGAAGTCGAAGCTGGACAGGTGGCCCTGCAGTCCGTCCACGGCGGTGTCGAGGCCGCGTTCGGCGGCGGCGTCGGCGAGGGCCACGAGCTGGTCGACGGCGCGGGGGCGGATCAGGGTGCGGTTGGGCTGGAAGTACGGCCACAGCGGGAAGACGCGGATGTGGTCCAGGCCGAGTGCGGCGATCGCGTCGAGGTCGGCGCGTACGGCGTCGAGGTCGAAGTCGAGCCAGTGGTGGAACCATCCTTCGCTGGGCGTGTAGTTGACGCCGAAGCGCACGGCAGGAGGCATGCGGTGTCCTTGAACTCGGGGTACCCGGTGGAGGTTCAGCCCTTGACGGCGCCCTCGCCGACGCCGCGGAAGAAGTACCGCTGGAGGCAGGCGAACAGGACGATGAGCGGTGCCACGGCGATGATCGTGCCGGCGGCGACGAGGCGTTCGTCGCCGGCGAAGGTGCCGTGCAGATGGTTGAGTCCGATGGTCAGGGTGAACTTGGAGGGGTCGCTGAGCACGATGAGCGGCCACAGGAAGTCGTCCCAGGCGCCCATGAACGAGAAGATCGCCACGACGGCGAGGGTGCCCTTGACCGAGGGCAGCGCGATGCGCAGGAACCGCTGCCAGACGTTGGCGCCGTCGACGTAGGCGGCCTCGTCCGGTTCCTGGGGCAGGGCGCGGAAGGCGCCCCGCATCAGCAGGACGTTCATCGCGCCGACGGCTCCGGGCAGGACGACGCCGATCAGCGTGTTGTTCAGGCCGAGTTCGCGCATGGTGGTGAACTGGGCGATGACGATGCCCTCGACGGGTACGAGCATGGCCAGCACGAAGACGAGCGTGGTCGCGCGCCGGCCGCGGTAGCGCAGCCGGGCCAGGGCGTAGCCGGCGAGGGCCGAACCGGCGCAGTTGGTGACGACGTTGGCGGTGGCGACCTTCAGGGAGTTCAGGGCGTAGTCCCAGACCGGGATGGTGTCGGCGACCCGGGCGTAGTTGCGCAGGGTGGGGTGGCCGGGCAGGAGGCGGGGCGGGGAGCTGTAGATGTCCTCGGTGGGGCCTTTGAGGGAGGTGGACAGCTGCCACAGGAACGGGCCGGCGGTCAGCGCGAGGACGACGAGGAGCAGCAGGTACCGCCAGAGCAGTTCGCGGGGCCGGACCCTGCGGCCGTGCTCGTCGGTGAGGCGGCGCTCGCGGGCCGCGGCGGCGGGCCGCCGGGGCCGTACCTTCTCCGGGACGGTCACGATTCCTCCTTCCGGTCGGCGCGCAGGACGAGCAGCATCAGGGCGACGGTGACGGTGAACACGACGACGGAGAGGGCGGAGGCGTAGCCGACGCGGCCGGACAGGCCGGTGCCGGTGCGCTGGACGAGCATGACGAGGGTGGTGTCCTCGCCGGCCGGGCCGCCGCTCGGGCCCGCCATCAGGTACACCTCGGAGAACACCTTGAAGGCGGCGACCGAGGAGAGCGCGGCGACGAGCACCATGGTGGAGCGTACGGCGGGCACGGTGACGGACAGGAAGCGGCGGACCGGGCCGGCTCCGTCGACGGCGGCGGCCTCGTGCAGTTCGCGCGGCACGTTGGCCAGTGCGGCCAGGTAGACGACCATGTAGTAGCCGAGGCCCTTCCAGACCGTGACCGCCATGGCGCTGAGCAGGAGCAGCCACTGGTCGCTGAGGAATCCGACGTGGCCGATGCCCACTGTCTCCAGTACCGAGTTGACCAGGCCGCGTTCGTCCAGCAGCCAGACCCAGATCAGGCCCACGACGACGACGGAGGCGACGACGGGGGTGTAGAAGGCGGAGCGGAAGAAGGTGATGCCGGGGATGTTCCGGTGCACCAGCAGGGCGAGCAGCAGGGGCAGGACGACGAGTGCGGGGACGACGCCGAGGACGTAGAGGGCACTGTTGCGCAGTCCGGTCCAGAACATGTCGTCGTGGAGCAGTTCGCGGAAGTTGGCGAGTCCGACGTAGCGGCCGGGGAGCAGGGTGCGGCGGTCGGTGAGGGAGTTCGCCAGGGTGGAGAGGAAGGGGTAGAGCACGAAGGCGCCGGTGATCAGCAGTCCCGGTGCGGCGAACAGCCAGGGGCTGGTGGGGAGGTGGTGACGGACGCGGAGGGGCGTGGCCATGGCGGTCAGCCCTGCTGGAGGAGCCGGTCGGCGGCCTTGACAGCGTTGTCCAGGGCTTCCTTGGGGCTCTGCTTGCCCTGGAGCGCCTTGGCGACCTCGTTGCGTAGCGCGGTCTTCATCTGCTCGCTGAACAGCACCGGTGTGTAATTGACGGCGGTCTTCAGGGATTTGGCGGCGGCGACGCGTACCCGGGTGGCGTCGGTGCCGTCCTGCCTGGTGAAGTACGGGTCGTCGAGGGAGCCGGCGGTGCTGGGGAAGATGGCGACCCGTTTGGCGAAGGACATCTGGTTCCGCGCGTCGGTGACGAAGTGGGCGAAGGCGACCGCGGCCGGGGTGTGCCGGGTGCGGGAGTTGACCATGACGCCCATCACGTACATGTTGGCGTGTCCGGTGCTGGTGATCTGGTCGGTGATGCCGATGTTCCGGTACAGGCCCGGGGCGTTCTTCCGGAAGTTGTCCAGGTCCAGGGCGCTGCCTGGGTTCATGGCGACGGCGCCGGTGAGGAACTTCTTGCCGGCGGACTCCCCGGTGGCGGTGAGTGCCTGCGGGTCGAGGGCCCCGGCGTCGTACAACTGCTTGTATCTGGTGAGGAGTTCGACGCCCTTGGGGTCGTTGAAGGCGAATGCGGTGCCCTGTTCGTTCATGAGCGGAACGCCGTAGCGGCCGAAGTCCTCGATGGTGGGGACGTTGGCGAGGGTGGCGACCTTGCCGCCGGTCTTCCGGGCCATCCTCAGTGCGTCGGCGAAGAGTTCGCCGTAGGTCTTCGGGGGCTGCCCGGGGTCGAGTCCGGCCTTTTCGAAGAGGGCCTTGTTGTAGAAGAGCGGGCCGGTGTTGAGGTACCAGGGGAAGGCGTAGGTGCCGGTCAGGCCGGGGACCTTGTGGCCGGCCCAGGCGCCGGGCAGGTACTCCTCGCGATAGCGGGCGGCGGCCTTGTCGAGGTCCAGCGCGAGACCCGCCTTGGCGAGCGGGGCGAGGAGGTCCGGGGAGACGTTGACGACGTCGGGCAGGGTGCCGCCGCCCGCGTCGGCGCCGATCTTGTCGGCGTAGCCCTCGGCCGGCTGGTCGATCCACTTGACGTGGGTGTCCGGGTACTTCTCCTCGAAGCCGGCGATCAGGTCCTCGAAGTAGTCCTTGAAGTTGGCGCGCAGGTTCCAGGTCTGGAAGGTGATGTCGCCCTCGACCTTGCCGGAGGCGTCGCTCGTGCCTCCGTCGCCGCCCGGGCCGCAGGCGCTCAGCGGCAGGACGAGGGCGACGGCGAGGGCGGTGAGGGCTCTGCGGGAGAGGGGCACGGACACGGCTCCCTTGCGGTGTCGGGGCTGTGGGTGGCGCGAAAGACCTTGCCCGGGCCGTTCGGAGAAAGTCAATGGATTCGTCGCCGCTAAAGCATTCCGTCCTTCATCAGTGCAGGTGGGCGCCTACTGGCCGAGAACTTGCGGTAGTTGGCTAATGCGCTTTAGGGTCTTGACACTCAAGCGCTTTAGTAGTTCCCTGCCGAAGGGAAGGAAACGTGCCGACCAGACGGTCCCCCGCCCGCCGGCCCACGATGAAGGACATCGCCCGGCGCGCCGGAGTCTCCGAGAGTGCCGTGTCCTTCGCGCTCAACGACCGCCCCGGTGTCTCCGAGGCCACCCGGGCCCGGGTCCGCCGGGTCGCCGAGCAGCTGGGCTGGCGGCCGAGTACGGCGGCCCGCGCGCTGTCCGGGGAGGGCGCGGCCACGGTCGGCTTCGTCCTGGCCCGCCCCGCGGCCACGCTGGGCGTCGACTCCTTCTTCCTCCAGCTCGTCTCCGGCATCCAGAAGGTGCTGGCCGAGCGCCACTTGGGCCTGCTGTTCCAGGTGGCGGAGGACGTGGCCGACGAGTGCGCGGTGTACCGGCGCTGGTGGGCCGAGCACCGGGTGGACGGCGTCCTGGTCGTCGATCCGCGCGCCGACGATCCGCGGCCCGGCCTGCTGGACGAACTCTCGCTGCCCGCCGTGGTGATCGGCGGCGCCCCGGACGAGCGGCACCCCGGGCTGTCCACGGTCTGGGCGGACGACGCGGGCGCGATGGCCGCGGTGGTGGGCGAGTTGACGACGCTGGGGCATCGCCGGATCGTGCACATCGCCGGTCTGCCGGGCCTCGCGCACACCCAGCGCCGCATCCGCACGCTGCGCGCCGAGGCGGAGCGGCGTGGGCTCGCCGAGGTGGAGTCGGTGACGACCGACTACTCCGACACCGAGGCCGCCGCGGTCACCCGCAGGGTCCTGCGCGGCCCCGCTCCCCCGACGGCCCTGGTCTACGACACCGACGTGATGGCCGTCGCCGGCCTCGCCGCCGCGGCCGAGCTGGGGTTCTCGGTGCCGGCCGGGCTGTCGGTGGTGGCGTGGGAGGACTCGGCCCTGTGCCGCATGGTCACGCCGCGGCTGTCGGCGCTGTCCCGGGACAGCGTGGAGTTCGGGTCGACGGCGGCGCGGGAGCTGCTGGAGCTGCTGGACGGCGGCCCGGCCCGGACGGTGCGGGTGCCGGTCCCCCGGCTGATCGAACGGCACAGCACGGGCCCGGCACGCACGGCCGGCGCCGGCGACCGCGGGTGCGAGCACGGTCCGGACGAGGGCACGGACGGCGGCGCGTCACGGGGTTGACCGGCCCGGGCCTGGCGCGCCGGCCCGGACCGACGGCCTCTCGACGTACCGGCCCGGGCGGTGCACAGTTCTCTCTACGCGCTTTCATACCGACGGGTAACCGATGGGGCGCGCAGTCGACGACCAGCCGAGGAGTGTCCGTGAGCAGCTGGGCCGGCCGCAGTGCCGCCGAGATCGCCGCCGCCGTCCGCGAGGAGCGGGTCACGCCACGGGAGGTGGTGGCCGAACACCTCGCGCGGATCGACCGGTTCGACGGCCGGATCGGAGCGTTCCGGAAGGTCCGGGCGCGGGCGGCGCTCGCCGAGGCCGACGAGGTGGCCGCCCGCGCGGATGTGGCCGGGCTGCCGCTGGCGGGCGTGCCGGTGGCGGTCAAGGACAATCTGCCGGTGCGCGGCGAGTCGTGCCGCAACGGCTCCGCCGCCACCTCGGACGCCCCGGCCGCCGAGGACCATGTGACGGTGGCCCGGCTGCGCGCGGCGGGCGCGGTGGTGGTCGGCGTGACGAACGTGCCGGAGCTGTGTGTCTTCGCCACCACGGAGGGCCCGTACGGCATCGCCCGCAATCCGTGGGACCTGTCCCGCACGGCGGGCGGCTCCTCCGGCGGCAGCGCGGCGGCGGTGGCCGCGGGTCTGGTGCCGCTGGCGCTGGGCAACGACGGGATGGGCTCGCTGCGCATCCCGGCCGCGAACTGCGGGCTGGTCACGCTGAAGCCGGGGCCGGAAGTGGTGCCGGCCGGGATCGGCCACGGCGACTGGTTCGGCATGGCGGAGAACGGGCCGCTGGCCACGACGGTGGAGGATCTGCGGCTGATGCTGGGCGTCCTCGCCGGGGCGGAGTTCGTACGGCGCGAGGAGCGCGGTCCGCTGAGGATCGCCGTCGCGCTGCGCAGCCCGCTCGCCGGGGTGCCCGTGAGCCGGCCGTATACGAACGCGGTCCGGCAGGCGGCCGGGGCGCTGGCCCGGTCCGGGCACCGGGTGCGGCGCGCCGAGCCGCCGTACCCGCTGTCCCTCGGCGTGACCGCGCTCGGGCACTGGACGGCCGGGACGGCGGTGGACGCCGAGGGCATGGACCCGGCCCGGCTCGCCCGCCGGACCCGGGTGCACGCGGCCGTGGGGCGCCGCTTCACGCGCACGGTCCGCGGCGGCGCGGCCCGCGACCGGCTGCGCGCCCGGCTGACGCCGTTCTTCACCGAGTACGACGTGCTGCTCACCCCGGCGCTGGCCCGCCGTTCCCCGCACGCCGGGCCGTGGCACGAGCGCGGCTGGCTGCGGAACCTCCTCGCCGACTCCGCCTACTCGCCGTTCACTCCGCCGTGGAACCTGACCGGCTGGCCGGCGATGTCCGTCCCGGTGGGCGCCCTGCCCTCGGGCGCGCCCTGCGCCGTGCAGCTCGTGGGCCGGCCGGGCACGGAGTCCGTACTGCTGGACGTGGCCGAGGAGTTGGAGGAGCTGACCCCGTGGCGGCGGACGGCGCCGGTGGCGGAGCGCCGGTAGCGGTCGAACTGCCGCTGGTCCAGGGCCCCGTAGAGGTTCACAGGGCGACGGCGGGGTTCGTCTCGACCACGGCGTCGAAGACCATGGCGCGGTAGCCGTGCGTGCGGGCCTCGGCCAGTACATGGGTGGTGATGCCGCGGCCGGAGTGGTCCGGGTCGGCCATGAAGCCGGCGCCCGCCGCACGGGCGGCCGGTCCGCCGTAGTCGGCGGTGAGACAGGCCGAGCCGACCACGCTCCCGTCCTCGTCCTCGGCGGCGACGACGATCCGGTGCCGGAAAGGCCGGATCCGCGGCCAGTCGCCGGCCGTGGCTTCTCTGATCGGCATGGGCGTGTGTCACGCCCATGCGGGCGGTGATCGCGGCGGGCCGGGAGGGGTCAGTCCACGCTCGGCAGGATGTGCGGCTCGGCCAGATCCTCCTCGTACCCCGCGAGGCGGATCGGTGCGGAGCGGGCCCACACCTCCAGGCTGCCGAGTTCTCCGGGGCGGCGGCCCCTGCGCTCCGCGCGTTCCTCGGGCCGCTGTTCGCGATTCGTCTTCTCCGGTGTCACCGCGCACTCCTTATGTGTCGGGTCACCCTCGGGGCGTACCGCACAGTCTGCGCCACGGCGCTGGACGCCCGCTCGGGTCTGGATGGAAGGCCAGGTTCGGACGCGGTGGCGCCGGTTCCGCTGTGCCGGAGCGGGCCGTTGTGGCCGGCGTGCCCCAGGACGGACGGTGGGTGTGGGTAGAACCCCGTACTGTTGTCCGCCGCCTCCAGATTAACCAAATGAGCGGGCATCCGCTCGATAGGGAATGCAAACAAGGTGTAACCAATATGCTTCGCGCAGCCGCCCAATCACCCCCAATATGGGGCCTTTTCAGACAAGATGCTCACTCGTACGACATCCGGAATCACCCGTACGGCGGATGCTAACGAACGTCTCTTCGAAATAAGTTGAGAGTGGTCGGCCGACCGGGCGCAGTTCAAATGCCGTTGGCCGGGCGGCAAGCCGGCCATGGTCTGCTGACGCGGCAACGGCTGTCTCGCGAAAGGACTGACGCATGGAGCTGCGCAGCGTCGAGGAGCTGATGGATCTGCTGTACGCCGGCCCGCACCGGCACGCGCTGCGGACCGCCGCGCTCCTGCGCCGCAGCCGTCCCGCCGACAAGGAGCTGCAGGTGGCCGCGCTGGTGCGGGGCATCCGGCCGGGCTCGAGGCCGGGCGACGAGGCGGCCCGGGCCGGCGGCCTCGCCGAGGCGGTGCGCTGCCTGCTCGGTGAGCGGGTGTCCCGGCTGGTCCGCGCGGAGGCGGACCCGGCCGACGACGACGTGCTGCGGCTGCGCCAGGCCGAGGAGGAAAGCCGTACGCCCGGTTTCGACGCGGGCGTGCTGGAGGACTGGCGCACCGTGCTGGAACTGGTGGCGGCCGGGCGGGCCCGGCTCGACGCGGTCGACTGAGGCGCGGCGGCCGAGGCGCGGCCGACGGAGACACGACCGGCTGAAGCCCGCTCGGCCGAGGTCCGCCCGGCCGCCACCACTCAGGCCAACGCCCGCCGGGCGCTCACCACTTGCCGGGCTCGTAGTCCTTCAGGAAGACGCCGTACAGGTCCTCGCCCGCCTCGCCGCGCACGACCGGGTCGTAGACACGGGCGGCGCCGTCGATGAGGTCGAGCGGGGCGTGGAAGCCGGCCTCGGCGAGACGCAGCTTGTCGTAGTGGGGGCGCTCGTCGGTGATCCAGCCGGTGTCGACGGAGGTCATCAGGATCCGGTCGGACTCGAACATCTCCTGGGCGCTGGTCCGCGTCACCATGTTCATCGCGGCCTTCGCGGCGTTGGTGTTGGGATGGCCCGCGCCCTTGTAGCCACGGCTGAACACGCCTTCCATGGCCGAGACGTTCACCACGTACGCCCGTCCGCTCGCCGCCCTCCCGGCGGCCGCCGCCATGGCCGGGCGGAGCTTGCTGATCAGGATGAACGGCGACGTGTAGTTGCACAGCTGGGTTTCCAGCAGCTCCACCGGGGAGATCTGGTCGATGGTCTGCACCCAGGTGTTGGTCTCCACCACGTCGGGGAGCAGGCCGCCCGCGTCGATGGCGGTGCCGTCGAGGTGCCGGGCGACGCTGGCGTTGCCCGCGACGAGCGCGAGGTCGGCCACCTGCTGCGCGTCCAGCCCGCTGGTGCCGGCGGGCAGCGCGGCCAGGCCGTCCACCGCGCCGGAGTTGAAGGCGCCGATGACGTGGTGGGCGGGCAGCTCGCCGGCGGGCAGCGGGGCGCTCTCGCCGTCGACCAGGGCGGCGTAGGCGGACGGCAGGCGGCGCACCGTCTGCGTGGCGTTGTTGATCAGGATGTCCAGCGGGCCGGCCTCGGCGACCTGGTCGGCGAGCGCGACGGCCTGGGCCGGGTCGCGCAGGTCGATGCCGACGACCTCCAGCCGGTGCAGCCAGTCGGCCGAGTCCTCCATCGCCTTGAAGCGGCGGATGGCGTCCTTGGGGAACCGGGTCGTGATGGTCGTGTGGGCGCCGTCGCGCAGCAGCCGCAGCGCGATGTACATGCCGATCTTGGCGCGGCCGCCGGTGAGCAGGGCGCGCTTGCCGGTGAGGTCGGCGCGGGCGTCGCGCTTGGCGCGGTTGAGCCGGGCGCAGTCGGGACAGAGCTGGTGGTAGAAGTAGTCGACTTCCACGTACCGGCTCTTGCAGGTGTAGCAGGAGCGCGGGCGCTGGAGTATGCCCGCGATGTTGCCCGCCTCGACCTTCGAGGAGGGCAGGATGCCTTCCGTCTCGTCGTCGATGCGCTCGGCCGAGCCGGTGGCGGTGGCCTCGGTGACGGCGCGGTCGTGCGCGGTCTTGGCGGCCCGGCGTTCCTGGCGGCGGCGCTGCTTGACCACGCGGTAGACGTGCGAGGTGGCCCGGCGCACCTTGATCGCGTCGGGGTGGTCGACGTCGAGCCGGTCCAGTTCCTCCAGCACGCTCAGGCAGACGGCGAGCCGCTCGGGGTCGATACCGGGTCCGTAGACCATCTCGTCCATGGACGCCGAGCCGTCCTCTGTCACCGTCATCGCGCTGCCGTTTCCCTGGTCACCCGCGCAGCGCTCCGACTCGCGCCCGCCTTCGAACAGCGAATTTTACGGAGCGCCGGGCCGGTGGGCCAAACCGGCGACGGTTCCGGCCCCGCGGACCGCCGGCGGAGACCGCCCGCCGGACACGGAGTACGGACGGGAACCGGGAGCCGGACGTGGCCCGGTTCACACCCGCCGGCGAGCCGCGCGGGCGGTGCGGCGGAAGCAGACGGCGCGCACCGCCGGCGGTGGCACGGTTCTCAGTGGCCGCCGGCCGCCAGCAGTGCCGTCATCTCCGCCGGCACCGCCCACGCGAGCCGGTCCAGGTCCGGTACGGCCCGTCCGTCGGCGACCAGTCCGTAGTGCACGCGCCCGCGGTACGTGGAGATCGCGACCGCCAGCGCCTGGCCGGGCGGCAGCGGGGCCAGCGGATACACCTCGGTCAGCTCCTGGCCGCCGAGCCGGAGCCCGAAGCCGGGCAGCGGCACGCTGGTGACGAGGATGTCGAACCACAGCCGGGCGGCCTGGCCGACCAGCGGCCCGCCGAGCCGGTGGCCGAGCGCCGGGACGCGGTCGGCGAGGAGGGCCACCGCGCCGGCGCCCCGGTCGGGTCCCGCGTCCTTGTTGCGGGCCATCGCGGTGCGCACGGTGTCCAGCCGGCCGAGCGGGTCGCTCTCGTGCACCGGGAGCCGTATCAGGTAACCGGAGAGCCGGTTGCCCTGTGGCTGGGCGGCGTGCGGACGGCGCCGGGAGACCGGGATCAGGGCGCGCGGCGCCACGCCCTGGCTGCCGTCGCCGCGCTCGTCCAGCCAGCGGCGCAGGGCCCCGGCGACGACGGCGACGAGGACGTCGTTCACCGTGCCGCCGGCGCCCTTGCGCACCCGGTGCACGTCGTCGATGTCGAGGACGGCCCCGGCGGTGCGGCGGGTGCCGCTGGGCGCCGAGACGAGCGCGGGGCAGGGGCGCATGCCGAGGGTGGAGCGGGCCAGCGAGGCGCCGATGTCCAGGGTCCGGCCGACGTCGCAGAGCACGTCCCGGACCAGCCCGGGAACCCGGGCGGGCAGCCGGCGCACGTCGGGCAGCGGGCCGCGCGGCGGCTCGACGGCGCGGGGCGCGCGCTCGGGCAGGCCGACGGGGTCCAGGACGCCGGCGGCGAGCCTCAGCGCGCGCAGCCCGTCGGCGAGGGCGTGGTGGAACTTGAAGAGCACCGCGAAGGACACCCCGTCGGCGCCCGGCAGCACATGCGCCTCCCACGGCGGCCGGCCGCGCTCCAGCGGGCGCTCCATGAGCCGGCCGGCGACCGCGTGGAAGTCGTCGGCGGGGGCGTGCAGCCGGACGTGGTCGAGCGGGTCGAAGGCCGGGTCGGTCTCCCGGGCGGCGCCGCCGAAGGCGGGCGGCTGCCAGCGGTCGCGGATGCGCAGGCGCAGGCCGGGTACGGCGGCGGCGCGGGCGGCGAGCAGGTCGGCGGCGTGCGCCCCGGCGGTGGGCGAGCGCGCGCCGAAGACACCGAGCGCGCCGAGGTGCATCGGGTGCCGGTCGGACTCCATGTTCCAGAAGGCCAGATCGAGGGGAGCGAGCAGGTCGGAGGTCACGGGCTTGCCTCACACGTCGGCGACGGGTGGATCAGCGGTGCGTCGCGGTCATCTCAGGACGGGCGGCGCCGCCTCGGGCGAGGTGCCCCACCGGGACGGGCGCGGGCCGACGGTGAAGGCGAGGGAGCCGAGGGAGCGCAGCGCGCCGGTCGTCAGATACGTCCGGCCGTGCGGTGTCCCGTCGGTGCGCACGGCCTGGACGTAGCGGTCGGTGCGCGAGGTGCCGGGCGCGGTCACGGTCAGCCGGCCGCGCGGCCAGTAGCGGCGGTCCAGGGTCAGGTCGACCCGGTCGAACACCGGCGTGGTCAGGCCCCAGGTGCCGTAGCCGGGCTGGACCGGGAACAGTCCGATGGCCGACAGCACGTGCCAGGCGGACATGGTGCCGAGGTCGTCGTTGCCGGTCAGGCCGTCCGGGCTGTCGGTGAACAGGGTCAGCGCCGCGTGCACCACGTCCGTGGTCTTCCAGGGGTGGCCGGTGGAGAGGTAGGTGTACGGCGCGACGAGGTCCGGCTCGTTCATCGGGTTGTAGACGGCGGCGTTGTAGTAGGCGTACGGGTCGCCGTGCACCCAGACCTCGCGCGCGGTCCGCTCCGGGTCGGCGAGCAGCCGGTCGTAGGCGAAGAAGGAGTCCAGGCGGGCCTCGGCCGCGCGGGCGCCGCCGATCAGCGCCGTCATGCCGGGCACGTCCTGCGGGACGAGCCACTGGTACTGCCAGGCGGTGCCCTCGTGGAAACCGGTGCCGCGGGCCGGGTCGGGCGGGCCGGTGAAGGCGCCGGAGGCGTCCCGGGCGCGGAAGAAGCCGGTGGCGGGGTCGAAGACGTTCCGGTAGGCGCGGGAGCGGGCGGCGTAGCGGGCGGCGTCCTCGTGGTGCCCGAGGCCGCGGGCCATCTGCGCGAGCATGGCGTCGGCGAGCGCGTACTCCAGGGTGACCGAGGCGCCGTAGTGGTAGTCGGAGTCGCCCGCCTTGGCGTACGGCCGGCCCTTGACGTAAGGGGCGAAACCCTTGGCGATGTACTCGGCGTTGGCCTCCCGGCCGACGCCCGGGTACGCGGCCGGCGGCACACCGTCGGCGTTCTTGCGCAGTGCCCGGTAGGCGCGCTCCTCGAAGCCCTTCAGCAGGCCCGAGTGGTAGGCGGTGGTCAGGAAGGGGGTGACCGGGTCGCCGGTCATGATGTTGGTCTCGACCGGGCCGTAGCCCCACTTGGGCAGCCAGCCGCCGTCCTCGTCGACCGCGATCACCGACCGTGCCATGTCCCGGGCCTCGCGCGGCGCGAGCAGGGCCAGCAGCTGGGCCTGGGTGCGGTAGGTGTCCCACAGCGACCAGTTCTGGTAGTAGGTGAATCCCCGGGCCCGGTGGACACGGCGGTCCCAGCCGAAGTAGCGGCCGTCGGCGTCGCCGCCGACGTTGGGCGCGAGGTACGCGCGGTACAGCGAGGAGTAGAAGGTCCGGCGCAGCGCCTGCGTGCCGCCGCGCACCCGGACGGCCGAGAGCCGGCGCTCCCACTGCTCGCGGGCCCGGCGGCGCACGGCGTCGAAGGACCGGCCGCCCTCGGCGCGCAGGTTGGCCGCGGCGCCGCGCGCGTCCACGTACGACAGCGCGGTGGTCGCCTCGACGGTGCGGTCCCGGGTGGTGTCGAAGCGGAGGTAGGCGCCGCCGGGTCCGGTGCGGGCGCCGGGGGTGACGGTGCGGCCGGCCCAGGTGCCGTAGGCGGTGAAGGGCCGGCTGAAGCGGGTGATCGTGTGGACGGTGTAGGGGCCGGTGTCCCGGCAGAAGCCGTGGCCGGTGATCTCGGTGCGCACGGTGCGGTCGTCCAGGATCTCCACCGCGCTGCTCACCGGCTTGTGCAGGGCCTGGGCCGCGTTCAGCAGGACGTTGGCCTGCTGCGTGGCCGGGAAGGTGTAGCGCTGCACTCCGGTGCGGGCGGTGGCGGTCAGCTCGGCGCGGATGCCGGAGCCGAGGCCGACCCGGTAGTAGCCGGGGCTCGCCTCCTCGTCGTCGTGCGAGTAGGCCGCCGCGTACCGCGCGTAGTCCGTCCGGGTGACGTCACCGGTGGTGGGCAGCACGGGCAGGTCGCCGCCGATGCGGCAGCCGACGCCGGAGAGATGGACCAGGGAGAAGCCGCGGATACGGTTCTGCGTGTAGTCGTAGCCGGTGCTGTGCCCGGTGTCCGGGGAGAGCTGCACCATGCCGAAGGGCACGGCCGCGCCGGGAAAGGTGTTGCCCTCGTTCCGGCTCCCGATGAACGGGTTGACCAGCTCGGTGAGGCGGCCGTCGGTCCGCTCCTCGGCCCGTGCGGCGGGGGTGGCGATCAGCGCCGTCGCTGCCATCACCCCGGCCATGCACCAGCGCGTGCGCCGGGTCCCTCTCATGTCGGATGACCTCCGCGGGTTGGACATCGTTGCCTGCATCCTGAGGGCCGAGGGGCGCGAACCCGGGCATTCCGAGCGATTGACGTGGAACGCGTCGCGCGCGGGAGGGGCCGCCCGCGGCCGGCGTGCCCGGTGGCCGCGGAGCCGGGCCGGTCAGCGCGCGGGCGGGGCGGGGCTCGGCGGGCGGGTGAGGCAGCAGTCGCCGCACAGGCCGCCGCCGGGCACCCGGTAGTACAGGCAGCAGCTGCGGCGCCGGAACGACGTGCCGGTGCGCAGCCCGGTGGCGTGCAGCAGCGGATGGGCGAACAGCTCGGCGGTGAGGGCACGGGTGCGGGCCGCCACATCGCCGCGGCCGTGGGCGCGGGCCCAGCGGCCGAGTTCCCGGGCGGTCGCGGCCAGCGCGGAGCCCGCGTTGCCCCACAGCAGGCCCGCCGCGACGCCGTAGCGGGCCCGCAGCGCCGCCGTCAGGGGTTCCAGGTGGCCGTGCAGCACGGCGCCGGCGAGGTCGGGCGCGTCACCGGGCAGCGGGCGCACCTCGGTGAGCCACAGGTCGTCGGGGGCGGCGGCGTCCACGTCCCAGCGCAGCAGGCCGGGGTCCAGGTCGGGCAGCCGGCCGTACAGGACGGCGCAGCCCAGGGCCGCCGACCACAGCCGGGCGGCCAGTCCCTGCTGGGCGAGGGAGGCGGCCACCCGCGGCTCGGCGGTCCGCAGCCGCTCGCCCACGACGGCGACCCGCGCGGCCAGCGGGTCCCGGTCGTGCGGCGTCGTCTCCGCGTAGCCGTCCGCCAGGGCCGGCAGCCGACGCGGACCCGTGCCGCCGGACGGATCGGCGAGCGTGCGCAGGACGAAGAAGCCGCCCAGCGGGCGCAGCGCGGCGAGAGAGGGATCGAGGTGCACGACAGGCACTCCTACCAGGCGGGCCGCCGGGCCGGTACGGCGGGTGCCCGCCCGGCGTCGGCCCGCCAAGGGAGCACCGGCGCGCCGGCGTACTCCAAAAGCAGTAGGACGCATTGCGCTCAGGGACGACGACGGGAAGATCACGGGCGGGCAGAGTGTTGACCATGGAAGCCGATCGCATACGGGCCCAGGACGCCCACTGCCCCACGAGGAGACGCCGATGAGCGCCCTGGCGTTGTCCGTGCTGCTGTCGGTCGTCTCCGCCCTCGCCTACGCGGGCGGAGCGATCGCGCAGGAGCGGATGGCGGTGTCGTCCGCCGGCAGCGTCCCGGTGCGCCGGCCGGGCTGGTGGGGCGCGCTCGCGCTCAACGGTCTCGGCGGCGTGCTGCACGTCGTGGCGCTGGCCTGCGGGCCGCTCAGCCTGGTCCAGCCGCTCGGCGCGCTGACCATCGTCTTCGCCCTGCCCATGGCGGCCCTGTGCGTCGGCCGCCGGGCCGGGGCGACCGCCTGGCGCGGCGCCCTCATGGCCACGGCCGGCCTCGCCGGTGTGCTGTCCCTGGTCGGCTCCTCCGCCACGCACTCCCTGGCCGCCGGGCAGCGGCTGGCGGTCGCGCCGGCCACCGGCGCGGCGGTGGCGGCGCTGGCCTTCGCCGGGCTGGCCGTGCACCGGCATCCTGCGGTGCGCAGCGTGCTGCTCGCCACCGCCTCCGGTGTCGCCTTCGGCATGTCGTCGGTGTTCACCAAGACCGTGGCCGTGGACTGGACCCACGGCATCGGCCTCGGCGACCTGCCCTCGCTCGGCGTGATCGCCGCGTTCTCGGTCGCCGGCGTCGTGCTGTCCCAGCTGTCCTACCGGTACGGCGGCCTCGCCGCCCCGCTGGCCACGCTGACGGTGGTCAATCCGGTGCTGGCCGCCGCGGTCGGCGTGCTGATGTTCGGCGAGACGTTCCGCCACGGCACCGCGGGCACGGTGCTCGCCCTCGGCTGCGGGGTCGTGGCGGCGGGCGGCCTGATCATGCTGACGACGGAACGGCTGGAGACCGCGGAGACTCCGCGGGACCCGAGTGGAGCCCGGGTGGAGGAGCCGCCGGCCGCCACGGCGGGAGCTGTTCCGGCGGGGTCCTCGGCGGTCGCTCCCGCGGCTTTCGTGTCCGCCGTTGCCGCGGCCGCTCCGGCGGCGGTGTCCCGCGCGCAGGCGTTGCCGGACGCCGCCGGGCCGGACCGGGCCGCCGGAGAGGCGCGTGCCGGTGTGCCACGGCAGCGCGGGGCGGCGGACGCCGGAGCGGACCGGTCCGGAGCGTCCACGAGCGGCGCCGGAGCGGCGGGAGCCGGGCGGGCGTCCGGCGGCGCCGGAACCGGGGCGGCCGGGACCGTGCCGCGCGAGCCGCTCGTGCCGGGCACGGCCGGGAGCGGGACCGAGACCGGGAGCAGGAGCGAAGCCGGCGGCGGGACGGAGGCCGACGGCGCCGCGGCGCCGGCCGGCGCGGTGTCCTCGACGCCGTACGTCCCCGCGGACGAAGACGCGCCTGCGGCGCCGTACGTCCCGGCGGACGACGCCGCGTCCGCCGCGCCGTACATACCGCTGTCCGTGCGCTTCCACGTGCCGGTCGCGCTGCCGGTCCCGGTGCCGGTCCCGTGCCCGCGTCAGATGCTGACGCCGCCGGCCCGGAGGTAGGCGAGCGGGTCGACGTCCGACCCGAAACCGGGCCCCGTCCGCACCTCGAAGTGCAGGTGCGGGCCCGTCACGTTGCCCGTGGAGCCGGAGCGGCCGATGCGCTGGCCCGCGGTGACGTTCTGGCCGGTCCGCACGGAGATGGCGGACAGATGGGCGTACTGGGTGTAGCGGCCGTCGGCGTGCCGCAGCACCACCTGGT
Source organism: Streptomyces sp. SCL15-4 (assembly GCF_033366695.1). Classification (NCBI taxonomy): domain Bacteria; kingdom Bacillati; phylum Actinomycetota; class Actinomycetes; order Kitasatosporales; family Streptomycetaceae; genus Streptomyces; species Streptomyces sp. SCL15-4. Next base: position 1,314,837 of record NZ_JAOBTQ010000001.1, read on the forward strand.
AGCCGTACGAACCGCCCCAGCCCGCCGACACCACGTGGCCGGCCGCGACCGCCTTCACGGAGGTACCGGTCGGCACGAGGAAGTCGACGCCGGTGTGGTAGCCCTTCGACCAGTGCGAACCGGCCACGTGGTAGCCGGTGCCGACGGACGCGCTCACCGGGGCGACGCGCGCGTGCCGGGCCGGGGACGGGGTGTGGTGCGTACCGGTATGGTCCGAAGGGGCTTTGCGCTTCGGCGACTTGGGAGGCGCGGGTCTGGTGGGGGTGCCGTTCAGGCTGAGTCGCTGCCCCGGCATGATCAGGTCCGGATCGGCGCCGATCGTGGCGCGGTTGCCCGCGTACAGCGACCGCCAGCCGCCCGGGACGCGCTGCTCGCCGGCGATGCCGGAGAGGGTGTCCCCGTGCACCACGGTGTACATCTCGGCCCGGCCCGCGCGGGACTGCGGAGTGGTCTGCGGCTGCACGTCCTTGACGGAGGAGGCCGGCCGGACGCCGGTCCGCGCGGCGGCCGAGTCGGTGTGCACGCCGGTTCCGGCACCGCCCGGGGTGAGCCCGGCGCGGGGCGAGCACGCCGGCCAGGCGCCGGGCCCCTGTCCGTCCAGGACCTTCTCGGCGACGGCGATCTGCTGGTCCGGGCTCGCCAGGTCGGCGCGCGACGCGTAGCGGGCGCCGCCGTACGCCTCCCAGGTGGACTGGGTGAACTGCAGTCCGCCGTAGTAGCCGTTGCCGGTGTTGACGCTCCAATTGCCGCTGGACTCGCAGGCGGCGACCTTGTTCCAGGTGGCCGCGTCGGCGGCGTGCGCGGTGCCGGCGGCGACCAGCGGGATCGCGAGGCCGGCGCCGCCCGCCGTGACGGTCAGTGAGGCGCGGTTGATCCTGTTCGGCTGGTACCGGCGGTGCCGGCCGCGTACGGCCATGTCCGAATTCCCCTCGGCATGCGTCAGGAGGGGCAAACGTAAGCGCCGCGAACAGGCCATGACAAGACGGGGAATCGGCCTGCCGTACCGCCCAAATGGCCGGGAAGACCCCCTTGTTGAGCCGGCCGCCGGCCGGTGACCGAGACGGAGGGCTGTCCGGCCGCGTACGCATGTGTGGCGGGTCGGCTGTGCGCTCGCCGTCGGGGCACGTCAGGATGAGCATGGTCCCGTACTGACGGAGCCGTAGTCATGAGGCAACCAGGGAGCAGGCGGTATGAGCACTTCAGCGCAGATCGGTGTCACGGGCCTCGCGGTGATGGGCCGCAACCTCGCCCGGAACTTCGCGCGCAACGGCTACACGGTCGCCGTGCACAACCGTACGGTGTCGCGCACGAAGGCGCTGGTGGAGGAGTTCGGGCAGGAGGGCGACTTCGTCGCGGCCGAGACCGCCGAGGAGTTCGTGGCGGCGCTCGAACGCCCGCGCCGCCTCGTCGTCATGGTCAAGGCGGGTGAGCCGACGGACGCGGTGATCCAGGAGTTCGCCCCGCTGCTGGAGCCCGGCGACATGATCATCGACGGTGGCAACGCGCACTTCGCGGACACCCGGCGCCGGGAGCGGGAGCTGCGCGAGCGGGGCATCCACTTCGTCGGCGCGGGCATCTCCGGTGGCGAGGAGGGCGCGCTGCACGGGCCGAGCATCATGCCGGGCGGGTCGGTGGAGTCGTACGAGTCGCTGGGCCCGATGCTGGAGAAGATCTCCGCGAAGGCCGCCGACGGCGCGCCGTGTGTGACGCATGTGGGTCCCGACGGTGCCGGGCACTTCGTGAAGATGGTCCACAACGGCATCGAGTACGCCGACATGCAGCTGATCGGGGAGGCGTACCAGCTGCTGCGCGATGTCGCCGGGTACTCCCCCGCGCAGATCGCGGACATCTTCCGCACCTGGAACACGGGCCGGCTGGACTCCTACCTGATCGAGATCACCGCCGAGGTGCTGTCCCACGTGGACGAGGCCACCGGCAAGCCGTTCGTGGACGTGGTGGTGGACCAGGCCGAGCAGAAGGGCACCGGCCGCTGGACCGTCCAGATCGCGCTGGACCTCGGCGTTCCGGTGTCCGGCATCGCCGAGGCGGTCTTCGCCCGGTCCCTGTCCGGGCACGCGGAGCTGCGGGCCGCGTCCCGGGAGCTGGCCGGCCCGAAGCCGTCCGCGCTGAGCGAGTCGGAGGCGGCGGCCTTCGCGGACCGGGTGGAACAGGCGCTGTACGCGTCCAAGATCGTGTCGTACACCCAGGGCTTCCACGAGATCGCGGCGGGCAGCGAAGAGTACGGCTGGGACATCGACCTCGGCGCGGTGGCCTCCATCTGGCGGGGCGGCTGCATCATCCGCGCCGCGTTCCTGGATCGCATCCGCGCGGCCTACGACGCCCGCCCCGACCTGCCGAGCCTGCTGTCGGACGAGACGTTCGCCCGCGAGATCGCCGACGCGCAGGACGACTGGCGCGAGGTGCAGATCGCGGCGGTGCGGCAGGGAGTGCCGACGCCCGGTTTCGCGGCGGCGCTCGCGTACTACGACGGCCTGCGCTCTCCGCGCCTGCCCGCGGCCCTGACCCAGGGCCAGCGCGACTTCTTCGGCGCGCACACGTACCGCAGGGTGGACCGCGAGGGCACGTTCCACACGCTGTGGGGCGGGGAGCGGGGAGAGGTTTCGGCGTAGGGGCCGGAGCCGCCTGACCAGAGGGGCCGGGCTGCGGTCGGGGCGTGGACCCGTGGACCGTGGCCCGGCCTCTCGGGTGCGGCGAGTGCTCTCCGTCCGCTGTGAGGTCGTAGGCCGCGGGGAGCCGCTTGGGCACGGCCGTGGTGCCGGACCGCGAGAGGCGCGGCGAGGGCGCCGCTCGGACGGCCGGCGCGCACAGCTGCGCGGCCCGGCCGGCCCTCGGGCGTCACGGGCACGTGGTACGCGGTACGCGGGCTCTGCCGGGGCGTCCGGTGCGGCCGGCGGGTCTGCCGTGGCCGGGCGCCCGGTTCCCCGCGCCCTCTGGCCGGCGGGCACCGCTCGGTGCGCCGGGGCTCAGGTGAGGGGCGGGCCGGGTTCGGGGTTCGGCACCGGTTCCGGGCCCGGCGGGATGGGAGACGGGGACGGCTCCGGCGGGCCCGGGTGGGGCGGCGCCGGGGACGGTGCGGGGCCGGGGCCGGGCGGGACCGGGGTCGGTTCCGGGGCCGGCTCCGGCGGCGGGACCGGGCTCGGATAGGGGTCCGGCGGAGTCGGGCTCGGGCCGGGGCCCGGGGCCGGAGCGGGCGGGACCGGGTCGGGATGCGGGCTGGTCATGATGTCCTCCGCGCTGTCACGGGACGTGGCCTGCGGACTACTCCCCCGCCTACCCGGAGCCCGCGCGGCCACTCACCCGACGGCACCACCGAAGGGGTCCGCGCGGGTGGCCGCCGGGAGGACGGAGGGCGACGACGGCCCGCGCCCGGATCCGACCGCGGCAGCGGGCACGGAACGCCGGGCCGACGGGCCGCCGCGCGACCACTCCCGGTGAACGCGGCGACGGTCCGCACGCGCCGGCCGGACGGATGTACGGCCGCCGCGACCGCTCACCCGCCGGGCGCGCGCCACGGATGCCGGTTCTCAGAACCGTCCGGGATGGACGCGCAGCCAGTCCTTGGCGGCCGAGAGCAGCTCGGGGTCGGCCGGCGGAGCGGTCTCCGGGTGGCGTTCGGCCCACTTGACGACGTACGGGCACAGCGGGGCCACCGGGACGCCCTCGCGCCCGGCGAGGGCGTACAGCTCGCGGGCGAGCGATCCGGCGATGCCCTTGCCCTCGTGGGCGGGCTCGACGATGGTGTGCACGGGGACCAGGGCGCGCGCGGGCGATTCCAGCACGAAGTACTCGATGCGGCCGACCACCTCACCGTCGCCGACGGCCTCCAGACGGCCCGCCGCCCGGTCGTCGCGGATCTCGGTCTCGCTCATGGCCACGCACGCTCCTAGTCCACCGGTCAGCCGGTCAGGCTCCTACGGCCTGCGGGCTGCGCTGCTGGTCCGACCCGGGCACGGGCTCGGACGGGTCGGCGCCGAGGGACACGATCCGGTTGCCGGCGTCGACATGCACGACGCGGGGCCGCAGCTCACGGGCCTCCGCGTCGGTGACCTGAGCGTAGCTGATGATGATCACCAGGTCACCGGGGTGCACGAGATGGGCGGCCGCCCCGTTGATCCCGACGACCCCGGAACCCCGCTCCCCCTCGATGACGTACGTCTCCAGCCGGGCCCCGTTGGTGATGTCGACGATGTGCACCAGTTCCCCGGGCAGCAGGTCGGCGGCATCGAGAAGATCGGCGTCGATGGTCACGGATCCCACGTAGTGCAGGTCGGCCTGGGTGACGGTGGCTCGATGGATCTTGGACTTGAACATGGTACGAAGCATCGAAATACTCCCGGAATAGGCTCCCTGCCTGCGTTCTTGCAGGTCAAGGGCTGTGTCCACACCCTACAACGAGTCGCACGCCCGGGCAGCTCTCCCTGGGTTTTCCAGGACTCATGCTGACCACTCCGCGGACGATCTGGACGGCAGCCGAAAGCGAAGGCGGTCCGCCCGGAGCCGGAGGCCGGGTGAGGAACTGGCCGACTTCGTCGACCAGCTTCCCCCGGTCCTGGCCGGTGAGGCTGCTCGCGGTGAGAAGCGGGCAGGTGCGGTGCCGGCGGGGTGGTTCAGCCGTCCCACGTCCAGTCGGCGATCTCGGGCAGATCCGTGCCGTGCTCGCGGATCCAGACGTGGTGACGTTGCCGGGCGTCCGCCATGCGCTGGCGCAGCGCCGTTGCGCGCACCGCCAGGCCGGGGACTCGGTCGATGACGTCCATGACCAGGCGGTAGCGGTCCAGGTCGTTGCGGACGACCATGTCGAACGGTGTGGTCGTGGTGCCGATCTCCTTGTAGCCGCGCACATGCGTGCCCCGGTGGCCGGTACGGCGGTAGGCCAGGCGGTGGATCAGCCACGGGTAGCCGTGATAGGCGAAGATCACCGGCTTGTCCGGGGTGAACAGGCCGTCGTACTCGAAGTCGCTCATGCCGTGCGGGTGTTCCTCGCTCGGCATCAGCCGGGCGATGTCGACGACGTTGACCACCCGCACGGCCAGCCCGGGCAGGTGTCGGCGCAGCAGCTGGGCGGCGGCCAGCACTTCCTGGGTGGGGACGTCGCCCGCGCAGGCGAGCACGACATCCGGCTCGCGCGAGCCGTCCTCGGTGCCCGCCCACTCCCAGATGCCCGCGCCGCGCGCGCAGTGGACCGTGGCGTCCTCCATCGACAGCCAGTCGAAGCAGGGCTGCTTGCCGGCGACGATCACGTTGACGTAGTCACGGCTGCGCAGTGCGTGGTCGGCCACCGAGAGCAGGGTGTTGGCGTCCGGCGGGAAGTAGACCCGTACGGCCTCGGGGCTCTTGTTGAGGATGTGGTCGACGAAACCGGGATCCTGGTGGGAGAACCCGTTGTGGTCCTGGCGCCACACATGTGAGGTGAGCAGGTAGTTGAGGGAGGCGATGGGGGCGCGCCAGGGCAGGCGGCGAGTGGTGCGCAGCCACTTGATGTGCTGGTTGACCATCGAGTCGACGATGTGCACGAACGCTTCGTAGCAGGAGAACAGTCCGTGCCGGCCGGTGAGGAGGTAGCCCTCCAGCCAGCCCTGGCAGGTGTGTTCGGAGAGGATCTCCATCACCCGGCCGTGCCGGTCGAGGTGTTCGTCCACGTCGAGGGTGTCCGCCTGCCAGGCCTTGCCGCTGGCCGCGTAGACGGCCTGGAGACGATTCGACGCGGTCTCGTCGGGGCCGACGAGACGGAAGTCCCGGCGCTCGGCGGTGGCCCGCATCACGTCCTCGAGCAGGTCGCCGAGCACGCGGGTCGGCTCGTGCTGGGTGGCGCCCGGCCTGTCGACGCGGACGGCATACCGTTCGAGCGGCGGCAGGGGCAGGTCGCGCAGCAGGAGCCCGCCGTTGGTGTGCGGGACGGCGCCGAGCCGGCGGGGCCCTTCGGGAACACAGGCCAGTACCTCGGCGCGCGGGGCACCGTGCTCGTCGAACAACTCTTCGGGCCGGTAGGAGCGCAGCCACTGTTCGAGCTGCCGCAGATGCTCGGGGTTGTCCCGCACGGCGGACAGCGGCACCTGGTGGGCCCGCCAGGTGCCTTCCACCGGCAGCCCGTCGACCTCGGCCGGGCCGGTCCAGCCCTTCGGGGTGCGCAGCACGATCACGGGCCAGCGCGGGCGGTCCGTGACCCCGTCCTCGCGAGCGGCGCGCTGCAGCGCGGTGATGCGGTCCAGCGCCGTGTCCATGGCCCGTGCCATCGCATGGTGCACGGCGGCCGGGTCGTCACCGGTGACATGGATCGGGTCGTGGCCGTACCCCTTGAGGAGGGCATCCAGCTCGGCTTCGGGGAGCCGGGACAGCACGGTCGGGTTGGCGATCTTGTAGCCGTTGAGGTGCAGAACCGGCAGGACCGCGCCGTCGTGGACGGGGTCGAGGAACTTGTTGGAGTGCCAGGAGGCCGCCAGCGGCCCGGTCTCCGCCTCGCCGTCGCCGATCACGCAGGTGACCAGCAGGCCCGGGTTGTCCAGGGCCGCACCGTAGGCATGCGAGAGCGCGTAGCCGAGTTCCCCTCCCTCGTGGATCGATCCGGGCGTCTCGGGCGCGACGTGACTCGGCACTCCCCCGGGGAAGGAGAACTGCTTGAACAGCCGGGCCATGCCGGCCGCGTCCCGGGTGATGTCGGGGTACGTCTCGGTGTAGGAACCCTCCAGCCAGGAGTTCGCCAGCACCGCCGGCCCTCCGTGCCCGGGTCCCCAGACGCAGATGGCGTCCAGATCGCGGGCCTTGATCACCCGATTGAGGTGCGTGTGCACGAGGTTGAGGCCCGGCGACGTGCCCCAGTGGCCCAGCAGGCGCGGCTTGACGTGCTCCGGGCGCAGCGGCTCGGTCAGCAGGGGGTTGGCCATCAGGTAGATCTGACCGACGGCCAGATAGTTCGCGGCGCGCCAGTGCGCGTCCAGCGTCTTCAGCTCGCACTCCTCCGGTTGCGCGGGTGTCTGCTGCTCGTCGACGGGCATGTGGATTCCTTTTCGTGGCAGGGCGGCGGACGTGCGGATGGATACGTCCCACCCTCGTCTGCCCCCGCGGGTACCCGACAGGGCCGTTCGGGCTACAGCCGTGGGACGATCCGGGCCTCGGCGCTACTGCCGCCGCCGCTAGGCCTGCGGGCCGGGGTACGAGGGCCGGCGGGTCGCTGTCAGCGAGGCGGGGGCCCGCCCGGTGACAGGACCGCGCCTGACGGACGGCGGGAACTACGGGACGGACGGTCAGGCGAGGGGCCACGGCACGCCCTCGTGATGTCGTCACCACCGGCCGGTGCGAAGACCAGGACCATGGCAGCCGCCGCTACGAGCGGCAGACCGAAGACCGACGAGCCGTAAGTGGCGTGCGGAAGGCTTGTCACCATAGACGGCGGAAAGCCGCCGGGCGGTCCGCGACGCCGTCGAATCCGGTCATTCTCCGGCGTGGGCGAGCCACAGGTCGGGGCCGAAGACCTCGTAACGGAGGCTGCGGGCGGGGATGCCGGCTCGAAGCAACTGGGTGCGTACGGCGCGCATGAAAGGGAGTGGGCCGCACAGATAGACGTCGGCGTCCGCGGGCAGCGCGAGGCCGTCCAGGTCCATCAGCCCCGTACGGGAGCCCGGTTCGCCGCTCGCGCCCTGCTCGTACCAGAACTCGGCCCGGGCGTCCGGCAGCTGTTCCACCAAGCGCCGCACTTCGGCGCGCAGGGCGTGGCCGGCCGGGGTGCGGTCGGCGTGCAGGACCCATACCGGCCGGGTCGAACCGGTGGCGGCGAGGTGGTCGAGCATGCCGGCCATCGGGGTGCAGCCGATACCGGCGGCGACCAGGACGAGCGGGGTACCGGCTCCGTCGAGCAGCACATCGCCGAACGGGGTGGACAGGGTGAGTTCGTCACCGGCGTGAACGGTCTTGTGCAACTGGTTGGAGACCTCGCCTTCGGGATCACCGGCGTCGCTCGCCACCCGCTTGACGGTGATGCGTAGCAGACCGTCTCCGGGGGCGTTGGACAGGCTGTACTGGCGGGTCTGGTGGATGCCGTCGGGCATCAGCACGCGCACGCTGACGTACTGGCCGACGCGTGCACGGGACAGGGGCCCCGCGCCGGCCATGAGCCAGTACACCTCGTCCCATGCGGTGACCACCTCGGGGGTGACCGCGTCACCCAGTACGTCGCCGATGACGCGGAAGAGGTACTTGTGGACGATCGTGTACTGGTCCTCGGTGACGCCGAGCGCGGATGAACCGCCAGCCCTCTGCCTCGGGGTGGGGACCTCGACGTTCAAGGACCCACGGCGAACGCGCCGAAGCCCCTTGTGCTCTCCCCTCGGTGGCAGGACCGGCACAGCGGCCACACCTTGCTGTCCGTGTCCTCGCCACCGAGGGCAAGCGGGGTCTGGCCGCCGAGAGCCTTGGCAGCCGGGCGCGGGAACGGCAGAGCACTGCCCGTGCCTGATGATCTTGTGTCGGACGGGCTGTGGAAGCCCCCGCTGCCCGGGCAGGCTGCCAGCGGATGACCGGGCGGCGCTGCGGGGCATCGTGTGCGTGTTGCGCAAGGGCGCGAGTTGACGGGACCTGCCGGCGGAACGGACCGGGTGCAGCGGTGTGACGGCCTGGCGCCGGTTGAGGGACTGGACCGACGCCGGTGTGTGGCCTCGTCTGCACGAGGTGCTTCCGCCGAGCCGCGGGCAGCGGGCTTGTGGGAGATGGACGGCGCGGCGACAGACGGCTCGCACGTCCGGGCGCTCAAAGGGGGATACCACAATGGGCCCTCGCCGGTCGACCGGGGCCGGCCCGGCAGTAAGCGTCACCTGATCACCGACCGGCGCGGCATCCCGCTCGCCATAGCCCTGACCGGCGGCAACCGCCACGACGTCACCCAACTGCTGCTGGACCTCATTCCGCCGATCCGCGGCCTGCGAGGACGCCTCCGCCGACGTCCCCGCAGACTCTTCGCCGACCGCGGCTACGACTATGACTACGACAAGTACCGCCGCACCCTGCGGTGCCGGGGCATCACTCCGCGAATCGCCCGCCGCGGCATCGCCCACGGCTCCGGCCTCGGCAAGACCAGGTGGGTGGTGGAGCGGACCTTCGCCCGGCTCCACCAGTTCAAGCGCCTGCGCATCCGCTATGAGGTACGCGCCGGCCTCCACCCGGGACTGCTCCAACTCGTCTCCGGCGTCATCCGCCTTCGGCGACTCCGCACTTCACTTCGAAACGATCAGTCAGGAGAAGACGACGGAGCGTACGAGCAGGCGGTCGGAGGCGCCCCTGCCGGGCGGCAGGACGTAGTAGCTCTCGCCTTCGCAGTCGGTGTCGAGGAAGACGGTGGCGGTCGCGTCCGTGTGGTTCTTCGGGGCTCGTGAGGCGGAGCCGGGCTCGGATGCCGGGGGCGTGAGGTTGATGCACCGACCGCTGGCGGGGTCGTTCAGGAAGCCGACGGCTTCATAGCCGTCGCTGGTGGTGTAGGAGTAGCGGAACTGGCCGGTGGCGGCGGCGGCCGAGCCGGGCACCGCCACGAGCAGAACCGCTGCGCTGACGGCGGCGCCGGCAGCCAGGGTGAGGGAGCGAAGGGACACGGGGGTCTGTCCTTCCTGGTCGGTGAACGGGTCGCCGCCACAGATGCCCGCGACCTTGGGGACCGAACGCGTTTCCCTTCGATCGTGGGAAGCCGAATCGGTTCTTCTCGAGCGAATGGCCTACCGGCCCGCACCGCCCGGACGTCATGGCTGCGGCGCTCCGCCGCACGCTTGGACGACTCTGAAGCGGGCTGCCGAAGTCGGCTGTCAACGCGCCTGCCGATCGTCAGCGCGAGCCAGCGACCGCCGTCGGGCACCGGCTCGCCCTCGCAGCCGGCACCGAGATACGGCCCAGGGTCGCGCGCGGTTCGGCCTCGGCCTGCCCGTCGTCGTCATCCCGGAAGTCCCGACTGACCTGTAGTTCGCGCACATCCTGTAGTTCGCGCACATGATGCTCTGGTCCACCGCTCCCGGTGGCGTCGGCAAGGGTCACCTCCGGGAACGGCTGCATGGCCAGGACGTCCAACGCCGAGAGACACTCCTCGGTGGTCATGCGCGTAGGTTATGGGACCGCGTGGACAACCACCGCCGACGGTGCGCACCGACCAATGATCGACCGGACGGCTCCGGTGCCCCGGGCCCCTGGGGCGCGACGAGGGATACTGCGGGTGCCGGGGCGTCAGCGCCAGACGTCGTTGAGCGTCACCGTGCCGGTGGACGTGATGAAGACGGTGCGGTTGTCGCCGTTCTCCCAGGTGACGGTGCCGTCGGGGTTCTTCTTGAGGTACTTGTACTGCACGGTGGTGCCGGGCGGCAGCTGGTGGGTGCCGGCCCACACCGGGTAGGCGGCGGAGTCGGTGGTCAGGGGGAGGGCCTTGGCCGGGTCCCAGGCGCCGAGGTCGGCGACGTTGCCGGAGACGTAGAGGTTCTGGCCCCAGGTGGTGGAGGCGGTGGCGTGAAAGGCGGCCGTCACGGGGGTGACGTTCCAGCGGTCGTCGTTGCCCGGCCCGTCCGGAGAGACGGTCAGGGTGCGGTTGGAGACGCTTTCCCAGGTCACGCTGCCGGTGGGTGAGCGCTTGAGGTACTTGTACTGCACCGTGAGGCCGGCGGGCAGCTGGATGTTGGCCGACCAGTGCGGGTAGGCGCTCGCCGTGGTGCCCAGGGGGACGGCCCTGGCCGGGTCCCAGGCACCCAGCTGCGGGGCACTGCCGGACACCAGGAGGGTCTCTCCTTCGGTGGTGGCCTGCACGCCGAAGGTGACGGAGACATCCTGTGCCGTGGTTGCCCGGGCACGGGGGGCCGTGACGGCGAGCAGGCCGGCGAGGAGCACGCCGAGCATGAGGACCGACCGCCAGGCGGACGGAACCCGTTGGCGTATCGAGAACATGTCACCCCTTGTGTGGTGGGCAGCGGCCGCGGGCACCGCTGCGGGAGGAGGCGGGCTCGTGCCCGCCGTCGCGCACATCTCAACACAAGTTGAAGTCATCCGGTGACTGAACGTGCCTCAAGTGTTCAATGAAGCGAGCGAATTCGGCCGCAGAGCGCGAATTCGTCCAGGCTCTTCATTAAAAGATTGAACGGAATGACGGATGTCGAGGGGAGAGGCTCTCCGGCTGGTCGACCGGCCGCGGAGATCCCGGAGAGCCTCTTCGGGGCTGACATCCGCGGGCCGCCTCCAGGCTCCGGCCCGGCCCCACGGACGTCACGCGCCTCTTGCGCAAGTTGACGCAAAAGTTTTCATACGGAGAGCGGCCCGGCGCAGTGTCCGGCGGGTCTGCATGCGCCCCGCCCGGGCACCGGATGGCCGTTGTCCGGGCGGGCGCACGGGCCGGGTCGCCGTGAGGGCCTCCCCGCCATGCGAGGCGCGCGGCGGCCGACGGCTTCTCACCGTCTCCGGTCACATCGGTCGTGTCCCGCTCGACGGGCCGCCGCCGACGACGCCGCCGCCCCGAAGGCGATGACCGCGCACAGCAGCCAGACCGTCATACAGCCCGAGTCCGCCGGTGTCCCGTCGCCCGGGCCCCGTCTGGCCGACGAGGCCGGCAGGGAGACGATCACACCGCCCGCGCCCGCGCCGTCGAGCCGTCGCCTGACGCGGGCGCGAAGCGCCGGCCGCGTGACCGCCGAGGCGCGCCACGCCCCCGTGCCGGACCTTGACCGTCTCATCGGCTCCCGAGCGGACGCTGGTGGTCTCCACGCCCGGGCTCGGAGTCGGCCGGGCGACCGGCCCTGCCGGGAAGCCGGGCACGCACCGGCGGGTCGTCCGGTCGGAGGACACTTCGCCGGGTGCGCAAAGTGGCGCGGGCACCGTGTCCGGGTGATCGTGAGGACATGGCTGACTCCCCGGCGGTCGGCAGGGAACCGCCCCGGCACCAGGACGCGCGCGAGATCGTTCTCTTCGGCGGGGTGTACGGCGCCGTCCTCGCCAGCTCGATGGTCGCGGCGCTCACCCAGTACGGGCACACCTCCGCCGACGTCCGCGGCTACGACGCCGCGTGGGTGCTCGTGACCGCGTGCGCCTCCGCCCTCGCCCACGGCTACGCCCATTACATCGCCGAGCGCTCACCGCACCGCCGCTGGGACGTCGTGCTCGCGATGCGCAACGAGTGGCCGCTCGTCACGGCCGTGCTGCCCACGGCCTTCCTGCTCGCGGGCGCGCGCTGGGGATGGTGGCCCGCGAAGGGCGTCGAGTACGCGGCGTTCGTCCTCAACATCGTGATCCTGTTCGGCCTCGGCCTCGTCACCGCTCGCTGGTCGGGACGCAGTTGGCCGGCGGCCGTCGTCGTCGGGCTGGGCGACGCGTTGCTGGGGCTGATCGTGGTGGTGGCGAACGCCTTGATCAAGTAGCCGCGTGCGGTCGCGGCGGCGTGCTCCGGCCGGCCGCGGGGTGCCGGCCTCGGCGAGGTGGGCCGGGGACGAGTGTCCCGGGCCGCCACGCGGTGCTCCGTGACCGGGAGTTGGACCGGGCGAGCTCCCGTTCCTCTAGCGGAAGTGCGCGGCCAGTTCGACGCGGGAGCGCACGCCGAGTCGAGTGAAGACGTTCCTGAGGTGGTACTCGACGGTCCGGACGCTGACCATCAGCACGTCGGCGATCTCCTGGTTGGTCGCGCCCTGGGCGACCAGCTCGCAGATCCGCGTCTGCTGCGGTGTCAGGTCCGCGCCCGTTCCGCACCCGCCTTCGCCGAGCCGCGCGGGAATCTGCACGCGCGCGCCGGTGGCGCGGAGTTCCTCGGTGGCCCGCCGGGCCCACGAGGCGGCACCGAATTGCTGGAAGATCTGTACCGCTTCACGCAGCAGCTCGCGTGCCGGACGGGGCTTGCGGGCGCGCCGCAGCCGATGGGCGTGGAACAGCTCGGTCTTCGCCAACTCCAGTACGGCTCCGTCTTGCCGGTGGAGCCGGGCGGCATGCCGGAACTGGGCGTCGGCCGCCGCGTCGTCGGACTCCAGCAGCGCGTGGCAGCGGTGGGCCAGGGCCAGCCGGGCGGCGCTCGTCCCGCCGGCCGCCCAGGCGTGGTAGGAGCGCAGTGCCTCCGCCGCCTTGGCACGCCGGTCGCAGCGCACCGCGGCCTCGACGAAGTGCGGAGTGGCCAGCTGACGGATGACCAGGTCCGTCTGGTTGCCCACGGCGGTGTGGGCCATGCCCGCCAGCCGGGTCAGCGCCTCGGCGGGCCGATTGTCCGCGAGATCGGCGCACGCGGACGCCCAGCGGCCGAACGCGGCCGGCCGGCCCAGCCCCCACATGGACACCTGTTGTGTGATGGACCGCAGCCTGACCGCCGTGTCATCCCCGTTGCCCCGCAGCGCGGACACCAGCGCGAGCACCGCCAGGTGATCCACGGCGAGGTTGCGCTGCCCCGTCTGGCGGGCCAGCCGCAGCCCGTCCAGAGCCGCTCCCTCGGCCGCCGCGCAGCGGTCGGTCAGCAGCGCGGCCAGGGCCTGGTAGACGAGCGCGGCGGGCACCAGGGAGAGCGCGCCCCTACGTCGGGCCGACTCGGCCGCGGCGACGGCGAAGGCGTGGGCACGGGCGGCGTCGCCCAGCGTGTAGGCGGCCTGCGCGGCCCACAACGCGCAGTACGCGTCCGGGATCCCCTCGGCCAGCCGCATCACCCGCCGCAGCAGCCGCCCCGCCTCCCGGTGCCGGCCTTCGAAGGTGGCCGTCATCCCCGCGAAGTGGTCGACGACCAGGCGCGTGGCCGGGGTGGCCTCCATGCCGGCGCCGCGCCGCAGGGGTGCCGCCCGGCGTGCCAGCGCGAAGTAGCCGGCGAAGTCACCGGCCAGGAAGGCGGCCTCGCCGGCCAGCATCATCGCGCGCGCCGCCGACTCACGGCAGTCGTCCAGGAACAGGTCGGCTGCCGCGGACAGTTGTCGGCACGCTTCTGCCGGCGCACCGTCGCGCAGCCGGCGTTCTCCCTCGACCAGGCTCCGCAGCGCACGCGTCCCCTCGGGCACGCCGTGTGGCGGCACGCGGCGCAGCAGGCTTCGGGCCCGGATGTCCTCCCCGGCCAGGAAGGCGTGCCGGGCCGCCAGCGTCAGCCACCGCTCCCGGAGTTGTCGCCGTGGCGCGAAGTCGGCCGCCTCCTCCAGCACCTCTCCGGCCGCGTGATGGCCGGCATCGCCGACCGCCCCCTCCAGGTCCGCCGCGTCCTGCTCGGCGGGGCCCGTGCCGCAGGCCAGCCGGTGCAGCGCACGGCACAGCCGGGACCGGTCGGGATCGAGCACTTCGGCCAGGAGCCGGTGCGCGGCATGCTGTGCGGCCAGCGGGACCTCCGCGCGCAGTACCTGGCGCAGCAGCCGGCCCGCCACCGCCACCGTGCCGTCGTCGGACACGACGATCAGCCCGCCGGCCAGCGCCCTGTCGATCGCGTCCGGGGCCCATCCCGCCCGGCGGGCGGCGGTACGCAGCACATCCGGACCGAGGGGGCCGCCGACGAGGACAGTGGCGATCACCGCCCGGGCCTCGTCGGGCAGTTGCCGGAAGCGGTGGGCGTGGTCGGCCCGCCACCTGCTGCCCGGTGGCAGGCCGAGGGGGCCGCACCGGTCGCCGGCACGGGCAGCGGCCGCGAGTTCGGTCAGTGCCAGGGGGTTGCCGGCCGCGAGAGCGAGCACTTCCGCCGCGGTCGCCGGGCGCAGGCCGGCCGCCCGGCCCGGGGGCGCCGCGTCCGCCAGCAGCCGGCGGGCCGCCGCGTCGTCGATCGGCGGCAGTGGCAGCGTGTCGATCCCGTCCAGGGCCACGAGGGCCGGATGCCCGGTGACCACGGTGAGCAGCAGGCCGACCCGCAGGGCCTCCAGCCGGCGGGCCAACAGCCCCAGTACGCACAGTGAGAGGTGGTCCAGCCGATGTGCATCGTCCACGCACAACAGCACCGGCCGCCCCGCGCCCGAGGCTTCCAGCGTCCGGCGCAGCGCCGATGCGACCGCGAGGACCGCCTCCGGCGGACACCGGCCCGCGACGATCCCGGCCAGGACCTCCGCGTCTCCCGCGGAGGGCGCCGGCAGGGCCTCGGTCAGTCGCAGCACGAGCCGCTGGCACCATGCCCACGGGACTGCGGCCTCCGAGTCGACACCACCGACGTGATGCACGGTGCACCCCGCGGCCGCACGCGCGGCGGCGGCCAGGAGCGCGGACCGCCCGCTGCCGGACTCGCCCGACACCACCACGGCGGCTCCCCGCCCGGCGCCCAGCCCCGCTACCAGGTCGCGCAGGGTCCGTTGCGCCTCGGAACGGCCATGGAGGCGGACCGGAATGCGGGGCGCCGCGTTGCCTCCGCTGTCGCTGTCCATGACGGCAGTGTGAAGCGGGAGCTGTTGAAACGGAAGGGAGTTGCCCCGCGTCCGCCGCCCCGCCACCGTGATGTGCGACCCCACCGCGCCACGTGGACGACTGGTGGTTCCACCGGTCCGCGACCGGTCCGACCAGCGCACACTCCTTCCCGATCGTTCCCCTCCACCCGGGGGGAGCGCGGAGAAGGGAGTCACCCCATGCGACGCCTGCGCATCCTCTTGCTCGCCGTGCTCTCGGCCGTGGCGCTCGCCGCGTTCGGGATGTCCGGTGCCAGTGCCGCGGAACCGGCGAGCAGCGCCCGCACCCCCGTGATCTTCGTCCACGGCTTCACCGGCAACGCCACCCACTGGATCACCGCCAAGGGCGTGTTCAAGGCCGGCGGCTACTCCGACGGCGACCTGTTCGCCTACGAGTACAACTGGACGCAGTCCAATACGATCAGCGCCGGCGGCCTCGCCGCATACGTGCGGCAGGTCCTCGCCACCACCGGCGCACACCAGGTCGACATCGTCAACCACTCCATGGGCGGCCTGGTCAGCAACTGGTACGTCAAGAAGCTCGGCGGTCAGCCCTACGTCCGCCACCTCGCCTCCATCGCGGGCGCCAACCACGGCACCACCGCGGCAGGTGCCTGTCTGGTGAACCTGTCCTGCGTGGAGATGTTCCCCGGGTCCGCCTTCCTCGCCACGCTCAACGCGGGCGACGAAACCCCGGGTGGCACCGAGTACGCCACCTGGTACTCGCCGTGCGACGGCGTCATCCTCCCCTACACCAGCACTCCGCTCGCCGGCGCCGCCAACCATCTGGTCCCCTGCCAGACCCACCTCGGCTTCCTGGCCGACGTAGTGACCCTCCAGGCCGTCGAGCGCTTCCTCAGCAGCTGAGCCATCCGACCGGCTTCGCCGTTGCCGTCGGCCGGACGTCGGCGACCGCCCTGGCGGCGCTCGGGAACGGCAGCGCCGGCCGCCGTCCGGGCGTACCGCGACACGAAGGGCAAGGCTCTCCCGCCGCCTCCCAGCGCCTCTTCTCCGATGTCCGAGCGAGTCGGCGATCACGCTCCGGGGGACGCGGAGGTGACGAACTCGTCACGCCCGTGTCGGCACACTGCGTCGGGGTGTCCCTCGGGCGCCGGGCGCCTGTCGCCACCGACCTGCTGGGGAGGGATCGCGTCCGATGCCAGTGCCGAAGGCTCTCGCGGTGCGGCCGGCGGCGTCGTCCGCGGTGTCCGCGCCGACGAAACAGCGGCCGCAGCCGGCCGGTTCCGCACCGTCCGCGGTGCACGCCCCGTCCAACGCGGCGGTGACGGCCGCCCTGGCGGGCCCGGCCAGGCCGGTCCCGGCCCCGCCCCACCCCGGGCGGCCGCCGCTCGCCGCGCAGGACATGGTCGGCAACGGCGCCGTCGCGGCGGCCGGTCGCGCCGGGGCGGGTGCCGTCGCACCGCCGGCGCGGGGTGCGGAGGCGGAGGCGGCTTCCGGCCCCGGACCGGAGGCGAAGGCGCGGCCGGGTCCCGACGCGGATCCGAAGTTCGCGTCGCTGAAGAAGGACGTACGGCACAAGAAGCGGGCGCTGGCCGCGTCGCACCCGCCGCCGCGTGCCGAGGCCGCGGCGGCGCAGGACGCCGCGCTGCCGCCCAAGGACGACGAGGTGGCGCAGGGCAAGACCGCCAACGCCGAGAGGATGGACGAGGCCAAGCCCAAGGAGTTCGACAAGGACGCGTTCATCAGGGCGGTCGAGAAGGCGATCGCGGACAAGGCGCCGAAGAACCTCGACGAGGCGGACAAGTTCGCCGGCTCCGGCAAGGCCGACGAGGTCCGCGCCGAGGTGCACGGCAAGGTCGGTGAGGGCACCTCGGACTCGGCCGAGCAGATCGCCACGACCACCGCCGCCCCGCCGGACACCTCGGCGGCCGTGCCCAAGAAGGTCGTGCCGATGAGCGGGGACCGGCCTCCCGGCACGCCGGACGCGCCGAATCCCGCCCAGGCCGTACCGGACAGGCTGCCGCCGTCGGCCACCGACATGTCGGCGGGGCCCGCCGAGGTCGACCGGCGGATGGCCGACGCCCAGGTCACCGAGGCGCAGCTGCGGAAGTCCAACGAGCCCGCGTTCGCCCGGGCGCTGGGCGAGAAGAAGGCCGCCGAGCGGCACTCCGACGCCGCTCCCGGGCGGGTGCGCAAGCACGAGACGGCCCAGCTGCGCTCCTCCACCGCGCAGGCCAGGCGGCTCGGCGCGGCCGCGATGGGCGCGATGGGCGCCCATCGGGTGCGTACCGGACAGCAGGTCCACACGGGCAAGACCGGCGCCAAGAGCCGCGACGAGGAGAAGCGGGCCCAGGTCACGACGGTCCTGCAAGGCGTGTTCGACACGATGAAGAAGGACGTCGAAGCGATCCTCGGCGGCCTCGACAAGCTCGTCGACGACCAGTTCGGCCGGGGCGAGAAGGCGGCCCGGGACGCGTTCACCGCCGAGCACCGGCGGAAGATGGACGACTACAAGGACCGCCGGTACTCGGGCGCGACGGGCAAGCTGCGCTGGGTACGGGACCTGTTCGCGGGGCTGCCCGCCGAGGCCGACAAGATCTTCGAAGAGGCCCGCGACACCTACGTACGCCGGATGCGACAGGTGATCTCCGAGGTCGCCGACACCATCGGCGCGGAGCTGAACCGGGCCAAGCGGCGCATCGCCCGGGGCCGGGCCGAGATGCGGGACGCGGTGCGCAGGCTCCCGGCGGACCTGCGGAGCATCGGGCAGCAGGCGGCGGCCGAGTTCACCGACAAGTTCGACGCACTCGCGCAGGCCGTGGACGACAAGGGCACCCAGCTCGTCGACACCCTGGCCACCAAGTACACCGAGGCGCTCAAGTCCGTGGACGACGAGATCGCCGCGGAGAAGGAGAAGAACAAGGGGCTGGTGGCCAAGGCCGTGGACGCGGTCAAGGCCGTGATCAACACGATCCTGGAGCTGAAGCGGCTGCTGCTGGCGGTCCTCGCCAAGGCCGCCCAGGCGGTCATGCTGATCCTCAAGGACCCGATCGGCTTCCTGCGCAACCTGGTCTCCGCCGTCGGCGCCGGCCTGCGGCAGTTCCTCGCGAACATCGGCCGCCACCTCCAGCAGGGCATCCTGTCCTGGCTGCTGGGGAAGACGGCCGAGGCGGGCATCGAGTTGCCGGCGAAGTTCGACACCCAGGGCGTGGTGAAGATGCTCGCCGGCCTGCTGGGCCTGACCTGGCCGAACATCCGCGCCCGGATCACCCGCAAGGTCCCCGAACCGGCGATCGCGGCGGCCGAGACCGCGGTGCCGCTGCTCGCCGAGGTCCGCAGACGGGGCGTCGCGGCGATGTGGGAGGACCTCCGGGCGCGCGTCGGCGACCTGCGCAAACAGCTGCTCGACAACGTGATCGCCTACGTCACGCCGACGATCGTGGTCGCCGGGATCATGTGGGTGATCTCGCTGCTCAACCCGGCGTCGGCGTTCGTCCGGGCCGTCAAGCTGATCATCGACTTCGTCCGGTTCGTCGTCACCCAGGCCCGTCAGATCTTCGACTTCGTCAACGCGGTCCTCGACGCGGTCATCGCGATCGCGAGAGGCGGCAGCGGCGGCGTCCCGGCCCTGATCGAACGCGCCCTGGCCCGCTCCGTCCCCGTCCTGCTGGGCGTCCTGGCGGCGGTCCTGGGCGTGGGCGGCATCGCCGGACGGGTGCGGCAGATCGTCCAGCGCCTGTCGGCACCGGTCAACAAGGCGGTCGACTGGGTCATCGACAAGATCGTCGGCCTGGTGAAGAGGCTGTGGGCGAAGCTCAAGTCCGCGTTCGACAAGAAGAAGCCGAAGGCCGAGCCGAAGCCGAAGCACCGCCCTGACCGTAGGCGGCCGGGCGGGCCGGGCCGGCGGAGGCGACCGGACCGGCGGCGGCGGCCGGACGGGCGGAAGCCGAAGCGGAAGGACGGTCGCGACCCGAGGAAGAAGCGTCCCGACAAACGGTCGGAGGCGGCGAAGCGGAGCGCCCTCGACGCCGCCCTCCGCGAGGCGAATCAACTCATCGGCGAGGATTCCGCGACCGTGCAGTCCGTCCGAAAGGGACTTCCCGGAATCAAGCGGCGGCATCGGCTGACCTCGATCCGTCTCGTCAAGTCCGGAGAGCTCTACCGCCTCAAACTGACCATCAACCCGGGTGCCGACTCCGATCCGGCGGCTCTGGATCTCCGGCTCGTCGAAGCGGCGAAGAAGTACGTGCGGGAGGTTCACGAGCACTGGTGGTCACAGATTCTCAGCAAGGCGAAGGCCGGATCCGCGGGCAAAGCAGTGTGGGACCGCTCCGTCCTGAACGACACCGACTCCGCAGCGTTGGCATACATCGAGAGGCAGGATGTAGCCGCGTTCAGGAGAGCACATCCACGCGCAGCAGCCGAAAAAGATACCGTCAAAAGCTATCTGTTCGGTAAGAACTCCGCCACCCGCCACCCCTTCCTCGACAAACTCGGCGGCCCCGAGGGGGCGTTGGGCAACCTCAAGTCCACCGGGAAGACCACAGCCGCAGGTGACGAGAAAACGGTGGAGGTCATCGACGAGATGACCTTCTTCGCCGACCGCCCCACCTACGGCCGCTGGGACCCGTTCCCCGGCCGGGACGCGGACGCCGACCAGGATTTGAAGGCAGCGGTCAACGCGCATGGCCTGCGCGCGTTCCTGGAGACCATGGTGCGGGCGAATCAGGTCGGCACGATCACCTGGGAGAGATTCCGCGACCTCTGGGACAACGACACCCCCAGCCGCGAATTCGTCAAGGGCCGCTTCCGCGACCTCGAGGAGGGGACGCACGAGTGGATCCCCACGGACCATCTCCTGGAGGTCATCGAGTCCGCCATCGATCACCACAAGAAGGGCGACCTCGAGAAGGGCCTGGACTGGCTGCGCCTGCAGGATTCCCTGCGGTCCCCGACGAATCACGTCATCTGGCACGTCCTGGACCCCCAGGGGAAGCTGTCGCTGGAAGCCCACGTGGGCACCTTCTACACCAGGGATCGCAAGTCGACCCTCACCAACGGCACCAAGAAGTTCCACGATTGCCTCCGCGACCTGTACATGGAGAACAGGTCAGGCACCGCCCGGGCGTTCGTCGAACTGCTGCTCAAGATCCTCGACAGCGATGCGAAAGCAGGTGCATCCGGAATCAGGCTCCTCTGGAGCGGCGACCTCGGGGACGTCCCGCCCGCCCTTCTCAACCAGCCCCTCGATGTACTCTTCCGCGTCAAGACGGACTCATTCCTGGAAATGACTCTCGCCCAACTCGGCGCCCAGCAGCAGGAGGCCTTCGAAGCCGTACGGAACAGGTTCCTGAAAGCCCAGAGTGCACTCAAACGATGATGAAGAAGGAAGCGGATGGATCCCGCGATCGCCGGAGCGATCTCCCTCAAGGTCGGACACCCGGAACCGTTCGAAGACGAAGAACTCGGCAACATCATGACTCTAGGGGTTCCTCATGCCCGCGGCATCTCCGGGCTCGAGCGCTGTTCGTCCCTGCAGGTCCTGGTTCTTGTGGGCTACGGCGCCGGTGAACTCCCCGACCTCGGCAGGTTCCCCGATTTGTCCAGCCTCAAGGTCTCCGACAGCGACCTCCGCGATATCGGGTCGGTCCACGAAGCGTCCGCGCTGCTCTCACTGAACCTGGAACGCAGCCTCGTCTCGGATGTTTCTCCCGCACTCGAGTGCGCCGGACTGCGCTGGATCGACGTCACAGGGAACCCGCTGTCGGACGTGTCGTACCGGGAGGTACTGCCTGAACTGCGCGCGAGGGGCGTAGACGTGCGGGCCTCACAGGAGCGCGAGTGGTCACTCACGCGGGCGCTGCACGAGGCAGGCCTTCCGTTCGCCTATTACCTGCACGGCGACCGGCACCGCTTGTCCCGTCCCGGCCTGACCCGCACCGGCAGCCCGGAGGGAGGACACATCGGCATCCCTCCCGACGAACTGGAGCATCTGCTGGCGACCAGCCCCGAGGACATCGAGCCCCTTTTCGACGACCCGAACCGGACACCGGGTCACCTCTGAAACCACCGGGTGAGTGAGAGGTGCTCACCGGCCAGGGGTGTCCTTCTGCCTTGGTTTCATGGACCGCACCAGCACGGGCGGTACGGCCCCGGTCGCCCGCGTCATGGCCTCCGCCACGGCCGCGTTACCGGCCTGGTCATGAGCGACCGCAAGCACCGCTCCTTCGTGGATCAGCGGCTTCGCGTGCACGGACCGGGCCGTCGCCGCGTTGCTCACCGGCTCAGTCACCGGAGCCGGTGTCTGGCGCGTCGGTGGCGTCGTTTCCTGGGGTCTGGCCGGCGGGGTCGGTGCCACCAGGCGGTGCGGTGAGAGCGGGCGTTCGGTGGGCAGCATCGGGGTCACTCCCGGGACGTGTCGAGCAGATGGGCGTGGGGGCCCAGTTCGGTCGGGCGGAGCAGACGGGCCTCGCGCTGGAACTGGCGGGCGACTCCGCGTACGACGTGCCACATGGCGATCGTGTCGCCGTCGCCGTCCGCCGCGGCCAGCGCGGCCGTGCGGGCCGCCGCCGTGATGGCGGCGCCGGTCATGTCCAGGCGGGCCAGCGCGTCCAGGTCCACGTCCGCGGCGAGCGGGGCCTGCTCGGGGAAGGCGAGGCGCCACAGCCTGCGCCGCTCGGCCACGCCCGGGCGCGGGAAGTGGACGACGAAGTGGAAGCGCCGGGTGAACGCCGGGTCGATGTTGTCCTTGAGGTTGCTGGTGAGGATCACCAGGCCGTCGCTGGCCTCCAGGCGCTGGAGCAGATAGCCGACCTCCATGTTGGCGTACCGGTCGGTGCCGTGCTTGACCTCGCCGCGCTTGCCGAACAGGGCGTCGGCCTCGTCGAAGAGCAGCACCGCGTGGCTCTCCTCGGCCTGGCGGAAGGCGGTCTCCATGTTCTTCTCCGTCTCCCCCACCCACTTGGAGACGACCTGGGCGAGGTCCACCTTGAGCAGTTCCAGGCCGAGCATGCCGGTGACGATCTCGGCGGACAGGGTCTTGCCGGTGCCCGGTTCCCCGGTGAACAGCGCCTTGACCCCGCCGTGCGCCGAGCGGCGGGCGAAGCCCCAGGTCTCGGCGATCCGGGGCCAGGCGCGGAAGGCCGAGACGATCTCCAGGACCTGGTGGAACTGGGCGTCGGGCAGGACCAGGTCGTCCACGGTGCGCCGGGGCGTGATCGCCTGCACGGCGCTTCCGCCGCGCCCGCGGGTGACGGTGGCGATGGCGGGTTCGACATGGTCGGCGACCGGTTCGGGACGCCCGTTGCCCGCCAGGCGGGCCCCCGCGTCCGCGACCGACGCCACGGCGCGCAGCTCGCCGCCGCTCATGCGGTACCGGACGGCGAGGTCCTCCAGGAGGGTGCCGTTCAGGTCCGGCAGCGCCGCCGACCACATCGCCCGCCGGTCGGTGAACTTCGCCACCGGAACGGTGAGTTCCGCGTAGGCGCGCGCGGCGAGCAGGGCTGCCGGACGCCACGGCTTCAGGCCGGTGAGGCACACCGGCGCGCGGGAGCGCAGCAGCGCGGCGGCGATGATGCCGAGGTGGCTCTGCCGCTGCGGCTCGTCGTGCGGGTCGTCGGTGGGGATCCACAGCACCGCGCCCAGCGCGGCGGCCGTGCGCAGTTCGGCCTCGGGGTCGCCGGTGAGGGTCCGCAGCGGCGCGCCGGCCGCTCGGGCCAGGGCCTGTACGGCATCGAGCTGGTCGTCGGACGGGCAGCCCCACAGCCCGGCCAGGTCGATGTCGCCCGCGCCCAGCGCCTCGCCCAGACGGGTGAGCCGCCGCGAGGCCAGGTGCGGGGGCGGCACCTGTGGTTCCGGCCGGACGACCTCGCCGGGGTCGTGACCGAGCAGTCCGGCGTCCGTGCCCCAGCCCAGCAGGAAGTCCAGCACGCCTGGGCCCAGGAAGAGTTCCTGGGCCAGCCCGACCGCGGCTTCGCCGTGCGGACGCAGCAGTCCGTACCGGCGCAGCGGCCCGGCCGGCCCGAGCGAGCGGCGCAGGGCGAGGCGGGCGGCCGGGCCCGGCGGCTCGGCCGCTTCTCGCGCTCCTTCGCGGCCGGCTTCGCTCGCCGCCGCCACCGTGACCAGCAGTTCCACGCTCGGCATCCGGCGGTTGAGGTTGTCCACGATGTAGGCGTAGATCCGCTCGTAGCCGCGGTCCAGTTCGGGCGCGGCCACCAGCAGCAGCGCGTCCTGTTCGGCGCGGGACAGGCCGAACCGGGTGGCGAGCGCGTCCAGCGGGAGGGTCCGGCCCTCGGCCGACGCGCGCCGCCTCAGCTCGCGTTCGCCGTCCGGCTCGGGCCGTCGGGGGGTGTACGGGGCCGCCATCGCGTCGGTGAAGGCGTGCACCTCGCCGAGCAGCACGTCGACCTGTTCGTCGGTGACGCAGTACGGCGTGAGGTCCGGCCGGGTCAGCCGGGCCGCGATCCGTGCCTGCCGTTCGACGGCGGCGCGCAGCGCCCGGTGGACGTCCGCGAGGCGGATCCGCAGGTGTTCCAGCGCCGGTTCGCCCATCTGGCTCAGCCTCCCGAGAAGGTCAGGGTCCGGCCGTCCAGCCAGGCCACGTCGGGCACGTCGGCGAGCAGCCGGCCGCGCAGCAGGTCCGCGTGGCGCCGCCCCATCGGAACGCGCACCCGGACGGCGCCGGCATCGAACCGGACGATGGCCTCCAGGTCGGCGAAGCGGGTCAGGGCCGACAGCGGATCGGGGGTCTCGCGGTCGCGCCAGAGCGTCCAGGCCACGGTGGCCAGGCCCAGGGCCGCGGCGAGGGTGACGGAGCGTTCCAGTGCGCCGTCCCGGGCGAGTGGTACCGCTCGCCGCTCGGTCACCAGAGCGGTGACCAGGTCAGCGAACCGCTCGGCGTGGCCCGGCAGTCCGGTGGCGAGGCGCGGGTCCGCCAGCCGTCGTGCCGTGCCGGTCCACAGGGGCGTACGCCAGGGCAGCCGGGTGACGGGGTCGGCGCGCAGGGGTCGTACGGCGGTGAGGAACGGCACGCCCGCCGAGTCCAGTTCGCGCAGCGAGCCGGAGGGAAGGCCGCCTCCGCAGACCAGTACGGGAGGCCGTCCGCACGCCTGCCAGTGCGGGAGCAGCGCCGCGGGGTCCGCCGCCCAGGCGACCGGGAACATGCCCTGGGCGTCGGCCAGGAGGAGTCCGTCGTCGGTCCCGGTGAGCAGGAGCGGGTCGGCGGGGTCGTGGCCGCGGCACACCGAGAGCGCCAGGACGCCGTCGAGCACCGGGAGCGCGGGCCGTACCGTGTGCGCGAACGCGGTCAGCCGCTCCTCCGGGACGGGCGGTTCGAGCCCGGCGAAGGCGGCGGCCGTCTCGCGGTCCGCTTCGTCCCGGCGCCAGCCGCGCGCGGTCACGCCCAGCACCTTGTACGCGAGGGCCGCGGCGAACAGCGGTGCCTGGTCGGCGAGTTCGGCACCGGCCAGCGCGGGTGCGATCGCGTCGAGGTATCCGATGCGGGCCAGTGGTCCGGCGAGCAGGAACGGCAGCACGGACCGTACGCGCACCTCTTCGGCGGCACGGGCCGCGACGGCGCCCGGCGCCGCTCGCGGATGCGGTGTCCCGGCCGTCCGGTCGTCCCCGGCCTGCCGGCCGTGCTCGCGCCCCGGGGACCGCGCCGGCCGGGCCGCCTCGTCGTGCTGCGCCGAGGTCGCGTACGCGGCGGGGAGCCCGGGCAGTGACCCGGCCGGGCCGTCCTGGCGGGCGCGCCGGGCGAGTTCCGCGAGGAGCCGGGCGGCCACCGCGTCGTCGTCGCCGAGCAGGGCGAGCGCGTACACCTGGAGCGATTCGCCGGGCAACAGCGCGAGGAGCGCGTCCAGTTCGCCGCGCTCGGCGAGTTCGCCGAAGAGCGCGGCGGCCGAGGGCGCGTCCCGGACGGCCGCCTCGGCGAAGGACTCCTCGAACGACGGGACGTCCGCGGGCGCTTCGCCGGGGACCTCGGCCGTCACGACCGGCGCGAAGCGGACCTCGGCGGGCACGGGGGGCCGGCCGGGCGCCCCGGTGCCGCCCAGCCGGACGGTGACGGTCACCGGTTCGGTGATCTCCACGTCCGGGCCGTCGCCGGCCAGTTGCTCGGCGAAGTGGTCCGCCAGCAGCTCCGGAAGCGTGTCGACCACGTGCCGCACCAGGCCGCGCGGGTCCGGCCCCCAGCTCCACCCACCGCGCCGGGTCACGGTCACCGTGCACCGGTGGACGGTGATCTCACCGGCCTCGCCGACGGCCGGTGCGGGGGGCGTGCTCACGTCACGTTCGCCTCCTCCAGCAGGCCCGCCCAGCCGGCCGCCAGCACCAGGACGCCGTGCTTGCCGCCGGCGTCGAGGCTCAGCGGCAGTGTCACCCGGGTCTGCTGGGCGGGCAGTTCCCCGGCGAGCACATGGGTGTCCTGGTCGGCGGAGACCAGCGCGACCACCTTGGCGGGCCTGGCCGGCGCGACCTGCACGGTGATGGTGAGCCCGTTCGGCGTCAGCGCGACACCGGCGCCGCCGGTCCAGGTGGCCAGGCGCGTCAGCGTGGGTCCGGGCCTGCCCTCGGGGTTCAGTTCGACTCCGAAGGCCAGAGGGTCGACGAGGGCCGCCGGCTCGTCGTCCACCACCGCCACGGCGAGGTTCCCGGCGTTCAGCGGCAGCGTCGCGACGCGGCCCTGGCCGACGGAGACGCGCATCGGCAGCGCGCGTCCGACGAGCGCGGCTACGTCGGCCGGCGCGCCGGCGCCGGTCAGGGCCAGCGCGCCCACCACATGGCCGGTGCCGGCCGTGTACACCACGGTGAGAGCCATCGTCAGCCACCTCCGTTCGTCGCCACGACCGTCGCCAGGACGAGGAAGTCGACGGCCCCGGGCCGTTCGACGACCTTGGCCGTGGCGATGTCGCACGCACGCGTCCGGCACCTGACCCGCCGGTCGCCGTCCACGGCGGCCTCCACGGCGCCGACCAGCGTGGATCGGGTGTCGGTCGGCGGTATGCGCGCGGTGAGGTGCACATGAATCACGACCCGGCCGTCGGCGATCTGTTCCGGGGTGATGCCGGACGGCAGCGGGAGCAGCATTCCGTCGGTGGCCGTCCCGGATGCCACCAGGGTGCTGCCGACCGGCATCCGGCCGCTGAAGCTGCCCTCGATGGCGAGGTTGCCGTTGGCCGCGAGGGTCATCAGCGGGGCGACCGTGCCGCTGCCCTGGTACAGGCCGAAGACCAGGCTCGGCCGGTCTCCTCCGGACAGCACGAGGGCGGGCTCGCCCTCCTGGGCGGCCGGGCCGGTGCGCAGGGTCAGCGCGCCCGAGGAGGCCGAGACGGTGTCCGCGCGGACGCCGGCGAAGCGCACCCCGACTCCGCGCGCCTTGGTCTCCACCCCGCTGAAGTGGCCGTCCGTCCAGCGGACGTAGCCGAGCAGGACGAGCCAGCGGACGGGCGGATCGGCCGGCGGGGTGCCGGTCGCGGGCGGGCGCTGCTCGTCGGCCAGCCGCTCGTCGCCGAGGCGCCCGAAGAGGATCTGGTACGACTCCTCCACGCGCGTCGGGGTCGCGCCGCCGGCGCACGAGAGGGGCCCGGGTACCCGGGCGGGCTCCCGGTCGGCCGCGGTGAGGAAGACCGGGTAGGGCTCGTCCGTCGGCTGGTCCGCCCCGTTGACCTCCTCGAAGTCGCTCTCGCGCAGCACGACCGGCTCGGTGAGGACCACCTCGCGGCCGGTGCCGTCGACCGCGATGCCCGGTGCCACGCTCACCTCGGTGTAGCGGGCGTTGGTGAGCGGGTCGGTGCGGCCGCCGGTGACCAGGCCGAGCCCCTCGGCGATGCCCCAGTCGTGCAGATGACGCGCGTGCCGGGTGGCCGTGCCGCGCGCGTACTCGACCGTGGCCGACAGGTCCGCGGCGGCCAGGACCTGGCCCTCGTGGAAGGCGGGGCGCAGCGGGCCCGTCATGGTGTCTCCCCGGACTTCGGGCTGCGGGAGGGGCGGGTGCGCTTGGCCGGCGGCTTGGCGGGCCCTTCCTGGGCCGGCGACTCGCCGGACGGCTCGCCGGCGCCGCCCTCCAGCTGCGCGAGGCGGGACCCGAGGTCCTCCGGAAGCCGCTCGCTGAGCCGGCCGACCTGTGCCTGCGCGCTGCCCAGCCGGGCGCCGAGGCCGGACACGGCCGCCGTCAGCTCGGCCACCCGGGTGCGCAGTGCGGCCAGCTCCTGGATGCTGTCGGTGACTTCACTGGGTGTGGTGTAGACCTGTTCGTGCAGTGCCTTGGGCGGTGTCTCGCCGGGTGCCGGGGTGAGCAGCAGGGACACCATCTCCTCCAGGTCACCGGTGCGCGGCCAGTCGCCGAGCAGACCCTCCGCGTAGGGACGCGCGATGTCGCCCTGCGGCGGGAGCGCCGGCTGCCCGGCACGCGGGCGGGGGGCGGCGCACACCCGCTCGGCCAGTTCGCGAAGCCGGTAGAGCTTGGGCAGCCACTCGCCGTACGCCCCTCCGCCCGGCAGCACCTGCTCGCGCGTCCCGGAGCACACCCGTACGACGTCGCAGCCGTCCAGCTCCAGCCGGGCGAGGAGCACGTCGGTGTCGGTGCAGTCGCCGCACGGCGGGTTGAGTGTGGCGCACGCCGCGTCGGTCAGGAAGCGGCGCAGCGCGAGCGTGAGTGCGCCCGCCGCCTCGGCGATCTGCTGTGCCTCGGCGATGGTCGCCCTCTCCACGCTGTCCGGCGGCGGGGCCGGCAGCGGCGGCGGTACGTCGACGGCGGCGACCTCCGCGCGCAGCCGGCAGTCACCGGTCTCGCCGGCCTGGTCCAGGCGGGCGAGCAGCCACTGCCTGATCAGGCCGAGGTC
The DNA here is from genome assembly GCF_033366695.1 of Streptomyces sp. SCL15-4. Taxonomy (NCBI): domain Bacteria; kingdom Bacillati; phylum Actinomycetota; class Actinomycetes; order Kitasatosporales; family Streptomycetaceae; genus Streptomyces; species Streptomyces sp. SCL15-4. The sequence goes on from NZ_JAOBTQ010000001.1 coordinate 1,342,972, forward strand.
CGCGCGGAACGCCACCCGCAGCGCATGGCTCAGCGGTGTTCCCTGGGCCACCATGCGCACTTCCAGCGGCGCGTCCGCGTCGTCCCGGCCGGGCACCACCCGGGCCGCGGTCTCGGTGACGACCGCTCCGGCGAGGGCGCGGTGCAGCGGGTCCGGCCAGGCCGCTTCCGCGTCGGCTTCGCGGAGCCGGCCGCAGGCCGTGCCCAGGACGCCGCGGGCCTCCTGGACGGTGGCGAGGTCCGGGTACTGCGCCTTGAGCCGCTCTTGTCCGGCGGCGTCGTAGGTGTCGTAGCGGGCCACGCCGGCGGCGAGCGCGCGGACGTGCTCGGTCATCTCGCGGGCGGCCGGCGGTGGCGGCGGCCCCTCGCCGTCCGCGTTGCGGCGCAGCCAGGCCAGGGAGGCGGCGTACCGCCCGGCGTCGGCCGCGTCGAAGCGGAACGTCCGGCCGGTGCCGGCCGAGGCGGTGGACAGCGCGTCGCGGTAGTACTCCAGGCGCCGGTCCCGGGTGCGGGCGCGGTCGGCCCGGGCCAGATCGCCGATGCTCGCGAGCAGCCGGGTGCCGGGGTTGTGGCGGTGGTCCTCGAAGTCGTCGCACTTCACGACGAAGCGGAACCCCTCCTGTATCCGGGAGGGCACGCAGCCCGGCGAGGGGCAGGGCTCCTCGGTGGCGTACGGCGCCACCGGTTCGACGGGCGTCTCGTGGTAGCGCACATAGAGGCCGTAGCGGCGGCCGCCCTCGTCGTCGCAGTCCTCCCCGCAGTCCACACCGAGGGCGCTGATCCGCTGCTCCCGCACCATGGCCCGTACGTCGACCTGTTCGGTGCAGGGCACCACGATGTCGTTGCCCGCGCAGTCGAGCGCGTGTCCGGGGTGGACCGCCACGGTGCCGCCGCCGCAAGGAGCGCAGGTGACGCCGAGGCCGCAGACGACCCCCGGTCCGTACAGCGACCGGTTGTGCAGCCTGCCCTTCGCGGTCATGTAGTCCACCAGCAGGCCGAGGTCGTCCTCGGTGAGCAGCTGGCCCGCGAAGAAGCGCGGCCGTACGAAGGCGGAGGTCCGGGTGGCGTCACCCCCGCAGCCGCATCCGCAGTCTGTTCGCATGATCAGCGCTCCTTAACGAAGAACCAGCTCTCGAAGACGTCCCCGCCCGCCCCGGTTCCGGACGTCCAGGGACCGATGCCGGACGGCGGCAGTCCGCAGCCCGCGCGCGCCGCCGCCGGCGTGTCCGTACCGGTGCCGATGGCCGGTACGCGTCCGCCGACGTGGGTGCCGTCGACCGGCCGGCAGCAGCGGTCCAGGAGGAAGGCCGCGCGGACGGTGATCAGCACGCGGTCGCCGTCCTGGAGCGTCTCGCGCGTGGTCTGGCGGTAGCGGAACTCCTCGGTGAACTCGCCGCAGGCGGCGTCGGGTTCGGTGAAGGTGCCGCCCATGTACCAGGTGGAGGCGTTGCGGCCGCTGCCGCCCTCGACGACCTGGAGCTCCACCACGCCCGGTCGCAGCGAGTCGGTGCGCACGCCCGCGGAGAACCGCACCAGGAGCCCGCCGTCCTCGTCCTGGGTGCCGAGGAGGGCCTTGGCCTCGTCGATGGTGTAGGTGTGACCGTGAATCCAGTTGACACCGGTGATGACCGTGGGCAGGTGGCGGCCGAACGGGCGGCGCACGTTCATGTGGATCTGGTCCCGGCGCACCGGCCGGTGCGCGTCCGCGCGGTCGATCCTGGCCAGCCAGAGCGTGGTGTGCGCGCCGCGGGAGCAGCAGGTGTCGCAGCGCTCGTCCACCGGCGGCTCGCAGCCGGTGACGACCACCTTGTGGCACTCCTCCGTCCAGCCGAACTCGCAGTCGGCGGTGTCCGCGCACGCGTCGTTGTAGACGGCGCGGGTGGGCTCGACGGGCCGCTCGGCGTAACGGATGCCGATCCAGACCGTGTCGGTGTCGCGCTCACCGGGGGGCAGCGCCTTCCACAGGTCGATGTCGCAACCGCCCCGCACCACGACCTCGTTGCCGTCGCAGTCCACGGCGAGACCGGAGGTGAGGCGCACTTTGGCCCGGTGCCGGCCGTGCTCGGCCGCGGTGTGCTCATCGGTGTGCTCATCGGTCACGGCCGTCCCGCCGGCCTCCGTGTGCCCGTCGTCGCCGTCCGCGCAGTCGTCGTGCCCCGGCACCGGTTCCACGAACAGGCCGCACACCACGCCGTAGCCGAGCAGGCAGCGCATGCGCAGCCTCAGCCTCTCGCGGTAGTACTCCTGTTCCCGCTGGAAGTCCCGGGCGCCGAGCATCTGGCCGTGGAAGTACCGCAGCCTGCGCAGCGGCGGCGCGTCGAACTCCGCCGTCCCCGGTGTACCTGTCTCCGTCATCGTCCGTCCTCTCACGACACTCGCGTATGCACACCGACGGCGGAGACGACTCCCACTCCCACCCCTCGGCGCGGTCCTCTGGGGCCCGGTCCGAGCACCCCGTCGCGGTTCAGCCTCAGCGGGCTGTCGCCGCCGAGCACGGGCGGCGGCAGCGGGACGAACGCGGTGTCCACGCCGACCGTGGACCGGGAGCCGACCACGAAGCCGGTGCCGCCGGTCCGTACCGATGCCACCGTGTGCGCGGGCGCCTGGCGCTCCACCAGCCGTCGCAGCGCCCGGGTGTCCGCCGGCCCGGCGGGCAGCAGCACCCGGAACCGGTGCGCGTGCGCGGTCAGCGGATCGCTGTCGGGCGCCCCGAACGCGCGCAGCGGCGCGGCGCCCAGTGCCGAGCCGCCGACCCGGAAGCGGCTCGCCGAGCGCCCGAACAGCCGTACCGAGCCGAGTCCTTGGGCGTGCGCCGGCGGCGCGCACCCGACGGCCGCGCGCAGTTGTGCCCAGCGGCGGTCCCCGGCCAGCTCGTCGATGACCGGGGTGACCCCGAAGACGATGCGCACCGCTTCCCGCAGCGCCCAGGGCGTGCCGCGGCGCCGGTACAGCTCCGGCGCCGCGGCGAGCAGCGCGCGCCGGGTCCGCGCGTCCCAGCCCGCCTCGAACGACAGGCCGAGCAGTCCGGCGAGCCACGGCAGCACCCGGTCCGGTACGCCGGCCGGGTCGAGGAGCGCCGGATACCGTTCGACGACCCGGTCGACCTCGGCGAGCGTGGCGTCGAACAGCGAGAGGAAGCGCTCGGTGAAGTCGTCGGCCGCGGGGTCCTGGCGGAAGGCGGGCGGCAGCAGGTCGGCGCTGGTGACCCGGGGGAAGTCCAGCCGGATGCGGCGCACGACCGGCGTAGCGCCGCCGTCGCCCGTGAGGCGCAGCCGCAGCCGCAGGAAGCGGCCGGGCGGCTGGTCGACGAGGAAGTCGGTGATCCCGGGGGCCGGTGTCTGCCAGTCGCTCTGCTCGTAGCGGCCGTCCTCGGTCACCACGATCCCGACGCCGACCGAGGTGCCGGCGGGCACCTCGGCGTCGACGCGCACCCGGTGCCAGCGGCAGCGCGACTCACCGCTGTCGATCAGGGTGGTGAGGTACGAGCCGCCGGTCAGGTAGGTGTCGGTGCGCGGTGGCACGGGGTCCCGGGGCAGGCCCTGCCAGGTGTGGCAGTGGATCTCGGGCCCGTCGGGGCCCTTCTCGTCCAGGCGGAACCCGTCCTCGTCCGCCGAGGTGAGCGCGGACGGCGTCAGCGCTCCGGCCAGTTCGTCCAGGGTGGCGGTGCGAAAGGGCCGGCCGTGCCCGCCCCGGTGGACGCGCAGCCGGGTGCCGTCGTCGGCGAGCAGCCAGACCGTCCGGTCGTCCCCGACGCGCAGCCCGACGACCTCGCCCCGCACCCCGGTGCGCAGCACCCCTTTCCGGCCGCCCGCCGAGTCGAACCGGCGCAGGTCCGTACTGCCCCGCGTGGCGACCAGTACCTCGTCGCCGGGCCCCAGGGCGGCCCGGACGGGCCGCCGCACCCGGATCACGCCGGCGAGCTGATCGCCCTCGCGGCGCCATACGAGCACCCGGTCGGACTCCACCACGGCGAGGCGGTGTCCGCGCGCGGCGACGCAGACCGGCCGGCGCAGCAGGCCGGGGTCGCAGGCGGACGGCCATACGGGGCCGAAGGCGTCGCCGCACGCGCCGCGCCGGAGCAGCCGCCGCTCCGCGGGGACCAGCAGGTACCAGCCGCACGGCCCGCAGGCCGGTGCCAGGCGCGGGTCGGGGAACCACGGCAGGAGCTGCTTCCTGGTGGGTCCTTCCGGCGCGCCGCCACGGTAGGCGAGCCGGATGCCGGCGGGTTCGTCGAACCCGACGATGCCGGCCGTGCCCGGTTCGCTTCCGTCCGGGCTCCGGTCCCAGCCGACGTAGCCGTCCAGGAGGCGGAAGGTCGCGGGGTGTGGTGTGCACGTCATGGCTGGTCTCCTACCGGGATCAGCAGCGGGCGCTCCGGCCAGACCAGGTCGTGCGGCCCGATCGCATGGTCGGTGCAGGGCGGCAGCCGCACTCCGTCGACGGTGAGCGAGAGCCGGGCGACGGCCAGCACGCCGTCGGCCGCGAGGAGGCGCCGGACCAGCGCGGTGTGCCGCAGCGCGCCGCCGAACGGCCAGCCCGCGCCGTCCTCCCCGCCGCGCAGCGGGTCCAGATAGCCGCGCACCGCGTCGCCCGCCCTGGTCAGGACCGCGGCGCGGTCGAGGTCCGGGTCGAGGGCGACCCATGCCTCGACGGCGACCGTGCGGTACCGCACGGGCGCGGCGACCACGGTGACCCCGGCCGGGGCGGCCTCGCGGGTCAGGTGGTCGGCGACGGCCCGCAGCGTGGCGGCGGTGGGAATGGGCGGCTGGGTGCCGTCCTCGCCCGGCGGCACGACGAGGACTCCCACGACGCCGGGGATCCGCGTTCCGGCGTAGTCGGGGTGCAGGCCGGGCACGCCGTGGGCGCGGGCCACGAAGGCGCCGGGTGCGCGGGTGGCCAGCAGGCCGTAGTCGGCCGGGGCCACGGCCCGGCCCCGGGCCCGCAGTTCGCCCACCCCCCGGCGCATCGCGTCGGCGTCGGGCTCGGCATCCGTGCCTCCGGAGGCCGGGAAGGGGTTGGCGACGCCGATGACGTACGGCAGAGCGGTCACCACCGTGCTGACGGCGCCCGCGCGCACGGCTCCGGCGCTGCCGCCGCCCACGCGGTAGCGAACGGCGCGGACGTTGCGGAATCCGGGCGGTACGGCCGCTCCGTGGACGCCGTCGCCGAAGGTCACCTCGCCGCTGTCGTGGTCGACGGTGAAGACCCGGTCGTCGGCGCCGTACCCGGCCAGGCTCTCCACCTCCCGCCAGCGGGAGGCGGGACCGGTCGTGGTGCCGAACACGTCGGCGCCGGGATCGTCGTCGACCTCGACGACCACGGTGCCGGCGAGGACGGGCCGCTGACTGAGGCTCATGCGGCGCCGGCCGCTCTCCCCGCTGTCCTCGATCGGCCGCAGCGGCTCGTCCCTGATGGTGCGGGCGGCCGTGGCGGCGACCATGTTCAGCCGCAGCCCCGACAGCACCGGCGCGGGCCCGCCGAAGGCGCCGTGCGCGATCCGCAGCCGCAGCCAGCGCAGCGGGGGCCTCGGCCGGGCGCCGGGCGGGCTGCCCGGCGCCCAGGAGCGCGGCACCCGCAGCTCGACGGTCCCGCTCGCCCGGAACCCGGCCGTCGAGTCGCGCACCAGCTCGGCGGGGACCAGCCGGGTGCCGTCCAGCACGTCCCAGCGCAGCAGGGGCGCGGGCGGCAGCGGCAGGGGCACCGGGCCGCCGGAGCCGGCGGGCGCGGGCGGGGCGGCGACCACCACGAAGCCCAGCGAGAGGTGCGGGTAGGGGGCGGCCGTCCCGGCGAGTCCGATCCACAGGCCGTTGCCGGGTTCCGGGTCCCGGCCGAACGGCGCGAAGGGACGGCTGGGCCCGGCCGGTCCGAGCGGCAGGGTCTCCAGCGTTCCGCCTTCCTGTACGGCGAGGGCGGCGAGGGTGGCCGGAGTGGCGTAGAGGTCCTGTTCGGTCTCGTACACCACCTGCCCGGCGGGGCCGGACGCCGCGCTCTGGAATCCGGCGGGTACCAGGACGGAGGTGCCGTCCGGCGGGTTCACGGTGAACTCCAGGAGGACGGCCGCCGCCCCGGCCGGGCGGCGTCGCACGCCGGCCTGCGCCAGGTGTTCGGCCAGCAGTTTCTCCGGCAGCCGGTTGACGCGCGTGAGGACGGGTTCGGTCTGGGTGCCGAAGAGGCGGACGAGCGCGACTCCGGCGTCCTGGCGGTCGGGGTCGGTCCAGTCCGGGGTGTAGCCCGCGATCCGGCCGCGCACCGCGGCCCGGACCGCCTCGCGGGTGGCGTCGGTCAGCTCGGGCTGGACGCCGGTCGGGCCCGGGCCGGCTACGAGCCGTCCCTCCTGGTCGCGCGCGGCCTTCTCCCACCACACGTCGCCGGTCATGCCAGCCCCTCCCCCGGTTCGACGGCGGTCACGATCCGCGTGCGGACCGCCCGCAGGACGGGTAGTTCGCCGGGCCCGAGCGGCACTTCCCGGCAGTCCTCGTCCGGGTCGGCCCCGTCCAGGCCGATCGCCACGGCGGAGACGGCCGCGAGGTCGCCGAGCGCGCGGTGCGCGGCCCGCAGCAGGGCCGAGGGGCGCAGCGGCCGGCCGAACGGCCAGCCGTCCTGGTCGTCGCCTCCGGTCAGCGGGTCGAGGAAGCGGCGCAGCGCCTCGGTGAGCCGGGCCGACACCCGGTCCCGGTCGGCGGGATCGCCCGACAGGTCGGCCCGCAGCACCACCTCGCGGTAGCGGGGCGCGCGGACGAAGATCTCGGAGGTGAGCAGCCGCGCCTGCTCCAGGTGGGCGGCGACCGCGCACAGCATGCCCGGGTCGGGGCGCGGCGCGGCCACGAAGTCCTCGCGGGCCGGGTCCGCGCGCGGCACCGCCGGTACGAGATGCACGGTCACGGCGCCGGGCACCGGGGTGCAGGGGAAGCCGGGGTGCTCGCCCAGCGAGGCGTGGGCGCGGGCGACGGCGACGCCCGGGGTGGCCAGGGCGAGGGTGGTGTAATCGGCCGCGGTGACCGCGCGGGTCACCTCGCCGAGGGAGGCGGCGGCGCGCTGCCGTGCCTCGGCGACCGTCTCCGGGTCGGCGCCGCCTTCGGCGCGCACCAGGTTGGCGGCCGTGATCGCCGCCGTGGAGTCCCCGGCCGGTACCCAGTTCGCGGTCATGCCGCCGTTTCCGTCCCGGCCGCCGCCGATCGTGTACTCGGCGCTCGCCTCCTGGCGCGGGTGCGGGATGCGGCCGGTGAGTCCGTCGCCGAACACCAGCGCGCCCTCGGTCCGGTCGAGGACGAAGACCCGGTCGGCGGGCCCGCAGAAGGTGAGGTCGGGCACGGCCCGCCACTGCTGTCCTCCGAGCCGCAGGCTCGCCTCCAGCAGGCGTTCGGCGGCCTCGGGCAGGTCGAGGTGGCGGCCGGGCAGCTTGAGCCAGGCGTCGACCTGCTCCTGGAGTTCGCCGCCGCTCGCGGTGCGCCGCCGGCGGTGGTGTGCGGCGCACACGTTGACGGCGAGCCGGAGCAGGCGCGGCGGGGCGGCGTGCGTCGCGGCCGGGGTGGACACCAGGATTCCGCTGTCCCGGGTGGTCCAGCCGGCGGGCGGGTACAGGCGCACGATCCCGGACCGTCTGAGCCCGGCCGTGCCGTCCTCGGCCTTCTCGAACGGACCCCGGGTCTCGGTCCCGGGCCGGAACCAGGACCAGGTCAGCTCGGCGGGCGGCGGTACGCCGGCGACCGACCCGGGCAGCCAGGCCGGCCCGGACGCGGCGGGCGCGTCCAGCTCGAACAGCAGGCTGAGCGGGCCGGGCGCGGGATGCGCCCCGGTGAGCGGCAGGGTGAACCGGGCTTCGGCCGCGGCCCCGTCGGCCGCCAGCAGCGGCACGCCCCGGCGGGCGCGCAGGTCCGCCGTGCGGTCGCGGCCGGTCCATACGGTGACCTCGCCGTCCTCGGCGAGCGGGAAGACGGCCACGTCGTCGTCGAGGGTGAAGACGATGCGGCCCGCCGGGTCGCGGGTGAGCGCCGTTCCGGCGGGGACGACCGGGACGGCGGTGCCGGTCCGACGGGCCGTGACGCCCAGCACGGTGGCGGCGGGCCGGGCGGGATGCGGCGGGTCCAGGCCGAGCAGGCGCAGTAGGGCGACCACGAGCGCGTCGGGCACCTGGTCGAGCCAGTACAGCCGCTGTTCGAGGAGGTAGGCGAAGAGTTCGAGGAGGGTGACACCGGGGTCGACGGGCGCGTGGAGGGTCCAGAGGCCGTCCGACTCGGCGGGGATGCGGCGGCGGACGGCCGCCAGCATGTCGGCCCAGGTGAGGTCGTCCAGCTTGGGCGCGGGCAGGGTCATGGCGTCCCTCCCGGGGAAACGGCGGAGCCGGTGAGTCCGGCGTAGAACGGGAACACGAGGTTCGCCTTGGTGTTGCTGCGCCGGACGCGGTAGACCACCGAGACGGTGATGCGCCCCTCGTCGGCCGGGTCGGCCTCGGCGCGGACCTCGTCGAGTTCCACTCTCGGCTCGTGGTCGCGGACGGCGGCGGCGATCGAGTTCTCCAGGTCGCGCAGGTTCTGCACGCTGCCGGGCGCGAACACCAGCTCATGGGCGCGGGTGCCGAGCGCGGGCCGCATGACCCGCTCGCCGGTGCCGGTGAGCAGCAGCGCCCGCAGGCAGTGCTCGATGCTCTCCTCGCCGACGGCATAGGCCAGGCGCCCGGAGGCGTCGGGCAGGATCGGGAAGCGCCAGCCGGTACCGAGGAACTCCTCGCTCATGCCGTCCTCGCCTTCTTGGCCAGTACGGCGGGGGTGAGCGGCGGGACCGGCGGGCCGGTGGGCCCGGCGGGGGACGGGTGGGTGTGGGTGTTGAACGCCTGGAGCAGCGCGTTGCCCAGCACCAGGGGCTCGGTGGCGCCGCCGCCGAGGTCGACGGAGGGCGAGTCGAGGGTCACCTTGGGCGCCTTGAGCGTGACCTCTCCCTGCGCGGTCACGGTCACGCTGCCGCCCTCGGCGGCGGTGATCCGGATCGCCTTGCCCTGGTCGTCCAGCTCCACCACGTGCCCGGCGGCCGAGGTGATCCGCACGGCGGCCCGGTCCGCCGCGTCGTCGAAGAGCACCTCGTGCCCGTGGCTGGTCCGGATCGTCTTCCGGTCGCGGCCCCCGGTACGGGCGGTCGGCGGCTTGTCCTCGCCGTTGTAGAGGCCGCCGAGCACGATCGGGTACCGCATGTCCCCGTGGACGAAGGCCACCAGGACCTCGTCGCCCTTCTCGGGCACGAACACCGAGCCGTAGCCGTTGCCCGCGTACGGCTGGCTGACGCGGATCCAGTCGGTGACCGTGACGTCGTCGAACCAGGGGAACTTCACCTTGACCCGGCCCTCGTCGTCGCCGTCGTTCTCCACGACGATCGCCGAGGCGACGCCGTAGTACCGCCTGTCGGTGCTGCGGGCCCGCGGTGTGGTCCTGATGCTCACTGGTCCCCCTGGTGGATCCGCCGTCCGGTGAACTGGGTGAAGAACCCACCGGTGTTGAGGGTGTGCTCAACGCGTTTGACGAAGTACATGCCGGAGAAGCGGCGTCCGAGGCCGTGGATCTCCAGGTTGTCGCCGGGCCGCAGCTCGGGCAGGCCGGCCACCTTGCCGGTGGCGGTGATGAACTCGTACGCCCGCTCCCGCAGCAGGCTGATCGCCAGTTCGCGGGCCTCCTGGTCGCTGCCGACCGGTGCGTCGACCAGCACCTCCTGGCGGCCTTGCAGGGTGGACTCGGCGACCTGCGGCCCGCTCTGCCCGTCGGCGGTGTTCTGCCCGGCCGGCAGGTTCTCCGCGGTCGCGGTGAACGCGATGGGCTGTTTGGTGCGGGGGTCCCAGCCGCGCACGGTGACCTTGCTGACCTGCTGGGACACGGTCAGGGTCGGGGTGAACTCCAGCAGGTTGGGGATCAGGCCCGCGGGCTGGGCGGCGGGGCCGGTGGACAGTCCCGGCGCGTAGGCCAGCCGGTACACCCGGATGGGGCGTCCGTCGCGGCCGTCGGTCGGCCGGATGAAGTGCAGCGTGTCCTCGCCGGTCCTCGGGTCCGGCAGGATGTAGCAGTCGAAGTCCAGCCGCTTGGCCCGCTCCAGCAGGAACGTGGCGTCGTCCTGGTTCTTCTGCACCACCAGGTCGTGCGTGGGCCCCTCCCGCGTGACCTCGGCCCGCAGGTGGTTGCGCTGGGCGATCTGCTCGGCGATCCGCCAGTCGGGCTGATTGCGGTAGATCTTGGTCTCGTTCTCGGTGGGCTTGCGGTCCTTCAGCCGCAGCAGCCCGTCCACTCCGCTGACCTGGACGGTGGGCGAGGCGCTGTCGGTGAACTTCGGGCTGAGCGTGGAGATGGTGCCGGTGGCGACGGTGAGCAGCTTGTCGGCGTAGCCGAGCCGCACCGAGACCCGGCCGCCGAGCCTGAAGGACGGCGAGTCGCTGTGCTTGAACCGCAGGTTGGCATCGTCCCAGTTGTTGAGGGTCAGGTCGAAGCCGGACATCTCGTCGATGTCCCGGTTCACCTTGATGTCGATGATGTCGTTCTTGGTGGACGGGTCCATCTCCAGGCCCTCGATGCGCACCTCGAACTCGGGCGCGTACCGGTCGGGCGGGGCGGCCTCGGGGGTGGGAGTGCTCATCGCGCGCTCCTCACGGCAGCCGGGGCACGGTCAGCACGCGGCCCGGCCGCAGGTCCCGTGGGTCGGTGATGCCGTTGGCGCGCGCCAGTTCCCGCCAGGCGTCGGGCCGCCGGTACAGCGCGCCGGCGATGGAGCTGAGCGTGTCGCCGCGGCGCACCACGTAGCTCTTCTCCACCGTGGGCGAGGAGCGCGGCGTGGCGGCGACCTGCACGGCGGCGGTGCGGAACTCCTTGAGCGAGAGGTCCAGCACGGCCCGCAGCGGCACGCCGTCCGGACGGAACAGCTGGTAGTTGACGTCCAGCTTCTCCACGACGCCGGTGAAGACCTCCTCGTCCCACACGAACCGCACGACGGGCGGCGCGTGTTCGCGGCTGTCCGGCCGCAGCAGGTTGCGCAGCGCGTCGACGTAGAGCTTGCGTACGTTCTCCAGGGTGTCGGAGGTGTCGACGAGCGCCTGGACGGTGAGGGTCTCCGTGCCGCCGCGCACGTACTGCAACGGCGGGGTCTCCAGTCCCGGGATGGTGATCTCGGCGAAGGTGTTGCTCTTGCTCAGCTTGTAGTCGGTGGGGTTGAACCGCAGCGGGATCCGCCGCTGCCGCTCGTCGGCGATCACCGGCCGGACGATCTCCAGGCGGGCCTGGGCCGCTCCCTGGCGGGCGAAGGACACGGGCGTCACGCTCATGACGGGCCCTCCGCGTCGCCGAAGCGGCGTTCGGCCTCGGTGTGCGCGGCGCGGGCGCAGGCGTCCTCGTACAGCTTCGACCAGGCCTGGATGTGCTTGTTGAACAGGCGGGTGAACACGGCACCGTCGTCACCGTCCACCTGGAACCGCACTTCGAGCTGGTGAATGGTCACCTTCGGCACGGCGGTCACCTCCCTCGGTTCGGTCGCGGCAAGCCGCTCGCCGCGGCGTCCTGCATGACCTTGTCCAGTCCCTCGTGGGCGATCTCCAGCGACTCCACGGCGATCGCGTTCTGCTCCGCGTGCAGATCCGGTCCCGTCCACTTGGCGGCGAGACCGCCGTGGAACGCCCATGCCGCGCCGGGCACGCCGTCCGGGCCGAGGACGATCACCGCGCCGTCCCGGCGGGCGCCCAGCGAGTCGGCGAGCCCGGCCTGGTACCAGGCCCACAGACCCGGATCGCGCACCACACCCCGCTTGAGGGTGATCCGGTTCCACGAGTGGCGCAGCGGCAGCTGGTGCACCGAGTCGTTGCGGCCGCCCTCCGGATAGCTCGTCACCTCCAGCTGCGCGCCGAGACCGGTGACCTCCTGGAAGGCACCGGAGGCGGCCAGCGGCAGCAGCAGCGCCTGCGCGGGGGGCAGATAGGCGTCGCCGGGGTCGAGGGTGACCAGGAACCGGTACTTCGGCAGCGGGTCCTCGTTCATGCCTCGATCACCTCCAGACCTCGGTCCTGGCCGAGCACCAGGCGCAGCCGGATGAACTCCATGGGGACGGCCGGGGCGACCTCGATCTCGCAGACGAGTTCTCCCGGGTCCTGCTCGGGCGGGTTGATGGTGTCGTCGCACACCACCCGGAACGCCTGCTCGGGCCGCGCCCCGGCGAGCGCCCCGGCCCGGAAGGCGGACAGCAGCACCGAGGTGACGGCCCGCACCAGCGTCAGGCGCAGCTCGGGCGAGTTGACGTCGAACACCAGCGGGCTCGCCACCCTGCGGATGGCGCGCACCAGGAGGTGTACGAGGCGGCGGTGGGCGATGTGGCGGGTGCGCGGATCGGCGGACAGGGTGCGCCCGCCCCACACCGTCAGGCCCCGCCCGCGGGTGCACCGCACCAGGTCGATGCCCGCGTCGAACAGCCGCGCCTGCTGCGGCTCGGGGAACCCGTCCGCCAGGTCGACCGCCTCCAGGATCACGGCGTTGGCGGGTGTGTGGTGCGCTCCGCGCTCGCCGTCCAGGCGGGCGATGACACCGAGGACGTGCCCGGAGGCGGGGACGGTGCGCAGCCCGTGCCGGTCGGGGACGCGCAGCGCCGGGTGGTAGACGGCGGCGCAGTCCAGGAGCCCCTCGTCGCCCGTGGCCGTGAGCGAGTCCACCCAGCCGGCCACCTCGTCCACGGAGGACAGCCGGGGCGGGACGTCCAGGACGGCCAGCCGGTCGTGCAACGGGGCGACGCTGCGCAGCAGTTCGAGCACCACGTCGGTGTGCGCGCTCCCGGACAGGTCCGTGCCGAGGTCCGGCAGCGCCACCAGCGCCGGTTCCGGGAGTTCGGCCTGCGCGGCCACGGCGTCCTCGTACGCGTCGCGGGCCGGCGCGGACTCGGTGCCGCCGGTGAGTGTCAGGTCCCAGGACGTCGAGATCGGGCCGGGCCGTCCGGGCGGCGGCGGAGGCCCGTCCGGGAGCAGCCGCACGAAGCGGGAGGCGGCCAGCCGGTCCGCCGCCTCGGCGAGCGGCAGACCGGGGAACGCCTCGGGCGGCTCGCCGGGCACGGTGACCCGTACGCTCACCGTCGGCGGTCCGGCGACCGTGCTGCTCTGGTGGCGGATGGCGACCCGCGCGCCGTTGGCCCAGGTGCCCGGGCTGGTGGCGAGCACGCGGTAGCGCGTCGTCGGGAAGTCGCTCAGCGGACCGACCGTCCACCGGGTCCACGCCGTGGTGGCCGGCCCGGACACACGGAGCACCCAGGCCGTACGGCCGCCGTTCTCGAAGAAGCCGCGCAGCGCGTACGGCGTGGCGAAGGCGCCGTCCGGCGGTTCCGCGCCGCGCGGCACGCTCACGGGGGCACCGAAGGCGCCCACGACGTCGTTCCAGCTCTCGACCCGCACCGGGACACCGACCGGTCCCCGGCGGAGCCGGCCGAGGAACGCCGCCACGTCGGTGCGCAGCGGCTCCGCCTCGGACCCGCGCGGCGCGAGCGTCAGGGACACGCCGGGAAGCGCTTCACTGGTCATGTCAGACGTCGATCTCCAGCTTCTCGACCGCGAGGACGAGCGTCTCCATGGCGATCTCGTTCTTGGTGGCGCTCAGGGTCGGGCCGGTGTACTTGGTCGGCCAGCCGCGGTCGAAGTTCCAGCGCATGGCCTCCTGGCGGTTCTCGTCGAGGAGCACGATCGAACCGGAGGTGCGCCGCACCTTGCCGTTGAGCGCCTCGACCACCCAGTTCCAGAAGCCGGCATGGCCGGTGATGCCGCGCTTGAAGGTGAGGTTGGTGTACTTCTTCAGCCCCGGGATCTTGCGGACGGTGATGTCCTCGCTGCCGTTGCGGTACTCGATCGGCGGGATCTCCAGCTCCAGGCCGCTGGCCTCGGTGAAGGACCCGCTCACCGCGACGCCGTCGTCGCTGACGTTGGTCACGATGATCTGGAAGTTGTAGGACGCGTACGGATCGTCCCTGGTCACGGGCGGCATGGCGGCCCCTCCTCGGTCCTCGGTGGTCCTCGGTCGGATGCTCAGGCGAGCTGGGTCTCGCGGGTCTTCTGCTGGATCCGGAAGATCACGAACTCGGCGGGGAAGACCGGCGCGACGCCGACGACGCAGATGAGGCGGCCGTTGGCGAGGTCGTCCTCGGTCATCGTGGTGCGGTCGCAGGCGACGAAGAACGCCTCGTCCGCGGTGGTCCCGGCGAGCGCGCCGCTGCGCCACACCGTGGTGAGGAAGTTGGTGATGGTCTGTCGGACCAGGGCCCACAGCGACTCGTCGTTGGGCTCGAAGACCACCCACTGGGTGCCCTCGTCGATCGACTCCTCCAGGAAGAGGAACAACCGCCGGACGTTGACGTACTTCCAGGAGGCGTCCGAGGAGAGCGTGCGCGCGCCCCACACCCGGTGGCCGAGGCCCGGGAAGAAGCGCAGCGCGTTGATCCCCTGGGGGTTCAGCAGGTCCTGGTGGCGCCGGGTGATGTCCTGGGCGAATCCGTCGGCCTGCCGGATGCCCCGGACGACCACGTTGGCGGGTGCCTTGTGCACGCCGCGCTCCACGTCCACCCGGGCGTAGACGCCGGCCATGTGGCCCGACGGCGGAACCTCGACATCGCGGCCGGCCGACGGGTCGCGGGTGACCAGCCACGGGTAGTACAGCGCCGCGTATTTGGTGTCGAACGGCTCGCGGAACGCCTTGATCCCCTCGATGTCGAGGCCGTCGCGCGGGTCGAGGATCGCGAACCGGTCCTTGAGCAGTTCGCAGTGGGTGACCAGGCTCGATTCGACCGTGCCGGACCACATGCCGGGCACCGCGCAGACCGCGACCTCGTCGATGTCCTCCAGTGCGACGATCCCCGTGCGCCGCCCGCTGCCGCCGTCGGTGCCGACGAAGTCGCCCACGCTCAGGGACTCGTACGCGTCGTCACCGTCCGCCAGTGTCAGCCAGGAACCGATCGCGGGCACCGGGAACCTGGCCGGGTCGGTGGACATGCCCGGCAGCGCGGTGGCCCGGACCAGCCGCGACCGGGCGGCCAAGGCGGTCACCAGGTTGGACGGCGTGTCGCCGGTGAGCCGAAGGCCCGGGAAGGTCTCGGTGACGGTGGCGCCGCCGGGGTCGGTGAACCGGGTGCTGACCTCGGCCTCGATCAGATGGATCCGGTCGGTCTCGAAGAACGTCCCCGGTACGTCGCGGTCGAAGGTGACGGCGTCGCCGGCGGCCGTCCGGACGGTCACGGCGGTCAGCGCGGTGCCGTCGTCGAGTTGGACGACCGCTCCCTCGTACAGCCTGCTCGCGCCGCCGATCCTGAGCGTCCGGCCCGCCGCGAGGTTGCCCCGTCGCACCCGGCGCACGGTGAGCCCGGCCTCCCACGCCGGGTGGCTGGTGCCCGCCGGGAGGGTCAGGGTGAGCTTGCCGTCCGCGGGCCGGCCCACCTCGGCCTTGTACCGGTCGGGGCCGATCTGGGCCCAGACGTCGGCGGGCAGGTCGTCCGGGTCGAGCCCGGGCCCCGCGGCCACCTCGACCGTCCCGCTGTCGGCGGCCGCGTCCGCGACGAGCCGGGTGACGAACAGCGGGCCTTCCTGCGGGTCGGGCAGCACCGGCAGCGCGGCGCCGACCAGCGGCTGCACCCGCACCTGGACGCCTGTGCCCCAGGCGCCGGGGCTGTTCGCCGACAGCCGCAGTGTCTGCTCGGTGCCGCGCTCCCCGACCTGGACGTAGTCGCCCCGGGCCGTCCTGACCTCGGCGGGCAGGGCGGCGCCCAGCGTGATGCGGCGCTTGGCCATGTCGTAGCCGGAGACCGTGGTGGTGTGGACGGCCTGCTGGTCGTCGCCGCGGAAGATCTGGATCTGCTGTCCGACGCCGGTGAAGCCGACCAGGTGGCCCAGTTGCAGGCTGGTCGCGCCGCGCGCGGCATCGGTGGCGATCGGGCTCACCAGGCCCTGGCCGAGAACGCCCGAGGCGGGCGTCGCCTGTGCGGCGGCGACCCGTTTGACGTACAGACGCCGGCCGCCGTTGTCGAAGAATCCCTTGACGGCCAGCGGGAACAGCCACCAGCGGCCGCCTTCGGAGGGGTTGTCCGCCCACGCGTCCCGCACGGCCGCCTCCGGCTCGGGCAGGAAGCCGCCGAAGGTGTTCTGGAACTCCAGGAAGTTCGTCACCAGTTTGGGTTTGCCGGTGTACGGCCCGCGAGCGGTGACCCCGACCATCCCGGCGGTGCTGGTGCTCACCCCCGCGATCGGCCGCGGCCCCGCGTCGATCTCCTCGATATAGACCCCGGGGCTCAGATACTCGGCCATGGCATGGGCTCCTCACTGCTCACGGATCTCGATGACGTGCTGCCGCTCCGTGTCCCGGGGCAGGTGCACCATGAGCGACCCGGTCCGGCCCGGCCGCTCGGTGGCCTCGAGGCGGAACGTCTCCTCGACCGCGTGCTCGGCGGCTCTCTCGCCCTCCCAGCGCAGGGCGAGCCGGAAGGCTCCCCGGGCGTCGGTGAGCGTGCGTTCGTGCCACGGTGTCAGGTCCTGGCCGGTCCGCCCCCGGGCCTCGACGAGCGCGTTCGCGACCGGCGTCCGGCCGGCGGCGTCGACCACGACGCCGTGGACGGTGCGCGTACCCGGCGGGTACGGGAAGGAGACCGCCGGCAGCAGCCGGACCAGCCGCGGCGAGACCTCGGCGGCGGGCGGATGGGTGTCGTCGTACGGGTGGACCGGGAACTCGACGCCCGAGAGGCCGGCCGAGAACGGCTGGCCGTCGGCCGGGTACAGCGGCTGGTAGCCGGCGGCCGCGAAGCGGGCCCGGTGGCGCTCCGGCCGGGCCGCCCACGGTTCCGCCCGCCTGCCGAGCCCGGGGAAGACGAGGGCTCCGCCGGGTGTGCGCACGACCGCGTCGTCCAGCGGCAGCCAGCCGTCGGCCTCGTCGAACCGTTCGAGGCGGACGTCCACGCCCGCGGCCCGCACCCGCCGTGCGTAGTCGTCGTACGGCACCAGCCAGACGGGGCTGTAGAGCGTCGACCGGGCGAGGGGCAGGAAGGCGCTCATGGCATCGCCGTCCCCTCCACGGTCCGGCTCCGCACCGGCCGCACCGCCGTCTCCACGGCGGAGTCCAGGTTGACGACGCGGACCTCGTAGTTCAGTGAGAGCCGGTACGGCTTCTGGATCGCGTACCAGACCCAGGACTTCTGGTCGAGGGCCAGCGGTGTCAGCGTGAGGTGCAGCGAGTCGACGCTGCCGGCCAGGCCGCCGGAGAGCTGCGCGCCGTCCAGGATCGCGTCGTCGTAGAAGGTCTGCAGAGCGCGTCCGAGCATCCGGTGCTGGGTCGCCTGGTCGCCACCCCAGGGAGTGATCAGGTACCGCAGCAGCAGGGCCATCGGCGGTTTGCGGCTGGTCGGCGGTTCGGGCGGCTGGGAGCGCACCGGCGGCCGGTTGCGCGAGGTGGGGTCCTCGGCGATCTCGTAGAGGAACACGGTGAGTTTCGGGGGCGGTGTCTGCACCGTCTCGGACAGGTCGTTCAGTTCCGCGATCGGCGGTTCCACCTGGCTGAGCCCGCGCAGGGCCCGCGTCAGCGTGCTCACGACGACCGACGAGACATCGGCGATCACACCGAAGTCACCCATGCGGCACCCCCCTTGGCCCGGCCGTGCCCGACCGTGTGCCGCAACGATGCCGACTCCCCCGTGATCCGTCCGCGACCCGCCCGTCGCACCGGCGTCACCCCGGCGTCCTCACCGCGTGCCGTGACGCCGCCGGACACGGAACGACGACGCCGGGGTGACAGCCGTGCGGAACACTCGGTCTCCCATGGAGACCCCTTCAGCGCGGTCCGGCGTCCTCATACTCCGGGTGTGGGTGGAAGGCGACAGACCGGACGGCTTCCGCGCGCGCATCATCCGGATCGTAGACGGCGAGCAGAAGCCACCGACGGCGGCGGACCAGACCGCCGATGTCTTCCTGGCCCTGCGGGCCTGGCTCGATGAGCTGCTGGAACAGGACCGGTGACGTTTCGGTGACGTTCCGTTGTTCCCTTGATGACGCCGTCCTGCTAATTCTCGACCCTGCGGTCATAACTTCCCCTTAACATAGCTTCGAGAAGCCGATGATCCAAATGAAGATCACCCGCATCGGTACCGGGGGCGTCGATGAACGGACAAGCACATATCATTACGTTGAGGCTACTCAAGGGCTTCACTCTCGCGGTTGACCACTCACGCATTCCGGTTTGCTCCGGCACCCAGCGACTCCTCGCATTCCTGGCTTTGCAGGGGATGCCGCGGTCCCGCGCCTACGTGGCCGGAATCCTCTGGCCGGACGTCACGGCGTCGCGCGCCAACGCGAGCCTGAGATCGTCTCTTTGGCGAGCGGCGCGCACGGGTCACCCCGTCATCGACGCGACCGCGCGCGAGCTGGCTCTCTCCCAGCACATCGTCGTTGACCTGCACGAGTCGGTGGCTCGCGCGCACCGACTGCTCGACAGCTCACGCCCGTGCGACGACATCCTCACCATGCAGACGCTGGCGGATCTGTCGGTGGACCTCCTGCCGGAATGGCCGGAAAACGACTGGATGATGATCGAGCAGGAGCAATACCGTCAGCTGCGGCTTTACGCCTTGGAAGCGATGACCGAGCGGCTGACATCGGCCCGGCGCTACGGCGAAGCCGTCGCCGCCGGACTCGCCGCCGTACGTACCGAGCCCTTGCGGGAAAGCGCCCACCGCGTCCTCATGAAGGCGCATTTGGCTGCCGGAAATAGGGGCGCGGCGCTGCGCCAATTCGAACAGTGCCGCCGCGTTCTGCGGGAGGAATTGGGGCTGGAACCCTCCACCTCGCTGCGCGACCTCGTGCCTCTGCGCACCGGCCACGGCGAACAGTCACGTCTTCAGCCCTTCCCCACCTGATCTCCTCGGCTTTTTCGAATACGACCCGAGGTGTGCGCCCCGGCCTCAGGTGACACCCTTCAGCACCACGAGGGCCACGCCATTGCCGAACACATCGTGCCGCGGCCGCGTAACTCCCCGGGGGCGGACCGGCAGCGGCCTCTCCCGCGCCTGCCCTCGCGTCCCCTACCGCGTACCGCGCGAGCGCCTCGGCGCCGTCCACGAACCCCACGCCTCACGAGGAGTGCCATGACCACCTTCCACGCCGCCGTCGTCCGCCCCGACAGATCCGTCGTCTACTGCGGCGAGGTGAGCCAGGCACACGTCGACGAGGCGCTCGCCATGGCCGCCGTCGAGACCGCGCCCCGCTCCGCCGTCCGGCACCCGCGCCGTCCCGGCTCGGTCTTCGTGCTGCGCGAGGACGGCGACCTCGACTGGTACGAGCCGGTGGACGCCGAGCCGTTCGTCGTCCGCGCCCCGGACCCTCGGTCCCGCCCGGCCGGCGGCCACTTTGCCACCGACGACCCGCCGCTCGCCGGCGAGCCGGTGCACGGCCTGGCCGGCACCCGGTGGATCCCCGGCGCGATCCGGCTCGGCGACGGCGTCATCGGCGGGGCGATGGACACTCCCGGCCATCCGCCCCGGGTCGTGCACCACACCACCGAGTCCCCGGCCGGGGGCAGGTATCTGGAGTCCGTCGGGTCGTACCTGATGCTCGTGGCCTGCGAGCCGCAACTGATCTACTGCCCGGTGACCGACCGGGTCGGCCAGTTCGGATCGCTCCACCTGAGCGCCCGGGCCCTGCGCAACGACGGCGCCCGACGGACCAACCGCGAGGGCAGGGTCTGCATCCAGATCGAGGTCCTCGGCCGCGCCCGCAAGCCCTGGACCACCGGCTGGGATCCGGCGAAGAAGCCGGGCTGGCGGAAGATCCTGGCCGCGGTCCGCTCCTGGGACGTGCCGGACCTGTTCCCGGCCGGACGCCCGGCGGCGTACCCGGGGCCGGGCAAGTCCCGCTCGCGGTCCGTCTGGCGGTCCGCGGGCGGCCACTTCGGGCATGTCGACGTGCCGGGCAACGACCACGGTGATCCGGGGGCGATCGACACCGCCAAGGTGCTGTACCAGGCCGGTCCCACGCCGCCGAGGCCGAACAAGCCGAAGGTCAGCGTCGCCCACCTGGTCGCCGCCGCGAAGAAGGACGTGCCGGCCCGGGACGGACACACCACCTATCCGGCCGAGGTCCGCGTCCTCGAGAACGCCCTCGTCGCCGAGGGTCTCCTCCAGCGCCGGTACGCCGATGGCTCCTTCGGCTCCAAGACGGTTGCCGCGTACGCGGCGTGGCAGCGCAGCAAGGCCGGCGGCTCCTATACCGGCGACGCCGCCGACGGCATACCCGGCATCGCCTCGCTGAGACGCCTGGCCGCCCGCCACGGTTTCACCGCGACCGCCTGAACGGGACCGCCCGAACGGACCGGCACGGGCGCGCTCGGCTCTCCGGAGAAGGCCCGGCACACCGGTGCGACGCGGAACGGGCGCGGCGGGTCCGGTCCGGGAACGGACGGCACCCGGGTCCGCTCGGGGCCTGTCAGCGACGGGTGCGGCCGGAGAGCCAGGGGGTCAGTGCGGGGGCCGGGACCGGTTCCTTGCAGGTCTCGTCGCAGGGCAGCGGCACGACCAGCCAGTGGCCGGGGGGAAACAGGCGGCCCTTGGTGAAGGCCAGGCCGCCGTAGACGGAGCGGAGGAACGAAGGGACCGAGTCGCGGGGGACGTCGTGGAACTCCACGCCCTCCACGGTGATCTTCGCGTCGTCCTCGGGGAAGAGCCGGACGCTCACCGACGGCGGGCCCGCCAGGTCGACGAACGCCTCGTGCGGGAGGGAGCCGTCGGGATCGAGCACCGTGAAGAGCGGGGCCGACGTGCGACGCGACGTACGGTCCGCCCCGATGTCGTCGGTGACCGACAGGGACAGGCCGAATTCCGCCGCCACCTCGCGTATCGCGGTGACGGCGGCCTCGGTGGTCGGCAGGTGTGCGTGTGCCATGCCCCTGATCATGCCTGACGGAAAAACCCGCCGGCCGGAGGCGGGACGCGGCTACCATCCCTACGGAATTTCCGGGAACGGGTCCCGGGTGGTCTGTGGTGTCGAGGAGTTGGGGGGTCCGCATGGTCGCGGGTCGTGTCGTCCGGTTCGACAGTGCGCGTGGTTACGGGTTCGTCGCGCCGGAAGGCGGCGGAGAGGACGTCTTCCTGCACGTGAACGATTCGCTGATTCCCGAGGAGTACCTGCGCTCGGGTCTCGTCGTGGAGTTCGACGTGGAGAACGGCGAGCGGGGGCCGAAGGCGTCGAACGTCCGGCTCGCCGAGGGCGTCGATCCCGCCCCGCCCCGGCGATCGGCCGCGGCGGGCCGGCCGGTGGTGCTGGACGAGTCCGGCCATCCGATGTGCGATGTGCTCAGCGCCGCGGAGTACCGGCGCGAGGTGACGGAACTCCTGCTGAACACCGGCCCCTTGCTGACCGCCGAGCAGATCCTCGCCATCCGCGGCGCGCTGGTGAAGTTCAGCGAGAGCCACGGATGGGTCGAGGACTGACCGGCCCGGAACACGGAGGCTCGTCCAGCCGACTCCGGGATCGCTCGCGGCAGATGAGGACGCCGGGTGCCGCATCCGCGCGTCCTCTTTTCGGCGGCTTGCTGTAGCGCCTGCTCCAATTGGAGCAGGCGCTACGGTAAGCTCGCGCCCGACAGAGGCGAGAGCGGGTCGACGCAAGGGACTTGTGCATGACCGGGCCGCGGACGGCGGGCAAGAAACGTGCCAACGGCGTGGAGTCGCGGCAGCGGATCCTCGACGCGGCGGTGGCCATCGCGGGCGAACGCGGTTACGAGGGCACGTCCATCGCGGCGGTCAGCTCCCGCTGCGGACTGCCGGCCAGCTCCATCTACTGGCACTTCCAGGACAAGGACGACCTGATCACCGCGGTCATCGAGCGCAGCTTCGAGACCTGGCTCGCGGCCGTCGAGCTGCCGGGCGAGGAGGCCGGCACTCCCCTGGACCGGGTCGTGATCATGGCGGCGAACGTGGCCAGGTCCCTGGTGAACGAACCGGACTTCCTGCGCCTCGGCCTCATGCTCGCCCTGGAGCGGCGGCCCGAGGAACCGCGCAGCCGGGCGGTGTTCTTCCAGGTCCGCGCCATCGCACGGCAGCGGATCGAGCAAGTCGTCCGGTTCGTGCTGCCGCACCTGGACGACGACGCGGTGCGCCTGCTGACCACCTATGCCATCGCGGGCGCCGACGGACTGTTCGTCCAGCGCGAGTTCAACGGCGACAGCATCGACCTGGTCGAGCTGTTCCAGTTCCACGCCCGGCAGGTGTACGAGACGGGCATCCGCATGGCGGCGGAGTGCGTCCGATGACCCCGGCCGGCCGGCGACGCGCCGCGAGCGCCCGGCGGCCCGCCCGGCCCCGGTGCGCGCATCCCGCCCCGCCCCGCCCGGCCGGACGTCGCCACCGGTTACGGCACCTTCCCGGACCCCGGCCGACGGGTGCCGTCCGGCACCGCGACCACCGCGCCCGCCGTCGGCGCCGGTCGCACCGGCAGGAGCGCGCACCGGCCCGCGGGCCGGTGGCGGTGACGAACGGCTGACAACCGCCCGCCCGCCGGTGCCGTCCGGAAAACCATCCCCGAGAGAGAGTCAGCAGGTCACCGCATGCCCGCCGCACTTCGCCGGATCGACGTCCACCAGCACGTCACACCGCCCTTCTACGGCGCCCTGCTCGCCCAGGCGGGCATCGCCGAGGCGGGTGGCCGCGCCCTGCCCGACTGGAGTCCGCAGGCGGCGCTGGAGTCGATGGACCAGCTGGGCACCGCCACGGCCGTGGTGTCCGTCTCCACGCCCGGGACCGGGTTCCTCAGCGACCCGGCCGAGGCCGCCGGCCTGGCCCGGCGGCTCAACGACTTCTCCGCGGCCCTGGCCGCCGACCACCCCGGCCGTTTCGGCTGGTTCGCCACCCTGCCCATGCCGGACGCCGACGCCGCCGTGAACGAGGCGCGCCGGGCCCTGCTCTCGCTGGGGGCCGACGGGGTCACCCTGCTCGCCAACACCCAGGGCGTCTACCTCGGCGCGCCCGGCCAGGACGCGCTGTGGCGGTGCCTGGACGAGCACGGCGCCGTGGTGTTCGTCCACCCGGCCGAGCTGCCGGCGCCCGCGATCAAGGACATCCCGCCGTTCGCCGCCGACTTCCTGCTGGACACCACCCGCGCCGCCTACCTCCTGGTGCGCGGCGGCATCGTGCGCGACTGCCCGAACATCCGGTTCGTGCTGAGCCACGGCGGCGGCTTCGTCCCGTACGCCTCCCACCGCATGGCCGTCACCATCGCGAACGAGACCGGGCGCTGCCCGCTGGACGTGCTGGAGGACTTCCGGTCCTTCTACTTCGACACCGCGCTGACCTCCAGCCCGGCGGCCCTGCCCACCCTGCTGGGCTTCGCCCGTCCCGGGCACGTGCTGTTCGGCAGCGATTGGCCGTTCGCGCCCACCGCCGCCGGGCAGTACTTCGCGGCCGGCCTGGACACCCACGTGGACCCCGGCACCCTGACCGCCGTCAACCGTACGAACGCCGAAGCGCTCTTCCCCCGACTGGCCGGCCGGACCCCCGCTCCACCGGCCCGCCCGCTCACCGCGCGGCTGCGCCACTCCGTGCACCGGGCCGGTGCCCGGCTCGCCTTCAAGCTGGTCCAGCCCGGCGCCGACTGAGGGGCGCCCGCGGCGCCGTCCCGCTCGCGTGGCGGGCGGGTGCCGGGCCGCCCATGATGGGACGGTCAGCGGTCAGCCGAGCAGGAAGAGCGACGGCCATGCAGATCGTCGTGGATCTCACGCGCTGCCAGGGCTACGCGCAGTGTGTGTTCCTCGCCCCGGACGTCTTCCGGTTGCACGGTGAGGAAGGCCTGCTGTACAAGCCGTCGGTGCCCGACGACCGGCTGGAGCGCGTCCGCCAGGTTGCGGCCGCCTGCCCGGTGCGGGCGATCCTCGTCGGCGAGGAGGTGGGCACCGGTGGCGGGTGAGGCGCGGGACGGCCGCATCGTCGTCGTCGGCGCCTCGCTCGCCGGGCTGCGGGCCGCCGAGACGCTCCGGGACGAGGGTTTCACCGGTTCGCTGACCGTGGTCGGGGACGAACCCCATCCGCCCTACGACCGGCCGCCGCTGTCCAAGCAGGTGCTGCTCGACGAGGCCCCCGCGGACAGCACGGGACTGCCGGTGCGCCGGGACCCGGACGCCGAGTGGCGTCTCGGCGTGGCCGCCACCGGGCTGGACCCGCTGGCCCGGCGGGTGCTGCTGGCCGACGGGGAGTCACTGCCGTACGACCGGCTGCTCATCGCCACCGGGACCCGGGCGCGGCCCTGGCCCGACCCGGCCGGCGCGGCCCTGGACGGCGTGTTCACCCTGCGCACGCGCGAGGACGCGACGGGGCTGGCGGCGCGGCTGGCCGCCGGACCCGGACGGGTGCTGGTCGTCGGCGCCGGATTCACCGGTTCGGAGATCGCCTCGGCCTGCCGCAAGCGGGGACTTCAGGTGACGGTCGCCGAACGCGGCCCCGATCCGCTGGTCGGCGCGCTCGGCGGGACGCTGTCCCGGCTCGCGGCCCTGATGCACCGCGAGCACGGGGTGGACCTGCGCTGCGGGGTGACGGTGACCGCGCTGCTCGGCGACGGTGCCGGCCGGTTCACCGGGGCGGATCTGTCCGACGGGACCCGCGTCGAGGCGGACGTGTGCGTGGTGGCGCTGGGCGCGGTGCGCAACGTGGAGTGGCTGGCGGAGTCGGGGCTGGCGGCGGGCCCGCGCGGGATCGCCTGCGACGCGGGGTGCCGGGCCTTCACCCGGTACGGGATCGTCACCGACGACATCTTCGTGGCCGGGGACGTCTCCCGGTTCCCGCATCCGCTGTTCGGCTACCAGATGCTCTCGCTGGAGCACTGGGGCAACGCGGTCGCGCAGGCCGAGGTGGCGGCCCACAACATGGTCAGCCCCGGGCCGCTGCGCCGCCCGCACCTGTCCCTGCCGGTGTTCTGGTCCACCCAGTTCGGCCTGAACATCAAGTCGGTGGGCGTGCCGACCTACTCCGACCACATCGTCATCGCCCAGGGATCGCTGGAGGCGGGCCGGCTGGCGATGGTCTACGGCTACCGGGGCCGGGTCACCGCCGCGGTCACCGTCGACATGGCCAAGTCGGTCGACTACTACCGGCATCTCATCGAGACCGCCGCCCCGTTCCCGCCCCCGCCCGGCGCGGCGGACCGCGCGCTCACGGCCGACATCCCGCTGCCCTCGGACGTGCCGGACCCGAAGGGGCTGTCCCACGAACCCGTCGTGGCGCTCACCGGTCATCTGCCCGACCGAGCGCTGATGGTGGTGCAGCCGCCCGGCTGACCCGCGTCCCGCCCGACCACGAGGAGCCGCCATGGCCCCCGGCACCCTGCTGGCCCGGATCACCGACTACGCGAGCCGCCCCGATCCCTACCCGCTGTACGCGCGAGCGCGGGCGGCCGGGCCGGTGCTGCGGCAGGACGACGGCTCCTTCCTGGTCGGCGGCTACCACGAGATCGCCGCGCTGCTGCACGATCCCCGGATGAGCGCCGACGAGCGGGCCCGCACCACGCCGACGCCGTACGAGGGGAGCCGGGACGCGTCGTTCCTGCGGCTCGACGACCCCGAGCACCACCGGCTGCGCACCCTGGCCATGCGGCCGTTCGGCCCCCCGCACAGCCCGCACCGGGTCGACGCCATGCGCGGGGAGATCGCGCGCATCACCGAGGAGCTGCTGGCGGGCCTGCCGGCGGACCGGCCGGTCGACATCGTGGACGACTTCGCCTATCCGCTGCCGGTCATCGTGATCTGCCGGCTGCTCGGCGTGCCGCGCGAGGACGAGCCGCGGTTCAGGGCCTGGTCCGACGCCCTGGTGGCGACCGCCGACATCCGGCCGGGCGAGGACACCACGGAGGTGGAGCGGGCCGGTGACCGGGCCGGCGCCGAGCTGCGGCAGTATCTGCTGGACCTCGCCGAGCGGCGCCGCGGCCGGCCGGCCGACGACATGCTCTCCGCCTTCGTCAACGAGCCCGACCCGTCTTTGCGGCTGACCTCGCAGGAACTCGCGGTGACCGCCGCGCTGCTGCTCATCGCGGGGCACGAGACCACGGTCAACCTGATCACCAACGGCGTGCTGACCCTGCTGCGCGGGCCCGAGCACCTTCGGCGGCTGTCCCGGGAACCCGGGCTGCTGCCGGTCGCGGTGGAGGAGTTGCTGCGCTACGAGCCTCCGGTCCACCTGCGGGAGCGGGTGCCCCTGGTGGACATCGAGGTGGCCGGCACCACCCTGCCCGCGGGCACCTCCGTGATGCTGGCGCTGGCCTCCGGCAACCGCGACTCCCGGCGGTTTCCCGACCCGGACCGGTTCGACCCCGGCCGCGCGGACAACGAGCACCTGGGCTTCGGCAGCGGCATCCACCTGTGCTACGGCGCGCCGCTCGCCCGGATCGAGGCCCAGACGGCACTGGGCGCGCTGCTGCCCCGGCTGCGGACCGCCCGGCTGGTCGAGGACCCGCCGCCGTACCGGCAGAACGCCATGCTGCGCGGCCCCCGCCATCTGCGCGTCCGGCTGTGAGCGGCGGCTACGGCGCCGGGCGGCGCCCGAGACCGCGGTGGCGGTCCGGATCGACCACCGTGGTCAGGCCGTTGAGCAGCAGACGGGTGCCGCCGCGCAGATGGGCGGCGTCCTGGTCGCCGTCCGAGCCGGGCGCGAGCCAGGTGTACTGCTCGTGCCACAGCAGGCGGCAGCCGGCCGGCTCGTCGGAGAGTTCGACGGTGACGAGGGAGATCCAGCGGCGGACGTCGTCGACCTCGGCCTCGTAGACGTACACGATCCGGGTGTCCGGGACGATGTCGAGGAAGCGGGAACGGTAGGCGAGACGCTCCTCGGTGCCGCCGGAGACGAAGACGTTGCGGGCGCTCTCGCCGCCGCCGACCCGGAAGTCCAGCTCGTGTCCGGCGGTTTCGGAGGGGCCGGGGAGGCGGAACCAGCGGCCGCGCAGGGAGGGTTCGGCGAAGCCGCGGAAGACCTCGGCGCGGGGCACCGTGAAGTCTGTGCCGACGGAGAACGAGCCGTGGCGCGCGGGGAGCACCGGGAGGCCGTCCGGCTTCGCCGGTGTGGGGTGACCTGCGTCCATGGGCTGAACCTAGCACCCGGTTCCGCACTGCCCTCAGCGTGCCCGGCCCGTCGCCCGGCCGGTCAGCAGGTCCCGCAGTTCGCGGGCGTTGCGGCGGCTCACGGCGAGCGTCCGGTCGCCGATACGGACCGTCAGATTACCGCCTTCGACACGGAGTTCCTCGATCCGGCCGAGGGCGACGAGCCGGCTGCGGTGGATGCGGACGAAGCCGTGCGCGCGCCACTGCTCCTCCAGCGTGGACAGCGGGATCCGCACCAGATGGCTGCCCTCGCCGGTGTGCAGCCGCGCGTAGTCGCCCTGGGCCTCGACATGGGTGATGTCGGCGAGGGGCACGAACCGGGTCACTCCGCCCAGTTCCACGGGCACGTGACCGCCGGGGCCGGGCGCGGCGGGCGCGGGCGTCCAGGGCGCGGCCGGGCGGGGTCCCTGACCGGCCCGGACCAGTTCGGCGACGCGTCGTACGGCCTCGGCGAAGCGCTCCTTGCGGAGCGGTTTGAGCAGGTAGTCCACCGCCTTGAGGTCGAAGGCGCGCACGGCGAAGTCCTCGTAGGCGGTGACGAACACGATCAGCGGCGGCGCGGCGAACCCGGCCAGCATCCGGGCCAGTTCGAGACCGCCGAGGCCGGGCATGTCGATGTCGAGGAAGACGACGTCGAAGCCCTCCGGGCCGTCCGGGTCCCGCGCCAGGGCGTCGTTCAGCCGGCGCAGCGCCTCGCCGGCCTCCCGCGCGGGCACGGCCGTGCCGACCCGCGGGTCCTCGCCGAGCAGGTACAGCAGTTCGTCGAGCGCGGGGCGTTCGTCGTCCACGGCCAGGGCGCGCAGGGGCGCGTCGGTCACGCTCATGTGCGAAAGCGCTCCTTCCGTCCTCGGCCGCTCCCCATCGTGGTGCCGCCGGGCGCCGCCGTCGAGATCGCGGACGGCGCTGTGTCCGGGCCGTGATGCCCGGGGGGCGGGACCGTTATTTGAGGCCGCTGAGCATGACGCCGCGGATGTAGTGCTTTTGGAGCAGCAGGAACAGCACCAGCACCGGCAGGACGCTCAGGACCAGGCCGGCCATGACGATCGGCAGCGTACGGGCCGGGTCGACGTGGTCGCGCAGCAGCTGGATGCCGACGGGCAGGGTCATCAGGTCCGGGTTGGCGGTGGAGACGAGCAGCGCCCAGATGTACTCGTTCCAGGCGTCGACGGCGGTGAGCAGCCCGAGGGTGACCAGGACCGGTGCGGTCTGCGGGACCACGATCCGCCACCACACGGTGAACTCGCCGGCGCCGTCGACGCGGGCGGCCTCCAGGACCTCGTCGGGCAGGGACAGCATGAACTGGCGGGTCAGGAAGATCCCGAAGCCGTTGACGAGGAACGGCACGGCGAGCGCCACGATGCTGACGGTCAGGCCCGCGCCGCCGCGTCCGAGCAGGTCGTTGCCGCCCGCCAGCGGCCAGTGCACCAGGATCAGGAAGTGCGGGATGAGGAAGACGAACGGCGGGAACATCATGGTCGACAGCACCAGCCGGAAGACGAGGTCCCGGCCGGGAAAGCGGAGTTTGGCGAGCGCGTAGCCCGCGAGCAACGAGGTGAGCAGCACCGACGCGGTGACGACGGCGGTGACGACGACGCTGTTGCGGAAGAGCACCGGCAGGTTCAGCTGGTGGACGGCCGCGCGGTAGTTGGACAGGGCGAACGCCTTCGGCAGGAACCGGTACGGCAGTGTGCCGGCCTCGCCGGGGCCCTTGAAGGACGTCATCACCATGTCGAGGAACGGCACCACCGTGAGCAGGGCGCCGGCTGCCACGACCAGGTACGACAGCCACGGTGCGCTCCGGCGCGTCACGCGTCCTCCCCCGCCCGCCGGAAGATCCACAACTGGGCCAGGGTGACCAGGAGGACCACCGCGAACAGCACGAACGCGGCGGCGCTCGCGGTGCCCCAGTCGCCGTAGTCGAAGGCCCGCCGGTACATCTCCAGCGCGGCCACGTCGGTCGCGTCGCCCGGTCCGCCCCGGGTCATCACGGTGATCAGCGCGAAGGACTGCAGGCCGGTGAGGAACTGGGTGACGCACACGAACAGCAGGGACGGCCGCAGCAGCGGCAGGGTGATCCGCCGGAACACGGTGCCGGGGCCGGCGCCGTCGAGCGCGGCGGCCTCGTGGTACGACGCGGGGATGGACTTCAGCCCGGCGGTCAGCACGAGGATCGCCGAGCCGAGCGAGGCCCAGGCCTGGACGACCACGACGGAGGGCAGCGCGGTGTCCGGGTCCTGGAGGAACGCCACCGAGCCGATGCCCAGGGCGTTGAGGACGCCGTTGGCCAGGCCGCCCGGCTCGTACATGTACTTCCAGACGTTGCCGACGGCGACGACGGTGGTGACGATCGGCAGGAAGTACAGGGTGCGCCACAGGCCCTGGAACCGCAGCCGCTCGACGCAGGTGGCGACGAGCACCGAGCCGGTGACGGCCAGGACGACGGTGCCCAGGGCGAACAGCAGTGTGTTGGTGAGGACCGGCACCAGGAACGTCGACCCGTCGGCGAAGAGCGCGCCGAAGTTGTCCAGGCCGGCCGGTTCGACGGCGCCGAGGTCGAACCCGGTCCAGTGGGAGACCGAGAGCAGCAGGGCGAAGCCGAGCGGCAGGACGAGGAAGACCGCGAAGAACAGCAGCGCCGGTGCCAGGAAGAGGTAGGCGACGGCCGTCTGGCGGCGCCGGGCCCGGCGGCGGCCGTCGCGGGCGGGCGCGGGGCCCGGGGTGGGCAGCCGTTCGGGGGTCCGCGGTGTCAGGACGTTCACCATGCCCGGGACACCTCCTGGTCGACCTGGCGGCGGGTGGTGCGCAGCGCCTCGTCGACGGACCGGCGGCCGGTCCACAGCGCCTCGATGTTCTCGCGCAGCAGCGCCTTGGCGCGGGCCGCGCCCGGCACGTTCGGCTCCGGTACCGCGTAGGCCAGCGCGTCCAGGAACGGGCGCAGGTTGGGGTCGCCGCCCGTGCCGAGGAGCGCGCGCATGTCGTCGGCGCGGGCGGTGAGCGAGCCGACGGACACCTGGAGGGCGCTCATCCGGGTGGCCGTGCTGCCTCTGAGCGTGCTCACCCGGTCGGCGTTGAGCCAGCGCAGGAACTCCCAGGCCTCGCGCGGATGCCGGCTGGCCGTGTTGACGCCCAGCATGAAGCCGGTGGCGAGGGTGGCGGGCCGGGCGTGCGGCTCGGGCACGGGCACGGGCGCGACACCGACGTCGCGGTAGTCCCCGCCCATCAGGGGTCTCAGGCTCCCGGTCCACCAGCCGGCGCCGACCACCATGGCCACCTGTCCGGACGGGAAGGCCTGGTAGACGTCGACGGCGGGGGCGCTCGCGCCGCGGGCGACGAGCCGGTGCTCCAGGGCGAGCACGGCGCGGCCGGCCGGGGAGTCGATGGCGGTGGACCTGCCGTCCGGGGCGACGAAGCGTCCGCCGGCGGCGTGCAGCAGGGCGAGGGTCTGGCCGACGGTGGTGGCGTCGTCGTGGGCCGACAGTCCGAAGCCCTGGATGAGGGGGTTGCCGTAGCGGTCGCGCCGGGTGGTGCGGCGGGCGGCCTCCTCCAGCTCGGGCCAGGTGCGCGGCGGGCCGTCGAGGCCGGCCTCGCGCAGCAGCCGCCGGTTGTAGTAGAGGGCGTAGGTCTGGGCCTCGGTGGGATAGCCGTAGACCGTGCCGTCCACCGTCACGGCGCCGACGGCGGCCTCGCCGTAGCCGCTCCGGATGTGCTCGGCGTGTTCGGGCGGCGCGGGCCGCAGCACGCCGGCGCGCACGAGCTGGCCGTTCCACAGGCAGTACGGGTGGAGGATGTCGGCGCCCTGGCCGGCGGCCTGGCGGACCATGACGGTGGTCAGCAGGTCGGTGAACTCGACGGCCTTCGTGCGCACCTTGACCCGGTCGTGGGTGGCGTTCCACTCGTCGACCGGGCCTTGGAGGGCCCGGTGGAGCGTGCCGCTCGCGTAGTGGGACAGCAGGGTGAGGACGACGGGGTCGCCGGGCCGCCCGGTGCCCCGGTGCGGGCCCGCGCAGCCGGCGGCGAGCAGCGCCGAGGGCAGCGCGAGCGCGAAGTGGCGGCGGCCGAGGGCGGGGCGCGTCACCGGGCGGCCTCGCGGCGCAGCACGTGGAACACCCGGGTCGTGGTGAAACCGGCCTGGCGGTACAGGTGGCCCGCCGGGGAGTCCTCGCCGGTCCACAAAAACCACGCGCCGTGCGCGCCGCGTGCCCGCATCCGCTCCAGGACCAGGTGGAGCAGGACCTTGCCGAGGCCGGTGCCGCGCAGTTCCTCGCGCACCCCGAACGGGCCGAACCGCTCCAGGGCCGCCTCGTACGTCCCGTGCATCGCCCAGCCGGCGAGCCGGCCGTTGGGGTCGCGGGCGACGACGATCCGGTCCGCCGGGAGGCCCGCGGCGCAGGCCTCCCGGATGGCGCGGGCCCAGTCGGCGCCGAAGCGGGTCCCGGCGAGCGCGATCAGGTCCACCAGGTCGTCGTCGGCCGGGGTGGCGAACCGGTGGCCGCGCGCCGTCAGGTCGTCCCGGCGGCGCGCGATCTCGTCCGGCAGGCGGTAGCCGACCAGGCGGCGGTCCATCGCCGCCGCCTCGTACAGCGTGCAAAAGCCCAGCGAGGCGAGGAGCCCGGCGGCCTCCGGGTAGGTCTCGGCGTCCAGGCCGGGCAGCAGGTAGTTCGGGGTGTACGACGCGAAGTCCACCCGGGTGCGGCCGTGGCCGCGCAGCCAGTCCAGGGCCTCGGTCAGCAGCCGGCGGCCGAGGCCGCGCCCGCGGGCGGCCGGGTCGACGAAGAAGAACGGGATCCAGCCCTGTTCCGGCTCGGTGTCGGTGCCGGCCAGGGGGGTCAGCCGGCGCACCGCGTAGGCGGCGCCGACGATCCGGCCGCCGGCCACGGCGACCCGCAGGCCCTCGGGATCGAAGTTGGCGTCGAGCAGCACCAGGGTGCGCAGCCGGTCCGGGGCGAGGGGGTCGGCCGGCAGGCTCCGCCGCCAGGCGTCCAGCAGGAGCGGTCCGTCGCCGGTGCGGAAGCCCCGCAGCGCGGTGCGGTCCCGCGTGGTGAGGTCGGACTGGCTCATCCTGTGCCCCCGTCTGCCGGTGCCCTCTCGAAACGGTGGCTGGAAATCTACTGCTCCGTCCGGGAATGTCGAGCCGGACGCGCCCGGAGAGGCTCAGTCCGGCAGCACCAGCCGGGCCGTCTCCCCGGGGCCGACGGGCACCACCCGGTCACGCAGCCGGATGTCGATGGGCAGGCGGTCGGAGGACGGTACGGCGATCTCCAGCAGGCCGCTGCGCAGCCGCAGCCGTACGCCCCAGTGGCCGCGGTAGCGGACGGTGAAGCCGTAGGAGGACAGCTCGGGCAGCGGGACGGGGTCCAGGCACAGGCCGCCGCGGGTCTCCAGGCCGGTCAGTCCGCGCTGGACGAGGTCGAGCGTGCCGGCCATCGCGCCGAGGTGGACGCCCTCGCCGGTGGTGCCGCCCTGGAGGTCGGCGATGTCGCCGCGCAGCGCCTCCTGGACGAACCGCCAGGCGCCGGCGCGGCGGGCGCGGGCCAGGATCCAGCCGTGGACCAGGCCGCTGAGGGTGGAGCCGTGGCTGGTGCGGTGCAGATAGTGGTCGACGGTCGCCGACCAGGTGTGCTCGTCCAGCGGGTGCCCCAGCCGCTGGAACAGGCCGCGCAGTTCACCGGGCGAGAACAGGTAGCCGAGCATCAGGACGTCGGCCTGCTTGGACGCCTTGTAGCGGTTGACGGTGTCGCCCTCGGCCTCCAGGATCCGGTCCAGGCGCCGGATGTCGTCGTACCGCTTGCGGTAGCCGTCCCAGTCCAGTTCGGCCAGGTCGGCGTAGCCGTCGAACTGGCTGATCACACCGTCGTGGAAGGGGATGTGCAGGCGGTGGGAGACCTGCTCCCAGCGGGCGGGCTCGTCGTCGGCCAGGCCGGAGTACTCGGTCAGTTCGCGCCGGCGCGGTTCGGGCAGGCCGGCCAGCAGTTCCAGGGCGCGGCCGAGCACCCAGGCGGCGGTGACGTTGGTGTAGGCGTTGTCGTCCAGGCCCGGTCGGGCCGCGCCGGGGTAGGCGTCGTGGTACTCGTCGGGGCCGACCACGCCCCGGATGCGGTAGCGGCCGAGGTGGTCGTCCCAGGTCGCCGAGTCCGCCCAGAAGCGCGCGATCTGCAGCAGCA
Source organism: Streptomyces sp. SCL15-4 (assembly GCF_033366695.1). Lineage (NCBI taxonomy): Bacteria > Bacillati > Actinomycetota > Actinomycetes > Kitasatosporales > Streptomycetaceae > Streptomyces > Streptomyces sp. SCL15-4. Next base: position 1,376,218 of record NZ_JAOBTQ010000001.1, read on the forward strand.
TCTCGGCGCCCTCGCCGTGCCGGAAGCCGGTGTCGCCGGTCGCCTCGCAGTACTGCCAGACGTTGTACGCCACGGCGGAGCCGACGTGGTGCTGGAGCCGGGAGTGGTCGGGCAGCCAGCGGCCGGAGCGCGGGTTGAGGTGCAGTTGCTGGGTCTCCTCGCGGCCGTCGCTGCCGCTCTGCCAGGGGTAGAGCGCGCCGCGCCGGCCGAGCGCGGCGGCGGCGTGGCAGGCGGCGTCCAGCCGTCGGTGGCGGTAGTGGAGCAGGGCCCGGGAGACCTCGGGCAGGTGCAGGTTCAGGTAGGGCAGGACGAAGAGTTCGTCCCAGAAGACATGGCCCCGGTAGGCCTCGCCGTGCAGTCCCCGGGCGGGCACGCCGACGTCGAGGTCGGCGGTGTGCGGGGAGAGGGTCTGCAGGACGTGGAACAGGTGCAGGCGCAGGATGCTGCCCGCCTCGCCGGGCACGTCCAGCGCGGTGCGCCGCCACAGCTGCCGCCAGGCGGCGCGGTGGGTCTCCAGCAGCCGGTCGAACGGGGGCGCGGCGGCGGCCCGGTCGAGGGCCGCGCACAGCGGGTCGCTGATGGCCGGGTCGCGGGAGGTGTGCAGGGCGACGGTCTTGTCCACGGTGGCGCTCCGGCCGGGCGGCAGGCGCAGCCGCAGCCGCTGGACGGCGCGGCGGTCCTCGTCGGCGTGGCGGACCGGTGCCCCGGCGGTCAGCCGGGCGGCGAGGCCGAAGCCGATGTCGGAGGTGCGGGTGTGGCAGCGCAGCCAGACGCTGCCGGGTGCGGCGGCGCCGACGTCGACCCGGGTGAGGTGCCGGCCGTCCAGTTCCCGGTAGCGGGCCACCCCGGAGTTGGTGACGCGCCCGTCGAGCGCGGCCTCCACGTCCAGGTCGAGAGGGCCGTCTTCGGCGGTGAACTCGGTGCGCAGCGCGGCGAGATGGGGATCGGCGAGGTGGACCAGGCGCACCTGCCGGACGAGCAGGACGGTGCCGTCGCCGAGCGGGTAGCGGGTGCGGCGCTCCAGCACTCCGGGTCCGAGGTGGAGGATCTGGTGGTGCTCGGCGACGGGGGTGGTGTCCGGGGTGAGCCAGTCGCCGTCCGCCGGGCGGAACCGCAGGGGCAGCCAGTTGGGGAGGTTGACCATGTCCTCGTTCTCGACCCGGCGGCCGGCGACCTCGGAGATGAGCCGGTTGTAGCAGCCGGCCGCGTAGGTGCCGGGGTAGTGGACGTCGTCGGCGGTGCACTCGGCGAGCGCGCCGCGAGTGGCGAAGTAGCCGTTGCCGAGGGTGCACAGGGATTCCCGCAGGCGTTCCTCGCCGGGCCGGTAGCCGTCGTACTCCCAGGTGGGTCCGGTCACCGTCGTCCCTCGGACAGCAGGCCGGCCAGGATCCGGTCGGGGGTGAGGGGGAGTTCGCGGAAGCGGATGCCGGTGGCGTGGTGGACGGCGTTGCCGAGCGCGGCGGCGGTGCCGACGATGCCGATCTCGCCGATGCCCTTGCTGCCCATGGGGTTGAGGTGGGGGTCGTCCTCCTCGATCCAGTCGGCCTCGATGGCGGGCACGTCGGCGTGCACGGGCACGTGGTAGGAGGCGAGGTCGGCCTCGGGGAAGTCGCCGAACGCCGGGTCGAGGGTGCTGTGCTCGGTCAGGGCCATGCCGAGGCCCATGACCATGGCGCCGGTGAACTGGGAACGCGCGGTGCGGGCGTTGAGGATCCGGCCGGCGGCGTAGACGCCGAGCAGCCGGCGCACCCGGATCTCGCCGGTGACGGTGTCGACGGCGACCTCGGCGAAGTGGGCGCCGAACGCGTGCTTGGCGTAGGGGCTGTCGGCGCCGGCCTCGCCGGTGGTGTCCGCGCGGGCCTCGATGCCCTCGGCGGGCAGCGGCCCGGGGTGCGCGGCCAGCCGGGAGGCCAGCTCGGCGCAGGCCGCGTGGACGGCCCAGCCCCAGGAGGCGGTGCCCATGGAGCCGCCGGCCAGCGGGGCCGGGGGCAGGTCGCTGTGGCCGATCTCGATGCGCACCCGGTCCAGGGGCACGCCGAGGGCGTCGGCGGCCACCTGGGCGAGGACGGTACGGGCGCCGGTGCCGATGTCGGTCGCGTTGATCCGGATGACGCGGGTGCCGTCGGGCAGGGCGCGGGCGGCGGCCGTGGACGGGGCCGCCTGGCTCGGGTAGGTGGCGGCGGCCACGCCGGTGCCGAGCAGCAGCGGGCCTTCGCGGCGGACGCCGGGGCGCGGGTCGCGGCCGGCCCAGCCGAAGCGGCGGGCGCCCTCGCGCAGGCACTCCACGACGTGTCGGCTGCTGAAGGGTTTGCCGCTGCCGGGCTCCTGGTGCGGCTCGTTGCGCACGCGCAGCTCCACCGGGTCGGTGCCGAGGGCGTGGGCGAGTTCGTCCACGGCGGACTCCAGGGCGTACATGCCGGGTGCCTCGCCGGGCGCGCGCATCCAGGAGGGGCTGGGCACGTCGAGCGGGACCACCCGGTGGGTGCTGAGCAGGGCCGGAGTGGCGTACATGACGCGGGAGACCACCGCGGCCTGTTCGACGAACTCCCGCACGTGCGAGGTGTGCGCGGTGACCTCGTGCAGCACGGCGGTGAGCCGGCCGTCGGGGGTCGCGCCGAGCCGCAGCCGCTGCACGGTGGGGGCGCGGTGGCCGACGGTGGCGGGCAGGTACCGGCGGGGGTAGGCCACGGTGACGGGGCGTCCGGTGTGCCGGGCGGCCAGGGCGGCGAGGACGACGTCGGGACGCGGGGTGCCCTTGGAGCCGAAGCCGCCGCCGACGTGCTCGGAGACGACGGTGACGTGTTCCTCGGGCAGGTGGAACAGCCCGGCGAGCACGGACCGCACGGTCGTTCCGCCCTGCGTGGAGGTGTACACGGTGAGCCGGTCGCCGTCCCAGTGGGCGGTGCTGGCGTGCGGCTCCATGGGGTGGTTGTGCAGCGGCGGGAGCCGGTAGGTGACGTCGACGCGGACCTCGGCGCCCGCGAAGGCGGCCTCGGGGTCGCCGGACTCCAGCCGGCCCGGCTGGCCGTTGACGTCCTCGGGCTCGTAGCCGCCCGGGTGGTCCTCGGTGAGGCGGGTGTCGTGGGGCGCGGTGGCGTAGTCGACCCGGACGGCGCGGGCGGCGGCGCGGGCGGTCTCCGGGGTGTCGGCGACGACGAGGGCCACGCACCAGCCGCGGTGCGGCACGTCCGGGCCGCGCAGCACGGCGAGCGTGCCGTCCTCGGGTTCGCCGAGGCCGGCCGCGGCGCCGGGGGTGAGGACGGCGAGGACGCCGGGCAGGGCGAGGGCCGCGGCGGTGTCGACGGCGGTGACCCGGCCGCGGGCGACCGCCGCGGGGACGGGCCAGGCGTGGGCGCGGCCGGGCAGGGTGTACTCGGCGGCGTAGCGGGCGGCTCCGGTGACCTTCCGGCGTCCTTCGCGGCGCTCGGCGGGGGCACCCAGGGCGGTGCCGGTCGTGCCGGTCATGGGGTCCTCCTGTGTCGGCTCAGGCCGTCGCGCGGGCCGGGGCGAGGCGGTTCAGGACGTCCAGGGCGAGGTTGCGGGCGAGGGGCACCTTGTACGCGTTGTCCCGCAGCGGCTCGGCGTGCGCGAGTTCGAGGGCGACGGCTCCTTCGAAGGCCTCGGGGGTGGCGGGGGCGCCGAGGAGGGCCAGTTCGGTGTGGCGGGCCCGCCAGGGGCGGTGGGCGAGCCCGCCGAAGGCGACGCCGACCTGGTCGACCACCCCGTCCGCGACCCGCAGCACGACGGCGACGGAGGCGAGGGCGAAGGCGTACGACGCCCGGTCCCGGGCCTTGCGGTAGGCGGACGGCACGCCGGCGGTGGCGGCCGGGAGCAGCACCGCGGTGATCAGTTCGCCGGGACGGATCCAGGTGTCCCGTTCCGGGTGCTCGCCGGGCAGCCGGTGGAAGTCGGCCACCGGCAGGCGCCGGGTGCCCTCGGTGCCGTACAGCTCGACCTGGGCGTCCAGGGCGGCGAGGGCGACGGCCATGTCGGAGGGGTGGGTGGCGATGCAGTGCGCGGAGTGGCCGAGGACGGCGTGGTCGCGGTGGACGCCGTCCCGGGCGCCGCAGCCGCTGCCCGGTTCCCGCTTGTTGCAGGGCTTGTCCAGGTCCTGGAAGTAGGGGCAGCGGGTGCGCTGGAGCAGGTTGCCGCCGGTGGTGGCGGCGTTGCGCAGCTGGGCGGAGGCGCCCGCGAGGAGGGCTTGGGACAGGACGGGCCAGCGGTCGCGCACGCGCGGGTCGGCGGCGAGGTCGCTGTTGCGTACGGTGGCGCCGACGCGCAGCGAGCCGTCGGGCAGTTCCTCGATGGTGTCCAGGGGCAGCCGGCCGACGTCGATGAGGACGGCGGGCTGTTCCACGCCGAGTTTCACCAGGTCGACCAGGTTGGTTCCGCCGGCCAGGTAGCGGGCGCCGGGGTGGGCGGCACCGGCCTCGGCGGCCTCCTGGAGGGTTTCGGGCCGCAGGTATCCGAAGCCGTTCACTCGATCACGTCCTCGATCGCCTCGACGATGCGGGGGTAGGCGCCGCAGCGGCAGAGGTTGCCGCTCATCCGCTCGCGGATCTCGCTCCGGTCCAGCGGGACGGGCCGGCCGGAGGGGACGGCGGGGTCGGTGACGTGGGAGGGGTGGCCGGCCGCGGCCTCGGCGAGCATGCCGAGGGCGGAGCAGAGCTGGCCGGGGGTGCAGTAGCCGCACTGGAAGGCGTCGCGGTCGAGGAAGGCGCGCTGGAGCGGATGCGGTTCCTCGCTGTCGCCGCCCAGGCCCTCGACGGTGGTGATCTCGCTGCCGTCGAGGGTGACCGCGAGCAGCAGACAGCTGTTGATGCGGCGGCCGTCGACCAGCACGGTGCAGGCGCCGCACTGGCCGTGGTCGCAGCCCTTCTTGGAGCCGGTGAGGTCCAGGTCCTCACGCAGCAGGTCCAGCAGGACGCGCCGGTGGTCGACGCGCAGGGTGTGGGGTTTGCCGTTGACCCGGAGGGTGACCTCGGAGTGGTGGGATGTGCTGGTCATGGGCGGGGACGACCTCCCGGACGGACGATGCTGCCGTCCCCACCGCGTATCCAGTCGCCTCCGCCTCACACGTCCCGGCACCCGTCCGGCGGGTCCCGGTACCGCTCAGCCGGCCGGCGGCGCCACCGCCGCCGCCGGTTCGTCGCGGGTCGCGAACTGCGTGCGGTGCAGCTCGGCGTAGCGGCCGCCGGCCGCCAGCAGGTCCTCGTGGGTGCCGCGTTCCACGATGCGACCGGACTCCACGACGAGGATCTGGTCGGCGGCGCGGACGGTGGACAGGCGGTGGGCGATGACGACGGCGGTGCGGCCCTCCAGTGCCTCGGTGAGCGCCTCCTGCACGGCCGCCTCGGAGGTGTTGTCCAGGTGGGCGGTGGCCTCGTCCAGGATGACGACCCGCTGCCGGGCCAGCAGCAGCCGGGCGATGGTCATGCGCTGGCGTTCGCCGCCGGAGAGCCGGTAGCCGCGCTCGCCGACGACCGTGTCCAGGCCCTCGGGCAGGGACCGTACGACGTCGGCGAGACGGGCCCGGCCGAGGGCGTCCCAGAGGTCGTCGTCGGTGGCGTCGGGCCGGGCGAGCAGCAGGTTGGCGCGGACGGTGTCGTGGAAGAGGTGGCCGTCCTGGGTGACCATGCCGACGGTGGCGCGCAGGGAGGCGAAGCTCAGGTCGCGCACGTCGACGCCGCCGACGCGGACCGCTCCGGCGTCGGCGTCGTACAGGCGCGGCAGGAGCTGGGCGATGGTGGACTTGCCGGCGCCGGAGGAGCCGACGAGGGCGACGGTCTGTCCGGGTTCGGCGCGGAAGGAGACGCCGTGCAGCACCTCGGTGCCGCCGCGGGTGTCGAGGGCGGCGACCTCCTCCAGGGAGGCGAGGGAGACCTGGTCGGCGGACGGGTAGGCGAAGCGGACGGCGTCGAACTCGACGGCGGCCGGGCCCTCGGGGACCTCGCGGGCGTCCGGCTTCTCCTCGATGAGGGGCTTGAGGTCCAGCACCTCGAAGACCCGCTCGAAGCTGACGAGCGCGCTCATCACCTCGACCCGGGCCCCGGCGAGCGCGGTCAGCGGGGCGTACAGCCGGGTCAGCAGCAGGGCGAGGGAGACGACGGCGCCGGGCTCCAGGGTGTCGTGCAGGGCGAACCAGCCGCCGAGGCCGTAGACGAGGGCCAGGGCGAGGGCGGAGACCAGGGTGAGGGAGGTGATGAAGACGGACTGGGCGGTGGCGGTGCGCACGCCGATGTCCCGGACGCGGGCGGCGCGGGCGGCGAACTGGGCCGACTCCTCCTCCGGGCGGCCGAACAGCTTGACCAGGGTGGCGCCGGGGGCGGAGAACCGCTCGGTCATCCGGGTGCCCATGGCCGCGTTCAGCGCCGCCGCCTCGCGCTGCATCCGGGCCATCCGGCCGCCCATGCGGCGGGCCGGCAGCACGAACACCGGTAGCAGCACCAGCGCGAGCAGCGTGATCTGCCAGGACAGGGTGAGCATGACGGCGAGCGTGAGCAGCAGCGTGACCAGGTTGCTGACCACGCCGGACAGGGTGGAGGCGAAGGCCCGCTGGGCGCCGATCACGTCGTTGTTGAGACGGCTGACCAGCGCTCCCGTACGGGTACGTGTGAAGAACGCGACGGGCATGCGCTGCACATGATCGAACACGGCCGTTCTGAGATCGAGGATGAGTCCCTCCCCGAGCGTCGACGACAGGCGCCGGCCGAGGATGCCGAGCCCGGCCTCCGCGAGCGCGACCAGCGCGATGAGCAGGGAGAGGCGGACGACACCGGCGGAGTCGTGCCCCGCCACGATCGCGTCGACGACGCGTCCGGCGAGTACGGGGGTGGCGACCGCGAGCAGTGCGGTCGCCACCCCGATCAGGATGAACCGGACGATACCGGCACGGTGTGGGCGGGCGAAGGCGGCGATCCTGCGCAGCGTGGCGCGGGCGAACGGGCGACGCTCGGACTGCGCGTTCATGACGCTGTGCAGCTGCGTCCAGGCGGTGGTCTCCATGCTCATGCCGACGACGGTACGACCTCAAGCATCCTTGAGGTCAAGGTCCGCGGTTCCTCACCCCCGGTTCGGGCGGCGCGGCCGTCCCCGGATGCCGTGACGTCCGCCCGCCGTGTCCCCGTCCGCCGGGTGCCGCGCCTGGTACCGCTCGCGCCGGTCGCCGTGGCCGCCGCATGGCACCGCGTCATGCTCGCCGAGGGGTTCGGCCGGTTGCGCTCCGCGTCCCGGCGGTGGCTGCTCGCCGCGGCCGGCGCCACCTGGCCGACCCGGGTGGCCGCGGCCGTGGCCCGGCAGGGCGCGGTGCTCCGGCCGCCGCCGAAGGGCCGGCTGCCGGTCATCCGGTTCGCCGTGCTCAGCCGGTGCTCACCCGCACCGGGCCGCCCCCCGGGTCGACGCGGTCGTGCCAGCGGGCGGTGAGGGTCAGGGCGCGGTGCGGCACGGCGGCGCCCGGGCCGAGCCGTGCGCGGTGCAGGAGGCGGCCGTCCTGGCGGACGTACAGGACCGGGCGGGACAGCGGTGCGCCGGTGCGCAGGAGGTGGTGCTCGGGCGGAGTGCCGGGGGTGACGCGGTTGGGGGTGATCCGGCGCAGCGGCGCCGACACCAGGACGGGCACCCCGGGGCCGGGCCAGGGGGCGCCCGCCAGGTGGTCCAGGACCGCGCGGGCCGCCCGGGCGCCCTCCAGGGCCGCGGTACGGGCGGGCTCCACGGCGTGCAGCAGGCTGCCGGCGGCGAAGACGCCGGGGCGGGAGGTGTGCCAGGCGCCGTCGGTCGCGGGGCCGCGGGTGCCGGGATCGAGGACGAGGCCGCCGCGCCGGGCCAGTTCGTGGTCGGGCACGAAGTCGCCGGTGAACACCACGGTGTCGCAGGGCAGGACCGTCGTACGGCCGTCCCGGTGGCGGACCCGGACGCCGGACAGCCGGCCGCGGCCGAGGAGTTCGGTGATCGTGGCGGAGGTCAGCAGCGGGATGCCGCGGTACAGCCGGGCCGCCTGGGCGCGGGCGCGGCCGGTGCGGGCGCGCGGGTCTTCCGTGACCAGGGCGACGACCTCGGCGCCGGCCGCGCGCAGGGTGCCGGCCGCCGCGTAGGAGACGTCCTCGGCGCCGGCCACGACGGCGCGGGTGCCGATGTGCTGTCCGTACAGGTGGACGGCCTGCTGGAGTTCGCCGGTGGTGTAGACGCCGGCGGGGCGGGTGCCGGGCACCAGGCGGGCGGCGCGGGGGCGTTCGCGGGCGCCGGTGGCGAGGACGACGGCCCGGGCCGCGACGGTCTCCGGTCCGCCGGGGCCGACGGTGCCGAGCACGGCGTGTCCGGACGCCCAGTCCAGCGCCGTCACGCCGGTGCGCAGGGTGGCGCCGGCCCGTTCGGCGGCCTCGGTGAGCAGCCGGGCGTAGCGCGGGCCGGTGAGCGGGCGGGTCCAGGTGCCGAAGCCGCCGTGGGCGCAGTGCCGGGGCACCCCGCCGGGTGCGGTCTCCCGCTCCAGCACCTCCACCCGGCCGGCGCCGGCGGCGGCCAGCCGCGCGGCGGCGGCGAGCCCGGCGGGGCCGGCGCCGACGACGAGGACGTCCACGTGCCGTGCGGCCGTCATGATCCGGTCCCCCGTTCGAACAGCTCGCGGACCGCCGCCCCGCAGTAGAAGCCCTGGCAGCGGCCGGCCCGGGCGCGGGTGCGGCGGCGCAGGCCCTCCAGGCCGCGCGGCGGGATGGTACTGGCGAGGGCGTCGCGGATCTCGCCGCGGGAGACGCGCTCGCAGTGGCAGACCAGGGTGCCGTACTCGGGGTCGGCGGCGATCAGGTCGGCCCGCTGGTAGGGGCGCGGGAAGGCCTCGCCGAGGTTGGGCACGGTCACCGGCTCGGGTTCGCGTACCGGGCCGAGGTCGAGCCCGGTGCCGGCCAGCAGGCCGGTGACGTGGGCGGCGATGGCCATGGAGGCGGTCAGGCCGGTGGAGCGGATGCCGCCGACGGTGACGTACGCCTGCCCGGGGTGCGCGGTGATGCGGTAGTCCTCGTGCCCGGTGGCCGCGCGCAGCCCGGCGTAGACGGCGGTGACCTCCTCCTCCACCAGGGCGGGCAGGACGCGCCGGCCCTTCTCCCGCAGGGCCGCGAGACCGTCGGCGGTGGAGCCGGTGGCGTGCTTGTCGTCCAGGTCCTCGGCGGTGGGGCCGAGCAGGACGTTGCCGTAGACGGTGGGCGCGACCAGGACGCCCTTGCCGAGGGCGGTCGGCACGGGCAGCAGGATGTGCCGCACCAGGGAGCGGGCGAACTTGTCGTAGACCAGGAGCTGGCCGCGGCGCGGCGTGACGGTGAAGTCGTCGTGGCCCAGGGCGCGGTCCAGGGTGTCGGCGTGCAGTCCGGCCGCGTTGACCAGGTGGCGGGCGTACAGGGTGCCCCGGCTGGTGGTCAGCCGGTGCCCGCCGTCCCAGCCCGCCTCGCGTACGGCGGTGTTCAGGTGCAGGTCGGCGCCGGCGCGGACCGCCTGGGTGGCGTAGGCCAGGGTGGTCGTCCAGGGGCAGACGACGCTCTCGCCGGGGACGTGCAGGGCACCGAGCGCGCCGGGGCCGAGGTGCGGCTCGCGGGCGTACAGCTCCTCGGGGCCGAGCAGGCCGGTGTCGTGGCAGCCGTTGCGCGCGGCCTTCTCCGCCAGCCGGGGCAGCGCGGCGAGCTGCTCCGCGTCCCAGGCGACCAGCAGGGCGCCGGTCCGCTCGACGGGGATGCCGGTCCGGGCGGCGTAGGCGCCGAGCAGGGTGTGGCCCTCGTGGACCAGCCGGGCCTCCAGGGTGCCGGGGGTCGCGTCGAAACCGGTGTGCAGGATGGCGGTGTTGGCCTTGGAGGTGCCCTGGCCGACGTCGTCCTGGGCCTCGATCAGGGCGATGCGCAGCCGGGGGTGGCGGGCGAGTTCGCGGGCGATGGCGCAGCCGACCACGCCGGCGCCGACGACCGCCACGTCGTACGGCGTCGCCGGGAGCGCGCCCGCCGCGGTGACGGTCACGAGCCGAGGAGGGCGGCGACGGCGGTGCGGAAACCGGCGCGGCGTTCGGCGGCCTGGTCGGCCGGGATGCGGGGCTCGTACACGGCGGCGGGCCGCCAGCCGGGCAGGGCGTCCTCCACGCGCAGGCCGGGCTGCGCGCCGATGCGGGCCAGGGTGGCGGCGCCGAGTGCGGTGGCATCGGGCAGCGCGGACACCTCGACGGGGCGTTGCAGCAGGTCGGCCTGGGTCTGCATGAGCAGCGCGGAGCGGGTGAGGCCGCCGTCGACGCGGAGCGTGTCCGCCGGCGCGCCCAGGTCTTCGGCGGCGGCCTCGGCCAGCTCGGCGACCTGGGCGGCGATGCCCTCGCACAGCGCGCGCACCAGGTGTCCGGCGGTGGTGTCGAGGCCGAGCCCGGTCAGCGAGCCGCGCAGGTCACCGCGCCACCAGGGGGCGGCGAGCCCGGCGAGGGCGGGGACGAAGGTGACCCCGCCGCTGTCGGGGACGGTGCCGCCGACCGGGTCGAGGTCGGCGGCGCAGGAGAGGACGCCGAGGCCGGTGAGCCAGCCGACGGCGGAGGCGGCCGTGTACACCTGGCCGTCCAGGCAGTAGCCGGGGTGTCCGGCGAGCCGCCAGGCGACGCAGGAGACCAGGCCGGACGGGCCGCGCCGGGGCCGGTCGCCGGTGTGCGCGAGCAGGAACGCCCCGGTGCCGTAGGTGCACTTGACGGCGCCGGGGCCGGTGATCCGCTGGGCGAGGAGGGCCGCCTGCTGGTCCACGATCAGGGCGGTGAGCGGGATCTCGGGGCCGAAGGCCGTGGTGGTGCCGACCGGTCCGGCGTTGTCGGCGACCTCGGGCAGGCGCTCGCCGGCCAGGCCGTAGAGGTCGAGGGCGCGCGGGGACCACTCGGTGCGGTCCAGGTCCAGCAGCTGGGTGCGGCCGGCGGTGGCGGCGTCGGTGGCGAAGGCGCCGGTGAGGCGGTGCACCAGCCAGGCGTCGGAGGTGGTGACGACGCCGTCGCGGGTGAGGTGGCGGCGGATCCAGGCCATCTTGGGCGCGGCGAAGTACGGATCGAGGGGAAGCCCGGTCAGCTGCCGCAGCTCCTCCGCGTGATCGGCGAGTTCCGCGCAGACTCGCTCGGCGCGCCGGTCCTGCCAGACCAGCGCGTCGGTGAGCGGGCGGCCGGTGGCCGGGTCCCAGGCGAGGACGGTCTCGCCCTGGTTGGCGAGGCCGAGCGCGACGACGTCCTCGCCGGCCTCGGCGAGCGCGCGCCGGCCGGCCTCGACCACCGAGTCGTACAGCTCGCCCGGGTCCGCCTCGACCAGGCCGCCGGGCAGATGACGCGGGCGGACCTCGGCGAAGCCGGTGCCGAGGACACCGCGTTCGGGGCAGACGACGAGCGCCTTGGTGCCGGAGGTGCCCTGGTCGACGGCGAGCACCGGCCCCGTCATCGCGCGTCCCCCGCACCGGACCTGAAGATCACCGCGCCAGCCTGCCGTCGCGGCGGGCCCGGCGTCAAGCTCTTGCGGCCGGATGACCGGCGCCGTCGCGGGATACCTGCCGATATGTCAACTGCCCTTGCGAGATGGTTGACTTGGCAACAATAGATAGGTCGAACAAGTCGCCTCTATAGTGACCGCCGACCACGCGAGACCGCATTCACCACCGCCCAGGGGAGGGCTGTTGCCACGTCAGGTGCGCCGGCGGCCGGGGGCCGGCGGCTGATGGCCAGAGACGGAGTCCGCCCCTCCTACGACCCCGCCGGACCCGACCACGCGCTGCGGGCCGCGCTCCAGGAGCTGCGCACCGGCCGCTGGATGGCCATGCGCGCCCTGCTGGCGGAGACCACACAGTGGTGGCGGTGGACGCAGCGCACCCAGGTGCTGGCCACCGCCGCGGCCGGCACCGACGTGGTGCGGGCCTGGCTCGCCGAGGAGCCGGACAGCGTGCACGCGGCGGTGATGCACGCCCGGGTCGGCGTGGAGCGGGCGCTGCGGGCCCGGCGGGAACGGCACCGGCGCACCCACGAGTTGTGGATCGAGGCGTGGGACGCGGCCCAGACCGCCACCGCGGCCGCGCCCCGGGACCCGGTGCCCTGGGTGTGCCTGCTGGCGCTGGCCCAGCTCGACCCGGAGCAGCGCTGGGAGGAGCACCGGACCGCGCCGCCGGAGCCGATGCTGCCGCCGGGCCCCTGGGTGCTGCTGGCCGAGGCCGGCCGGCGCGACCCGTTCAACCGCGAGGCCCACCACCGGATGCTGCAGTTCCTGTATGTGCGCGGCGGTTCGGGACGGCTGGCGGAGGCGTCCGGGTACGCGCAGTGGGCGGCGGGCCAGGCGCCGCCCGGCTCGGCGCTGCACCTGCTGCCGCTGTACGTGCGGGTGGAGCGCTACCGCCGGGACAGCGGGCACGACGCGGCGCTGGACCTGCACTGGGTGGCGGAGGAAGCGGCCCGGGAGGCGCGGCGGGCGCTGGACTCCTGGTTCGACCGGACGCGGCCGGACGAGCGCGCGCTGCCGGACCTCAACCATCTGGCCCACGCGCTGTGGGGCTCCCACCAGTTTCCGGCCGCGGCCCGGGTCTTCGAGGCGATCGGCCCCTACTTCACGCCGCCGCCCTGGATGTACCGCACCCGGGACCGGGACCGCGCGGTGGAGGTCTTCGCACAGGCCCGGGACCGCTGCCGGGCCGCCGTGGAGGACCGCCGCCCCTGAACATCCCGCACGCGCACGTCAGTTCGACAACCGTTCGGCAACCATGACCCCGGAGGTCCCCCGCGTGTCCCCCACCCCCGAACCCTCGCCCGTGCCCTCCCCGGGGCTGCCGCAGCAGGACGAGGAGCAGCGCCTGCGCGAACTCGGCTACCGGCCGGTGCTGGCCCGCCGGATGGGCGGTTTCGGCAACTTCGCGATCAGCTTCTCGGTGATCTCGATCCTGTCCGGCTGCATGACCCTGTACGGCTTCGGCCTGAACACCGGCGGCCCGGCCGTGATGCTGTGGGGCTGGGCCGGCGTCGGCCTGTTCGTGCTCTGCGTCGGCCTCGCGCTCGCCGAGGTGACCAGCGCCTATCCGACCTCCGGCGCCCTGTACTACATGGCGGACCGGCTCGGCGGCCGGCGCTGGGGCTGGTACACGGGCTGGCTGAACCTGCTCGGCCTGCTCGGCGCGATCGCCGGCATCGACTACGGCGCCGCCCTGTTCGCCGGGGCGTTCGCCAACCTCCAGTGGGGCTTCGTGCCGACGCCCGGCAGGACCATGCTGATCTTCTGCGCCATCCTGCTGCTGCACGCGGTGCTGAACCTGTTCGGCGTGCGCCTGGTCAGCCTGCTGAACTCGGTCAGCGTGTGGTGGCACCTGGCGGGCGTGGCGCTGATCGTGGGCGCGCTGGTGATCGTGCCGGACCACCACCAGTCGGCGTCCTTCGTGTTCACCGAGTTCGTCGACAACACCGGCTGGGACAACCCGCTGTACGTGGCGGCGATCGGCCTGCTGCTCGCGCAGTACACCTTCTCCGGGTACGACGCCTCCGCCCATCTGTCGGAGGAGACCGCGCACGCCTCGGTGGCCGCCTCCCGGGGCATCGTCCGCGCCATCTGGGTGTCCTGGCTCGCGGGCTTCGTGCTGCTGGCCGGACTGACCTTCGCCATCCAGGACTACGACGCCACGCGCACCACCGACACCGGTGTGCCGCCCGCCCAGATCATGCTGGACGGTCTCGGCACCGACGGCGCCAGCGCGCTGCTCCTGGTCGTGATCGTCGCCCAGCTGTTCTGCGGGAACGCCGAGGTCGCCGCGGCCAGCCGGATGGTGTTCGCGTTCAGCCGGGACGGCGCGCTGCCCGGCTCGCACCTGTGGCGCAAGGTGAGCGGCCGCACCCAGACCCCGGTCGCCGCGGTCTGGCTGTCCGTGGCCGTGGCCTGCGTGCTCGCGCTGCCGTCGCTGTACTCGGCGACGGCGTACAACGCGGTGACCGCCATCAACGTCATCGGCATCACCCCGGCCTACGCCATCCCCGTCTTCCTGCGGCTGCGCGCGGGCGACCGCTTCCGGCCGGGGCCGTGGCACCTGGGCCGCTGGAGCAGACCCGTGGGCTGGATCGCGGTCGTGTGGGTGGCGTGCGTGACCGTCCTGTTCTGCCTGCCGCAGGCGTCGCCGGTCACGGTGGACACGATGAACTACGCCTCCGTCGCCCTCGGCGCGGTCCTGGTCCTCGCCACCGTCTGGTGGTTCGTCGCCCGCCGGTCGTACGGCACCCCGACCTCCGCCGCCTACGGCAGCGACCGTGACCAGGCGGAACTCGCGGAGGGCATCGTCTGAGCGGCCGTCCGGCGGCGCCGCTCCGGTGGCGAACCGGCGTGCGGGATGCGGCAGGATGAACGAACGCGCCGGTTCCCGGAGTTCCTCCGGCCGGCGCGGTCGCACATCCCGGACATCGAGCAGGTGACAACGTGACGAGACTTCACAACCGGCCTCCCGCAGCCGCCCGGCGCCCCGGAGGTGACCGGTGAACCGCACGCTGACCCTGGACGACCTCGTCCTCGCCGGAATCGCCCTGGCGGCGGGCCTGACACTCGCCTTCATGTCACGCACCCTGCTGCGCTGGCTGGCGAAGCACGCCAAGCGGACCCGCTGGAGCGGGGACGACGTGATCGTGGACGCGCTGCGCTCGGTCGTCCCGTGGGCGGCCATCGCGGGCGGCGCGGCGGCGGCCGCGGCGGTGCTGCCGCTCACCGGAGCCGTCCAGCACCACATCGACCAGGTGCTCCAGGTCTGGGTGATCGCCGTGGTGACCTTCTCCGCGGCCCGGGTCATCGCCGGCCTGGTCCGCTCGGTCACCCAGTCCCGCTCGGGAGTGGCGGGCTCGGCGACCATCTTCGTCAACATCACCCGGGTGCTGGTGCTGGCCATCGGCTTCCTGGTGGTGCTGCAGACCCTCGGCATCTCCATAGCGCCGCTGCTCACCGCCTTGGGCGTGGGCGGTCTGGCCGTCGCGCTGGCCCTGCAGGACACGCTCGCCAACCTCTTCGCGGGCATCCACATCCTCGCCTCCAAGACCGTCCAGCCGGGCGACTACATCCGGCTGAGCAGCGGCGAGGAGGGCTATGTCGTCGACATCAACTGGCGCCAGACGACGGTCCGCCAGCTCTCCAACAACCTGGTGGTCATCCCCAACGGCCAGCTCGCCAAGGCCAACATGACCAACTACACCCGGCCCGAGCAGGAGCTGACCGTGCTGGTGCAGGTCGGGGTGGGCTACGACTCCGACCTGGAGCACGTGGAGCGGGTGACGGCGGAGGTGGTCACCGAGGTGATGCGGGACGTCACGGGCGCCGTCCCCGACCACGAGCCCGCCATCCGCTTCCACACCTTCGGCGACTCCCGGATCGGCTTCACGGTGATCCTCGGCGTGGGCGAGTTCAGCGACCAGTACCGGATCAAGCACGAGTTCATCAAGCGCCTGCACCGCCGCTACCGCGCCGAGGGCATCCGCATCCCGGCCCCCACCCGCACGGTGGCGCTCCAGCAGGGCGCGGCGATCATCCCGCAGCAGCGCAACGGCGAGGACGCGGTCTCGGGAACCCCGGCGACCGAGTAACCCGACGACCGAGCGGAACCAACGGCGCCCGACAGCCCCGCCCGGCCGATCGGGCCTGCGGCGATGGGGGGCGCCATGGGTCGGGAGGCGGGGGGCCGGGGGGCCATGGGGGTGGGAGGCCCGTGGGGGGGGTGGCGGAGGAACGCCGGAGGTCGCGGCGGAAGGCCGCAGGCCGGTCGAGAGGGCCGGTCGGAGGCCCGGCAACGGGCCACGGTAAGGCCGCAGGGACGGACGGAGGGCCGCAGGGGCCCGCGCTGGAAGACCGCCAACGGGCCCGGCGAAAGGCCACAGGGGGTCGCAACAGGCCGGACGGAAGGCCGACGGGAGGCCACAGGGCGCCAAGCGGAAGGCCACAGGCCGGGCGGAGGACCGCCGGCCCGGGTGGAAGGCCGCAGTCCATCTGGAGAGCCACAAGGCGGGTGGACGAACGCCGGCCCGGGTGGAGGACCGCGACAAGCCGGGCGGAGGCCACAGGCCGGGCAGAAGGCCGCAGCCCGTCTGGAGAGCCGCAAGGCGGAGTGGAGGACCGCCGATCGGGGCGGAGGCCGAGCCGGGCCCTGGGCCACAAGTCGACGCGGAGGCCGAGCCGGGCCGGGCCGTGGGCCACAGCCCGACGCAGAGGAGCGTAGAGGTCGTACGCTCGGTAGGCGTGGACTTTGTCGCTGATGACCCCCGCGCGCTCGACCGGCGGCTGGACGCGCTCGCGCGGCAGCCGTTCCGGGCGCGGTTCCGTCTGCGCGGGCGGGAGCTGGCGACCGCCGGGCTGAAGGGGCCGGCGACCCTGCGGTGGCACGCCTACGACCTGGTCGCCGAGCGGCTGGCGCCGGCCCGGCCGCGCAAGGACGGCCGGCAGACGCCGTACCGCGGCCATCCGGTGTTCGTGGCCCAGCACGCGACCGCCACCTGCTGCCGGAGCTGTCTGGAGCGCTGGCACGGCATCCCCAAGGGACGCGAGCTGACTCGCGTCGAACATGTGTACGTAGTAGAGGTGATCTGCCGCTGGATCGCGCGCGAGACGGCGGACGGCGGAATTTCCGGGCCGGACCCCTGTCGAGCGGACGCCGATCACGAGATATCTTGATGTCGAGCAATGTTGCAGACGTGGAGCGGAGCACCCGGTGACTGACTCGACCATCATCTACACCTACACAGACGAGGCCCCGGCCCTGGCGACGCATTCGTTCCTGCCGGTGATCCAGGCGTACGCCTCGCAGGCCGGTGTGCCCGTGGAGACCCGCGACATCTCGCTGGCCGGGCGCATCATCGCCGTCTTCCCGGAGTACCTGAACGAGGACCAGCGCATCCCGGACGCGCTGACCGAGCTGGGCGAGCTGGCCAAGACCCCGGCGGCCAACATCATCAAGCTGCCGAACATCTCGGCGTCCATCCCGCAGCTGAAGGCCGCCGTCGCCGAGCTCCAGGGCAAGGGCTACGCGCTGCCGGACTACCCGGACGACCCGAAGACCGACGAGGAGCGCGAGATCCGCGCCCGCTACGACAAGGTCAAGGGCTCCGCCGTCAACCCGGTGCTGCGTGAGGGCAACTCCGACCGCCGCGCGCCGGCCTCGGTGAAGAACTACGCCAAGACCCACCCGCACCGCATGGGCGCCTGGACCGCCGAGTCCAAGACCAACGTGGCGACCATGGGCGAGAACGACTTCCGCTCCACCGAGAAGTCCGTGGTGATCTCCGAGGCCGGCACCCTGCGCATCGAGCTGGCCGCCGAGGACGGCACCACCACCGTCCTGAAGGACTCCGTACCGGTCCTCCAGGGCGAGGTCGTCGACGCCTCCGTCATGCGCGTCGCCGAGCTGAACGCGTTCCTCGCCGCGCAGGTCGCCCGCGCCAAGGAGGACGGCGTCCTGTTCTCCGTGCACCTGAAGGCCACGATGATGAAGGTCTCCGACCCGATCATCTTCGGCCACGTGGTGCGCACGTTCTTCCCGAAGACGTTCGCGAAGTACGGCGAGACCCTCAAGGCGGCCGGCCTCACCCCGAACGACGGCCTCGGCGGCATCCTCAAGGGCCTGGAGAGCCTGCCCGAGGGCGCCGAGATCAAGGCCTCCTTCGACGCCGAGATCGCCGAGGGCCCGGCCCTGGCCATGGTCGACTCCGACAAGGGCATCACCAACCTGCACGTGCCCTCCGACGTCATCATCGACGCCTCCATGCCGGCGATGATCCGCACCTCGGGCCACATGTGGGGCGCCGACGGCCAGGAGCACGACGCGCTCGCCGTCATCCCGGACTCCTCCTACGCCGGTGTCTACCAGGCCGTCATCGACGACTGCCGGGCCAACGGCGCCTACGACCCGTCCACCATGGGCTCGGTGCCGAACGTCGGCCTGATGGCGCAGAAGGCCGAGGAGTACGGCTCCCACGACAAGACCTTCGAGATCCCGGCCGCCGGCACCGTCCGCCTGGTCGACCAGGCCGGCAACGTCCTGATCGAGCAGCCGGTCGCGCAGGGCGACATCTTCCGCGCCTGCCAGACCAAGGACGCCCCGATCCGCGACTGGGTCAAGCTGGCCGTCACCCGCGCCCGCGCCACCGGCGACCCGGCGGTGTTCTGGCTGGACGAGACCCGCGCCCACGACGCCAACCTGATCGCCAAGGTCGAGCAGTACCTGCCGGAGCACGACACCGAGGGCCTGGACATCCGCGTCCTGTCCCCCGTCGAGGCCACCAAGCTGTCGGTGGAGCGCATCCGCCGCGGGGAGAACACCATCTCCGTCACCGGCAACGTCCTGCGTGACTACCTGACCGACCTCTTCCCCATCCTGGAGCTGGGCACCAGCGCCAAGATGCTGTCGGTCGTCCCGCTGATGGCGGGCGGCGGCCTGTTCGAGACCGGCGCCGGCGGTTCCGCGCCGAAGCACGTCCAGCAGCTGGTCAAGGAGAACTACCTGCGCTGGGACTCCCTCGGCGAGTTCTTCGCCCTGGTGCCGTCCTTCGAGCAGTACGCGGAGGCCACCGGCAACACCCGCGCCAAGGTCCTCGCCGACACCCTGGACCGCGCCACGGCGACCTTCCTCGAGGAGGACAAGTCCCCGACCCGGCGCGTGGGCGGCATCGACAACCGCGGCAGCCACTTCTACCTGTCCCTGTACTGGGCGCAGGAGCTGGCGAAGCAGACCGACGACGCGGACCTCGCGAAGGCGTTCGCGCCGCTCGCCGAGACGCTGGCCGCGAACGAGCGGAAGATCGTGGACGAGCTGAACGCCGTCCAGGGCGAGTCGGCCGACATCGGCGGCTACTACCAGGTCGACAAGGCCAAGGCGGACGCCGTCATGCGCCCGTCGGCCACCTGGAACGAGGTCCTGGCGTCCCTGAGCTGACGCCCGCGACACCCGCGACGCCCTGAACCACCGCGCCCCGGCCGGCACCGCCCGGCCGGGGCGCGGTGGTTCGGTGCGCGGGCCGTTGTCAGTGGGGTGTGGCACCTTGATCACGGACGATGCCACCGACCACGCCCTGGAGCAGCCCGTGACCTCCTTCGACCTCCTGCCCGGTGACCCGGACTCGCCCGTGCTGCTGCACGTGCCGCACTCCGCGCGGGCGATACCCGACGACGTGCGCGCCGGGATCGTGCTGGACGACGGCGGGCTGGAGCGCGAGCTGGACCACATCACGGACGCGCACACCGCCGAGCTGGCCGAGCGGGCCGCCGCGCTCGCCGGGGTGCGGCCCTGGCGGTTCGTCAACCGGCTGTCGCGGCTGGTGGTGGACCCGGAGCGGTTCCCGGACGAGCGGGAGGAGATGGCGGCCGTCGGCATGGGCGCCGTGTACACGCGGACCACGCACCGGGCCGGGCTGCGGCCCGCGGACACCGACCCGGAGCCGCTGCTCGCCCGGTACTTCCGGCCGTACGCCCGGGCCATGACCGAGGCGGTGGCCGGCCGGCTGGCCGCGACCGGGCGCGCCGTGATCATCGACGTGCACTCGTACCCCACCGAGCCGCTCCCCTACGAACTGCACGGCGCCGGGCCGCGTCCGCCGGTGTGCCTCGGCACGGACTCCTTCCACACTCCGCCGGCGCTGGCCGAGGCCGCCCGCGGGGCGTTCGCCGACTGCGGCGACACCGGACTGGACAGCCCGTTCGCCGGGACGTACGTACCGCTGGAGTTCTACGGCACCGACGCCCGGGTCACCGCCCTGATGGTGGAGATCCGCCGCGACACCTACATGACGGAACCGGGCGGCCCGGCAGGCCCCGGCCTGAACCGCCTGGCCGCTTCCCTGGCGAGGCTCGTCAACAGCGCCTGACCACCGGACCGGTACCCACCGGCCCGGCACCACAGGGCCCTCACGACCACGGTGGCTCTGTCACGCCCGTAGCCATTGGGTCACGATCACCTCCGCGCCGGTGCGCAGGCGGAGGGCGAACGGGCCGGTGGACGGACGGTCGCCGGTGAAGCGGCCGAGGGAATCGGTGGTGAGCGGACGGACGTGGCCGGGGCCGCCGAGGAGTTCGATCCGCGCGGACTGCGGCGGCAGCAGCTGGCCGATCAGCTCGTCCCCGGTGACCTCCACGTCCACGGTCAGCTCGCCCGCGCGGAAGGTGAGCATGCGCGGCGGGTCCAGCGCGCCCCGCACCGGCAGCGCGTCCACGAGCGAGTCGAAGGCCAGCTCGGCGAGCCGGGCGTCCAGGTCGTGCAGCGCGAACGCGTCCAGGGCCGACTGGACCAGCTCGGGCGGGACCGGGTCCCACACGGCGGCGGCCTGCCGCAGCTCCTCCGCCAGCAGTTCGTCGGCCAGTTCGTCCGGCTCCCCGGGCATCTCCTCGTCGCCGTTCACAGCGCACCTCGCGCGTCCATCCGGGCCCGCAGCCGGCGCAGACAGCGCTGGCGCAGCGGACCGATGCTGCCGACCGCGATGCCGAGCGCGGCCGAGATCTCCCCGTAGCTCGGCGGCGGCGAGGCCATCAGCACCCGCAGCAACTGCCGGCAGCGCTCGCCCAGTCCGTCCAGCTCCTGCCACAGCCGGCGGACCCGCTCGGCCCGGTCCGCCGCCTCCTCCGAGTCGATCAGCGACTCCTCCGGCGTGCGCTCCTCGCTGGCCCGGTCCAGCACCCGCGGATCGTCGGTCAGGGTCAGCCGCGACAGGCCCTTGAGCACCTTCAGGCACTCGTGCCGGGCCGTACTGGCCAGCCACGCACCGGCCTTGTCGGGTTCGCGGATGCGGCCGAGGTGCTGGGCGAAGCGGAACCAGACGGTCTGGAAGACCTCGTGCCCGTCGGCGTCCGAGAGCCGGTAGGCCCGTACCACCGACCACACCAGCGGGCTCAACCCTTCCACCAGCGACTTCCAGGCCGCGGCGTCCCCGTCGACGGCGGACTGGACCAACGCGCCGACCTCTGTTCGGTCCACGGCTCCACCCCTTGTGTACGGCACGTCATCGTACGCCGCGGAGCAGAGGGTCCCGGCCCTCATACCGGCAGCGCCGGGAGCGGGGCCGGCACGGGACGCCAGGTGGGCGGAAAGAGCGCCGGGACGTACGCCCCGCGCACCTCGGCCCGGTCCGTGGCGGCCGCCAGCAGCGCGGCCCCGGCCGCCCGCGGATCGCGTTCCCCGTATCGCGTCATCCGGGCGGCGACCAGCCCCGCGACCACCGGGGTGGCGAACGAGGTGCCGCTCCACCGCGCCATCCCCTCGAACATCACCTGGTCCGGTTTGCCGCCCGTGCTCCGCAGGCCCTCGCTCAGCACGCCCGTGTGGCTCGGGTACTGGCAGGTGCACGGATACGCGTCGGAGCCGAACCGGCAGGCGTCGTAGCTGGAGTGCTGGTAGACGTACGGCACCGGGACGGTGAAGCCGGTGAGGGCGCTGGTGAGGCGCTCGCCGGGGGCGTTCACCCGTACCCAGGGGCCGTGGTTGGTGAAGCAGGCCCCGCCCTCGCCGTCCGCGCGCAGGGCGCCGACCGACAGCACGCTGCCGGCGTACTCGGGCAGGCCGGCGTAGGCGGCGGGCCAGAACGGGGTGGCGCTGCCGTTGTTGCCCGCGGCGGCCACCAGCAACGTGCGCTGCTCGCGCAGTTCCCGCATGAACGCGTCCAGTCCGATCAGGCCGTCGGGGTCCTTGCCGGGCGTGCCGGCGGACAGGCTGATGATGTCCGGCCAGCCGTCCCGGTCGACCGCCTCGAAGAGGCGCGCGCCGAACTCCGACTCCAGCACGGCACCGGCGTCGTCGAGCGTGCCGCGCACGGTGATGTCGGTGTTGGGCGCGACGGCCGCGAGGATCCCGGCGATGAACGTGCCGTGGCCGACGTACTGGCGCAGCACGCCGGCGGCGTCGGTCTCGGCCCGCTGGGCGTCGCCCGTGGTGTGGGCGAGCAGCGGACTGCGGTGGTGGTCGTGCACCAGGCCGGTGTCGACCACCAGGACACCGACCGCGGTGGCCGGGTCGTGACGTCCCGCGGCGGCGGCCGGGTTGGCGGGTTCGCCGCGCGGGACGGGCACCGGTTCGTCGCCGGGGCAGGCGTTGACCGCGATGTGCACGACGTGATTGCGGCCCGCCAGCCGGCGGCCCCGCCGGTCCTCGGCCTGCCGTACGGCGCGCAGGGCGTGCGGCACGGTGTCCTCGCCCTCCGCCGGGTGGCCGACCCGGATACGGGTGACGCCGGTGCGGCCGGTCCCCGGGCCCTCGCGGCGTACGTGGTCGGGGACGAGTCCCCGGGTCTCGGTGAAGTGGGCGCGCACGGCGTCCTCGACGAACGGGGCCTCCTCGCCGTCCCGGACGAGGACGACGCCCTTTTCGTAGAGGAGTCCCGCCGACTCGTCCGGCCCCATGGTCAGCGGGACGTCCGGCATGGCGCGCTGGATGTGCTGGAACTGCTCGTGGAAACGCTGTGGTGCCACCTGGCATCCTCCCCCGTGGACGGTGCTACGACTGTGAGAGTCGCGGGACCGCCGTCTGATACAGCAGGCCACTACCATGCGAGACGTGACGGCGGGATGCGAGTCGGTTCTCGAACTGCTGCCCATGGTGTTCGCCGACCCGGGCGAGGCCCGGGCACGGGCGGAACACGTGCTGCGCGCCGGTCCGTCGCCGCTGCACGCCAGCGTGGCCCACCAGGTGCTCGGCATCTGGCAGCGGGACTTCGGCGATCTCCGGATCGCGCTGCGGCACCTGCGGCGGGCCCGGGACCTGGCGGCGCGCGCGGAGTCGGCCGACCGGGAGGCCGATGTGCTGGCGACCCTCGGGGTCGCATTGGTGCACGCGGGGCGCACACGGCAGGGCCTCGCCGCGTTCGAGCGGGGGGTGGCCCGGGGCGGCGGGCACACCCGGGCCCGGGTGCTGTACCGGCGCGCCTACGTCTGGTGGGTGCTGGGCCGGCACCGGGAGGCGCTGGAGGACGTGCGGCGGGCGCTGCCGGTGCTGCGCCAGGCCGCCGACGACATCTGGACGGCGCGGGCGCTGACCCTGCGGGCCACCGTGCATCTGGCGCTCGGCGCGGTGGACCGGGCGGTCGCGGACTTCACGGCGGCGGAGCGGCTGTGGGACACCACCGGCCAGGAGCACGACAAGGCGGACGCGGTGGAGAGCCGGGGCCTGGCCGCCTTCCGGTCCGGGGACATCCCGGCGGCGCTGCGGCTGCTGGACGAGGCCGAGGAGCGCTACGCCAAGCTGGGCACCCCCACCTACAACCTGTCCATCCGGCGCTGCGAGGTGCTGCGGGCGGCGGGTCTCGCCCCGGAGGCGCTGGCCGAGGCGGACGCGGCGATCGCGGAACTGGACCGGATCGGCGGGCAGTCCACCCGCAAGGCCGAACTGCTGCTCGCCGCCTCCTGGGCGGCCCGTTCGGCGGGCGACGCGCACACCGCGATAGCCCGTGCCGCCGTCGCCGTACGGCTGTTCGCGGCGCAGCGCCGGACGTGGTGGGAGACGCACGCGCGGCTGGTTCTGATCGAGGCGCGGGTGGCGGCCGGGCGCCGGTCGGGCCGGATGGTCGCGGACGCGGCGGCGGTCGCCGAGAAACTGGCCGCCTTCGGCTCGCCCGCCGCGCCGGAGGCCTCGCTGCTGGCCGGCCGGATCGCGCTGGCGCTGGGCTGGACGGCGGACGCGGAGCGGCACCTGGCGGTGGCCGCGCGCAGCCGGTACGGCGGGGCCGCCGCCGGCCCGGGTGACCGGCTGGGCGGCACAGGCGCTGCGGGCGCGGGCGGGCGGGTCCCGGCGGGGCGTGCTGGAGGCGTGCCGGCGCGGCCTGGACGTGCTGGACGACCACCGGATGACGCTGGGCGCCTCGGAGCTGCGCGCCCACGCGACCGCGCAGGGCGCCGAACTGGCCGCGCTGGCCCAGGAGGTGAGCCTGGCCCAGGGCGGCCCGCGGCGGCTGCTCGCGTGGAGCGAGCGGTGGCGGGCGACCGTGCTGTCCGCGCCGCCGACCCGGCCGCCGGACGATCCGGCGCTGCTGAGCGGGCTGACGGCCTACCGGGAGATCGCGGCCCGGGCGGAGGCCGCCCGGATGGACGGCCGCCCGGTGCCGGCGCTGGAGCGCGAACAGCGGCGCCTGGAGCGGGAGATCCGCTCCCGCACCCGGCACATGTGCGGGGCCGCGGCGGGCGCCGGGTACCGCTTCGACGTGGACCGGCTGCTGGACCGGCTCGGCGACGAGCGGCTGGTGAAGCTGGTCGTGGTCGACGGCCGGGTGCACGTCCTGCTCTGCGGGCAGGGCAGGGTACGGCGCTTCACGGGCGGGTCGCTGGCCCGGGCGGTGGCCGAGGCCGGGCATGTGCAGGCCGCGTTGCGGCGGCTGGCGCATCCGGGGGCCGAGGCACGGCTGCCGCTGGTGGAGGAGGCCGGCCGGCGGCTCCAGGACCTGCTGCTGGCCGGCGCGGTGCCGCATCTCGGGTCCGGCCCGGTGGTGATCGTGCCGCCGGGCGCGCTGCACCAGGTGCCGTGGGCGCTGCTGCCCGCGCTGCGCGAGCGGGTGCTCGGCGTGTCGCCGTCGGCGGGCAGCTGGCTGCGCGCCCGGGAGACGCAGCCGCCGCCGGAGGGCCGGCCGGTGCTGGTGCGGGGCCCGGGCCTGGCGACCGGCGGTGCGGAGGTCCCCGAGCTGGCGGACCGGTACGGTACGGCGACGGTCCTGGAGGACGACGAGGCGCGGGTGCCCCGGGTGCTCGCGGAGCTGGACGGCGCGCATCTGGCGCATCTCGCCGCGCACGGCACGTTCCGCGCCGACAGCCCCCTGTTCTCCGCGCTGCGGATGGCGGACGGACCGCTGATCGTGCACGACTTCGAACGGCTGGCCCGCAGCCCGTACCGGATCATCCTCTCCAGCTGCGAGACCGCCCGCCTCGCCTCGGTCGGCGCGGACGAACTGCTCGGCGTGGTCACGGCGTTGCTGCCGCTGGGCACGGCCGGCGTGGTGGCGAGCAGCGCGCCGGTCAACGACGCGGCGGTGGTGCCGCTGATGCTGGCCCTGCACAAGGGCCTCGGCGCGGGTCTGTCCCTGGCCGAGGCGCTGCGGGACGCCCGCGCCGCGCTGCCGGGCGACGCGGTGCACCAGGCGACGGGGTGGGCGTTCGCGGCGTTCGGCGCGGCATGAGGACGGCGGCCCGGACGGCGGGTGTCCGGGGCGCGGGCGGTCCCTAGGCGGTCTCGCGCGTGTCCACCAGCCAGGGCAGCGCGGTCCGGTCGCCGGTGCCGAGCCGTGTGTAGGCGCCGTACAGGTGGTTGCCCACCGTCCGTACGGACAGCGTCAGCTTCTCGGCGATCTCCCGGTTGCTCAGCCCGGCCGCGGCCAGCGTGACGATCTGCCTCTGACGGGCGGTGAGTTCGCCGAGGACGAGTCCGGCCAGCGCGGGTGTGTTCGCGCCCTGGCAGCGGCGGGCCAGGATGAGGGCCCGGGTCCGGGCCCGCCGGGCGGCGCCCGGGTCGCGGTGCGCCCGGGCGGCCTGGGCGTGGGCCTCCGCCGCGTACAGCGTGAAGCCACGCTCCGCCAGCGCCTCGGCGGCCCGGTCCAGCGCGGGCCCGTCCCCGCGCGCGAGGGCGTCGGCGTGCCGGGCGAAGACGCTGAGGGCCGGGAGCCGGCCGGCCGCCCGCCCGGGTTCCCCGAGGCGTACGGCGTCGTAGCGGGCGTGGACGTCGTCCGGGTCGCCCGTCCCGTCCGGTCCGCCCTCGGCCAGCCGGAGTTCCCTGCGGCAGCCGTCGTCCGACGGGGCCGCCCGCAGCCCCTCCCGGGCCCAGGCCGCCGCCTCGCGCAGCTCGCCGCGCAGGCGCGCGAACCGGGCGCGGACCTCGGCGTACCGGGCGGGCAGCGGCCCGCCGTGCGCCACCAGCCACTCCCCCACCGGCGTGGGCACCGGCCGGACGTCCAGCCGCTCCATCCGCCGTACCAGCGCCCGCCGTTCGGCGTCCAGCGCCGGGCCGTACGCGGGGGCCGCCCGGCCCAGCCGCCGGGCCCGCAGCCGGCCGGCCGAGGCCCGCAGCACGGCGCCGTGCAGGGGGTGGTCGAGGGTGACCGCGCCCTGTGCGCCGACGTCGACCAGACCGTCGGCCTCCAGGCGTTCGAGGGCGTCCGGGTCCAGGTCGTCCGCCGGCAGCGGCAGGGGTTCGGCGAAGGCGAGGCGGTCCAGGATGTCGCGTTCACCGGGGCCGGACCGCTCCAGGTGGGCGGCGACCCGCTCACGGACCGCCGCCGTGACCGGCAACGGCCCCCGCCAGGCCCACTCGCCGGTACCGGCGACGCGCACCGGCCGTCCGGGCGCGGTGACCGCCGTCCCCAGGTCGGGCGCCGGCCGACCGCATGCGGCGAGAGCGGTCCGCAGGCCAGGCGAGGGCCGACCGGTTCCGGCACGCGTGGCACCCAGGCCGGCCGTCGGCGACACCGACCGGGCCGGCCCCACTCCCGAGCCGGCCCTCACCCGGTCGCTCCCGGCGCACACGGTCCCCAAGCCGGGCAGCACCCGACCGCTTCCGTCCCGCATGACCCCCAAGCCGGCCGTCATCCGGTCGGTTCCGGTGCGCGCGGCCCCCAAGTCCGCCGTCCGCCGGTCCATTCCGGCGCACGCCGCTGCCGCGCCGGGCGCCGGCGAGTCCGGTCCGCACGGCTCCGCTCCGAGGCATGCCGTCCGCCAGTCGGGTTCGGCGGATGCCGGTGCCGGGTGGCCGGGGGCGATGAGTGCGGTGACCAGGTCGCGCAGGAGGCGCAGGTCGCCCCGGCACGTCCGGTGCAGGCGGCGCACGGTGAGCGGTTCCAGGGCGGTGCCGGCGAGCAGCCGGGCGGTGTCCTCGCCCGGCAGCGGGCCGAGGGCCAGCCGGGGCAGCAGTTCACCGGTCCACAGCCGGGACACCGCGCCGGGTGCGCGCACGCCGTCCGCCGCGGCCACGATCAGCCGGGTGCGGCCGTGCACGGCCAGCTGGTGGACCAGGGCGGCGGAGGTCTCGTCCAGCAGCTGGGCGTCGTCCACGACGAGGACCCGTACGCCGGACAGCGCACGCAGTGCGCGGTGCGGCGAGAGGGTGTCGGGGAGCAGGTGCGCGAACGCCGCGAGGGGCAGGTCCCGGGCCTCGGGCGTCCCGGTCACCCGGGCGTGGTCCAGGCCCCGGACCGCCTCCGTGATCAGCCGGGTCTTGCCGTGGCCCGCCGGGCCGGTCACCACGATGCCGGGCCGCCGGCCGGCCGACGCGCCGCGCACCAGCTCCAGTTCCTCCGCCCGGCCGGTGAACGGCCAGGTCGGCTCCGGGGTCTTCGGATGCAGTTCGTCAGTGCTCACACCATGCTGAGCACGGGTACTCGGTTCTGATACAGGGCGACTTGAGTAGCCCCCGACTCAGGCGTGCCGCCGGGCCGGGCGGCATCCTGCTGGCATGACCCGACGCCTCTGCTCGCTTCCGCGGCAGCCGGTCCCGGCGTTCGCCCCGGGACTGACCGCCGAGCGGCTCGGCGCGCTGCTCGCCGGGCGGCGGATGTGGGTCGACGGCACGGTGCTGCACTACTGCTTCCTGGACGCCCGCACCGACGCCTCAATCATCCCGGTCCCCGGCACCGGCGAGCCTCGCCGGGTGCCGTGGGCGGGCGGCGCGGAGCAGCGGGAGGTGGTCCGCGGCTGCTTCCGCGAGTGGCAGGACCTCGGCATCGGCGTCACCTTCGCCGAGGTCGCCGACCGGCACGAGGCGGAGCTGCGGATCGGGTTCCAGGCCGGTGCCGGTTCCTGGTCGGCGGTGGGCCGGGACGCGCTTTCGGCGGGCCGGGGCGAGCGCACCATGAACCTCGGCTGGGACGTGACCGCACCCGGGGAGCGCGGCACGGTGCTGCACCAGGTCGGGCACGCCCTCGGCATGGTGCACGAGCACCAGAGCCCGTACGCGGGGCTGCACTGGGACGACGAGGCGGTGTACGCGGAGCTGGCCGGCCCGCCGAACTTCTGGAGCCGGGAGACGACGTACACCAATGTGCTGGGCCGGCTGGACGCCGGCGCGGCGCAGGCCCCGGTGTGGGACCCGCGGTCGGTCATGACGCTGCCGCTCGGGCCGGGGCTGGTGCTGGAGCCGGAGCAGTACCGCGGCGGACTGCGGCCGCCCGGCAGCCCGTCCCCGGCCGACAAGGAGTTCGCGCTGCGCTGGTATCCGCCCGCCGGTCCGGCGGGGCCGGCCGCGCTGGTGCCGTTCCGGTCGGCGCCGCTCGGCCTCGGGCCGGGCGGGCAGGCGGACTTCACCGTCGAGCCGCCGCAGACCCGCGCGTACACCGTGGGCACCTTCGGCGAGGCCGACACCGTGCTGGTGGTCTTCGAGGAGCGGGACGGCGAGCCGCGCTTCCTCGCGGGGCACGACGACGGCGGCACGCCGGACAACGCCGCCGTCCGGGTGCGGCTCGTGAAGGGCCGCCGCTACACCGTCCGGGTCCGCCTGTACTCCACGTGGGGGCCGGGGGAGACGGCGGTCATGTGCTGGTGACGGCACACGGACGGCCCGGCGCCACGGTCCGGCACCGGGGCAGCGGGCGCGGACGTCACCCACGGGGGTGGTGACGTCCGCGCCCGCGCCGGTGCCGCCGTTCGCGCGCCGTACCCGCTCAGGCGGCGGGGCGCAGCGGCTCCACGCCGATGACCTTGCGGTAGACGCGGGCGCCGTCGCCGTAGTCGTCGACGGCGTAGTGCCAGGTGGCCTGGTTGTCCCAGAGGACGAAGTCGCCGGGCCGCCAGCCGAAGCGGATCGTGTAGTCCGGTGAGGCGGCGTGCCGCAGGAGGTGGTCGAGCAGGGTGCGGCCCTCCTGGTCGGTGACGCCGGTGAGCCCGAGCGCGGAGGAGCTGAGGAAGAGCCCCTTGCGTCCGGTGAGGGGGTGTTCGAGGACGACGGGGTGCTCGGTGGTGGTCTCGCCGAGGGGCGTCTTCCGGCTGCCCTGCGCGTAGTTCTCGGGGTTGCCGTCATAGACCGCGCCGACGCCGGCCAGCAGGGTCTTGAAGGGCTCGGACAGGTCGTCGTAGGCGGCCTGCAGATCGGCCCACAGGGTGTGGCCGCCGAGGTCGGGCACCTCGTCGTAGGTCAGCGACTCGATGGCGAAGGCGGGCGTGCGCCACAGGCCGCCGATGTGCCAGGTGCTGGCCTTGCCGGTGTGCCGCACGTTGTAGGGGTAGACCAGCGGGTGGTCCGGGTGGCGGGTGGCGGTGGGGTGGTCGAACGGCTCGGCGAACAGCCGTACCGCCTCCACGTGCTGGTCCGGTGTCAGGTGCTGGTCGCGGAAGACCAGCACCTTGTGGTCGCGGAAGGCCCGGCGCAGTGCGCCGGCGGTGGTCTCGTCGACGGGGCGGGTCAGGTCGACGCCGGTCACCTCCGCGCCGATGCGCGGGCCGGCCCGGTGGATGACGAGGTTGGTGTCGTGATCGGTGACGGTGGTCATGCCCATCTCCTCGGTACGAAGCTCAGGTGTGCGCTGACACGAACTCGGGCGTGCGGGCGTGCGGTGGCTCAGCGGCCGGCCGGCACGGGGGCCGGTGCGGACGCGGGGCCGGGGACGGCGGGGGCCCAGGGGAACGGGGGGTCCGGGATGGTGCGGCGCAGGACCGGGGCGACCTCGGACTGGAACAGTTCCAGCGAGTCGCGGTGCCGGTCGGGCGGGAGCCCGCCCGCGTCCGCGGCCACGTGCAGCACGGTGTGCCCGAACTCCTCGTGGTAGCGGTGCACCTTGTCGACGACCTGCTCCGGGCTGCCGATCAGGGCCGAGCTGCGGGCCGCGAAGTCCTCCAGGGTCTCGAAGACCACGGGCAGGCCCGCCGCCCGCTGGTAGGCGAGGGTGGCCTCGAAGACCGGGCGGTACGCGGCCAGCGCCTCCTGCGAGGTGCGCGCGACGTACAGCCCGGCCGTGCCCGCGCCCACCGCGATGTCCGCCGGGTCGTGGCCGTAGTGCTCCCAGCGTTCGCGGTAGTACCGGATCAGTTCCGCGTACGGCTCGATGGGGTGGGTGACGTTCGCCGAGAACAGCGGGTCGCCGTAGCGCGCGGCGAGGTCCACGGACTCCTTGCTGGTGGCGCTGCCGTGCCAGACCCGCACCGGCCGCTGGTACGGCCGCGGCCACACCTCGGCGTCCTTCAGCGGCGGCCGGAACCGGGTGTCGGCGCTCACCTTGTCCTCGCGCCACAGCCGCCGGAACACCTCGTAGCTCTCGGCGTTGCGGGCCCACTGGTCCTCGGGGGTGACCTGGAACAGCTCGCGCTGCGCGGAGCCGTTGCCCTTGCCGATGATCAGGTCCAGCCGGCCGTCGCAGAGGTGGTCCAGGGTCGCGTAGTCCTCGTACGCGCGGACCGGGTCGAGCAGGCTGAGGGTGGTGACGGCGGTGAACAGCCGGATGCGGCGGGTGAGCGCGGCGACGTGGCCGAGCACCACCGTCGGCGCGGAGGAGAGGAACGGCCGTTCGTGCCGCTCTCCCACGGCGAACCCGTCGAAGCCCAGCTCCTCCGCGACGATCGCGTCCTCCAGCACCTCGCGGAACCGCTCGTGCGTCGGTTTGAGCACGCCGGTGGCGGGGTCCGGCCGGTGCACGATCAGTGTGACGGCGAGGAACCTCACGACGCGGCCCGCTCGGCCGGGGCGCCGGTGCGGCGGGCGGCGTCGGGGTGGGCGAGGCCCAGGTGGTCGCGCAGGGTGGTGCCCTCGTAGTCGGCGCGGAAGACGCCCTGTTCCTGGAGCAGCGGGACGACCTTGTCGGCGAACGGGTCGAGCCCGCCGGGGGTGATGTGCGGGACGAGGATGAAGCCGTCGGAGGCGTCGGCCTGGACGAACTCGTTGATGGTCCGCGCGACGGTGGCGGGCGAGCCGATGAAGGTCTGCCGGTTGCCGGTGTTGATGACGAGGTCGCGGATGGACCACTTGTTGGCCTCGGCGAGCTGCCGCCATTCGCGGGCGATGGCGATCGGGTCGCGGTACATCCGCACCTGGGCGCGGCCCCGGGAGATGTGCTCCTCGGCGACCACCGGGTCGACGTCGGGCAGCGGGCCCTCCGGGTCGTACGCCGACAGGTCCCGGTTCCACACGAATTCCAGGTGCTTGATCGCGGTCGCGCCGCTGACCTGCTGCCGGCGGACCTCGCGGGCGAGTTCGGCGGCCTCCTCGTCGGTGTCGCCGAGGACGAAGGTCGCGGCCGGCAGGATGAGCAGGTCCTCCGGGCGGCGGCCGTACTTGGCGAGGCGGGACTTGACGTCCGTGTAGAACGCCTGGCCCTCCTTCAGCGTGGCGTACCGGCTGAAGATCGCGTCGGCGTCGGCGGCGGCGAACTCGCGGCCCTCGTCGGAGTCGCCGGCCTGGAAGATGACGGGGCGGCCCTGCGGGGAGCGCGGGACGTTGAAGCGGCCCTGGATGTCGAAGTGCTGCCCTTGGTGCCGGAACGCGCCGGCCCGGGCGTCCCGCAGGAAGGTGCCGGTGGCCTGGTCGGCGAGGATCTCGTCGCCGCGCCAGGAGTCGAACAGCTCGTGCGCGGTGGCGAGGAACTCCTTGGCGCGGGAGTAGCGCTCCTCCTGCGGCAGGAAGCCGCCGCGCCGGAAGTTCTCGCCGGTGAAGGCGTCCCAGGAGGTGACGACGTTCCACGCGGACCGGCCGCCGGAGAGGTGGTCGAGGCTGGCGAACTGGCGGGCCACCTCGTACGGCTCGTTGAACGTGGAGTTGATGGTGCCGGTCAGGCCGAGCCGGTCGGTGACGGCGGCCAGCGCGGCGAGCACGGTGAAGGTGTCGGGGCGGCCGACCACGTCCAGGTCGTATATCTTGCCGCCCTGTTCGCGCAGCCTGAGGCCCTCGGCGAGGAACAGGAAGTCGAACTTGGCGCGTTCGGCGGTCCGGGCGAAGTGCGCGAAGGAGCTGAACTCGATGTGGCTGCCGGCGGCCGGATCGCTCCAGACGGTGGTGTTGTTGACGCCCGGGAAGTGGGCGGCCAGGTGGATCTGCTTCAGCGGCTTGCTCATGGTGGGGCGGGTCCTCCCGGCTCAGGCGGCGGCTGTGGAGTAGCGGTTGGCGGGGCGGGCGAGACCGAGGAGGCCGCGCAGGGTCGTCGCCTCGTAGGCCGTGCGGAAGCGGTGGCGGCGCTGGAGTTCGGGCACCAGGTCCCGGGTGATCCGGGGCAGGTCGTGGCCGGTGACGGCGGGCCGCAGCCGGAAGCCGGTCAGTCCGCCGGCCGCCAGTTCCTCCAGCAGGTCGGCGAGTCCGGCGGCGGTACCGGCGAAGACGAGGGTGTCGCTGGTGTACGGCTCGCCGGCGAGCGTGTCGAGCCGGTCCAGCCGGGCCCGGGCCGCCTCCTGGCTGTCGTCGAGGAGGACGACGAGGTCCCCGAAGACGTGCAGGGGCTGTCCGGCGCGGCCGGCCGCCTGCTGCTCGGCGCGGATCTCGGCGACGATGGCACGGGCCTGGTCCGCGTCGCGCGGCGTGACGTAGCCGACGTCGGCCTGGCGGGCCACCAGCCGGTACGGGACGGTCTGGTGGGCGAGGGCGGTGACGAGGGGCTGGCCCTGCGGCGGACGGGGGGTGATGGAGGGGCCCTTGACGTTGAAGAAGCGGCCCTCGAAGTCGATGTAGTGCAGCTTGTCGCGGTCGATGAAGCGGCCGGTCGCCGCGTCCCGGATCTCCGCGTCGTCCTCCCAGCTGTCCCAGAGCCGGCGCACGACCTCCACGTGGTCGGCGGCCTCGTCGAACAGTTCGGCGATCGGTGCCGGCGTGTCCGCGCCGTCGCGGGAGTCGATCCGGGCGATGGTGCGCCGGCCGAAGTGGGCGGCCTCGTCGGGGCGGGCGCTGATCTTGACGCGCAGGCCCGCGCGGCCGGTGCTGACGTAGTCGAGGGTGGCGATGGCCTTGGAGATGTGGAACGGCTCGGTGTGGGTGGCCACCACGGTCGGGACCAGGCCGATGTGGCGGGTGAGCGGGGCGACGCGGGAGGCGATGAGGACCGCGTCGAGCCGGCCGCGGACCTGGTCGGTGCGCTCGTCGGCCTCCCGGCGCCGGGAGGACTGCGGGCCGAGGCCGTCCTCCAGGGTGACGAAGTCGAGCAGACCGCGTTCGGCCTCGGTGATCTGGTCGGCCCAGTAGCCGGCGGTGAACAGGTCCCGGGGGCGGGCGACCGGCTCGCGCCAGGACGCGGGATGCCAGCCGGTGCCGTCCAGGGCGACGGCGAGATGCAGGTGTGCGGGGGCAGTCGGCGACACGTCGGTGCCTTCCTTGATGTCCGTACGTGGGTGAGCGGCGCGCGGCCGGGCGCGGGCCGGGGTGCGCGGCGGGGGCCGGGCGGGCGCGCGGGAGGTGCGGCCGGGCCGGGGGCCGGGCAGGGATCAGCGGCGACAGAGCGCGGCGGACACGCGCTGGAGGTCTATGTGCGGCCGGGAGTGCAGCCGGACGGAGCGGTACGGGCGCGGCGGGCGGGCCTGGTCGGGCACTCGGGTCACGGCCGTCGCCTCCCTCCGTCGGACACGGCGGGCCGGATCGGCGTCCGCCGGGTGGATCTCGTCAAGACGGTCAACGCCCGTCCGCCGCGGGTTGTTCCCCGGCGGGGTCAGGAGTTGTCCAGCGGCAGGCCGGGCGGGTTGATCTCGGCCTTGGGCACGGCTTCGTTGGAGAGGTTGTAGGCGGCGAGCCACTTCTCGTACTGGCCGTTCTCGATCAGGTGATTGAGGGCGTCGGCGAGCGGCTTGGCGAGCCCGCTGTCCTTCTTGGCGGTGGCGGCGATCAGGCCCTGGACCGTCTCGCCGGCGCCGGAGAAGGTGCCGGCGTTGCGGGTCGGGTCCGGGGTGTGCGCGGTCTGCCGGGTGCGGTAGGCGACGGCGGGGTTGGGCCCGAGGTAGGCGTCGACCTTGCCGCTGCGCAGCGCCAGGCTGATGGCGTTCTGGTCCGGGAAGTACTTGACGGTGAGCTTCTTGCCCTCCTTGGCCAGCTTGGCCTTCCACTCCAGCAGGATCTTCTCCTGGTTGGTGCCGGCGCCCACGGTGACCGTCTTGCCGGCGAGGTTCTCGTAGTCGCCGTCGAAGTTCCAGGTGCTCTTCTTCGGCACCTCGAAGGCCAGGTCGTCCTTGCGGTAGGAGGCGAACTCGTACTTCTTCTTGCGTTCCTCGGTGACGGTGACGTTGGAGAAGGCGACGTCGTTCCTGCCGCTGTCCAGGCCGACGAAGAGGTTCTCCCAGGTGGAGTTGCGCAGTTCGGGCTTCAGGCCGAGCACCGCGGCCACCAGCCGGCCGAGGTCGGGTTCGGAGCCGGTGAGGGTCTTCTGGTCGCTGCCCACGAAGTTCAGCGGCGCGGAACCGGAGGGCAGGGCTCCGACGCCGATGACGAGCTTGCCGCTCTTGCGGACGGAGGCGGGCAGTTCGGCGCTGATGGACTTCACCTCGGAGACCTTCAGCTCGGTCGGTTCGGCGGCTCCGTTGGACAGCTGTCCCACGGTCACCGTGCCGGCCGGGCCGCTGGTGGTGGCGGCGTCGCTGTCTCCCCCGCAGGCGGCGAGGGAGCCGGCGAGGGTGAGGGTCGCGGTCACCGCGGTGAGGCCGCGTACGAGGCCGGGTCGGGAGAACTGGCTGGGCATGGCTGTCCTTGTCGTTCGGGGTGTCGAGGGGTCGTGGGGCGGGCGGCGGGTCACAGGACCTTGCCGAGGAAGTCGCGGGTGCGTTCGTGCCGGGGGTGGTCCAGGACCTCGCCGGGCGGGCCCTGTTCGACGATCCGGCCGGCGTCGAGGAAGACGACGCGGTCGGCGACCTCGCGGGCGAAGCCGATCTCGTGGGTGACGATCACGAGGGTGGTGCCGCTGGTGGCCAGGTCCTTGATGACGGCCAGGACCTCGCCGACGAGTTCGGGGTCGAGCGCGGAGGTCGGCTCGTCGAAGAGGATGATCCCGGGACGCAGGGCGAGGGCGCGGGCGATGGCCACACGCTGCTGCTGGCCGCCGGACAACTGCCGTGGGTAGGCGTCGCACTTGTCACCGAGACCGACGCGGCCGAGCAGTTCGCGGGCGAGGTCCCGGGCCGCCGGCCTGGCCAGCCGGCCGGTGGCGACGGGGGCGGCGGCGACGTTGTCGAGGACGGTCAGGTGCGGGAAGAGGTTGAAGTTCTGGAAGACGAAGCCGATCCGGCCGCGCTGGACGAGCAGGGCGCGCTCGCCGAGTTCCCTCAGCCCCTTGCCGTGCCGCTTGACGCCGATCAGTTCGCCGCCGACGCTGACGTGGCCGATGTCGGGCTTCTCCAGGTGGTTGATCACCCGGAGCAGGGTGGATTTGCCGGAGCCGGAGGGGCCGATGATCGCTGTGACCTCGCCGGGGCGGACGGTCAGGTCGATGCCGTCGAGCACCCGGTGGGTGCCGTACCACTTGTGCACGCCGTGCACTTCGAGCGCGACGGGCGCCGCCTTCTCCGGGGTCTGGACGGTGGTCATACGGCGGCCTCCTTGCGCAGCCGGGTCCGCAGGTCCGCGAGGTGGGCGCGGGCCCGCTGGAGCGGTGTCGGCGGCAGGGTGCGGGTGGCGCCGCGGGCGTAGTGCCGCTCGACGTAGAACTGGACGACGGAGACGGCGCTGGTGAGGAGCAGGTACCAGACGGTGGCGACCATCAGCAGCGGCACCACGTCGCCGGGGTAGGTGTTGCCCATCGACTGCACCGCGCCGAACAGGTCGAGCAGGGACACGTAGAACACCAGGGACGTGCTCTTGATCAGGCCGATCAGCTGGTTGACGTAGTTCGGCGTGATGGACCTCAGGGCCTGCGGGAAGACGATCCTGCGGAACCGGTAGCCCCGGGGCAGGCCGAGCGCGGCGGCGGCCTCGTGCTGGCCCTGGTCGACGGAGAGGATGCCGCCGCGGACCACCTCGGCCGCGTACGCCGCCTCGTTGAGGGTGAGGCCGACGACGGCGATGGTCATGTCGGTGGCCAGCCGCGACTCGTCGAAGGTGACGAAGGCCGGGCCGAACGGCACCCCGAGGCTCAGGGTCTTGTACAGGGCACTGAAGTTGTACAGGAAGATCAGCACCACGATCAGCGGGACCGACCGGAACAGCCAGGTGTAGGTCCAGCTGACCGCGCGCAGCACCGGGCTTCCGGAGAGCCGGCCGAGCGCGAGCAGGACGCCGCCGAGGAGGCCGAGGACGGCGCTGAGCGCGGCGACTTCGAGAGTGACGAGGAGTCCGTCGACGACGGCGGGACGCAGGAACCAGTAGCGGAAGCGGTCCCACTGGTAGAAGGGGTTGGTGGCCAGTCCGTGCAGGATCTGCGCGACGAGCACGAGGACGACGGCGGTGACGATCCACCGCCCGGGCCGGCGCAGCGGCTGAACTCGCTGTGCTGAAAGCTTTTCTGGCGGTATGTCAGCTGAGACGGGCGCCTCGGCGAGGGAGACGGCGGCGCCTGGGGATTCACTCATGAGGGGCTCCGGCGAGGTCGGACACCCCGGGCCGCGGCCGGGCGGACGCGGGCCGCGACGGCTCTGGGGCACTAGGCGGCGCACGGGCCGGCGCGAACCGGGGGTGGGCGGACTACGGCACACCGGGCGAGCGGGGTGCGCGGCGGGAACGCGAGGGCGATGAGGAGAGGTCAGCCCTGGCGGCGGGCGATGCCCGGCGCGGTACACAGTGCGCTGTTCACCCGGAGCAGATCGACGGCGCGGTCGGCGACCAGGAGGCCGGCGAACGACGGTACGCGGCCCTGGGGGCGGCTCGGGGCCGTCCTGGAAGCTGCGTACATGTCGTCACCTGTCACTGTCGCGGCCCGGCGGGCCTCGCGCTTACCGAATGCGTCGTCCGGTCCGGTCGTCACCTGGGGCACCCCACCGCGGTGCGAGGGTTGCCGGTCAGCGAGCCAGGGCTTGGCGCTGACGCTCATGACCGTTCTGAGCCGTAAGTAAGGCAGTTGCCCGTTCGAATGTCAACGCCCGTCCGCCCAGTGGACCCCGGCGGACCGCTCTCACCTGCGGCGGGCGCCCGGAGTGTGCCCGGCGTGGCTCGCCCAGTCCAGGATCTGGACGGCGGCTCCGGCGGCCTCCAGGCCCTGGCAGCGGCCGTGGTGGCGGCGGGCGATGCCGTCGAGGTCCAGGTGGCGGCCGAACGCGGGGTGGGCGGCCAGCCGGCGGGCGTAGGCCCACAGCGCGTGGTGCCCGGCCACCCGGTGCACGGCGGAGGCGTCGAGATGGCAGCGGTGGACGGTGTCGAGCTGCACCAGGGCCACCCACAGCTCGACGTCGGCGGCGGTGAGCCGGCCGTCGGCCAGGTACTCCTCCCCGCTCAGCCGGCGTTCCAGCCGGTCCAGGGTGTCCAGCAGGGTGTCGAGCGCGGCGGCCCGCTCGCGCGGCGTGGCGCCCGCCCGGCCGGCGCGCTGCGCGGCCTCCTCGATGCCCTCGGCGCACATCCGCTCGACCGCCTCGATCACGGACTCCAGGCCCGCCGGGTACAGACGGGCGTGGCCGTCCGGGCGGAACCGGTCCAGGTCGCGCAGGATGTCGGGGGCGTGGGTGCTGACGATGCGTCCGGACCAGTCGTCGCTGAGGACCGGGGCGAGCGCCGGGCCGGTGTAGTGGTGGGCGCTGGCCTCGTACAGCGGGCGCAGCGCCGCGTGGCCGCCGCCGGGACAGTCCGGGACGGCGGGCAGGAAGGTGACCGGACAGCTGGTGTCCAGGCCGAGGAGGGTGTGACCGACGGCGAGGCGCAGCCCGTCGGGGCAGGCGGTCGACAGATGGAGCCGGTAGCGGTGCGGCACGGCGTAGTGGCCGCTGCGCGCGTCCCGGCCGATCCGGCCCCGGAAGACGGGGGCGGTGCGGCGGGCGTGCGGCGCGGCGGCGAGCGGAGTGATGGACATGCGTCTCCCCGGGTGGTGGGCGTGCGGACGGGCGCTTTCCGGCGCGGACGTCGGCCGGCCGGCGGGGCCGAGGGGCCCGGTTCAGCGGCGGCGGCTGATCGCGCTGCAGACACGCTGGAGGTCGATGTGGCGGCGGGAGGTGAGCAGGGGTGCGCGCCACGGGGTCCGGGCCGTACGGCCGGTGCCCGGTGCGAGGCGCGTCATGATTTCCTACCTGTTCACTAGGATTCCCTCCCTGGAGTGTCGATCCGGCTCGGTAGGACGTCAAGGGGCTGTCCACGCACCGGAGTCGGGGGTCTCCTCAGAGTGAGAAACATGTGACATAGTACTGACGTGGCGAAGCGGCTGACCTGCGATGTCGTGGTCGTCGGAGCCGGGATGGCGGGCGCGGCCTGTGCGCTGTACGCCGCCCGGGCCGGCCTGGAGGTACGGGTGGTGGACCGGGGCCCGGTGGCCGGCGGCACCACCGGAGCGGGCGAGGGCAACCTGCTGGTCTCCGACAAGGAGCCGGGCCCGGAGCTGGAACTCGCCCTGCTGTCGGCCCGGTTGTGGGCGGAGCTGGCCGAGGAGCCGGGCGCCGCCGCCGAGATGGAGTACGAGCCCAAGGGCGGCCTGGTGGTCGCCTCCACGCCCGGCGCGCTGGCCGCGCTGCGGGACTTCGCCGCGGGCCAGCGGTCCGCCGGCGTCGCGGCCGTGCCGGTCGGTCCGAGTGAACTCTCCGCGCTGGAGCCGTACTTGGCGCCCGGCATGGCGGGCGGGACGCACTATCCGCAGGACGCCCAGGTCATGCCCGCGCTCGCCGCCGCCCGGCTGCTCCGCGCCTCCGGCGCCCGGCTGCACCTCGGCCACACCGTGACCGGGGTGCTGCGCACGGCCGGCGGCACGGTGTACGGCGTCCGCACCGACCGGGGCGATCTCCACGCCCCGGCGGTGGTGAACGCGGCCGGCACCTGGGGCGGCGACCTCGCGGCGCTCGCCGGCGTCCGGCTGCCGGTGCTCCCCCGGCGCGGCTTCGTCCTGGTCACCGAGCCGCTGCCGCGCAGGATCCGGCACAAGGTCTACGCGGCGGACTATGTGGCCGACGTGGCCAGCGACTCGGCCGGGCTGCGCACCTCGCCGGTCGTGGAGGGCACGGCGGCCGGGCCGGTGCTGATCGGCGCCACCCGGGAGCGGGTGGGCTTCGACCGTTCGCTGTCGCTGCGCGCGGTCCGGGCGCTCGCCGCCGGGGCCATCGGGCTGTTCCCTTTCCTGGAACGGGTCCACGCGCTGCGGACGTACGCGGGCTTCCGCCCGTATCTGCCCGACCACCTGCCGGCGATCGGCCCCGACCCCCGCGCGCCCGGCCTGTTCCACGCCTGCGGGCACGAGGGCGCCGGCATCGGACTCGCGCCCGGCACCGGGCTGTCGATCGCGCGGGCGCTCACCGGAACGGCGCCGGAACTGGACCTCACGCCGTTCCGTCCGGAGCGGTTCGACACACGGAAAGGCGAGGACCGGTGAATCCTCTGAAGCGGACACGGGCCCGGCCGGGCCCGGCCTGTACGGTCACCTTCGACGGCCGGCCCCTGCGGGCGCTGCCGGGCCGGACGGTCGCGGCGGCGCTGTGGGCGGCGGGCGTGACGGCCTGGCGCGGCACACGGGGCACCGGCAAGCCGCGCGGCGTGTTCTGCGGCATCGGGGTGTGCTTCGACTGCCTGGTGACCGTCAACGACCGGCCGAACCAACGGGCCTGTCTGGTGCCGGTGCGCCCGGGAGACGTGATCCGCACGCAACGGGGAACGGGCCGGGACGATGACTGAGCGGCCCCGGCTCGCCGTCGTCGGCGCGGGCCCCGCCGGCCTGGCCGCGGCCCTGGCGGCGGCCTCACGCGGTGTCCGGGTGATCCTGGTCGACGCGGCCGACCAGGCCGGCGGGCAGTTCTACCGGCAGCCGGCCGCCGCCCTCGGCGCCCGCCGGCCCCCCGCGCCGCACCACCGGCGGCGCACCTGGGAGCGGCTGCGGGCGGGCCTCGGACGGCACCGCGCGGCGGGCCGCCTCGTTCATCTGACGGATCATCATGTGTGGTGTGTCGCACGGGAGTCCGGCTCCGGCGGATTCACCGTGCACGCTCTGCGCGGTCCCGGCCAGGAGGAGGGTGTCACCGTCCGCGCCGACGCCGTGGTCCTCGCCACCGGCGGCTACGAGCGGGTGCTGCCCTTCCCGGGCTGGACGCTGCCCGGCGTCGTCACGGCGGGCGGTGCGCAGGCCATGCTCAAGGGCGGACTGGTGCTGCCCGGGCGGGTGGCCGTGGTCGCCGGGACCGGGCCGCTGCTGCTGCCGGTGGCCACCGGGCTCGCCGCCGCCGGTGCCCGGGTGGCGGCGCTGGTCGAGTCCGCCGGTCCGGCCGCGGCGCTGCGCCGGGCGCCCGCCCTCACCGTCCGGCCCGGCACACTCGCCGAGGGCGCCGGGTACGCGGCCCGGCTGCTGCGGCACCGGGTGCGCACCCTGACGCGGCACACGGTGGTGGCGGCGCACGGCACCGGGCGGCTGGAGGCGGTGACGGTGGCCGCGCTCGACCGCGCCGGACGCCCGCGGCCCGGCACCGCCCGGCGCCTGGCCTGCGACACGCTCGCCGTGGGCCACGGGCTGCTGCCGCACACCGACCTCGCCGAGGCCCTCGGCTGCGCCCTGAGCGGCACCGCCGTACGGGTCGACGGCGAGCAGCGCACCGACGTGCCCGGCGTGTGGGCCGCCGGGGAGGCCACCGGCGTCGGCGGCGCGGCCCTCGCGCTCGCCGAGGGGCACATCGCCGGGCACTCGGCCGCCGCGCGCCTGTACGGCGCCGTTCCCGACCCGCGCCGCCGGGCCGGCGCCGACCGGGCGCGAAGCCGGGCGCGGGCGTTCGCGGCGGCCCTGGAGGCGGTGTACGCCCCGCCCGCGGGCTGGGCGGACGGGCTGCCGGACGACACGGTGGTGTGCCGCTGCGAGGAGGTCACCGCCGGGCGGGTGCGCGAGGCCGCCGGCACGCTCGGCGCCGGGGACGCGCGCACCGTGAAGCTGCTGACCCGGGCCGGAATGGGCTGG
This sequence comes from Streptomyces sp. SCL15-4, assembly GCF_033366695.1. Classification (NCBI taxonomy): domain Bacteria; kingdom Bacillati; phylum Actinomycetota; class Actinomycetes; order Kitasatosporales; family Streptomycetaceae; genus Streptomyces; species Streptomyces sp. SCL15-4. The sequence continues at coordinate 1,417,073 of NZ_JAOBTQ010000001.1, forward strand.
TGCCAGGGCCGGATGTGCGGGCCCGCGGTGGCCGGACTGACGGGCTGTCCGCTCACCGCCGGACGCCGGCCGTTCGCCCGGCCGGTGCCGCTCGGGGTCCTGGCCGGCCTGCCGGACGCGGAGTAGGACCACGCCTCAGTGCCATGTCACACCGTAGAGAGAGGACCTTATGTCCGACGTACCGCACCGTCCCTGGCACGGCGTCCTCGTCGCCACCGCCCTCCCCTTCCGCGACGATCTCTCGGTCGACCACGACCGCTACGCCGAGCACTGCGCCCGGCTCGTCGCGAGCGGCTGTGACGGCGTCGTGCCGAACGGCTCGCTCGGCGAGTACCAGGTGCTCACCGCGGAGGAACGGGCCCGGGTGGTGGAGACCGCCGTGGCCGCGATCGGCGGGGAGCGGGTGGTGCCGGGCGTCGCCGCGTACGGCTCCGCCGAGGCCCGCCGCTGGGCCGAGCAGGCCGGCGCGGCCGGCTGCGCGGCGGTGATGCTGCTGCCGCCCAACGCCTACCGCGCCGACGAGCGTTCCGTCCTCGCCCACTACGCGGAGGTCGCGCGGGCCGGCCTGCCGGTGGTGGCGTACAACAACCCGGTCGACACCAAGGTGGACCTGGTGCCCGAACTCCTCGCCCGGCTGCACGGCGAGGGACTGGTGCAGGCCGTCAAGGAGTTCTCCGGCGATGTGCGCCGCGCCTGGCGGATCGCCGAACTCGCGCCGGAACTGGATCTGCTGGTCGGCGCGGACGACGTGCTGCTGGAGCTGGCGGTGGCCGGTGCCAAGGGCTGGGTGGCCGGCTATCCCAACGCGCTGCCGCGCGCCTCGGTGGAGCTGTACCGCGCGGCGGCGGCCGGGGACCTGGCCACCGCGCTCCCCCTGTACCGGCAGCTGCACCCGCTGCTGCGCTGGGACTCCAGGACCGAGTTCGTCCAGGCGATCAAGCTCTCCATGGACGTCGTCGGGCGCTACGGCGGCCCGGTGCGCCCGCCCAGACTCCCGCTGCCGCCCGAGCAGGAGGCCGCGGTCCGCGCGGCCACCGAGAAGGCCGTGGCCGCGGGGCTGGCCTGACGACCGGGAAGGAGACCGGAAGATGCGCAGCAAGCTCGTCCTGCACGCCGTCGACTCGCACACCGAGGGCATGCCGACCCGGGTGATCACCGGCGGGATCGGCACCGTGCCCGGCGCGACGATGAACGAACGGCGGCTGTACTTCCGCGAACACCGCGACCACGTCAAGCGGTTGCTGATGAACGAGCCGCGCGGCCACTCCGCGATGAGCGGCGCGGTCCTGCAGCCGCCGACCCGCCCGGACTGCGACTGGGGGATCATCTACATCGAGGTGTCCGGCTATCTGCCGATGTGCGGGCACGGCACGATCGGGGTGGCCACCGTCCTGGTCGAGACGGGCATGGTGGAGGTCACCGAGCCGGTGACCACCATCCGGCTGGACACTCCGGCGGGGGTCGTGGTCGCCGAGGTCGCGGTGGAGGGCGGCGCGGCCCGGAGCGTGACGCTGCGCAACGTCCCGTCGTTCGCCGCCGGCCTGGACCGCGAGGTCACCCTGCCCGACGGCCGCACCGTCGGCTACGACCTCGCCTACGGCGGCAACTTCTACGCCATCCTGCCCGTCGACGCCCTCGGGCTGCCCTTCGACCGCGCCCGCAAGGACGACATCCTGGCGGCGGGACTGGAGCTGATGCGGGCGATCGGCGAACAGGACGAGCCGGTCCACCCGCAGGACGCGTCCATCCGCGGCTGCCACCACGTCCACCTGTACGCGCCCGGCGCCACCGCCCGGCACTCCCGGCACGCCATGGTCATCCACCCGGGCTGGTTCGACCGCTCCCCCTGCGGCACCGGCACCTGCGCGCGCATGGCGCAGCTGCACGCCCGCGGCGAACTGCCCCTGGGCACCGAGTTCGTGAACGAGTCCTTCATCGGCACCCGGTTCACCGGACGGCTGCTGGGGACGACCGAGGTCGCCGGGGTGCCGGCCGTGCTGCCCAGCTTCACCGGCCGCGCGTGGATCACCGGGACGGCGCAGTACCTGCTGGACCCGGACGACCCGTTCCCCGAGGGGTTCGTCCTGTAGGCCCGCCGGGCTCCTCTACACTCACCCCGGTGATGCGTGACATGGCACAGAACACGCGTGACGCGGAGCTGTCCGCGCTCCCGCGGCTCGGCGGACGGCGCAGCAGCTACCGCGAGCGGGTCGCGGACGCCCTGCGCGCCGCGCTGATCGCGGGCGAGCTGCGGCCGGGCGAGGTGTACTCGGCGCCCTCGCTGGCCGCCCGGTTCGGTGTCTCGGCGACACCGGTACGGGAGGCGATGCTCGACCTGGCCAAGGAGGGACTGGTCGACACCGTGCCCAACAAGGGCTTCCGGGTCACGGCCGTCTCCGACCGGCAGCTGGACGAGTACACGCACATCCGGGCGCTCGTCGAGATCCCGACCGTGGCGGACCTGGCCCGCACCGCCGACCGGGTCTCGCTGGAGGCGCTGCGCCCGGCGGCCCGGGAGATCGTCGCCGCCGCCGCGGCGGGCGACCTGATCGCCTACGTCGAGGCCGACACCCGCTTCCACCTCGGCCTGCTCGCCCTAGCGGGCAACGCGCACCTGGTCGAGGTCGTCGCCGACCTGCGCGGGCGCTCCCGGCTGTACGGGCTGACCGCGCTGGTGCGGGCGGGCCGGCTGCTCGCCTCCGCCGAGGAGCACCTGGAGCTGCTGGACGCCCTGCTGGAACGCGACGAGCGGGCCGTCCGCGAGATCATGACCCGGCATCTGGGGCATGTGCGCGGCCTGTGGGCGGCGGACTGACCTCCCCGGGCGGCGGACATCTGGCGGCCACGGGTCCGCGCCGCGACGTTTTTTGCGCGATCCGGCGGCCCGCACGGAACAAAAAACGGCGATTTTGAGCCAGATCGGCGCATCCCCGACCATGGAACCCGTCCCGGTGATCCCGGGAACATCCGTTCCATGAGAGGCGCACCACCCATGCACAACACCGGAACCGTCGCACGGTCGGCTCCGGCCTCCGCGGAGACCCCCGCGGCGCCCCCCACGGTTCCCGCCGAGAACCCGCACGGCGACGCCGGCAGGCATGCCCGCCGGTTCGGCCTGCCCGTCGCCACCGCCCTGGTCATGGGCAACATCATCGGCGGCGGCATCTTCCTGCTGCCCGCCTCCATCGCCCCCTACGGCACGGTCAGCCTGGTCGCCTTCGGCGTGCTGACCGTCGGCGCCATCGCGCTCGCCCTGGTCTTCGGCCGGCTGGCCGCCCGGGACCCGCGCACCGGCGGCCCCTACGTCTACGCCCGCGAGGCGTTCGGCGACTTCGCGGGCTTCCTCGCGGCCTGGTCGTACTGGATCACCACCTGGGTGTCGAACGCGGCGCTCGCCGTCGCCGCCGTCGGCTACCTGGACGTGCTGATCCCGGTCGACGACCACCGCTGGACCGCCTGCCTGGCCGCGCTCGCCCTGCAGTGGCTGCCCGCGCTCGCCAACTTCGCCGGCACCCGGTACGTGGGCGCCGTCCAGCTGGTCTCCACCGTGCTGAAGTTCGTCCCGCTGCTGCTGGTCGCGGTCGGCGGGCTGTTCTTCTTCGACCCCGACCGGCTCGGCCCGTTCAACTCCAGCGGGCACGGCGCGGTCGGCGCGGTGTCCGCCTCCGCCGCGCTGCTGCTCTTCTCCTACCTCGGCGTGGAGTCCGCCGCCGTCAGCGCGGGCGAGGTCGAGAACGCCCGCCGCAACGTGGGCCGCGCCACCGTCATCGGCACCGCGGGTGCGGCGCTGGTGTACCTGCTGGGCACGGTGTCGGTGTTCGGCACGGTCGCGCACGACCGCCTGGTGACCTCCACCGCGCCGTTCTCGGACGCCGTGAACACGATGTTCGGCGGCAGCTGGGGCGGTACGGCGGTGGCGCTCGCCGCGCTGGTGTCCATGACCGGCTGCCTCAACGGCTGGACCCTGCTCAGCGCCCAGACGCCGTACGCGGCGGCGCGCGACGGACTGTTCCCGAGCGCCTTCGCCCGCCGCCGGCGGGGTGTGCCCACGGTCGGCGTGGGCGTGACGGTCGTCCTCGCCTCGCTGCTCACCGTCTACAACTACTTCTCCGGCTCGGGCAAGGTCTTCGACGTCCTGGTCCTGGTCACCACGTTCACCGCGACCGTGCCGTACCTGCTGGCCACCGCCGCGCAGATCTTCCACCTCGTGGCCGGGCGGCCCGAGGCGGTCGACCGGGGGCGGCTGGTGCGGGACTCCGTGATCACCGCGGTGGCCGCGGCGTTCTCGGTCTGGCTGATGGCGGGCGCCGGCTACGCCGCCGTGTACCAGGGCGTGCTGTTCCTGTTCGTCGGGATCATCGTCTACGCGGTGATGGCGGCGCGACGGCAGCGGAGGCAGACCCCGGCGGCCGAAGCCCCGGCGGCCGAGGCGCCGTAGTCGGCGGGGCCTAGTCCCGGCGGCCGGGGGGCACGGGGTCGGGGGGCGCGGGGTGCACTCCGGGCCGGTACTTCGGGACCCGGATAGTGATCTTCATCCCGGCTCCGACGCCGGTCTCGATCACCAGGCCGTGCTCGTCGCCGTAGACCTGGCGCAGCCGCTCGTCCACGTTGCGCAGCCCGATGCCCGCCGCCGGGCCGTCCTCGCCGCGCAGGATCCCGCGCAGCCGGTCCGGCTCCATGCCGACCCCGTCGTCCTCGACGACGATCCGGGCCGTCGCCCCCTCGTCCCGCGCGGTGATCGTGATACGGCCGCGCCCGGCGCTCTCCTCCAGCCCGTGCTTGACCGCGTTCTCCACCAGGGGCTGCAGGCACAGGAAGGGGACCGCCACGGGCAGCACCTCGGGGGCGATCCGCAGGGTGACCTCCAGCCGCCGGCCGAACCGGGCCCGCACCAGCTCCAGGAACTGCTCGATGGCGCGCAGCTCCTCGGCGAGCGTGGTGAACGCGCCGTGGCGGCGGAAGGAGTAGCGGGCGAAGTCGGCGAACTCCAGCAGCAGGTCGCGGGCCCGCTCGGGGTCGGTGCGGACGAAGGACGCGATCGCCGCGAGGGAGTTGTAGACGAAGTGCGGGGAGATCTGCGCCCGCAGCGCGCGGATCTCCGCCTCGATCAGTCCGGTGCGGGTCCGGTCGAGGTCGGCGAGTTCGAGCTGGACGGAGACCCAGCGCGCCACCTCCTCGGTGGCCCGCGCCCCGGACCCCGGCTCCCCGGCGCCGAGCACGACGAGCGCGCCGAGCACACGCCGGTCCACGGTGAGCGGCGCGGCGGCGCCCCAGCGCACCGGGCAGTCCGGCTCCGGGCAGCCGACGGCGAAAGTCTGCGCCCGGCCGGTGTCCAGCACCTGGCGCACCCGCTCCAGGGCCGTCTCCTCGTGGTGCCGGCCCGGTCCCTCCCAGGCCAGCAGCCGGTCCTCGGCCGTGAGCGCGAGGGCGGCCGTGCCGAACAGCGGACGCAGCCCGCGTACCGCCTTGCGGGCCGCGTCCGGGGTGAGTCCGGCGCGCAGCGGTGGCGCGGCCACGGAGGCGGTGTGCAGGGTGCGGAAGGTGGCGCGCTCCACGGGGGTGCCGGGGTCCGCGCCGTCCCGGTCCGATCGGCGGGCCGACAGGCGCCCGGCGGCGAGGCCGGCGGCGAAGAGCAGCGGGGCTCCGGCGGCGAGCAAGGCGAGGCCGTTCACCGGGGCGAGCCGTGGGCCGCGAACCACTGGCACCGGTTCGTCGTCATGGTGTCGTCACTCCTCGGCGGGTGGTGGACGGGCTTCGGCCGGCCGGGCGTTCGGGCAGGTGGAGGCGGGCCATGGCGGCCTCGGTGCCGGCGGGGACGCGGTTCCGGGTGGCCAGGGACACCAGGATCATGGTCAGGAAGCCGAGCGGGACGGACCACACGGCGGGCCAGGCGAGCAGGGAGTGCGCCCAGCCCCGGGCCGGCGGCCCGGCGATCGTCAGGGTGACGGCGGTCAGGGCGCCGCCGCCGCCGGCGAGGAGTCCCGCGATCGCGCCGGGCGGGGTCAGTCCGCGCCACCAGATGCCGAGCATCAGCAGCGGGCAGAAGGAGGAGGCGGCCACGGCGAAGGCGAGTCCCACGGCGCTGGCGACGGGAAGCTGCCCGGCGGCCACGCTCACCGTGCCGGGCACGGCCACCGCCAGCAGCGTGGCGAGCCGGAAGCGGCGGACGCCGAGCGAGGGCAGCACGTCCTGGCTGAGCACGCCCGCGACGGACAGGATGAGCCCGGAGGCGGTGGACAGGAACGCCGCGCAGGCACCGGCGGCGATCAGCGCGCCGAGCAGGTCACCGGCGGTGCCGCCGATCAGCCGCTCGGGCAGGACGAGGACGGCGGCGTCGGTGTCGCCGGTGAGCAGCAGGTCGGGGGCGTAGAGCCGGCCGAGGAGGCCGTAGAGGGGCGGCAGCAGGTAGAAGCCGCCGACGAGGGCGAGCACGATCACGGTGGTGCGCCGGGCGGCGCGGCCGTCGGGGTTGGTGTAGAAGCGGACGAGGACGTGCGGCAGCCCCATGGTGCCGAGGAACGTGGCGCATATCAGCCCGTACGTGGCGTAGAGGGGGTGCTCCTCCTCGCCGCCGGACAGCGGTGCGGCCCAGCCGGCGGCGCCGTCCGCCGGGCCGTCGCCGCTCACGCGCTCGGGCACCGGGGTCCGGGGCGGGAACCGGAGCGTGGTCCCGGCCCGGATCTCGTGCACACCGGGCTCCAGCACCAGCGGCCCGCCGTCGTAGCCCCTGCCGTCCACGGCGCCGGTGGCGGCGGCCCGCAGCGGTGTCCCGATCCGGAGCCGCACGGTGCTGTCGACGGTGACCTCGGTGTGCCGGCGGAAGGTCGGCGGCTCCTCCACGGCACTGGCGGGACGCGGGTCGCCGTGCCAGGCGAGCAGCAGGAAGACCGCGGGCACGAGGAGGGCGGTCAGCTTCAGGCAGTACTGGAACGCCTGGACGAAGGTGATGCCGCGCATGCCGCCGGCGGCCACGGCCAGGGTGACGACGACGGCGACGAGCACGCCGCCGAGCCAGTGCGGCGCACCGGTGACCAGGCCGAGGGTCAGGCCCGCGCCCTGGAGCTGCGGCAGCAGGTAGAGCCAGCCGACGCCGACGACGAGGACACCGGCGACGCGCCGGGCGGCCGTGGACTCGAGCCGTGAGTCGGCGAAGTCGGGCAGGGTGTAGGCGCCGGAGCGGCGCAGCGGGGCGGCGACGAAGGCGAGCAGGACGAGGTAGCCGGCCGCGTAGCCGACGGGGAACCAGAGCATCTGGACGCCCTCGGCGGCGACGAGTCCGGCGATGCCGAGGAAGGAGGCCGCCGAGAGGTACTCCCCGCTGACGGCCATGGCGTTGAGGTACGGCGGCACGGTGCGGGAGGCGACGTAGAAGTCGGACGTGGTGCGGGAGACACGCAGTCCCAACGAGCCGATCACCAGGGTCGCCAGGACGGCCGCCGACACGGCCACGATGCCGTACGCCTGGCTCACCCGGCGGCCCCGCGCGCTCCGGCGCCGGTCACCGCCGAGCCCCTTCGTCCCCGTCCGCCACGTCCCGTTCGTTGCGCTCGGCCCGTACGACGTACCACCGGCCGACGACGACGAGCAGCGGGTAGACACCGACCCCGAGGACGGCCCACACGACCAGCGCGCCCGCCGGCCGGACCGCCGGGTCGGGCAGGGCCGCGAACACGAGGGGCAACGCCCCGACCACGCCGACGAGCACTCCGAACACGGCCAGCCCCAGCCGAAACTGACGTCGCATCAGTTCTCTCGGCCCGGCACCGTCCGCGGGACGCACCGGAACGGACCGCGCCGGACCGCGCACCGGCCTGGCCAGCCGGGAAACCCCCGTGACCACTTCACGTCGGGGAGTCCCGGGTCCACCCATGCCGCGCCCTCCGGCCCGCGAAGATCACACGTCGCAGTGGAGTGTACGCACCACCGATGCGCGGGGACAGCTCCCGGCCGGGGCCCGTTTTCCGGCCGCCATTCTCCGGCGCTCCGGGATTCCCGCACATTCCGGTTCTGCTGGTGACGGCGGGACCGCCATGGATAGAATGTCGCGCGCTGCTCGCGATGGCGGTCGGCGAGGTCGGCGGTGGGGGCGAGAGTACCGTGATTGAGCTGTGGAAACACCCGGAGCGAAGCGGCCCCTCCCGAGCATCTGAACGCGTGTTCGCTTTTTCCGGCATGCGGTGCTTACGGCCTGTCCGCCATATCCACGAACGGTCATCGTAAAGCGGCCCACGCGACAGCAGTGGGCCGCTTTTCTTTGCCTGCCTGGTTTCAAGACAACGAAAGTGTGGAGTGTGATGCCATGAACCGAGTCGGCAGAGACTCGCCCCGGGCGGCCAGGAGGCTTGTCCAGCCGCTGGCGCGCACGGGCTTGTCCGCCCTCTTATTGGCAGGCGCCGCCGCCGGAGTGACGGCCGGACCGGCCACCGCCGCGGCCGCCGACGGCACGCTGACGGTCCAGGTACTGCGCGACTTCTTCGGCACCGGCGTGATCAACACGACGATGGACGTGCCGCAGCGAGGCATGCGGGTGGAGGTCACCGACCCCGCCGGGCACGTGGTCACCGGCGTCACGGACGCCACCGGAAAAGTCGTGGTGCCGGGGTCGAGCGCGCTGAGCGGCGGCCGGTACCGCGTCGACGTCAGCGTCCCGGCGCCGTACAGCGGTCATCTGCGGCCGGCGCCCGCGTCGACGGCGGAGAACCACTTCGACAGCTTCACGTCGTTCGTGGACCTGTCGGACGGCAAGAACGCCTCGGTGGTGACGGGGGTGTGGAATCCGGCCGACTACGCGCTGCCGGACTCCCGGTACTTCGTGCCGGTCCACAACGGCCCCAACGGGAAAGACAACCGGGCGCTGGTGGCGTTCGGGACGAAGGTCCGCGGCACGTGTCCCACCGATACGGCGTGCCCGACCACGCTCGCCACACAGGACCAGGTGGGCACGACGTTCGGGCTGGCGTACGACACGAACCGGTCCCGGCTGTTCCAGAGCGCGTTCGCCCGCCGGTACGCCGCGTACGGGCCGCAGGGCGGCGGCGCGATCTACACGGTGCCGGCCGACGGCTCGGGTACGCCGAAGCTGTTCGCGCGGGTGCCGGACGCGGCGGAGACGCGGCACGACACCGCGAACCTGATCAAGGACGCCGGATTCACCGACGCGCCGGGCAAGGAGAGCATCGGCGGCCTGGCCCTGTCGGAGGACGGCGCCACGCTGTACGCGGTCAACCTGCGCACCCGCAGCCTGGTGAGCTTCGACGCGACCGGGGCCACCGCCTCGGCGCCCAAGGCGACGGTCCCGATCCCGGACCCGGGATGCGCGGGCCGCGGCGACTGGCGGCCCTTCGGGCTTCAGGCCCACGACAACACGCTGTACGTCGGCGGTGTGTGCAGTGCGGAGAGCACGAAGGACCGCCAGGACCTGAAGGCCGTCGTCGCCACCTTCGACGGCAAGCGGTTCACCACGGTGCTGAGCCACCCGCTCACGGACGTCCGCGGCACCGTCTTCGATACCGGCGACAAGGCCACCCACTGGAACCCGTGGAACACCGGCCTGGACTCGTGGGACGACCGCAAGGCTGGCTACTACTTCATCGATCCGCAGCCGGAGCTGTCCTCCCTGGCCTTCGGCCGCGACGGCTCGATGATCCTGGGTTTCCGCGACCGGTTCATGGACGTGCTCGGCTGGGGCGGCCTGGACCCCCGCCCGGGCAACGACACGGCGGAAAACGGCATGTCCGGTGGTGACATCACCATGGTCTGCGCCACCGCCACCGGTGAGTACCAGTGGGAAGGCACCGGAAGCTGCCCCAACCACGCCGCTCCCGCCAACAACGGCGGCCAGCCCGCAGATGTCGTCGAATACTTCCCGGGCGACTTCTACGCCAACTCGCACCAGGAGACCGCGCTGGGGTCGGTGGCCTACATCCCGCAGCAGCAGTGGGTCGTCAGCACGGAGTTCGACCCGGTCGTCGACGTCGCGACCTCGGGGACCGGGTACCACGACATCGCGACCGGTCAGGGCCCGGGCAACAACCCGAAGGCCAACGGATTCCAGTTCGTCAGCCGCGAACAAGGCGGGTTCGGCAAGGCCGGCGGGCTCGGTGACATCGCCTACGCGGCGGCGAACGCGCCGATCCAGATCGGCAACGTCGTGTGGTTCGACGGCGACCACAACGGAATCCAGGACCCGGGGCACGTGCTGCTGCCGGGGGCGACGGTCAACCTGCTGGACGCCGACGGCAAACAGGTCGCCACGACCCGGACCAACGCCGCCGGCGAGTACTACTTCGGTGGTGTCGGCGCCGCGTACGAACTCACGCCGGGCGCGAAGTACACCGTGCAGTTCGACGTGTGCACCGCGGACACCGGCCAGGTGCCCGGGCAACCGCCGACGAGCGCACTGAGGTTCACGCTCCCGCGGGCCGGTGCCGACCGTGCGCACGACTCCAATGTGACCCCGCCGACCACCGGCCGGCTGTGCATCGGCACCGCGCCCGTCACCGCGCCGGACAAGCCGGGCGGCGTCGACCACACCATCGACGCCGGGGTCTACGTCCCGAAGGCGACACCGAGCCCCACTCCCACTCCCACTCCCACTCCGACCCCGTCCCCGACTCCCGCCCCCAGTTCGCCGCCGGCCTCGACACAACCGTCACCCGCGCCGCCGGCCAACCCGGGCCCGGGCGGCGGGGACACGCGTTCGGGTTCGATGGCGAACACCGGTATGTCCGGGATGCCGAAGATGATCGCACTCGCCGGTCTGCTGGTGAGCGCGGGCCTGGTCATCGCGTTCATGAGCCAGAAGCGTCGCGCCAGGAAACACTGAACGCACTGGACGACGCCGATCTGCCCGCCCGCGCGCCATCCGGTGCGCGGGCGGGCGGATCGCGTCCCGGCCGGGCAGTGCGGCGACCGAAAGGAAGAAACGGAAGAGTGCCAGCGTCGAACCGCGTGCGGAGCGGGAGAATCCGGCAAGTCCCACCGGGCCGTGCGGCCGGCCGGCGCCGATGGGCCCGGCCACGCTGGGCGGCGGCCGCGCTCGGCCTGGCGGCCGTCGCGGCGGCCGCGTTCCTTCTCACCGGCGGCGGCTCCGGCTCCGGCGGTCCGCGCGCACTGACCTCGGACGAGGCGAACCGGCTGGCGATCACCCGGTTCCGCAACTTCGAGGCACGGGGCCGCGCGGTGACGATCACGGTGCCGGGCACAGCCGGGGAGCTGACCGTCACCGGGTCCGTCGACTACCGGGGCAAGCTCGGGTACGGCGTGGTGCACGGCACCGGGCGCGGCACCTCCAGTGACGGGCTGATCCAGTGGACGGCCACCGCGGTGTTCGTCCGCCCGATGGCGAACGCCCCGGCGCACGCCCCCGCCTCACCACCCCGCTCCGGCTGGTACCGCCGTCCGCTGCGATCGTCCGGCAGCGCGCTGGACAGTTCGCTGGCCATCGCCCTCAAGCTCGGCAGCGACCGGCCGGACAACGCCGAACTGCTGCCGCAGAACGGCGCCTCCTGGCGGGGGCGCGACCGGGTGGCCGGGCACCCGGTGGACGTCATGACCGGGCCGTCCTCCCCCGACCGCTCCGGTACGGCCGGCAACGTGCGCTACTGGATCGGCTCGGACGGCACCATGTACCGGGTCCGCGTCCGCGTGGACTCCGAGTCGCAGCCGGTGGTCATCGCCTTCGACACCCAGAAGTACCTTCCGGTCGAGCCGGTGCCCGGCGTCATCCCGGCCCGGTAACCGCCGTTCAGGGCGTGCGCACCCGCGCGTGCGCGGCGAGCAGGGAGCCGGACGGCAGCGAGATGTCCGCCGTCTTCGGCAGCTCCGGAACGGCCGGGACGGCGGTGGCGCCCGTGCCGGTGGCACGGGGGAACTGCGGCTGCGGACCGGGCGCGGCGACCTCGCTGAACGGGATGCCGCCAGGCGCCCGCGGCGCCGCCCAGGTGCCGGCCGGCGACGGTGACCCGGCGGGCAGCGGGCAGGCCGCGCCGGTCGCGAGCCGCGCGGGCACCGTCGTCCGCAGGTCGTTGCCCCGCAGGCAGTTGCCCCGTCCCCGCGTGGCGGTGGGGAACGACCAGCCGACGTCGACGCCGTTGTCGCTGAAGGCGTTGTCCACGATCTGGTTGCCGACCGGAGGGATGTCGGCGGTCGCGGTGATCACCAGCCCGGCGTTGCCGTTGCCGGTGACGCGGTTGCGGAGGAACCGGTTGCCGCTGCCGCCGTCGATGCCGATGCCGGTGCCCCATCCGCCGTCGGCCTGCTCCGGTGTGGCCCTCTGCTGGTTGGCGGCGATCAGGTTGCCCGCGATGACGGCGTCCCGCTGCGGGAGCAGTTTCTCCTGGTGGTCGGAGTTGGTGGTGAGTCCGACCCGGTTGCCGGCCAGGCGGTTGCCCACCACGTACATGTCGCCGCCGGCGTTGGTGCCCTCGTAACCGACCGCGTTGAGTTCGGCGATGTTGTCCCGCACCACGATGCGGCACGGCTTGCACTGGCCGACGTAGATGCCCGAGTCGGCCCCGCCCGAGGCGTACGAGTGCTCGATGACGCCGTTCTGCGCGGAGAACGCGTAGATGCCGTACAGGCCGTTGCGGGTCGCGGTCACGTACGAGACCAGGAACGACTTCAGGAAGGTGACGGGCTCGTCGCCGGTGTCGTAGCCGCCGCTCTGCCCCGGCAGGCCGGCCGCCGCCTTGGCCGAGCCGGTGACCAGGACGCCGTTCTGCGTGTTGTTCCGCACGGTCAGGTTCTCCACGGCCACTCCGGGCGCGGAGACGACGACGCCGTTCGGCTGCCGCAGCCGCCCGTCGATGACGACCTTGTCGCGGGACTCACCCCGCAGGGTGATGCGCGGCGTGGAGACCCTCACCGACTCGTGGTAGACGCCCGCCGCGACCAGTACCAGGTCACCGGGACGGGCGAGGGAGACCGCCGCCGAGATCGTCGGGGCGTCGGCCGGCACTCTGATCGTCACGTGCGCCCCGGACGGTCGCCGGCCGTCGTCCGATCCGTCGCCGCCGGACCCGCAGGCCGCCAGCAGGCAGGCCAGGGTGCTCAGTAACGCGGCCATCACACGAAGACGGAGACGAGGCATGGGCATGGCCTCATCCTGGCATGAAGTGCTCCCGGCGCGAGGCCGGCCAACTCGCCGCGCGGGGAAGGGATATGGCATTCTTCGCTCCGTGAGCCGAGCCGACGCCCATCCGTCACGCCGCGCGTTCATCGGTGCCACCGGGGCCGTGGCGGCGGCCACCGGGCTCACGGCCGGATGCGAAGCGCCCGCGGTCCGGCAGGACCGGCCCCCATCCCCGGCGTCGACCCCACGGGTCGCGGCGACCGGTCGCCATCAGGCGGGCGTCACGCTCCCGCAACCGGCCCAGCCGAACCTCCTGGCGGTGGTGGCCGATGTCACCGACGGCGTGGCCGTCGGCCCGCTGCTGGCCGAACTCGGCCGGGCCGTGCACGCGCTCACCGCGGGAGCCGATCCCCGGCTGCTGGGCCTGCCGCCGGGCGATCTCACCGTGACGATCGGCGTGGGCCCCCGGCTGGTGCGCCGGGCCGGCCCCTCCCTGCCCGGCGCGGCGGACCTCCCCCGCTTCTCCCGCGAGCGGATCGCGCCGCGGTCGCGCGGCGGTGACCTGCTGTTGCAGATCTGCGCCGGCGACCCCTTGCTGCTGCCGGTCGTCGCCACCGCGCTGCTGCGGCAGGCCGGCGACCGGGTCCGGGAACGCTGGCGGCAGTCCGGACGCCGCGGCCCGGACGTTCCCGTGACCAAGGGCGTCTCCGCGCCCCGCAACCTGCTCGGTTTCATCGACGGCATCGTGGGCCCGCACACGGATGCCGAACAGCGGCGCCACCTGTGGCTGGCCGGGCCGGCTCCCGTCGCCGGCGGCACGATCGCCGTGGTACGGCGCATGGAACTCGACCTGCCGCGGTTCGCCGCGCTCTCCGTCGCCGACCAGGAAGCGGTCTTCGGCCGGCGCCGGGCCAGTGGCGCGCCCCTGTCCGGCGGAACCGTGGCCTCGGACCCGCAGCTGGGCGCCAAGACACCGGACGGGCGCTACCTCGTCCCGGCCGATGCCCACGTCCGCCGGGCCCACCCGGGCGTGGTCGGCGCCGGCCTCATGCTCCGCCGTTCCTACAGCACCGACGAGCCCTCCCCCGGGCTGCTCTTCATCAGCTTCCAGAACGACCTGCGCACCTTCACGAAGACGCTGGCCCATATGGACGGCTCCGACGCGCTGCTCGGATTCACCACCACCACCGCCACCGCCACCTTCCTCGTCCTGCCCGGTTTCGACCACCAACGGCCCCTCGGCGCCGGCCTGTTCCGCTGACCGGCCCGGCGGCACGGCGCGGTGGTCCGGACCCCCGCGCCGAGGGCCGCGGCTAACGACCCGTGGCCCCCCGCAGGGCACGGGGGACGGCCCGGTCGTCGTCGAGGGCGCTCATCCGGACGGGGTCTCTCTCGTCGTCCAAAAACGACGGCGCGGACCACCGTTCCGGCAACTGCGTGCTGGTCACCGTCCGGCCAGTGCGGGTCCTTCGTGTTGTCGATCAGGCCCGCGGTGCCGTCTGGGAGCAGCACGTCCAGCCCCCAGGGCCGTACCGCGAGCACACGGACGTCGTACCCCTGACGAAGTGTCGAGGGCATGGCACTCAGCCTCCTCACGGCTTGGATATCCAGGTGCGGGCGACGATCAGGGCGTTGACCTCGTTCAGCCTGCTGCAGCCGATCACCCACTCGGTCCTGGGGCTTCCGTTCGGACCCTTCCTCGCAGGTCCACACCGTCCTCACCCCGCCTAACAAGCGGGCTCCGTACGACCGACGGCGGCGCCGACCGCGACCACACCCACGGCCCCCGCGGCGGCCACCGGGGAGTACGCGGCGGGTGTCGGCGAGACCGCCGCCGCCCGCGTGCACACCGCCCCGCGGGCCGTCGTGGTCACCTGCCCGAATCGTTCCGGAAGGTCGCGCCGCGGCACCCCGGTCCGCACCCGGTGCAGTATCCCATTGACCACCTGCCGGTGGTCCCGCCACCGCCCGCACCGGTTGTTACTCACTGGCAGCAACGACTCCAGCCGCTGCCATTACCCGTCCGAAAGATCTCCCCGTCCCGTCATGCCACGGTCAACGCTCCAGACCAGCGGCCGGACACGGCCCTACAGTGAGGACATGTCGGACGATCAGCACCGCGTGACCGTGGACGACGGCGTCGAGTTCCCCGCGCCCGCCGACGGCGAGATGTGGGCGGTCGGGGCCGTCATCCTCAATCAGGACGGCCACGCCTTCGCCCAGAAACGCAGCCCTGAACGGCGGCTCTTCCCCGACTGCTGGGACATCGCCGGCGGCCACGTCGAGCCCGGCGAAACCCTGCTGGACACCCTCGCCCGCGAAGTGGAAGAGGAGACCGGATGGCGTCTGCGCCGCGTCCGGCGCCTCCTCGGCATCACCACCTGGACCGGCGACGACGGGGACGGACTGCGGCACGAGGCCGACTACCTCGTCGAGGTCGACGGCGACCTGGGCCACCCCGCCCTGGAATGGTCCAAGCACACCGCCTACGACTGGTTCGGTCCCGCCGGCCTGCACCGCCTCAAGGAGAACCGAGCTCCCGGCGAATACCTCATCCACGACCTGATCGCGAAAGCCCTACAAGATCGCCCGGACACGCCCTAGATCGTGTCCGCAAAGTCAGGGCAGCCAGAGTTGTAGGCAGGCGAGGGTGACCAGGGCTTGGTAGTGGCGGGCGCGTTTGTCGTAGCGGGTGGCCAGGGCCTTGTGATGCTTGAGCCGGTTGAAGCAGCGCTCGACGACGTTGCGGCGCCGGTAGGCGGCCCGGTCCAGCCGGCACAGACTCTCGCCTCGGCGCAGGCGGCCGTTGATCTGGTCGATCCGCTCCGGGATCACCGCCTTGATGCCGCGCCTGCGCAGGTAGGAGCGAATCTTCATGGACGAGTAGCCCTTGTCGGCGACGACCCGCTCAGGCCTGGTACGGGGCCGTCCGGGCCCGCGCCGGCGGACGCTGATGCGGGCCATGACCTGCTCGAACTGGGTGCAGTCGTTGACGTTTCCGGCGGTGATGGTGAAGGCCAGTGGCCGGCCCCGCCCGTCGCAGGCGAGGTGGATCTTCGTGGTCAGCCCGCCGCGGGACCGGCCGATCGCCTCACCCGGCCAGAGCCCCCTTTTCGGGCCCCGGCCGCATGCTGGTGGGCCCGCACGGTGGTGGAGTCGACACACACGACCGTCCAGTCGACCGTGCCGACGGCATCCGAGTGCTGCTGGACATGGGCCAGGAGCCGGTCCCAGGTGCCGTCGGCGGACCAGCGGCGGAAGCGTTCGTAGACCGTCTTCCACGGGCCGTAACGTTCGGGCAGGTCCCGCCAGGCGGCCCCCGTCGACAGCTTCCACAGGATGCCGTTGACCACCTGGCGGCGGTCCCGCACCGGCCGGCCCATCCGCGCCGGCGCCAGCAACGGCTCGATCACCGACCACGACTCATCGGTCAGCTCATGACGACGCACCATGAACAGACCAACGACGCCAACACTTTGCGGACACGACCTAGTAGTGCTTCGTTACGTTGGGTGAACTTGCCTGTGGCGGGTATCTGTCGGGCATGAGGCTGGGGGAAGTGGAACGGCTCCGGGGTGAGCTATCGCAGTTCGTTGCCGATGTGTTCGGGTCGTTGCCGCAGCGGGATCAGCGGCGGTGGGGCGCGTGTTATCTGTGGGGGCTGATGCTGGACGGCCGGCGGAAGTCGATCCAGCCGATGGCCGAGCGGCTGCCGGACGGCAACATGCAGGCCCTGCAGCAGTTCGTGAACCAGTCGCCGTGGGATCCGTTGCCGGTGCGGCGGCGGATCGCCGAGCGGTTGTGCGAGGCGGTCCGCCCTGAGGTGTGGGTCGTCGATGATGTGTCGTTTCCCAAGTGCGGCACCGCGTCGGTGGGGGTGGCCCGCCAGTACTGCGGGGCGTTGGGCAAGCGGGCGAACTGCCAGGTCGCGGTCAGCGTGCACGCGGCCACCGACACCGCATCGTGCCCGCTGGATTGGGAGCTGTTCCTGCCCGAGGAGTGGGCCGGTGACCACGACCGGCGAAGCAGGGCCGGGGTCCCTGACGAGGTCGGGCATGCCTCGAAGACCCGACTGGCGCTCGGGACGATGTGCGGTGACCGCGTTTCGGGCCGGGCTGTTCCGCGTGAGGTGACGCGGTGCTCGCGTCGCTGGAGGAGAGATCGCCGCGGACCTGGACGGTGTCGGCCTGGGCTCCCCCCCGGCTGGTCCGGCGGGCTATGGAGCGGGTGTGTAGCCGCGGGTGCGGACGAGGTCGTGGGTGAGTCGGGTGAAGGCGCGGGTGGCGGCGCCGCGGTAGGCGCCGTCGCGGTGCAGGAGGGTGACGGTGCGGGTGGGTAGGGGCGGGTCGAGGGGGACGGGGGTCAGATGGGGGTGGTCATGGGTGATGGCGTCGGGCAGGACGGTGGCCAGGCCGGTGCGCTGGACGATCTCGGTGAGGGCCTGGATGGAGTTGGCCTCGACCCTGATGCGCGGGGCGGTCCGGTGGCGGCTGAAGTAGGCGTCGATGTGACCGCGGGTGGCGAAGTCACCGCTGAGCAGGGCGAGTTGCTGGTCGGTGAGCTTCTTTACGGGTAGCGGGGAGACTTGGCCGGCGTCGGGCCGGCGGGTGCCGGTGACCAGAGTGAGCGTCTCCGTGAACAGGGCGGTGGCGGTGATGCCGGAGAGGTGGGGGCCGGCGAAGGCGATGCCGAGGTCGAGGTCGTCGGCGAGCAGGGCCGCTTCGATGCGGTCCTGGGTCATTTCCATCAGGGTGAGGTTGATGCCGGGGTGGCGGGTGTGGAACTCGGCGGTGAGCGGGCCCACCAGATAGGCGGTGAAGGTGGGAGTGACGCCCAGTCGCAGGTGACCGCGGGTGAGGTCCTGGACGTCGTGGACGGCGCGTTCGGCGGCGGCCAGGTCGCGCAGCGCGCGCCGGGCGTGGTCGGTGTAGACGGCACCGGCGTCGGTGAGCCGCACCGTGCGGCCGGTGCGGTCCAGCAGCTGCACGCCCAGGGTCCGCTCCAGCTGCTTGATCTGCTGGGAGAGCGTGGGCTGGGAGATGTGCAGCTCCTCGGCGGCGCGGGTGAAGTTGCCGTGTTCGGCCACGGCGAGGAGATAACGCAGGTGACGCAGTTCGAGAACAGCCATGGAACGAACTATAGATGTGAACAATAGCTTCTATTCCTAATAGCTCTTGGACACTATAGGAGGAGGTCATGCATGGTGGATCTCACCAGCCCACAGGGGCCGATCCCCACCCGAAGGGAGTGACCATGCAGGACCTCGCCGATGGCGTCACCCGTTTCCAGCGGGACGTCTTCCCGGCCAAGGCGGAGCTCTTCGCCCATCTGGCCACACATCACACGCCGCAGACGCTGTTCATAGGCTGCTCCGACGCCCGTGTCGTCCCCGAGCTGATCACCGGCACCGAGCCGGGTGACCTGTTCGTCATCCGCACCGCCGGCAACCTGGTGCCCGCCTACACCCCTGAGGCCGACGGGATCACGGCGAGCATCGAGTACGCGGTCGCCGCACTGGGCGTCAAGGACATCGTCGTCTGCGGGCACTCCGCGTGCGGTGCGATGACCGCACTCGCCGAGGGCCACGACCTCGGCGGTGCCCCGGCGGTCGCCACCTGGCTGCGGCACGCGGACGCCTCGGTGGCCCGCACCGCCGCAGACGGTGGCGTTCCCGCCCTGGTACGGCAGAACGTGCTGGCCCAGCTGGCGAACCTGGCCACCCACCCTTCGGTCGCCAAGGCGCTGGCGCAAGGGAAGGTCACCCTGCACGGCTGGGTCTTCGACATCCCCACCGGCCGCATCCAGGACCTGACCGCCCCGCTCGCGGCCTGATACTCCCGGCTCCGGCCTCCCGCCCGGGAAACGCTTATCCCTCCACTCGCCACTTCCACCTCCTGCTCGTGAAGTGGCCCAGCCGAGAAAAAGGACGTACTGATCATGGTGCACGCACAGTTCGACTCGACCGCCCGTGAGGCCCTGGCCGCCAAGGCCGTGGAGGCCAAGACCGTCAAGGACCTCTCCTGGAAGCAGATCGCTGACGCCTCGGGCCTGTCGGTGGCCTTCACCACCGCCGCCGTCCTCGGTCAGCACCCGCTGCCGGAGAAGTCCGCGAAGGCCGTGGCCGAGCTGCTGGGTCTGGACGACGACGCGGTGATGCTGCTGCAGACCATCCCGGTCCGCGGTTCGATGCCGAACCGGATCCCGACCGACCCGACCATGTACCGCTTCTACGAGATGCTCCAGGTCTACGGCACGACCCTCAAGGCCCTGATTCACGAGGAGTTCGGCGACGGCATCATCTCCGCGATCAACTTCAGGCTCGACGTGAAGAAGGTCGCCGACCCCGAGGGCGGCGAGCGCGCCGTCATCACCCTGGACGGCAAGTACCTGCCGACCAAGCCCTTCTGACCCCCGGCGCCGATACAGCGTCGCATACGGGCAGATGGCAACGGGGCGGGCCGGAAGAACAGCCTTTCGGCCCGCTCCGCCCCGTTCCCCGAACCCCGCGAAGCCGCCCGTCGGCCGCATCGCCCCTTTCCCGTCCTTGGAGGATCTTTCATGGACTTCGTCCAGCGCACCATCGACATCGCCCGTCAGAACGTCGCCGAGGGCGGCCGTCCGTTCGCGACCGTCATCGTCAAGGACGGCGAGATCCTCGCCGAGAGCCCCAACAAGGTGGCCCAGACCAGTGACCCCACCGCGCACGCGGAGATCCTCGCCATCCGCGACGCATGCACCAAGCTGGGCACCGAGCACCTGACCGGCACCACCATCTACGTCCTCGCCCACCCCTGCCCGATGTGCCTGGGCGCGCTGTACTACTGCTCGCCCGACGAGGTCGTCTTCCTCACCACCCGCGACGCCTACGAGCCCCACTACGTCGACGACCGCAAGTACTTCGAACTCGGCACCTTCTACGACGAGTTCGCCAAGCCCTGGCAGGACCGACGGATGCCGATGCGCTACGAGGAGCGCGAGGACGCCGTAGACGTCTACCGCTTCTGGCAGCAGCGCAACGGCGGCGAGCGCCGCGTCGCGGGCACCCCCGCCGCCTGACCCAGGCGGTCGAGAAGGTGGCCTGGGTCCACCTGCCCGGCGGCACACCCGACCCCGGCGAAACGCTGATGTCGCCGGTGAGGCCGACGGCCGTGATGTCGTCGTCGATCATTTCGGCACCGAACTTCTCGGCCCGGGCCCGCGTGTTCTCCATCAGGACGGGCCCGCCGGGGAAGCCGGGGAAGTTCTCCACCTCGGTCGTGGTGGTCCGCGATCAGCCGACGAAGATGGAGCTGCCGAACAGCAGGGGCTTCAGCTGTGCGCGGGCGGTGTAGAGGACGGCGGTGTAGCCGGCGGGCCGGAGCCGATGATGACGACCTCGCGTATCCCGCTCACGCCGTCGCCTCAGGCTTCACCGGGCGATCTCGGAGATCAGGCCCTCAACCAGGGTCTTGATCTCGTCGCGGATGGGGCGGACGGCCTCGACGCCCTGCCCGGCCGGGTCCTCCAGCTTCCAGTCGAGGTAGCGCTTGCCGGGGAAGACGGGGCAGGTGTCGCCGCAGCCCATGGTGACGCAGACGTCCGACTCGCGGACCGCGTCGATGGTGAGGATCTTCGGCGTCTCGGCGGAAATGTCGATGCCGACCTCGGCCATGGCCTGGACAGCGGCCGGGTTGACCTGGTCACCCGGGTCGGAGCCGGCGGAGCGGACCTCGACACGGTCGCCGGCCAGGTGGGTCAGCCACGCGGCGGCCATCTGGGAGCGGCCGGCGTTGTGGACGCAGACGAACAGGACGGACGGCTTGTCGGCCACGATGATCGTTCTCTCTCGTCGCATGGCGGAACCCAGCCGCCAATGACTACAGTCCCCGCTGATATCAGCAGGCGGTGATATGAAAGTATCAGTACATGCTGACTTCAGTCGATCCTGATGTGATCCGGGTGCTGGGCGATCCGCTCCGCCTGAAGATCGTGACCCTGCTGGCGCGCGAGACGCTCTGCACGACGCACCTGGTCGAGGAGACCGGAGCCAAGCAGACCAACCTGTCCAACCACATGAAGGTGCTGCGCGAGGCCGGGATCGTGGAGACCGAGCCGTGCGGCCGCTTCACCTACTACAAGCTCAAGGCCGAAGTCCTGGCCGGCCTGTCCGAGCAGTTCGCCGAGCTGGCCGCCTCCGCCCGCACCGCCGCCGAGAACAAGAGGGCCTGCCCGTGACCTCCACCGAGCCCACCACCGCCTCAACCCGGGGCACCGGCCCGGCCGGGGACGACTCGATCGTCAAGAAGCTCTCCACCCTCGACCGCTACCTCGCGGTGTGGATCCTGCTCGCCATGGCCGTCGGCCTGGGCCTGGGCCGTCTCGTCACGGGCATGAACGACGCGCTCGCGAAGATCGAGGTCGGCGGGATCTCCCTCCCGATCGCGCTCGGCCTGCTGGTCATGATGTACCCGGTCCTCGCGAAGGTCCGCTACGACCGGCTCGATCGCGTCACCGGCGACAAGAAGCTGATGATCTCCTCGCTGGTCGTCAACTGGATCGTCGGCCCCGCGGTGATGTTCGCACTGGCGTGGATCTTCCTGCCGGACCTGCCCGAGTACCGCACCGGCCTGATCATCGTCGGCCTGGCTCGCTGCATCGCCATGGTCATCATCTGGAACGACCTCGCCTGCGGCGACCGCGAGGCCGCCGCCGTACTGGTCGCGCTGAACTCGGTGTTCCAGGTCCTGGCGTTCGGCCTGCTGGGCTGGTTCTACCTCGACCTGCTGCCCCGCTGGACGAACCTCGGCGACGGACAGGGCCTGGACGTGTCGGTCTGGCACATCGCTCTGAACGTCGTCGTCTTCCTCGGCATCCCGCTGCTGGCCGGCTTCCTCACCCGCCGCGTCGGCGAGCAGAAGCTGGGCTGTGCCGACTACGAGGCGAGGTTCCTGCCGAAAATCGGCCCGTGGGCGCTGTACGGGCTGCTGTTCACGATCGTCATCCTCTTCGCCCTGCAGGGCAGGACCATCACCTCCCAGCCTCTGGACGTCGCCCGGATCGCACTGCCGCTGCTGGTCTACTTCGCGGTCATGTTCTTCGGCACCTTCCTCCTCGGCAAGAGCCTGGGCCTGGCCTACGACCGCACCGCGACGCTGGCGTTCACGGCGGCGGGCAACAACTTCGAGCTGGCCATCGCGGTCGCCGTCGCCACCTTCGGCGTCACCTCCGGCCAGGCCCTGTCCGGCGTCGTCGGCCCGCTCATCGAGGTCCCGGTGCTGATCGGCCTGGTCTACGTCGCACTCGCGTGGCGGGAAAGGTTCGCGGGTGAGGCGGTGACGACGGCGTCGTGACCCAGCAGACGGATGTGGTGGTGGTCGGCGGCGGCCAGGCCGGGCTCGCCGCCGGCTACCACCTGCGGCGCCAAGGGCTGGACTTCGTGATCCTGGACGCGGGTGCGGCGCCGGGCGGGTCCTGGCAGCACATGTGGGACTCGCTGCACCTGTTCTCCCCGGCCGAGCACTCCTCGCTGCCCGGCCGCCTCATGCCCGCCCAGGCGGGCCGGACGTATCCGGATGCCAGGCACGTGGTGGACTACCTCACCGGCTACGAGAAGCGCTACGACCTGCCCGTCCAGCACGGCACACGCGTGGAGGCCGTGCGCCGCGACGCAGGCCGGCTCCTGGTCGAGGCGGACTCCGGCACTTGGCGGACCCGCGCGGTCATCGGTGCGACCGGCACGTGGTCACGGCCTTTTCTTCCCGCCGTGCCCGGCCGGGACGTCTTCGCCGGGAGGCAGTTGCACACGGTGGGCTACCGATCGCCGGCCGAGTTCGCCGGCCGGCGCGTCATGGTGGTCGGCGGCGGGAACTCCGGCGCGCAGATCGCTGCCGACCTCGCCCTGGACGGCCACGTCGAGGTGACGTGGGTGACCCGGCGCCCGCCGCGTCTCCTCCCCGACGACATCGACGGCCGCGCCCTGTTCGACGTTGCCACCGCCCGCCGCCGTGCTCTCGACGCCGGCCGCAACGACACCGGCGGCATCGCCTCGCTCGGTGACATCGTCGCGGTGCCGCCCGTCCGTGCCGCCCGCGACGCCGGACTCCTGACCGCGAAGCCGATGTTCTCCCAGCTCACCACCGAGGGTGTCCGGTGGGCCGACGGCAGCCACAGCGGCGCGGACGCGGTCATCTGGTGCACCGGGTTCCGCCCGGCGCTGGCCCCCTTCGCACCGTTGGGCCTGCGTGGGCCGCGCGGACGCATCCCCAACGACGGCACGCGCGCTCTGGGCGAGCCGCGGGTGCACTTGCTCGGCTACGGCGACTGGACCGGCCCGGCCTCGGCCACCCTCATCGGCGTCGGCCGCACCGCCCGGGAGGCCGTCCGTGAAATCACCGGCCTGCCGGCGTAGGCGCCGGAGCGACCGCCACGCGCCGAGTTGACCGGTTGTGCGGAGGTGCCTCTTGTCAGTGACATCAGCGACGAGTCTTCCGACAGCGCTGTGAGCTGACGTTCCGCCGCACGGGACGGGCGGGAGCCCGGCCGGCGCCGTGGCCGACCAGGGCGTACCGGTACGCCTCACCTGTCGCATCCTCGCTGTCCAGCCAGTTCAGCCGGCTCCAGGACTGCGGATCGAGGTCTCCTGATGTTGTGCGTGCGCAGCCGCTTGTCCAACTGCTCGGGGCTGAGGTCTTCTTCTTCCGCGCAGCCCTCGCGCAGCGCGCACTGGGCGGCCTTGCGGATCAGCCACTTCAGCGACGGCTCGATGCCGTGCCGGTAGTTCTACAGGATCGGAAGGGGCAGCGAATCGTCCGGGCCGTGGGCGATCCGGTGTCGGGCGGCGGTCTCGGCCGCTCGCAGACAGCCGCCGGCGAGGACGGGATCGTCCTCACCGGCACCGCCCCAGACGGCGATCCCGGCACCGGCCCAGCGGGGCCGGGGCAGACTCAACCGGTCTTCGGCTTCCTCCACCCCGTCAGGACGGCAACCGCCCGCCTCGTCCACTACCGCTTTTGGCTGCCCACCGCTGCGGCGGCTCCGGGCATTGCGGCGGGCGTCCGATGGTGGTCATGCCGCAGCCGGTGCACCTACCAGCAGTTGGCCCATGGCGGCCAGCACGGACGGCTCGACGCGGTAGTACACCCAGGTGCCGCGCCGCTCGGAGGTCAGCAACCCGGCCTCCTTCAGCTTCTTCAGGTGGTGGGACACCGTCGGCTGGGAGACGCCGACATCGGAGATGTCGCACACGCACGCCTCCCCGCCTTCGTGCGAGGCCACCGCGGAGAACAGCCGCAAGCGGATCGGGTCGCCGAGCGCCTTGAACATGCGCGCGGCAGTCACGGCCTCCTCGGCGGTCATCGGGCGCTCGGTCAACGGCGGGCAGCACGGCACCACGCCCTGACCATCAGCTTCGAGCAGCGGCAGCACCTTCGCATTCGACATGCGTCTATGTTGACATACATCGAACCAGTGAGGCGAGGACCGTCACCGGCGCGCGAGACAGGCGGCCAGGCGCCGGGCGACGCGGTGCGCGTCACGGCCCACGCCGCGCAGCGAGTTCGACGGCAGACCGCACTGCCACTCCAGCCCGACGAACGCCGACCTCGGAACCCCGGTCGCCATCCCCTCGCGGTGCCGGGGGTTCCCGGTGGCGTCGAGAGCGCCGTCGAGGCCGGCGAGGCAGGGCAGGTCGGGGCGGTAGCCGGTGGCGAGCACGACACCTCGACCCCCTCCCGCGTCCCGCCCCGCCAGACGATCTTGGTCCCGTCGGCGCCGGTGAACTCCATGACTTCGATGAACGTCTATGTTGACCCTCATCAATACAGGTGCCATGCTGGGCCGCGCAAGCCATCGACAGATGTCGAAACACGCAAGGAGTCGCCGTGAACGCGCCCGCCACCACCGAGCTGCCCGTCGTCGTGATCGGGGCCGGCCCCGCCGGTCTGGCCGCCGCCGCCCACCTTCTCGACCAGGGCATCGAGCCCCTGGTCCTGGAAACCGGCGAGAGGGCCGGTGCCGCGGTGCGCGAGTGGGCGCACGTGCGCCTGTTCTCCACCTGGGGTGAGGTCGTCGACCCCGCCGCCGAGAAACTCCTCGCCCCCACCGGCTGGACACGCCCCGACCCGGCCGCCTATCCCTCCGGCGGCGACTGGGCCGAGCTCTACCTGCAGCCCCTTGCCGACGCCCTCGGCGACCGTGTCCGCCTCAGCGTCACCGTCACCGGTGTCTCCCGGGCGGGCCGGGACCGCATCGTGGACGCCGGCCGCGAGGCCCGGCCATTCGTCGTACACGTCGCCCACGCCGACGGCCGTGAGGAACGCCTCCTCGCCCGCGCCGTCATCGACGCCTCCGGCACGTGGGCCACACCGTCTCCGTCCGGCGGCAGCGGACTGCCCGCGCTCGGCGAGAAGGCCGCCGCCGACCGGATCACCTACCGCGTCCCGGACCTCCAGGACCCCGCCGTCCGCGCCCGGTACACGGGCAAGCGGACCGCCGTCATCGGCTCCGGCGCCTCCGCCTTCACCGCGCTCGCCTACCTCGCCGGCCTCGCCAAGGCCGACGACGGCGCGGGGACGAAGGCGGTGTGGATCCTGCGCCGGGGCATCTCGGGTTCCACCTTCGGCGGCGGCGAGGCCGACCAGCTCCCGGCGCGCGGCGCCCTGGGCCTGGCGGCGAAGGCCACCGTCGACGAGGGGCACGCGGACGCGGTCACCGGCTTCCGCACCGAGGCCATCGAGCGGGACGCCGACGGCCGCCTGGTTCTGGTCGGCGAGGACGGGCGCCGCCTGGACGCGGTTGACGAGGTGATCGTGCTGACCGGCTTCCGCCCCGACGTGTCCTTCCTCGATGAGTTGCGCCTGGGCCTCGACGAACGTCTCCAGGCACCCGTCGCGCTCGCGCCGCTGATCGACCCCAACCAGCACTCCTGCGGCACCGTCTACCCCCACGGCCACCGCGAACTCTCCCACCCCGAGCAGGGCGTCTACCTGGTCGGCATGAAGTCCTACGGCCGCGCCCCGACCTTCCTGGCGATGACCGGCTACGAGCAGGTCCGCTCCGTCGCAGCCGCGATCGCCGGCGACCTCGACGCAGCCGACCGCGTGGAGCTCACCCTCCCCGAGACGGGTGTGTGCGGTGGCGCCGGTCTGTTCGACGCTCCCGACGCCCAGGAGGCTGATGGTGGCGGCTGCTGCGCACCCGCGCCGCACCTCGTCCAGCTCGGCGCCTCCACCGCGGTCGGGACGTCCGCCGAGCAGGCTTCGGCGGGCGGCTGCTGCGGCTCGTGACAGACCTCAGCACCCGAGGCGGGGCACACGACCGGACCAGGAGACCGGTCGCGGCCCCGCGTCGCGCTGCCCGCCCTCTGCGCCACGCAGATCGTGAGCCGGGGCATGCCTGACCGCGTTCGGCGGACTGACCACCACCGCTTTCGCCGCCGTCCCCGGCCCGTATGTCCTACTTATCGCCGTGTCGGCCGCGGCCGACACGGTCCGCGGTAATCTCACCCTGCTCCAAGCCACCGCCATCACCAACCGCTGGGGCACCACCCACTACGGCCGCCTCTGCGGACTCCTCTCAAGCGGACGATGCTCCAAGCCAGTTGGAGGAGTCCGAGGTGAAGATCGGCGCGTGTCCCGTAGCGGATCCGTAGTCGTTTGAATTGGTGGAGCCAGGCAAAGGTTCACTCGACGACCCAGCGGGTCTTGCCCGGGCCGGAACCGTGAGCGGTGCCCTTGCGGGCGGTCCTCGGTGCGGTATGGCGTCGAGCAGTGGGACGAGCTGGTGACGTCGTGGCGGTTTCCGCCGGTCAGGGAGACGGCGAGCGGGGTGCTGTGCCGGTCGGTGATCAGGTGATGCTTGCTGCCTGGGCGAGCCCGGTCGAGCGGCGAAGGCCCGGTGTGGTCCCCTGCCTCGAGGGTCCTGGCGTGCGAGCCGTCGACAGCGGCGTCGTCCATGTCGAGCAGTGCTGTCTTGCGTAGTTCGCTCAGGAGAAGCTCGTGGAGGCGGAGCCAGACTCCGGCCTGGGTCCAGTCGCGTAGCCGTCGCCAGGCGGTCACCCCGCTGGAGCCGACACGTTCGGTCGGCACATCGGCCCAGCCAACCCCCTTGCGCAGCAGGCAAACAATTCCTTCGGGCCACTGCGACATCGCTTGTTGCCTGAAGGCCGGGCAACGGTCGCCAGTTGCCGTCATTCCGCGCGCCTCCCGGTACTTTCTGCCAGCGGTGGTACACGCCGTTTTCGGTGCCGCGTACAAATGCTTCCAGCGTGCCGCCGTCGTTCCGCGCTACGGCGACGTTGCCCATGATCTGCCCGGTGCCCAGAGGCCCCCATGACGGGTTCCAGCCGTTGCCTTCCTGCCAGCGGTGGTAGACGTTGTTGTCGGTGCCGCGTGCGAACATTTCCAGGCGGCCGTCCCCGTTCTGTCCGACCGCGGCATCTCCTTCGATAGGTCCGCCGAGGAAGTGCTGGCCCCATCCGCCCTCGTTCCAGCCGTTGTTTGTGCGCAGCGATTTCAATATCGTATACAAGCGGGTCCAAGCGACCCCGAACAACCACACCACCTGGTCTGACTGGCAACAATTGAACCATTTTAAGATTGACAGTGAGATCACAGCTATCAGGAACAGCGTCGGGCAAGTGATGGCATTCGCGCGCCGCACTGACAACACGATCATCTACCGGAAGGATTGACAACCGAGGCAGTATTCTGAGTACTCCTGGTCGCGGCGTACTGGCGAACCAACCTGGCTGGGACCTGGGCTCCGCCACCCCCCGCTTCGGGGCCGAGTGGGATGCGTGCGACCAGGTCCGCCAGATCTCGCGGAGGCAGACCTGGTCGACCTGGCCGGGGTGGTGCAGTCGGCGCGACCCGACATCTCAGGATCCGACGCCTGTTCACGGATGGAACACCGGGAGGGACTGACCGACACCTCGGCAACTCCGCGCTGGGAGCGCACGCAACTCGCGCACCACGCGGGAGATCTGAGGAACGACAGCGACTACTCCGTGCACGAGCGGCACCCGGGTCGCGGAGCACTGTCCTACCGCGAATACGCGCTCGTCCATGTCTCGTCCGAGATCCACACGCAGATCGGCTGACAACGCGGCCGGCGCCCCCCGTCGGTGTTCTCCCAAGAGGAGTCTGCCCTCCGAACACCGCATGGAGGGCGGACGGTAACCGGTGGCGTAGACGACGGCGTCGAAATGATCACACGAGCCGTCCCGCCACTTCATGGCCCACCGGTCACCCGTCCGGGTCAGCTCGGTGGGCCGGCGCCGGCCCACCTCGAGGCGCCCGGCGTCCGCCAGTGACAGGAGTTTTTTCGCATTGCTCACCGGCATGGCCGAGATGTAGCGGTCGAGGACGTCTTCCACGATTACCCAGAAGTCCTGCCACACCGCTGGTGGCTGCCGGAGCAACCACTCATTGGTCAGCGCGATGAATTCGACGGTCAGTTCCTGCCAGAAGTTGCGTCCTTCCTCCGCGATGGTGATCTCCGCACGGAGGCGTTCCACCGGGTCATGCGCCAGGGAGAGCTGGTCTCGAAGGTGGGGACGGCCGTGACCGGCCAGACAACGGACCAGTCCGGCGACGAAGCGCTCGGCCTGCCCCGCGTCCGTCGTCTCCACCCAGGGGTGTCCCGCCAGGGCCGTGAGCGATCCGCTGGCCGAGGAATCCGGGTACATCCGGGTCCTCACGGAGGGCAGGGTGCCCGACGGTGAAGCCATCTGCACACGGGCGCCGGAACGGCCGAGGGTGATCACCGCGTCGACCGCGGACAGCCGGCTTCCCAGGACCAGGACACGGGCGTCGTGGGGCAAGGCGGCCGCCGGCCCCAGGGCCGAGGCCGGCGTCACCCCCGAGTAAGACCGGAACGGCCGGATGACCGGTGGGGTCCACGCGTCCATTCCCATGCAGAGCATCACGGCGTCAGCCGGCCATTCGGCCCCGCTCCCGGTCCGCAGGGTGTAACCCGGTCCCGCACCCGCCACGGAGACCACCTTCTCCCGGTGGTGTTGGAGATGCACGCCGAGCGCCGAGGCTGCCGAACGTACGCCCAGGTACCGGTCCCGGCAGTACTGTGCGAACAGATAGCGCGGTACGCAGTCAAGCGGTGTCACGGGAAAGCCGAGTCCGTGCAGATAGTCGACGAAGTCATCGGGCCGATCGGCCATCAGCGACATGCTGTCGGCCGAGGTGTTGCACAAGAGCGCCGGGTCTGTAGAGGAGAAGGCATCCCCGTGACCGATCGCGCCTGGTTCGAAGACGTCGATGCGCTGGGCAACGCCACACCTGGCCAGGTGGACCACCGCTGACGTACCGGTAGCCCCGGCTCCCACCACGGCGACACTGCGGAGCACGACCGTTGCCTGCGGGTCACACCGCGACGATGTCGAAAAGCGTGCCCGCGTCTTCCATGCCCATCACGACGGCAAGGGACTTCTGGACCACGGGCTCGTCCTCGTGGACGAAGTACACGATGCCCGTGCTTCCCGTGGTGAGAGCGTGGTCCTTGACCGTGCTCCCGACCTCGGGCAGGGACGTGCCGCTGTGAAAACCCGGCAGGCGGCGGACGGCTTCCAGCCCCGGGATACCACGCAGAACACCGGAACCGAAGCTGCGCAGGAACGCCTTCCCCATTACGTTCGGCGGGGTGTACCCCAGACGCAGACGCCGCCGGAAGTCGGCAGGAGCGAGCAGGCTCTCCACCAGGAGGTGCTGCTGGCTCGACCCGAACGCCTTGAAGTAGGGGTCCGGATCAAGAGTAGGCCCGAGAATCCGGGCGTTCACCTCGAGGATCCGGGGCCCGGCCTGCGTGAGGCGCACGTCCGTGTTGGCCGCGCCACGCCGGATCCCGAGAGCGTCCAGGCACGCGTACACGTAGGCGAGGACGCGGTGCTCCTCGAGCCCGAGACGGTGGCAACTGATCGTGTGGCGCCGGGTCGGCATGCCGTCGCGTTCGTCGACACAGCTGCGCGACAGCTCGTGGAGATAGTGCTGTCCGTCCATGCTCACCGTGGAGACGAGGTACTGAGAACCGGGAAGGTACTCCTGCACGAGCACTGCCTCGTTCACCGCACCGAGCAGGTTGGGGCGCTGGTGGATAGCCATGAAATGCTCGGCGGCGTCCTGTTCCGTACGGCAGATCCTGCACCCGTCGCTCCCGGAACTGGCGGGGGGCTTGGCGACGACCGGCAGTCCTACGTGATCGAGGGCGCCAGGCAGGTCTTTCCGGGTGGCTACGAGGGCCTGCCGGGGTACCTCGATACCTGCGTCACCCAGAGCGTCCACCATGCGCGCCTTGTCAAACCGTGCCGAGGCCGTCGCATCCTCGTTGCGTGGAAGGTCCAGGTGTTCGGCGAGACGGTGGGCAAGGTCGACGCCGGCCTCGCTCCCGGGAACGACGTGACGTACACGCAGGTCGCGCAGCAGGCGGGCGGTTCTGTGCACGTTCCGGTGGATCACACACTGACCGGGGCCGCCGTCCTCGGCCGCCGCGGCGAAGTGTCCGCTGTAGACGAGCACACACTCCTCGCCGCGTTCGCGGAATGCCGCCGACAGGAAGACGCCGCTCGATACCGGATTCACCAGGGCGATCATCAGCGCACCCCCTCTCATCGATCCCAGTCTGAACCAGCCGCCCGTCACCACAAGGCGGAGTCCGGGTTTGCGAGCGCACCTCGCCATCCCAAGATTATTGTCACACCCGGCAAAGCGCGATCGGAGAAAGATCAATAAAGCCGCTCGGGCCGGCGTCGGCCCAGACGATGCGGGATCGCGAAAACTGGCTAGACTGGATCGTGATCATCTCCGTTCCCCGACTCCTCGTGCTCCTGGTCGGGATCTCTTACGAAGTTCCGCACAAAATGATGAGCCATGACGAAGCGATCCTCTGACCCGGTCCAGCACACTCCTCGGTTTCCCGCGTTCACCGGGGTTTTTCCGTCGGGTTGCACGGCCTACGTGATGGGTCAGTACGGTGTGCAGTCCGCCGCTGGTGCGGTGCATGAGGCGGCAGCGGCGGAAATGTGTCAAAGGTTCCGGTCGCCCAGCCGACCGGATGTCGTCAACCGAGGTTCGTTCACGGACTCTTCGGGGTTGATGAACACCGTATGGTTCGCCTACTGGCTCGAGCCGGCCCGGCATCGCTCGTGGGTCGCCGAGGGGAAACGCTCGGCTCCCGTCCAGGAAGCGGGCTGGTGGTGGGAAGAGGCGCTGATTCCCGTCACAGCGACCGAGACCCTGCACACCCACCGGCAGGACCAGTACCCCACGAGCGGGCTGGCGGAAATCCTCGACCAGAAACCGACCAAGCTGCATGACTACTGGGGGTCCGCGCGCGACCGCATGCGGAACTCCTCGGCTCCGCCAACCCATGGTGCGGCGTTCAAGACCCACGACAGCGTCGTGGACGTCGTCGTGGAAGGCGGTATCTGCCTGATCCGCACCGCCCAGGACTGGTCAGCAAGCAGTGTTTTCCGCCTGCCTTTCCTGCAAAAGGTACAGCCGGTTAAAAAAAGAGGTGTCAGCTACCTGGCCGAGCACCCGGAAACTGGTTGCATATGTGCTCGGGAAATACTCGAGCAGGATATGGATGGACGCCCGCTGGACAGAGCGTGCACCGTGGCCTGGTTCGTCTCACTCGATCATCTTCTGTCGTGGACCCATTTCCACGAAACGCATCTGCGGATATACCGTTCGTTCTTCTCCATGCTCCAGGAAGAACAGGGCTGCCTGGACGTGGCGCTGTGGCACGAGGTGAGCGTGCTCCCACCGGGTTCCGTACGGGCCCGTTATGCCGGATGCCATCCGGCCACCGGATTGCTGCCACTCGGCCGCCATGAATAGGACGACCGAAGTCCGTCGCCTCCTCATCTCCCGGGTCGTTGTTCAGTACTTGCCCCACCTCGTCCAGCGAGAGGACCCAGCACGTGACGCGCCATGATTCCGGTACCGGCCTGCCCATCCCCGACCCACCCGTCTTCGCTTCCCCCGCCGACGAACGCCGCCACCGCAAACAGCGTCTGACCGCGGCCCTGCGCCTCTTCGGCAAGTTCGGGTACGGAGAAGGAATTTCCGGCCACATCTCCGTGCGTGATCCCGAACACCTTGATCACTTCTGGGTCAACCCCCTGGGTCTCTCTTTCAACCGTCTCCGTGTCGCCGACCTGATCTGCGTCGATGCCACCGGGACCGTGGTGGAGGGCCACCACCGCCTCAACACCAGCTCCTTCGTCATCCACTCACCCATCCACGAGCTGCGGCCCGATGTCACCGCCGTCGCCCACGGCCACACCGTGCACACCCGCGCGTTGGGCTGCCTCGGCCAGCTCCTGATCCCACTGGACCAGGAGTCAGCCGCCTTCTACCAGCAGCAGGTTCTCTACGAGGACTACGAAGGCCCTTCCGTCACCGTCGCCCAGGGCCGCGACATGGCTCACAAGCTCGGCGACCACCGGGCCCTCCTCCTCAAGCACCATGGTCTCGTCACCGTCGGTGCATCGATCGAAGAAGCCGTGCACTGGTTCTTCACCTACGAGACCTGTGCCCACGTCCAACTCCTCGCATCGGCAGCCGGAACCCCTCAAACCCTCACCCACGAACAGGCCCTCGCCGCAGCCGAAGGCTTCGGCGCCCCCGAACTCGCACGCTTCAGCTTCGAGCTCCTGTGGGACGAAGTCGCCCACGAACATCCCGAACTGCTCGATGAGTGACGCCCTCCCGGCATCGCGACGAGACATGAGAAGACTGCCGCCTCCTGGTACTCCAGCGCGGTGGCTGCGGGGAGGAGGGCGAGCATGGCGAGGGTGCCCCAGCGGCGCCAGGACGTCCCGCGTCTGACCTGGTGGTCGTCCAGTCCGGTCAGACCCTTGCCGGACTGCAATGCCTCTTCGGCCGTCCATCTGCGTCATCTGCGTCCGGCCACCTTCACCATGATGGACAGCGGCACCCGGGTCGCCGAGTAACAGCGGCAGAAGGCGAGTTCGCCGGTGCTACGGTCGCGGCGGACGAGCAGGTCGCGGCAGCCGGGCCGATCGTTGGCGATGTCGGCCGGGGCCCAGTCGGAGTAGCGGTGTCCCTTGGCTCCGGCTCCTGCGGAGAGCTTTTGCCAGGTCGGCTTCAGGAGCTTCTTGACCGGGGCGTCAGTGCGGATCTTGCCCGCACGGGTGGTGATCTGGTGGTCGCAGGCAACGGCGAGGACGTATTGGAGCTGCCGTTGCTCCAGCGCGGTCCGCAGGTGCGGGTCGCCTCCACAGACCTCGTCGCCGGCCACCCTGGCCGCGGGCCGGCGTCCGGCGCGCGGCCGATCACGCGGGTGACGAGTGGGAATTTGGCCTGGCCGCCCACCACGACGAGCTGCACGCCTCCTTCAGCGCGCCCGGACCGACGGCGGGCGCTGGGCGGTCTACCGCATGCTCAGCCGCGACGGTCCTGACCAACGCCTGGTACTCGACCAGCGACCTGGCCGCTCGTCTCCGGGTGGACGCGTCCACGACCGCCCCGCACCCGGCGGACCGACCGACAAGGGCACCAAAGGCAGCGGGCCCGCAAGGTCCCCATCATCGAGGAGATCCGCCCCCTGGTCGCCCAGCGCGTCCTGTCCGCCGGCCCCGCCCCCGACGCCCGCCTGTTCACCGGCCCGCGCGGCGGACGCATCTCCACCGCCGTCCTGCGCGACGCCACCCACTGGGACGACGTGGTCATCAGGCTCGGCTACGAACACCTGCGCCGCCACGACCTCCGGCACACCGGCCTCACCTGGTTCGCCGACACGGGAGTCCCGGTCCACGTCCTACGGCGCATCGCCGGCCACGGCTCCCTCATGACCACCCAGCGCTACCTCCACCCCGACGTCCACAAGATCACGGCCGCCGGCGCGGCACTCTCCGCACACCTCAGCGCGCTCCGCGCCCCCCCGCTCGCTCCCGAGCCCGATCGTCATGACCCGCTGACACCGGTCAAGGGAGCATTGGTCCCCAACTGGTCCCCAAGAACGATCAAGGGCCGGCCTCGGATTTCTCCGAAACCGGCCCTGACCTGCGACTCTCACGAATCGGGAACCTGCGACCCCTTGACCCCCAGGAGTGAGGGTCAGCGGTGTTTTCTGGATATAGCGGACTTAGACATCATTTCAGTTGGAGCTTGCGGTGGCATATGAGGGTCGCGGCGATGGCGGTGAAGGCGAGGAAGTGTTCCGGCTTCCGCTCGTAGCGGCGGTGGAGGCGTCTACAGCCGGAGAGCCAGGACACGGTCCGTTCCACGACCCAGCGGTGCCGGCCCAGCCGTTGAGACGGCTCGACGCCCTTGCGGGCGATGCGGTGCCGGATGCCATGGGAAGACAGCCAGCGCCGCAGGTGCTGGTAGTCGTACCCCTTGTCTGCGTGCAGCTTGCCGGGCCGTCGGCGACGGGGGCCACGACGTGAGCGGATGGGCGGGATGCCGCGGACGAGCGGGATGAGGGCCTGGCTGTCGTGGAGGTTGGCGGCGGAGATGCCGATCGACAGGGGCAGGCCGTTACGGTCGACGATGAGGTGGATTTTCGATCCCTTCTTGCCGCGGTCGGTCGGATTCGGACCCGTCAGCTGCCCCCTTTGAGGGCCCGGACGCTGACGGAGTCGATCGCGCACCGCGACCAGTCCAGCCCACCCCGGGAACCGAGTTCGTCCAGGACCAGGCGGTGGAGCTTGGCCCACACCCTGGCCTCGGTCCACTCGGTGAACCGGCGGAAGGCCGTCACTCCCGACAGGCCGAACCCAGGTGGCAGCTGGTTCCAGGTGCAGCCCGAGGTGGCCACGAAGATGATCGCGGCCAGCACCTCGCGATCCCCTCGCCGACGATGCCCTCCGCCCTGCGGGCGGACCGGCGCCGGCGGCACCACCCGCTGGAACAACTCCCACAGGTCTCCTGGCACCATCCGCTCGACAAGCACAGCAGTCATCGCCCCAGACTGCCGCAAGATCACGCCAACTGAAATGGCGTCTTAATCCGGGTGCAAGACGTGCGTGGAGACATGCTTCGTGCGCGACCGCGCGGAGCGTGTGGTCCCCAGCTGGTCCCCAGGATCACCGCGCTGGCGGCGAGGCGGGCTCTGGGCATCTCTGATCACTGCAGGGTGGAGAGGACAGATTGACCGGCGGACTGTCAGTGCTCGCGCATAGCCTGCCGACATGCCCTCGACTCGCGATGAGCTTCGCCACGTCCTGCTCGGTTCCCTCTTCACACCTGAGGTTCCCCTGGGGCCGACCCGGGACTTCCTCATCACCTGCCACGTCTCGGCGACAGGCAAGAGCAAGTTCCACGGAAGCCTCGAGTGCCGCACACTGCGGTCGGCCGCCTCCGTGAACCAGATCAACGTCCCCTTCGGCGAAGCCGTGGCGCGGCTCTGCACGAGCTGTCGGTGGCCTCTGCCCACGGACAGCCCCATCCTCCCGCTCGGCGCCGCTGTGAGCGAGGTGGATTCACTCGCCATCTGGCTCGACCGGGAGTCCAAGGACGAGGAAGACCTCGAGGCCGAGCGTGACGCCGCCATCGCCCTCGCCGCCGGCGAGTACCCGCCCCGCGCCACCGAATCCGGCGACGAGGAGGAGGAAGACGACGAGGCCGGGCGCGACGAGGAATGGGAGCGGTACGACCGCGCCCGCAGTTTCCGCTCCCGACGCCACGAGCACTGGCGACGGCTGCACTCCTACCTGGCACGGAGCAACGAGGCCGTGTCCGAGTACCCCTTCCTCACGCCGTGGGCCGATGGCCTGCAGAGTCGCCTCGCCACGGTCCTCGACGAGGAGCGTCGGGCCTTCGCCGCCCTCGTGCAGCCGATCCGCCTGCTGGAGGCGGCTGCCGTGCGTATCCTGCCCGAGCCGAAGTTCTCCGCAGACCCCGGCTTCGCCGGGTTGGGATCGGAGGCGGAGAAGACCTTTCGGCGAGCGTGGTACGAGTGGAGTCGGCGAGCCATCTGGTCCTGGCACCGCCTGGAAGATCACGACTTCTCGGTCTACACCGTCGTCAGCGACGCCTTCGGACGTCGCCGTAAGGGAAAGCCCGAGGCCCACGCCACCTTCCGCCGGTTCACCGCAGACTGGATCCGCCAGGCACGCGAAGAAGCCGGCCGCCCCGTCAGTACGCCATGGCAACTGGTGGCGGTAAAGGCGCCCGCCCTTCCCCAGACCCACCACAGCGAGCCGGAACGCGACCCCCTCACCTTGTGGGAAGCAGCGGTCATCGCCACCTACCAGGTGGCCTTCAACCTGAAGGCCGGCACCACAGCGCTGCTCGTTCCCCACCTCGTGGCCGAGCAACTGCTCGCATGCGCCTCCGCCGACATGCCGGTCCAGCGCCTGGCTCCCGAAGGCAGCGCGCTACCCGCAGAGGTGTTGCTCGATCAGTGGGACCACACGGGGCCCACCTTCTCATGACCGCCTTCCCCGCGGGCCAGCCGGCGTGAATGCTCAGCCACGCGAACGTGCGCTCCACCAGCCACCTCTTGGGCAGCACCGTGAAGCCGCTGGTGTCGTCGCTGCGTCTGACCACCGTCAGCGCGACGTGCAGGACACCGCAGGCGAAGTCGACCAGGTGGCCGGAATAACCTCCGTCGGCCCACACCCGCGTGACGCGCCAGTGCCGCCCACGCAGCCGGACCAGGAGCGTCTGCCCCGCGTCCCGGTCGGTGACCGAGGCCGCGGTCACCATCACGGCCAGCAGAAGTCCAAGGGTGTCCACCACGATGTGCCGCTTACGGCCGTTGACCTTCTTTCCGCCGTCGAAGCCCCTGGTCACGGCCGGCACCGATGTGGCTGCCTTCACCGACTGCGCGTCGATGATGCCGGCCGTCGGCTCCGGGTCCCGGCCTGCGGCCTCGCGGACCCGGTCACGCAGCCGGTCGTGGAACTCGGCGGTCAGGCCCTTGTCCCGCCAGCGCCGGAAGAAGGCGTAGACGCGGTCCCAGGCGGGGAAGTCCGTCGGCATCGCCCGCCAGATGATGCCGCCTGCGACCAGGTAGCAGACCGCGTCGACCATCTGCCGGTGGCAACAGCTCTCCGGCTGCCCGCCGCGGCCCTCCAACCAGCCGGGAACCGGCATCGCATCGCGTACGACGGCTCACTCCGCGTCACTCATGTCCGACGGACACTTCGGTCGCCTGTGCCGCCGGTCCGCAGCTTTCCCGAACCGGTGAGCGAGACAATCACACGACACAGAAGCCGAGTTGGACGCCATCGGCGTCGGCACGGAAGACTGCGGCACCAGGGACCTCCTGTTGCTCGTTTGGATTCGACACCCTCGAGCTGTGCGAGAGGCCCCGCCCTCATGCCCCATCGGCCATGAGATCACCCGACCGAGTCGACGATCTCGAACTCACGCTCACCAAGGTCGATAGAGCAACGGCCTCTCAGTTCGTGTGTCCCACTGGCCGGGCAGAAGGCGGGCGATGTGGCGGGCGGCGTCACCGATGAACTGCCGGCTGCTGGCCGCCACCTCGATCCCGGACGCCGTGGCACGCTGGACCAGGCGGGCCAGGGCTTCTCTGGCCGCCGCCTCATCCGCGTCGGACAAGTGGTATGTCCCAGCCTCACCCCGGTGAACCCGGTCTCCGGAGCGTGCCTTCCGCGGACTTGTATTGCTTGCCGGGCGGGATGGCGATGACGCCGATTACGGCCTACGGCCTTTCGTTTGGATCATCGGATCGGGAGGGAGGGCGGATCGGCGGATGCGAGGACACCAGGGCAGGCAGGCAGTCACGACCGCGCAGGACATGGTGTCAGGCTCTCCGGCGGTCTCGCGGCGCCGCGTTCAGGAAGGGCACGACGGCGTCGAGTAGTCTGTCCGGCGCCTCCACGGGTAACAGGTGGCCGACATGCGGGAACAGCATCAGACGGGCATCGGGCAGGTGCCGGAACGCCCGCAGTCCCTGTCGGTACGGCAGCACCCGGTCATGGATCCCCCACAGCACGAGCGTGGGCATGGTCAGGTCGCACAAGTCGCTGAGGAGCAGCTGCCGCTGACCGAAGGGGCCGGTGATGGAACGCTGGGCCCGCAGCGCTGTGGCGAGGGCTTCCGGTGAGGAGGTGGCTCGGACCTGGGAGTGCCACCATGTCGGCGGCAGGCACCGTGGCCGGGCGGCTCCGATCAGGGACAGCCAGGCGACGAGGAGTTCCGGGCCGAGAGGGAGGCCGGGGGTGAGCAGCGAGAGCTCACCGAGCGGGGTCACGGCCTGGAGAACCTGAGCGGGGTGGATGGCACGCCCCATGCCGGTGGGGCTGACCAGGACCAGACGGGGAACGTGTGCCGGGCGCCGCAGGGCCATGCGGACGGCCACGGCACCACCGAACGAGTGGCCCATGAGAGCCGCCTCCCGGATACCGATCGTCCTGAGGAACCGCCACAGGAACGCGGCGTCGTTATCCGGCGCCGGGCAGACGATGGGGTCGCTCTCGCCGTTGCCTGGCAGGTCGACGGCCATGGCGCGGTAGCGGAGGGCGAGCCCCGTCATCACGTCGCACCAGTTCTCCGCCACGCCTCCTTCACCGTGCAGGAGGAGGACGGGGCGGCCGTGTCCGGCTTGGAGGAAACGGGTACGCGCGCCCTGGACAGTCACCCAGTGTGCCCTGATCCTTGGTCTGCGGGTGCCGTGTTTCACTGTGGGTCCCCTTGGTGACGGTCCTTCCGCCGGGGTGCCGCCCGGCCGGTGGCCGGGGTGCTGTCCTGCCTGCCGGCTTCCGGTGCCGGAGGGTTCCGGACGGTCGGCGTTGTGGCCTCGCTCAGCGCAGGGTTCCGGCGATGTGTTCGGCTGTCATGATCACAGTCAGGTTGACGGGCGCCGACGGAGCGTCGGGGAAGATGGACGCGTCGACGACGCGCAGGCCGTGGAGGCCGTGGACGCGGCCGAGGGCGTCGACGACCGCCCGTGGATCGTCCGCAGGCCCCATCGGAGCACTCGAGGTGGGGTGGTGGAACGTCCGCACCGATGCCTTGAGGATTCGATGCAGGCGAGCGGACGGCATCGTGCCGGGGTCGGGGAAGAGACGGCAGGCGATCATCCTGGCGAGTGGGTCCGTGTGCGTCAGGTGGTTCGCCAGAGACATGGCTTGCGCCATGCGTTTCCGGTCCCGTTCGTCGGTCAGCCACCGCGGGTGGATGCGCGGGGCCGCGTGCGGGTCGCGCGAGGTGAGGGTGATGGTGCCGTGGGAACGCGGGCGGGTCACCCCCGCGATCAGGGTGAACACGGGAACGGGCACGGGCGTGATCGGCTGCATGATGCCGACATGGAGATCCAGCTCCCCGGGCGGGGCCGACGTGCTCGCGGTCCACACGGCCGCGGCCGCGACCGACCGCGGCCGGCCGGCCCGCCACGGCCAGGCGAGGCACGGCAGTTGGAGGAGTGGATGGTCACGGTAGGCGGTGCCGACGGGTAGCTCGCGGACGACCGGGATGCCCAGTTGCCGCAGGTGTTGCCGCGGGCCGATGCCGGAACGCAGCAGCAGTGCGGCGCTGCCGTAGGTGCCGGCGCTGAGGATCACGTCCGGGGCGTACAGCGTGCGGCCGTCGGCCAGCGCGACACCCGTCACTCGATGACCGCGGACGAGGACGCGGTCGACGAGGGTGTGGCGTTCGATGCGCAGATGGGGGCGCGCCCGTACGGAAGCGGTCAAATACGCCATCGCTGTGTTGACACGCGTGCCGTGCACGGCGTTGACGGGGTAGGGAGCGGCTCCGTGGGGTGTGATGCCGTTGAAGTCGGCCGGCCGGTAGCCGAGTCGGCGCGTGGCGGACAAGAAGCCCGCCTGGAGTGTGCTGAGTTCACTTCGACGCAGCTGGTGTACGGGCAGGGGGCCGCTGCGGCCTCTGTGCGTCATGCACGGCGCGTCGGCGTGTTCGAGGCGCATGTAGTCGGGCAGGACGTCCGACCAGGTCCACCCGTGGACTCCCCTGCGCGTCCAGCGAGCGAAATCCGCGGGCAGGGCGCGCATGGCCACGGTGCCGTTCATGGCGGAGGAACCGCCGATCATCCTGCCCCGGGGCAGTGGGGAGTGCCGGGGACGCGCGGTGTATCCCCAGTCGTACCCCGCGGCTCGGCCGATGAAGGCACTGGATGCCACGGTAAAAGGAGAGGAGCCGGGTGGAAAGACGGGGCCGGCTTCGAGGAGGACCACGTGACGCCGCCCGTCCTCGCTGAGACGCGCGGCGAGAACGGCACCGGCGGTTCCACCACCGACAATCACAACATCACACGAATGACGGTTCATTCGTTTCTCCAGCGGGCGGTAGACGCGGCAGCACGGGAAATGGGGGGCGGCGGGAGATGGCTGCGGTTCACCGTGCGGACGCCGGCGAAGTGGCGCCCCTTGGTGTGCTGATGGCACCAACCCTCGGCGGGAAGGGCGGTCAACTGAATTCTGTTCCACGCCTCTTGACATGTCAATGACTCCGCTATCACTGTAGAAATGTATTCACGTGGCGCCCGGCCCCGAGCCGCCTAGGCCACCTTCCGGAGGTGCATACCCGGACTTATTCGCTTCCCTGTACGAGGTGAGTTCCATGCTGATCCGAGCTGCGGTAATCGACGCACCGAATAATGCGTTTATCATTCAGGAGCTCGCCCTTGAACCTCCGGGACCGGGCGAAGTTCTGGTGCGTATGGCCGGGACGGGGGTGTGCCACAGTGACCTGATCGTCCGGGACGCCTGGTACCCGGTTCCCTTTCCCGTGGTTCTCGGCCATGAGGGCGCCGGCGTGGTGGAGGCGGTCGGAAACGAAGTGACCGAGGTGTCCCCGGGTGACCATGTCGTCCTCAGCTTCGACTCGTGCGGCTCATGCACCCGTTGCCGCACGGGGGCGCCTGCTTACTGTGCGGAATTCCTGACGCACAACTTCGGATGCGACCGGCCCGACGGATCGGTGTCGTTGAGGCGGGGACCGAGCCGGGTGAACGGCTTCTTCTTCGGGCAGTCGTCCTTCGCCACCCATGCGCTCGCTCCGCGACGGAGCGTCGTCAAAATCCCCGCCGACCTGCCGCTGGCACTGATGGGGCCATTGGGGTGCGGCGTCCAGACAGGGACGTGCGCGGTGCTGAAGGCGTTGCGTTGCGAGGCGGGAAGCCGGATCGCCGTATTCGGGTCGGGATCCGTAGGGTGCAGCGCGGTGATGGCGGCGGTCGTCGCCGGCTGCTCTACGATCGCCGTGGTCGGCCGGAACAAGCACCGTTTACGGCTCGCCGAGGAACTCGGCGCGACACACGTGGCCGATGCAGGCAGCGCGAACGTGACGGAATCGTTGAGATCGATCTCCGGTGG
Organism: Streptomyces sp. SCL15-4; assembly: GCF_033366695.1. Classification (NCBI taxonomy): domain Bacteria; kingdom Bacillati; phylum Actinomycetota; class Actinomycetes; order Kitasatosporales; family Streptomycetaceae; genus Streptomyces; species Streptomyces sp. SCL15-4. The sequence continues at coordinate 1,458,409 of NZ_JAOBTQ010000001.1, forward strand.
CATGGGATTCGATTACAGCATCGAGGCCACGGGCGACCCCGGCCTGTTACGGGCAGCCGTCGACGTTCTCCATACGCGTGGCACGTGCGGTGTCATCGGCGCCGCACGCCCCGGAATCGAGGTGGCCCTGGAGATGTCCGGGCTGATGTTCGGCCGGAGACTACAGGGCATCGTGGAAGGTGACTCCGTCCCCCAAGTCGACATCCCGCTAATCGCCGGGCTGCACCAGAAGGGCCTGCTTCCCTTCGATCGCATGATCACGACGTATCCCTTCGAGGCGATCAATGAAGCGGCACAGGATGTAACCGCAGGGAAATGCGTCAAGCCGGTTCTGCTTTTCCAGGAGTGACGATGGGAATCGCCTTGATTTTTCCCGGCTTCGGCGCCTTCTACCCGGCCGCTTTTTCGGGGTGCGGTGTAGCGGAAGCGGAAGCCGAACCGGTCATCACCGAGGTCGACGAGGTGACGGCGCGGTACGGCCTGCCGTCGGTACGCGAAGCCCTCCTGGCCGCCCCCGGGGCTGCGACGGGCACCGGCGTGGGGGACTGTCCCGACACCCGGGCCTTGGAGATCTTCGCCGGTCAGGTCGTCTGCCACCGGATCCTGCGGCGCCTGCTGGGGATCCGGGAGCAAGTGGTCTGCGGGCACAGTCTCGGCGAGTACGCGGCGCTGGTCGCGGCGGAGGGGCTGACGGTGCGGGCCGCGGCGCGGCTGCTGTGTGAACGGATCATGGCGGTCCGCTCGCACGCCGTTCCGGCCGGGCGGATGCTGGCTGTGCCGCTGAGCCGTGACCGGGCACGCCGACTGGCCGCCCGGGAGCCGGACGTCGTCATCGCCGCCGTCAACGCGCCCGAGCAAGTGGTGCTGTCGGGGCCCGCCGAGTGCATCGACCGCCTCAAGGAGGCGGCGCAGGCCGACGGCGTGCAGGCGGTGCGGCTGCGCACCGACCCCTGCCCGCACCACCATCCACTGCTCACGGCGGTATCCCGGCACTGTGCGGAAGCCTCCCGTCCGGTACCGACGCGACACCCGAAGGGCCGGGTCTACGGACCGGTCCTGGGCCGCGCTTATCTGCCCTGCGACGACCTGGCCGGGACGCTGGCGTCGCAGATGGTGCTCCCCGTCGACTTCGCCCGTGCGGCGCGGGATCTGTACGACGACGGCGTCCGCGTCTTCGTCGAGTGCGGACTGAAACGCACGTTGTCGGACCTGGTCGAGGCCGGCATCCCCGGCGCACGGGTCTTCGCCCCTTTCCGGACCAGGGTCACCCACGAGCGCCTGCGCGACACGCGTGCGGAGATCCGGGCCGGCACAGTCACAGGAGGACCGGCATGTCCCTCGAACGCGACGAACTGATCGACGAGCTGAAGACGATGTACGCGCGGGTGCTGGATTACCCGCCGGAAGTGGTCACCGACCATATCGACCTGGAGGCGGAGCTCGGAGTGGACTCGCTCCAGCACCAGCTGGTGCTGGCGCAGGCGAGGGAACGCTGGCGGCTGACTCTGCCGCCCGAGAGCGACGCGCCCGCACCTCTGACCCCGGCATCGGTCGCCGACTACCTTCTTCGATCGTCATCATGAGCGCGTCACCGCCCGGCCGGCCGCTGGTGGCTGTCGTCGGTGCCGGACTGGCGGTGCCCGGGGCCGCCGGTCCGGAGGAACTGTGGGAGCTGGTCCAGCGCGCCCGGCCTGTTTTCCGCGAGCCGTGCGCCCGGTTCGCACCGGACGACTTCTGGGCGCAGGACCCCGCGGCCGAGGACCGTACCTACGGGCGGGTCTTCGGGGAGCTGACCGCCTTCACTCCGCATCCTCGGCTGGAGGCGTCGTGGACCGCCCCCGGCCAGGGCGACCTGCAAGCCGCCTGGTTGCGGCACAGCCTCCTCCAGGCCCTGGACGCGACGCATGTCCCGCACGGCAGCCGGCTGGCCCTCTTCCTTGCCGCGACCACCGAAGCCAGCCACGAAGGGGACGCCGCTCTCGCAGCCGACCTGACGGCCGACGGAATCGCCCGCGACCTGCCGGGCGACCACGATACGAACCGTGCCCGCGTCCGGGCGCGGCTGGCAACAGCCGGCCCCGGCGCGGCGCACCCCCACCACCACTATCAGCCGCACGCGCTGGCCCGCCGCGCGATGCACGGCATCGTCCCGCACGACACCCCGGTGCTCGTCGTCGACAACATCTGTCCCGCCGGCCTGTACGCCATCGACCTGGGGGTCCGCCATCTGCTGGCCGGCGAGACCGATGTCGCGCTCTGCGGCGGCACCAGTTCCCACGGGCCGCTCCGGCAGGTCTACTTCGCCAAGATGGGCGCGCTGTCGCCGAGCGGGCGGGTCGGGGCGTTCGACGCGCACGCCGACGGGACCGCCTTCTCGGACGGCGCCGCGGTGGTGGTCCTCAAGCTCCTGGAGCGTGCCCGGCGTGACGGTGACGAGATCCTCGGGGTGCTGGCCGGTTTCGGCGGCGCCTCCGACGGCAGCGGCAAGGCGATCTTCGCTCCCCGGTCCGAAGGCCAGATCACTGCGATGCGACGAGCCCTGGCCGTCAACGGCCTGGATCCGGGACAGGTCGGGTGGGTGGTGGCCCACGGGACCGCCACGGTGACCGGGGACGCCACGGAGACGCGTTCCCTGGCCGCCGTCCACCCCGAGGGCGTGGACGTCACCTCCGACAAACCCGTCGTCGGACATACCGGGATGGCCTGCGGGGTGATTTCGGTGATTCAGATCCTCAACGGGCTCCGCCGTGCCGCCGTGCCGGCCCAACCGTGCTTCACCACGCCACAGCACGCCACGCCGTCCGCCGTCCGGATCCGTTCCGCCGGGCATCCCCTGCCGCACGCCCGTCCCGCTGGCGGAGACGGGCGGCCCGGTACTGCCCGCCGCATCGCCGGTGCCTTCGCCTGCGGTCTGGGCGGCATCAACGGCCACTTGCTCGTCCAACACCCCGACGATCCTGTGGACGGTCTGGTCTCCGGCGCGCTCCGGTCGGATGAGGAGGTGGCGTTGGTCGGTTGGGACGCGTTCCTGCCCGGCGCGCCCAATCGGCAGGAGGTGCACGACAACCTGGTCACCGGACGCGTACCGTCCGCACGGCGTCGCTTCCCCGAGCCCCACCCCGTGCCGCCGTTCCAGCGGACCCGGGTGGCCCCGCGCATCGCCGCCCAGATCGACCGGCTGCAACTGATGGCCCTGTCACTGGTCCATGCGTCTCTGCACGAGCCCGGCTTCGACGGGGCGGAACTACGCGCCCGGACCGGCGTGTTCGGCGCCCACTACGGGCCGACACGGCTGGCCGCCGACTCCACGGTGCGGTGTTTCCGCACCCTGCTGACACGGCATGTGACCAAAGGCGAAGACGCCGAAGCGAGCGCGCGGTTCTTCGCCGGACACGCCGAACGCTCAGCCCCGGTCGGCCCGTACACCCTGGCCGGCCGCATGCCCAGCGTCGCCCTCGGCTGGATCGCCAACCGGTACGACTTGAACGGCCCGACGATGATGCTGGACAGCGGTCCGGACTCCGGGCTCGCCGCCGTGCATGTGGCCGCCGACCACCTGCGCACCGGGGACCTGGATCTCGCCTTGGTGCTCGGCTGCAACACGGCCCCGCCGGAACTGGTCCCGCGCGAGCTCGGCGTCGACGCCGCCGATGTCGCACAGGGACTGTTCCTGCTGGTGCTCGCCCGGCACAGCGTTGCCGAGAGCCGGGGGTGGCCGCCGATTGCGACGCTGCGCACCAGCCTGTTGCCGCCGACACCCGCCGCCGACGCGGCCCCACTGCCCCGCCCCACCTATCTGGCGGCCGACGGAATCATCACCGTCCTGAGGGCCGCCCTCGGCGCGGCTCGGGGCCCGCACCTGGTGGCATCGGGCCGGCTCGCCCCGGCGGTCACCGTGGAACGGCGGACGGCCGCGGCGACTCCGGGGAGCAGGTGATCATGGAACGCCACCTGACCGTTCTCACCCCCGCGCCCGTAGGCCGCACACGGCCCGAGGTCGCGTCCCTCGCACCCGACACCGCGGTCCTCACCGACGATCCCCGCCTCGCGGCCCATCTGGCCGCCCTGCCTCTGCCGTCCCCGTCACTCGTGGTGTGCACCTCCCCCGCCGGCCCGGGGGTCACCTATCTGCCCCGCGCGGAGGAAGGAGTCATCGGCGCGCTGTGGGACCGGCAGCCCGGCACCTCCGGGCGCCGTCCGCTACGGCACGTCCGCGCGGTCACCGATCTGCGCAGCGCCGCGTGGCCGCAGCCACCCGGTCAGCCCCTACTGGCCCTGCAGGAGCTGCTTTTCCTGGCCGCCAAGCACCTGTCCTCCGTCCGCGTGGAGGGCTCCTCGCTGGCCGTCGCGGTCCTCGACCCACTGCGGGGCGGACTGCCACACCCGCACGCGGCCCTGCTCACCGGCTTCGTGAAGTGCGCGTCCTGGGAACTGCCCGGCACGCGCGCATACGCCGCCGTCACCGACAGCCCGTGTCTGGACACGGCATGGGACGAGCTCGCCCTCGAGTCCGGTGCGGACGGCGGACTGCCGGTGGGGTACTACCGCGGCGGACTGCGCAGTGCCGAACACGTGATTCCCGTGCCTCTTGCCGTGCCGCCGCAGCACGCTCCCGTGACGGACGACAGCGTGATCGTGGCCGTGGGAGGAGCCCGCGGTATCACCGCCACCGCGCTGTGCGGCCTGACGGCCCGGGCACGTCCTGTGGTGTGGCTGCTGGGCAGCACACCAGTGGCCGCGCTCGCCGACCGGGCACGTGAGCTCGGCGACACCGGCCGCGTGGAGTACCTGCGTCGCCGGCTCGCCGCCTCGCCCGGGTTCGCGGTCACCGAGGCGGGCACCGAGTGGGACCGGTTGCACCACGTCCGGCAGGCTTTGCGCACCCTGGCAGCGCTGCGCCGCCGCTGCGGCAGCACCCGGGTGCACTACCTGACGTGTGACGTGACCGACCCGCCCGCGGTGCGGGAGGCGGCGGAGCGGATCCACCGCACCAGCGGCCGTGTGGATCTGCTGATCCACGCCGCCGGTATCGGCCGGGCACGGGCGCTGCGGAGCAAGTCGCTCAGCGCGTTCCGCGAGGTGCGCGGCGTCAAGATCGACGGCTACCACAACCTCAAAGCCGCCTTCGGCGCTCCCCGTCCGGCAAGGTGGTGCACCTTCAGCTCCATCGCCGGTGTGCTCGGTCTGCCGGGCGAATGCGACTACGGTCCGGCGAACGACACCCTCAACGCGGCGGCCCGCTACGAAGTGCTGCGGGGACACGACGAACGTTCGCTCGCCTGGACGATGTGGGGCGACTCGGGGCTGGGGCCGCGCTCCGGTTTCACCGACCTGACCCGGCGCACCGGGCGCCTGAGCCTGCTCGGTGACGCCGAAGGCCGGCGGCTGTTCACGGCGGAACTCGGCGCGCCACCCGAGCTCGCGCATGCCGTACCGATCTTCCTCGGGCCGCCCGAGCGACGCACTATCGACGGACACTGCCCGGGCCTGGTGCCACAGCGGCCCGCGTTCGCCTTCCTCGACTCGCCGACCCGGCTCTTCGTCGGCGAACCCGCCGGCTTCGCGGTGTGGCCGATCGACCTGCGTCCGTACTCCTACCTGCTGGGTCATCAGCGCAACGGCACCGCGCTGCTGCCCGGGGCGCTCGCCGTCGAACTCGCCGTGGCGTCCGCCGGTCGCCTTGTCCCCGGGGGAACGGCGACCGAAGTCACCCGCGTCCGCTTCCACGCGCCCATCGCCGTCGCCCCCCGGCACACCGGGTACGAGTTGCACGCCGCCCACACGCCCCGTCCGGACGGCCAGGACCTGGTGCACATCGAGATCCGCAGCGTCGCCCTGCCACCGGCTCCCCCACGGCCCCGGCCGGGCCTGCACTTCTCCGCCGACGTCATCCTCGGCGCGCGTCACACGTTGCCGCCACCGCCTCCTCCCGCACCACTCGGCGACCGCCCGCCACACCGCGCCGCCACCGCCCGTCTGTCGCGGCCCTTCGACAACGTCCGCCTGCTCCGCCTCGACGAGCGGGGTGTCGAGGCCCGGTGCCGCCTCGACCTCACCGGCCAGGACACCCGGCACTTCGCACGGATGGCGACCTGCTGGCTCGTGCTGGACGCGGTACTGCACACTGCGGGCTTCGTCACCCCCGGACGCCTGGCCACCCCTCGCGCCATCCACCGCATCCGCCTTCCCGCCGGCCTCTCCAACGACCACACCCTCGCCACCAGCGGTGCGGACATCACCCTCGTGGCCTCACCCGACCGCCATCACGCCCACGCCGCCGCGACCACCCAGCACCGCACCACCGTGCTGGTGCGCGTCGAGGGCCTGGAGCTGGCCTGAACCACCGGCCGCCGCGCCGTGAACCCGGACGGCGACCGGCACCAATGCCCCTGCCTGGACGACGAACGACGAACGACGAACGACGACGACAAGGAGAACCCGGTGTACAGGACCGCAGGACTCGGCCGCACCATGGCCGACATGCTGGACGGCGTGCAGGAGATCGTCGGTGAGGTACTCGGCGGCTACGAGACGCGCCATGGAACCGCGTGCCGGGAGTGGCCCGGCGAACGGCACTGCCGACGCGACGACGCGCGGTGGGAGACCGACGACTTCGACTGGAACGACTCCTGGTGCGACCACCGCGACGACTGCCGGTGCGGGCGGTGGGAGTGCCGGTGCTGCGAACGGCGGGAGCACCGCCCGCACCGCAGGTGTCGATGCGACCAGCACCACCCCCCATGCCACGACCAGCGCAACGGCCCGTACCGCCACGCGGACCAGTGGTGGCCCCCCGGCGACCGCTGCGGCGACGAGTGCTGCTGCGAGGGACACGGCGAGCGGTGCTGCCGCCCCGCCCCGTGCCCGGGCGAGGACGACCACGACGGCCACGGACACCACCGACCCGGCAGGAAACACACCCGGCGCGCCGGCTCCCGCAAGGAATCCGAACGGAACCGCTGAGGAGATCCCGTGGCTGCGCACTTCACCCGACATCCCGCGAGCACGTCCGAAGCGGACGAAATGAGCGCCAAGGACCACATGGTCTGGCGCCTGGAGTCCGGACGGCGGGCCCGGCCCATCATCGTCGTCGTCCTGTTCTTCGAGGACGACGTGTCCTGGGAGGCGTTCACCGCCTGGCACGAGAGCCTCTGCGCCGCGATGCCTCGTCTGCGCGGCCGGGTGGCCCCCGGCCGCCGCCCCGGGGAACGGCCGCGCTGGGTTCCGGACGAGAATTTCTCCCTCCTCCACCACCTCCAGCGCGTCGCGGTGGAAGGCAAGGGCACCCGGCGGGACGTCTTCGACGCCGCCGAGGTCCTGGCCGAGGTCCCCTTCCCCCAGGGCCGGTCGCCGTGGAACGGCTACCTCATCTCCGGCCTCGAAGGCGGCAGAACCGGCTACGTACTGAAGATCTCCCACAGCATCGCCGACGGCATCCGGCTGCGTGAGATCTTCCTGCGACAGTCTGTCGCGGAGACCGCTGCGCACTCCAGCGGAACACCGGCGGCCGAAGGCCCCTGGCAGGTGATCAGCCCCATGCCCGCGGCGGAGGTCCCCCCACCGCGGACGGAACAGCCCGTACCGCCTTCCCCGCACGGCCGCCGCCTCCTCAAAGCCGCACGGTTCCTGGGACGGGCCACCCTCGACATGCTCGACCTCCCGCACCCCGTACCGGAAGCGGGCGGCCAGTTCCGCCGGCACTTCTTCACCACCACCGTGCCCCTGCCGCCCGTCAAGCAGCTCGCCACCGCGTCCGGGGGTACCGTCCACGACGCGCTCGTCGCCGCCGTCACGGAGGGCTGCCGCCGCTACAACACGCACCATGGCGTACGCCGCCGCCGCATGCGTGTCTTCTCGCCCTACGGCCGCCCGCCCCGGGCGACGGCACACGACTCGCGCAGCCAGGGCAACCACTGGTTCATCGTCCGCTTCGCGGTCCGTGCCGAACTCCCCGACCTCCCCGCCCGTATCCGCGCCGTCCGGCGTGCCGTGCGCGACAGCTACCACCCCGACTCCGCCGACTGGATGGGCGCCATCGCCAGGCTGTGTCCCCTGGTGCCGCGAGCCCTCTTCGAAGCGGTGTTCCTGCGCTTGTGCGCCACCCACGAGTTCGTGGTCAGCAACATGCCGGGCCCGACGGTCGCGGCGTCGGTCAACGGCCACCGCGTCGGCGAGATCTACGCCATCGCCCCCACCCTCGGCTCGGCCGTCACCGTCACGCTCATGTCGTACCAGGACACCTGTCACATCGCCGTCAACGTCGACCCCACCGTGATCCCCGATTCGCACCTCGTCGCCCACCACATCTGCCAGGCCGTCAGAGAACTGGCCGACCCGGCCGCGCCCCGCGCACCCGGCAGCGGAAAGACCGGGCGATGACCGGGCGGCCCGCTCGGTGAACCTCGCCCGCAGCCGCCTGCTCGCCCGAATCGCCTACCACATCGTCCACGCGTCGGTCCGCAAGGACCTTCCGGACCTGGCGGGAGGCACATCCGGCGAAGCGGCCCACGCAGTGGCCGTACGGCAGGCGTTCGAGGCTCTCGGGCCCCTCTACATGAAGGTGGGGCAGATCCTGTCGACGCGCCCCGACGTGGTCGCCGCGCCCATCGCCAAGGAACTGGAACATCTCCACGACCGCGCTGCCGTGCTGCCCTTCCACCTGCTGGAACCCGTGCTCGAAGAGGGTCTCGGCCGCAACTGGCACCGCCGCTTCCGTCACTTCGACACCGCGGACCCCATCGGCACCGCTTCCCTGGCCCAGGTCTACGCCGCGACGCTGACCGACGGCCGCCGGGTGGCGGTCAAGGTCCAGCGGCCCGGGATCCGCCCCCTGGTGGAACAGGACATGAGAACTCTGCGCCGCTTGGCACGCTTCTTCGCCAGACGGGCACCAGCGTTCAACGCGACCATCGATGTCGAGGCCATGCTCGGCGTCGTGTTCGACGCCATGCGCCCCGAACTCGACTTCACCCTGGAGGCCCGCAACATGGACCGGGCCCGGCTCGCCGCTCGCCGCTTCAGCCTCGTCACCGTTCCCCGACCGCTCGACGCCACCCCCAAGGTACTCATCCAGAGCCTGGCCGCGGGAACCAGCATCCGGGACGCGGATCCCGCCGACTTCTCCCGGGACGAACGCCAAGCCGTCGGGCGCCAGTTGCTCGCCTTCATGTTCCACGGCTACTTCATCGACATGACCTTCCACGCCGACCCTCACCCGGGCAACATCTTCGTCGCCGCCGGCCGCCCCGCCACCGTCATCGACTGGGGGATGATCGGTCACATCGACCGTCGACAGAGCATGTCCTTGATGCTCGGCCTGCTCAGCCTCTCCCAGAACGATGGTCACGCACTCGCCAAGGCATGGGTGGAGATGGGCAAGGTCACCCCTTGGGCCGATGTCTCGTCTTTCACCCAGGACATGGCCGCGCTCGTGCCCAAGATCACCTCGGCCTCCTTGGAGGAGCTCAACTTCGGTGCGACGCTGACCTCCGTCCTCGCCAGTTCCACCCGCAGAGGCATCCAGACCAGCTCCATGATCTCCATCCTGGGCAAGTCCTTCGCCAACGCCGAGGGCTCTGTGCGCTACCTGGCACCGGAGCTGTCCGTGACCGATGTCTTCCGTAAGGAGATCCGCGGGATCGTCGCCGCGTACCTGCGTGAAGCCTCGTCGGACCAGCAGGCGGCCCGCACCTTGATGGAACAGCTCATCAGCAGTCTGTCCACGCCGGGTGAGATCCGCGGCATCATCCGCGACATCGCCAACCAGGACCTGACCATCCAGGTGGCCCAGGCCGCCAAACAACGCCTCTCGCCCCGGGACGACCGTGCCGACGCGCGTCTGCGGCGTGTCCTCCAGGCGGCCGGCCTCGCGGCCCTCGTCTGGCGGGCGGCACAAAACCGCCAGCGGTGACCGCTCCGGCCGACGACCTCCCTGCGGAACCGAGCCGGTCACGACGCCGGTTGCCGAACCTCCGCGGCCTGCCGATCCGCGAGCGGTGCCTCTTCGACACGGGACTTCGTCCGGGAAATCAACCGGTAAGAGAGCATCTGATCAATGTTCACGCCGATGTGAGTGGGATGTCCGTTTCGATTCGCCACGTTGGTGCGGATTCTCCGGTCAGTTCGCGGGACATTTTGTTAGCCATCGCCCAGTGGATCATCGTCTGGGATCGCTGCGGCAGGGCTTCGTAGTCTCGTGCCAGGCGGCGGTGCTGCATCAGCCAGCCGAAGGTCCACTCGATCACCCATCGCTTCGGTAGCGGCTCGAACCCCTTCGTCCGTGGCCGCTGTACCACCTCGACATTGATGCCCAGCCGGGCGCCGTGGTTGAAGATGCTGTTCTGGTAACCGCCGTCGGCCCAGACCTTGGTGACGCTGGGATGGGCTGCGGCCAGGTCGTCGAGCAGGAGCTTGCCGCCGGTGGTGTCGTGCACATTCGCGGCGGTGACCAGAACAGCCAGCACCAGACCGAGCGTGTCGGTGATCAGGTGTCGCTTGCGTCCTTTGATCTTCTTGCCGGCGTCGATGCCCTGGCTGTTCTCGGCAACGTTTGCCGAGGTCTTCACGCTCTGCGCGTCGACCACGGCCGCGGTGGGCTCCGCACTGCGACCGTGAGCCCGCCGGGTCTTGTCGCGTAAGAGGTCATGGACCTGCCGGGTGGTGCCGTCGGCTTCCCACTTCGCGTAGTAGTCGTAGACGGTTTTGTACGGCGGGAAGTCGTGCGGCAGGTACTCCCACGGGATGCCAGTGCGGTTGACGTACAGGATGGCGTTGACGATTTCCCGCAGATCGTGCACCCGGGCTGCCGTACCCGGTCCGGTCCGTCTCGCTCGCCAGGCCGTGAAGACCGGCTCGATCAGAGCCCAGCGGGCATCGGACACATCACTGCGGTACGGACGACGAGCACTCACACACCGTGCAACGACCGTCAACGCCGCCAGTCACAAAACCATCCCAGAACACCAACTACCTAGATCAGATGCCCTCTAAGAGCCGCGCGTCTACGTCTGTGAGACCCACCCGGACAGCACAACGGGCCCAGGCCGATGAAGCCCCGACGGACGGCCCACCGGAGAGGCAGGATCTCGGGCCGTGGTCCGGCCCTCTCCGCAAGTGGGCAGATGGCGGGCGGGAGGCACATGGAAGGCGCACGGGGTGTGTTCCCGGGACTGCGGGTGTGTGTTTTCGGGTCAGGGTGCGCTCTGGCCCAACTGAGCTATGGCGCACGTCCTTCGCCGGAAGCGGCCCCTGTCCGAGCAGGAGCGCGAACGCGACGCGTATGGCCTCGCGGCACGCGTTCGCGCGCACCGCGGCCAGAAGCTGACCGCGGTCCAGGGCGGCGAGCAGCAGCGGATCGGTTCTGCCCTTCTCCAAGCCGGCGGTGATACGCGGTCACTCCGCTCGGGACAGAGGCGCCGTAATCGTCGCTATGGCGGAGCCCGCGGCTTCCGCCGGTCCACGTCCTGCGGCGCATCGCCGGCCACGGCTCCCTCATGACCACCCAGCGCTACCTCCACCCCGACGTCCACAAGATCACGGCCGCCGGCGCGGCACTCTCCGCGCACCTCAGCGCGGTCCGCGCCCCCGCTCGCCCCGGGCCCGATCGTCATCACCCGCTGACACCGGTCAAGGCAGCGCTGGTCCCCGACTGGTCCCCAAAAACGGTCAGGGCCGGTCTCGGATGTCTCCGAAACCGGCCCTGACCTGCGACTCTCACGAGTCGGGACGACAGGATTTGAACCTGCGACCCCTTGACCCCCAGTCAAGTGCGCTACCAAGCTGCGCCACGTCCCGCCGCGGTCCCACGCGGGGTGCCCCGCGTGATCACGCAGGTCAACCCTACCGTACGCGGGCGGGTGCCCGTGTCGTCCGCGGTGCGGCGGGGGCCTCGGCCAGGGGGCCGGGGCGGCGGGCCGGGACGAGGAGGGCGGCGCCGGCCGCGGCCAGGCAGAGGAGGGCGAGCAGGGCCCAGCCGTGGGTGTATCCGGAGGCGTACGGCAGGCCCGAGGGCTGGAGCCGGCCGGTGACCAGGACGCTGGTGAGCGCGGCGCCGATGGAGCCGCCGATGGTGCGGATGTTGGCGTTCATGCCGGTCGCGGCGCCGGTCTGGGCCACCGGCACGCTGCCCACGATGAGGTTGGCCATCGAGGCGAAGGCCAGTCCGATGCCGAGGCCGAACAGGCCCGCGACGACGCCGATCTGCCACCGGGAGTCATGCCAGAGGGTGAGGAAGCCGCAGGCCAGCGCGCCGAGCGCGGAGCCCGTGGTGAGCAGCGCCTTGGCGCCGACGCGGGGCTCCAGCCGGCCCGACAGCACGCCGGAGAGGAACATCGCGACCAGCATCGGCAGCATGAGCAGGCCGGACTCGGTGACGCTGGCGCCGAAGCCGTAACCGGCCGCGGACGGTGTCTGGACGAAACCCGGCAGGAAGGACCAGATGGAGTACATGCCGGCGCCGAACAGCAGGGCGGCGGTGTTGGTCGTCCACACCGCGGGCAGCCGCAGCACCCGCAGGTCGATCAGCGGGGTGCGCGAGCGGGCCTCGGTCACCAGCCACACCGCGAACAGCACGACGGCGGCGGCGAACAGGCCCACCACCTTCGCCGAGCCCCAGCCCCACTGCCCGGCCTGGCTCAGCGGCAGCAGCAGGGCCACCAGCCAGCCGGAGAGCAGCACGGCGCCGCCCCAGCCGACCTTGCCCTCGGCCCGCTCGGGGGACTCGGGGATGTAGCGCAGGGCGATGAGGACCGTCGCGGCGACGATCACCACCGGGATCCAGAACAGCCAGCGGTAGTCGAGCGCGGACACGATGGGTCCGGCGGCGACCATGCCGACGCCGCCGCCGGCCGCGATCACGGCGGAGAGGTTGCTGATGCTGCCGCTGACCTCGGCCGGTGCGAACTCGTCCCGGATGATGCCGAAGGCGAGCGGGAAGAGGGCGCCGCCGATGCCCTGGACGACCCGGGCGACGATCAGCACGCCGATGTTCGGGGCCAGCGCGGCGACCAGACAGCCCGCGAGGACGGCGAGCAGGACGCCGACGAGGGTCCGTTTCCGCCCGGCGAGGTCGCCGACCCGGCCGAGGATCGGGGTGAAGACCGAGGCGGACAGCAGGTACGCGGTCATCACCCAGGTCGCGGTGGACGGGGAGGCGTGCAGGGCGTGCTGGACGGTCGGCAGGGCCGGCGCGATCAGCGACTGGAGCATGGAGAAGACGCCGGCACCGGTCGCGAGGACCGCGAAGGTGAGGCGCGTGGAGGCGCGGGGCATGAAGAAGCCTCTCCGGAAGCAGGGAAGCGAAGTGCCGAGTACGTGGGGCAAGCGGTGCGGCGCACGGCCGTACGGGCCGTGCGCCGGTTGCGGGGCGGCGGCGCGGGCCGCGTCCGGCCACGGCGGAGCCACCCCGCACTGGTAAAGTGGAGGTACCCCTCCACTCTAGCGGAGGCTCACCTCCGCTTCAATCGACCACTCCCCCGGGAGGCAGCAGTGACGGCCACGCCGTTCCCCGTCAGCGAGATCGTGGCGGCCCGCCGGCCGCACCGTAAGGACGCCGCCCGCAACTACGACGCGCTGCTCGGCGCCGCCCGCCAGGCGTTCGCCGAGCACGGGGCCGACGCCTCCCTGGAGGACATCTCCCGCCGCGCCGGTGTCGGCATCGGCACCCTGTACCGCAACTTCCCGACCCGCCGCGACCTGTTCGAGACGGTCTACGCCGACGAGGTCGCCGCCCTGTGCGCGGCGGCCGTGGAGGTGGCGGACCGGGAGCCGTGGCAGGCGCTGTCGGCGTGGCTGGACCGGTTCGCCGGTTACATGGTCACCAAGCGCGCGGTGCGCGAGGCGCTGAACGGCGAGTCGGACATCTTCCAGACCTGCCGCGAGTCCATGTACGCGGCCGGCGGTCCGCTGCTGGAGCGCGCGCAGCGCTCCGGCGCCGCCCGGACGGACATGGACTTCGGGGACCTGCTGCGGCTGGTCGCCGGGATCACGGCGACGAACTTCGAGGACGACGCCCAGCGCGACCGGGTGCTGGCCATCGCGCTGGACGGGGTGCGCGCCGGCCGCTGACCCCGGAGGGCACGCAGGCGCCGGCCCCGGGCGACGAAGTGTCCCCCGGCCGGCCCCGATGCCCCACACCCTGTCCACGGCACGGCGGCGCACGCGCCGTCTAGGGTCGGCCGCATGACGCACAGCTTCGCGCTCCACATCCCCGACGCCGTCCTCGAACCCGAGCCCCTGGACCCCGGGCAGATCGTCTCCGGGAATCCCGAGGTGACCGGGAAGGTGGTGTGGCAGTCGCCGGACGGACGGCAGGTCCGGGGCATCTGGCAGATCACCCCGGGCGTGGTCACGGACACGGAGGCCGACGAGCTGTTCGTGGTGATCAGCGGCTCGGCCACGATCGAGGTCGAGGACGGGCCGACGCTGCGGGTCGGTCCCGGCGACATGGTGGTGCTGCGGGCGGGCGACCGCACGCGGTGGACGGTGCACGAGACCCTGCGCAAGGCGTACGTCCTGACCCTCTGAGGTTGCTCCCCGAGGGTTGACACCTCCGCCATGTCCGGACAAAGGTGGCCCGGAGCCGGGACGGACCGGTCCGGGCGCCGGTGCCACGCTTCTGGGAGAGGCTGTCATGGTGGATGCGCTGGGTGTCGCCGTCATCGGGTTCGGCTGGATGGGCCGCGTGCACACCCAGGCGTACGCGCGGCTCCCGCACCACTACCCGGATCTCCCGTTGCGGCCCCGGCTGGTCACGGTCGCCGAGGCGGTGCCGGGCCGGGCCGAGGAGGCCGCCGGGCGGTTCGGGTTCGCCTCCGCGACCCGCGACTGGCGCGAGGTGGCCGCCGATCCGCGCGTCCAGGCCGTCAGCGTCACCGCGCCCAACTTCCTGCACCGGGAGATCGGCGTGGCGCTGGCCGAGGCCGGCAAGCACCTGTGGATCGAGAAGCCGGTGGGGCTGGGCACCGCCGACGCGCGCGCGGTCGCCGACGCGGTCGCGCGGGCCGGTGTGCAAGGCACGGTCGGCTTCAACTACCGCAACGCGCCCGCCGTGGAAGCCGCCCGCGAGCTGATCGCCTCCGGTGGGATCGGCACGGTCACACATGTGCGCGTCCGCCTGTTCAGCGACTACGCGGCGGACCCGGACACCGCTCTGACCTGGCGCTACGAGCGGCGGCGCGGGGGCAGCGGGGTGCTCGGCGACCTGGCCTCGCACGGCGTGGACCTGGCCCGCTTCCTGTGCGGCGCCATCGACTCCGTCACCGCCGACACCGCGGTCTTCGTCCCGGAGCGCGCCCGCCCGGGCGGCGCGACGGCCGGCCACGCCCTGGCCCGCGGTGGCGAGCCGGGCCCGGTGGAGAACGAGGACTACGTCGGCTGTCTGCTCCGCTTCGCCTCCGGCGCCCGCGGGGTCCTGGAGGCCTGCCGGGTCTCGGTCGGCGAGCAGAACGCCTACGGCTTCGAGGTGCACGGCAGCCGGGGCGCGGTGTTCTGGGACTTCCGCAGGATGAACGAGCTGGGCGTGAGCCGCGGCACCGGCTACCGGGACCAGTCCGTGAGCACGGTCCATGTCGGCCCGGGCGCGGGTGAGTTCGCCGCGTTCCAACCGGGCGCGGCCAACGCGATGGGCTTCGACGACCTGAAGGTGATCGAGGCCTGCCGGTTCGTACGGTCCATCGCCGAGGGCACGCCGTACGGCACCACTCTCGCGGACGCGGTGCACAGCGCGCGCCTGCTCGACGCGATGGCGCGGTCCGCGCGGACCGGCGGCTGGGTGAGTCCGCGGACGGCTCCTTGAGGAGTTCCGACGGCTCTTCGATGATGGTGCGAGAAGTTTGTACGGACAAGAACGGAGCCCCATGCGCATCGGAATCCTCGGTCTCGGCCGCATCGGCTCCTTCCACGCCGAGACCCTCCACGGGCTCGACACCGTCGAGTCGCTGGTCGTCACCGATCCGTTCGCCGGCGCGGCCGAGCGCGCGGCGGAGCGGTTCGGTGCCGAGGTCGCCTCCTCGCCGGAGGCGCTGCTGGCGTCCGGAGTGGACGGCATCGTGGTGGCGGCGGCCACCGACGCCCACCCCGCGCTGATCCGGGCCGGTGTCGCGGCCGGTGTCCCGGTCTTCTGCGAGAAGCCCGTCGCTCGGACGATGAGCGAGGGCGTCGAGGTCCTCGCGGCCGTGCGTGACACCGGTGTGCCGGTCCAGATCGGCTACCACCGGCGCTTCGACGCGGGATTCGCCGCCGCCCGGGCCGCCGTACGGGCCGGTGAGCTGGGCGCGCTGCACACCGTGCGGTCCACGACGCTGGATCCGGCGCCGCCGCCGGCCGCGTACATCGCCGCGTCCGGCGGCATCTTCCGGGACTGTGCCGTGCACGACTTCGACAGCATCCGCTGGGTGACGGGCCGTGAGGTCGCCGAGGTGTACGCGGTGGGCGGCAACCGCGGCGCCGATCACATCAGGGCGGCGGGCGACGCCGACACCGCCGGCGCGCTGCTCACCCTCGACGACGGCACGGTCGCGGTGGTGTCCAACTCCCGGCACAACGGGCGCGGTTACGACGTGCGGATGGAGCTGCACGGCTTCGCCGACTCGCTCGCCGTCGGCCTGGACGACCGGCTCCCCCTGCGCTCGGCCGAGCCCGGCGCGCAGTTCCCGCCGGGCGCCCCGCACGCCTTCTTCATGGACCGCTTCGCCGCCGCCTACCGAGCCGAACTCGCCGCGTTCACCGAGGTCGTGGCGGGCACCCGGCCCTCCCCGTGCACCCTGGAGGACGCCCTGGAGGCCGGCTGGATCGCCGAGGCGTGCACCGTGTCGCTGCGCGAGCACCGGCCGGTGCGACCGGCGGAGGTGCGATCGGCCTGAGCGGACGGGGACAGCGCCGGGACCGGTGCCGTCCCCGGGACCGGGTCAGCCGCAGTACCGGATCAGCCACTCGTCCGCGTGGTAGGTGTCCCGGGCCGGGTCGGGCCGGGTGGCCGGCTTCGTCTCGACCGTGTCCTCGGCGCGTATGCGCTCGGGCAGGCGGCCGAAGCGCCGGTTCCGGGCGGCCGCGTCGGCGGCGTCCCGCGGCGTGTCCTGGGTGTGTGTGCGGTGTGTCATGTCGTCCTCCCGTCCACACGGGCGTTCCCCGTTGTCAGTCGAACGCCCGTGTGCCCCGGTTGGTTCCCCGCCGCGCCGTGGCCGAATCCGCCGGCAGGGCGCGGGATCCGGCGCGCGCCCGCTCAGGCGCCGCAGGAGCGCAGGAAGCGGCGGGTGCGGACGGCGATCGGCAGCGGCCGGTCCGGTGCGCACGGGTACATGTCCTGCTCGACGATCGCGAACAGGTTCACGCCCAGTGCCTGGGCCGCCCGCAGCACCGGTTCCAGCTCCGGGATCCCGGCGGGCGGTTCGCACATCACCCCGCGCCGCACGGCGGGACCGAACGGCAGCCCGCCGGCGACGACCTCGGCGAGGACGTCCGGGTCGACCTGCTTGAGGTGCAGGTAGCCGAGGCGTTCGCCGTAGGTCTCGATCAGCTTGACGCTGTCGCCGCCGCAGTAGGCGTAGTGCCCGGTGTCCAGGCAGAGGCTCACCAGTTCGCTGTCGGTGGCGTCCAGGAAGCGGGTGACGTGGGCCTCGGTGTCGATGTGGGTGTCGGCGTGCGGGTGGACGACGATGTCGAGGCCGTAGGTCTCCCGGACCTGGCGGCCGAGCCGTTCCATGCCCCGGGCCAGGTCCGTCCACTGCCCGGCGGTCAGCTCGGGCGGCTCCAGGATCTCGGCGGTCTTGTCGTCGCGCCAGAAAGAGGGGATCACCACCAGGTGCCCGGCGCCCATCGCCCGGGTGAGCGCGGCGACCCGGCCGACGTGGTCCCAGGTCTCCTCCCAGACGGCCGGTCCTCGGTGCAGGGCGGTGAAGACCGTGCCGGCCGAGACCTTCAGGTTCCGCCGGGCCAGTTCGTCGGCGAGCCGGGCCGGGTCGGTGGGGAGGTAGCCGTAGGGGCCGAGTTCGATCCAGTCGTAGCCCGCCTCGGACACCTCGTCGAGGAAGCGGTGCCAGGGGATCTGGTGCGGGTCGTCGGGGAACCAGACGCCCCAGGAATCGGGGGCGGAGCCGACCCGGATGCGGTCGAGGGTCTGGGCCATGGTCAGGGGTTCCTCTCCGGATCGGTCGTCGCGGGCGGGGCGCGAACGCTGCCGCGTCGGGACGGGATACAAGCCCCTGCCGGGCCCGCTGTCAATCCTTTGTCAGGACATCATTTCACAGCCGGGCCCGCCGTCCCCCGGCAAGTGCGCGGTACGCGACGCTGGTCCTTCCCGAGCGTTGCTGGTAGCACAGGAGTGTTCGGCTTCAAGTGCGCGAAGAACAGTGGAACTTGCCGTCCCGGAGGTCTCCCGTGCTGCGAGCGATACTGACGGCGGGCGCGGTCCTCGCCGCGCTGCTGGCCCCCGCCACCGCCCACGGCGAGGAGGCCGGGCCGGACATCCCCCCGCTCACCGACGCCCGGGGCCGGGTGCTCACCCTGCGCGGCTGGAACATCGAGGACAAGGCGCACCGGGGCGAGCAGGCCCTGACCGCGATCACCGAGCGCCATCTGCGCGATCTGCGCGCCCAGGGCTTCGACTTCGCCCGGCTGCTGGTCTTCTGGGACGACCTGGAGCCGCAGCCCGGGCAGTACAGCGAGAGGTATCTGCGCAAGATCGGGCGCGTCCTGGACTGGGCCGAGCGCCAGGACGTGCGGGTCGTCCTCGACGCCCACCAGGACGTCTTCGGACCCGCCTTCGGCCACCGGGGCATACCTCGGTGGGCGACCAGGACCGACGGGCTGCCGTTCACCGCGCATCCGGACGACTGGTTCGCCGAGTACTTCGAACCCGCCGTGCAGCGCGCCTTCACCCATCTCTACGAGGACGACGACCTCCGGCGCGCCTAGGTTCGGATGTGGCACACCCTGGCCGCCCGCTTCGCCGGCCGTCCGGCCGTGGTCGGCTACGACCTGATCAACGAGCCCATGGGCGAGCCGAGGCCCGGGGAGGACCTGCCGGCGGCCGCGCGCCGCGTGGAGCGCGAGCAGCTGACCCCGATGTACAACCGCCTGGCCGACGCCGTCCGCACGGCCGACCGGGACGCCTGGCTGTTCGTCGAGCCGACCCCGGTCGTCGGCGAGGGCGTGCCGACCGGTCTCGGCCGCGTCCGCGATCCCCGGGTGGTGTACGCGCCGCACTTCTACGACACCGCGATGGAGGCGGGCGCCGACTACGACCCCGGGGCGGGCTGGATCGAGCGGTACGAGCGGGCGGTCACCGCGTATCCGGCGCGGTACCGGGTCCCGGTGGTGGTCGGCGAGTGGGGTCCGCCGGACAGCTCGCTGCCGCGGATGAACCGCTTCTACCGGGACGCGATGGCCTCGCTGGGGCGTTATGCCTCCGGCTGGGCGGGCTATGTGTGGTGCTACGGCGGCGGGTACTGCGCGCTCGACGGCCGGGGCGGCTTCCGCGCCAACAAGGAGCTGACCGTGGAGCCGTACGCGGAGACCGTGGCGGGCACGGTCCGCTCCGCCGGGTACGACCCCGGGACGGGCGGGTACCGGCTGGTCTACCGCGCGGCGTCGCACGGCGCCCGGGTGAGCGTGCTGTCCCTGCCGCCGGGCACGTGGCGGCTCACGGCCGGGGGCGGGGCGCGCGTCGTGCGGCGGACGGCCGGGCGGGCGTGGGTCCGGGCGGTCCCCGGCGGCCTGGCGACCGTCACGGTGACGCGCGGGTGACCACGACCGCGCCGCTCGGCCGGGTACGGCCGGGTACGGCCTCGGCGCGCGGCCGGCCCCGGGTGGGCCGGCCGCGCGCCGAGGGTCAGGCGGCGGGGTCCGCCGGCGGTGCCGTGTCCTGCTCGAAGCGCGCGTGGAAGCGGCGGGTGTGGTCCACGTGGCGTTCCGGTCCGGTGAGGGTCACCGTCGCGGTCAGGCGGGCGTCGGCGCTGGACGCCGCCAGGCGCAGGTGCAGTTCGCCCGGTTCGACCACCCGGCGGCCGTCGCGGCCGGTGAAGGAGGCCACGTCGGCCGGCACGGTGACCCGCACCCGGCGCGCCTCGCCCGCCGCGAGCCGCACCCGGGTGTAGCCGACGAGCCGCTGCACCGGCTGGACGACGGAGGCGACCGGGTCGTGCAGGTACAGCTGGACCACTTCGGTGCCGTCCCGCTCCCCCGTGTTGCGCACGGTGAAGGCGAGGGAGAACTCGCCGGCGGTGTCCGCCTCCGCCCGGTCGACGGCCAGCGAGTCCCAGTCGAACGACGTGTAGGACAGGCCGTGGCCGAACGCGAAGGCCGCCGTGGGATCGATGCTGGAGACGTCGCTGGCCTGGGCGAGCCGTGCGCCGAGGTAGGTGGCGGGCTGGCCGCCGGTGTCGCGGGGCACGCTGACCGGCAGCCGTCCGGACGGGTTGGTCCGGCCGCTGAGCACTCCGGCGATGGCCGTGGTGCCCTCGACGCCGGGGAAGAAGGACTGCACGATCGCCGCGGCCTCGTCCGCGGCCCGGCCGAGGGCGTAGGGCCGGCCGGCCAGGAGGACCGTCACCACGGGCGTACCGGTGTCGAGCAGCGCGTCGAGCAGCCGCTGCTGGGCGCCGGGCAGCGCCAGGGACTGCGCGTCGCAGCCCTCGCCGCTGGTGCCCCGGCCGAAGAGGCCCGCGCGGTCGCCGAGGGCCACCACGACGACGTCGGCCCGGCGCGCGGCGTCCACGGCCTCGGCGATGCCGAAGATGTCGCCGTCGTCGACGCCGGTGCCCTGCACCACGGTGAGTTCCGTCTCGGGGAACTCCCGTCCGATGGCCTCCTCCAGAGTGGGCAGGTCGATGCCGGCCGGTGTCCCGGGGTGGTGCACGCCGACGTGCTGGGGGAAGGAGTAGCAGCCCAGCACGGCCGTGGGAGCGGTGGCGTTGGGGCCGATCAGGGCGATGCGGCGGGGCCGGGCGAGGGGCAGGGTGCCGTCGTTGGTGAGCAGGACGACGGCCTCCTCCGCGACGGTCCGGGCCAGTTCCCGGTTCTCGGCGGTGTCCAGGTCGACGGTGCCGCGCAGGGCGCCCGCGTCGTCCGGGTCGGCTCCGCGCAGCGCGGCCGGGACCGGGTCCCAGCCGGCGTCGAGCAGGCCGAGCCGGGCCTTCTGGGTGAGCACCCGGCGCAGGGCCCGGTCGATCAGCGCCTCCGGCACCCGGCCGTCGGCGACGGCCTCGGCGAGGGGCGCGCCGAACGTCTTCACGGTCGGCAGTTCCACGTCGACGCCCGCGCGCAGGGCCGCCGCCGCGGCGTCCGCCCAGTTCCCGGCGATCCCGTGCAGGGTCTTGAGGAAGGCGATGCCGAAGTAGTCGGCGACGACCGTGCCCTCGAAGCCCCAGGTGTCGCGCAGCAGCCCGGAGAGGAGGTCCTCGTCGGCCGCCGAGGGGATGCCGTCGGTGTCGGTGTAGGCGTGCATGACGGAGTCCGCCCCGCCCTCCACGATGGCCATCTCGAACGGCGGCAGCAGGACGTCCGCCCGTTCGCGCGGGCCCATGCCGACAGGCGCGAGGTTGCGGCCGGCGCGGGAGGCGGAGTAGCCGACGAAGTGCTTGAGGGTGGCGACGACACCGGCCGAGCCCAGCCCCTGGACATAGGCGGTGCCGATGCTGCCGACGAGGTACGGGTCCTCTCCGATGGTCTCCTCGACGCGGCCCCAGCGGGCGTCGCGGACCACGTCCAGGACGGGCGCGAGGCCCTGGTGGACGCCGACGGAGCGCATGTCGCGGCCGATGGCGGCGGCCATCCGGCGGATCAGGCCGGGGTCGAAGGTGGCGCCCCAGGACAGCGGGACGGGGTAGGCGGTGGCGCCCCAGGTGGCGAAGCCGGCCAGGCACTCCTCGTGGGCCAGCGCGGGGATGCCGAAGCGGTTCGCCGCGGTGATCCGGGTCTGGGTGCGCAGCAGGGACAGCGCGCCGAGTGCCGGGTCCACGGGTGCCGTGCCGAACGGGCGGGTCAGCTGGCCCAGTCCGGCGGGCAGCAGGGCGTCGAGGTCGACGGCCTCCTCCATGTCGTGCTGGTGCGGGGCGACCTCGCCGCCCTCGTCGGACGCGCCGACCCACACGCCGTACAGCTGGGCGGTCTTCTCCTCCAGGGTCATCGCGTCGATCAGCGCGGAGACGCGGGTGCCGACGTCCTGGCTCGGGTCGTTCCACAGGGGGACTTCGGGGGTGGTCTCTACGGCCACGTTGGCGGTCACTTTCCTCCCATGCCCATCAGGCCCTGGACCAGGGCCCGGCGGGCGAACAGGTAGACGAGCAGGACGGGCACCATGGACAGCGTCACGGCTCCCAGCAGACCGGGGATGTCGATGCCGTGCGCGGTCTGGAAGTTGTACAGACCCAGGGTGATCAGCTTGGTGTCCTCGGACTGGGTCAGGACCAGCGGGAACAGGAAGCCGTTCCATGCCTGGAGCGCGGAGAACACCACGATGGTGGACAGTCCGCCGCGCGAGAGCGGCACGACGAGCTGGAAGAACATCCGCCTCGGGCTCGCCCCGTCCATGGTCATGGCCTCGAACAGCTCCGGGGAGATGTCCCGCATGGCCCCGCTGAGGATGAGCGCCGACATCGGCAGGCAGAACGCGGCGGTGGGCAGGATGACGCCGAGCAGGTTGTCGTACAACCCGGCCTCGCTGATCAGGTAGAACATCGGCACGATCACGGCCTGGGCCGGAATGGCGAGGCCGAGCAGGAACAGCCGGAAGATCTGCGAGGTGACCCGGGACTGGCTGCGGACGATCGCGTAGGCCAGCGGCGGTACGAGCAGCAGCACCACGCCGACCACGCACACGGTGACGATGATGGTGTTGAGGAAGTACCGGCCGAAGCCCGAGTCGAACGCCCCGGTGTAGTTGTCGAAGGTGAAGTGGTCGGGGAAGGACACCGGGCCCTTCGCGGCGTAGTCCTGCCGGGTGCGCAGGGTCGCGGCGAGCATCACGTACAGCGGCAGGCCGACCACGACGAGCCAGACGATCGAGCCGGCTCCGGCGAGGTAGTTGGGGCGGCGCCTCATGACACCCCCTCCATGTCGCTGCGCATCTTGTCGTAGCCGGAGACGCGGACCACGATCAGCGAGACGATGGTGGCGGCGATGACCAGGCACAGGGCGATGGCCGAGCCGGCTCCGAAGTCGAAGCCCTTGAAGGCCTTTTGGTACATGTAGTAGGCGCTGATGGTGGTGTCGGTGCCCGGTCCGCCCTGGGTGAGGATCAGCACGGTCTCGAAGGTGGTGAGGCCGCCGACGATCATCAGGATCATCGAGGTGACGACCGAGTTGCGCAGCTGCGGCAGGGTGATGTGGAAGAACTGGCGGAAGCGTCCGGCGCCGTCGATCTCCGCCGCCTGGTACAGCACCGGCGGGATCGCGCGGGCGGCGCCCTGGTAGATGAGCGTGTGGAACGGGGTGTACTGCCAGGTGCTGACGAAGGCGAGGACACCGATGGCGGTGGACTGCTCGCCGAACAGGTTGCCGTCGCCGAACAGCCAGGTCATCCGCGCGGGGATGCCGAAGTTCGGGTCGAGCAGCGCCCGCCAGAGCACCGACACGGCGGTGGCGGACAGCAGCAGCGGGATGAAGTAGATGGCCGAGAGGACGGCGCGGTTGCGCTGGTGTCCGGCGGCCCAGACACCGAGCACGATGCTCAGCGGGGTCTGGAGGACCACGCCGAGGGCGGTGAGCAGCAGCGTGAGCCAGATGCTGCGGATCATCACCGGGTCGTCGAGGATGCGCTTCCAGTTGTCCGTGCCGACGAACTCGGGTGATCCGAGGCCGTCCCAGCTCATGAAGGACAGCACCGCGACCATGATGAGCGGTGCGATGGCGAAGAGGGTGAAGAACAGGGTGGCGGGCAGCGCCCAGAGGAAGCCGGGGCGGGTGCCGTGGGCGGCGTAGGAGTCCTCCGGCCGCCGCCGGGCCTTACGGGGGGCCTCGGCGGTGGGCGGGGCGCTCGTGAGCTGTGTGGTCATGAGCAGTTCATTCGGTCGGAAGGGCCTGCATGGCCTTGATGAAGCCGTCCGTGTCGAGCTGTCCGTTGAAGAACTGCTGTACGGCCTGGTGGATGGGGGTGCTGGCGGTCTGCGGGTAGGCCTGGTCCCAGGAGAGCTGGAAGGACTTGGCCTTGGCCACCAGGTCGTACTGGAAGCGGGAGTACTCGGGGCTCGCGGACTTGTCCAGGAACTGCGCGGTGTTGGTGGTGGTGGGCAGGTTGCCGATGGACAGCTGGGCCTTGACGAACTCGTCGGAGTACATGAGCTTCAGGAACTCGGCGACGGCCTCGGGGTGCTTGGTCTTCTTCAGCACCGAGTAGAAGTTGTTGGTGTTGCCGACGACGTCCGAGGGGTCGCCCTTGCCGCCGGGGACGGTCGGGAAGGCGCCGTAGCCGAGGCCCTTGGCGGCGAAGTCCTTGGCGTCCGTCTGCTGCTGCGAGTAGTACCAGGAGCCCATCAGCTCGAAGCCGGCCTTGCCCTGGGCCACCAGCGCGGGCGAGGAGCCGTTGGTGTACTTCACCGAGTCGTAGTTCTTGCCGAACGCGCCGGCGTCGACCAGCTCCTTGAGCTTGCCGAGCGCCTTCTTGCTGTCCGCGCTCGCCCAGGCGTCCTTGTCGCCGCCGAGGGCCTTCTCGAACAGACCCGGGCCGGCGATCCGGTCGTAGACGTACTCGAACCACATCAGCGTCGGCCACTGGTCACCGCCGCCGAGGGCGATGGGGGTGACGCCGGAGGACTTCAGCTTCCCTACGGCGTCCAGCAGTTGGTCCCAGGTCTGGGGCTGCTTCGCGCCCGCCTTGGCAAGGACGTCCTTGTTGCTGAACAGCAGCACGGGCTGGGTGCCGCGCATCGGGATGCCGTACGGCTTCCCGTCCACGACGGCGCTGTTGTAGACGGTGGGCAGGAACTTGTCGTCGAGATTGGGGTCCTTCTTGATGAAGTCGTCCAGCGGCATCAGCAGCCCCGCCTTGACGAACGGCTTGATGCTGCCGCCGCCCCAGTGGAAGAAGATGTCCGGCGCCTGGGGTGTGCTGATGATGGTCTGCAGCTTCTGCTGGTAGTCGGCGCCGGGGATGGTGTCGAGGACCGCCTTGACCTTGGAGGTCTTGTTGAAGGTGTCGACGATCTGCTTCTCGACCTTGTTGGCGGAGTCCCCGTAGACAAGCACGTGGATCTTGCCGTCGTTCGAGGAACCTCCGCCGCTTCCGCTGCCGCACGCCGCGAGGCTCGCCGCCAGGGCCAGCGTCGCACCGCAGGCGACCAGTCTGGGCATCCGTGTACGCATGGTCATCCGCCTTCCGAAAGTTTCGGTTAAAGAGCCGAAAGTCCTGCGGCTGGACAGTAGGAGGCGAGAGAAGAAATGGTCAACGGTCCTGCACGTACGCGGCCAAACCGTTACCCGGCATCGTGCCCTATGCTGCGACCATGCGCGAAGAAGCCCAGGTCGGTCGGAGAGTCACCCTGGCAGCCGTCGCCAGAGAGGCCGGCGTCTCGCTTCCGACAGTTTCGAAGGTGCTCAACGGTCGTTCGGATGTGTCTCCCGTGACCCGGGCCAAGGTGGAACGCCTGCTGGAGGCCCACGGCTACCGCCGGCGGACCGCGGGACCGCCGCAGGCGCCGCTCATCGAAATCGTCTTCCACGAGCTGGAGAGCGTGTGGGCGATGGAACTCATCCGCGGGGTGGAGAACGTCGCCAAGCAGAACGACGCGACCGTGGCGCTCACCGAGAGCGGCACCCGGCACGCGCCCGGCCCGGAGTGGATCGCGGGTGTCCTGCGCCGCCGCCCGCTCGGTGTCCTGCTGGTCTTCTCGACGGTCCCCGAGGACGTGAAACGCCAACTGCGGTCCCGGGCCATCCCGTTCGTCATCGTGGACCCGGCGGGCGATCCGGACCCCGACGTGCCGTCCGTCGGCTCGGCCAACTGGGCCGGGGGCATGGCCGCGACGCGCCATCTGACCGACCAGGGCCACGAGCGCGTCGCCATCATCACCGGCCCCGAGGACCTGATGTGCTCGCTGGCCCGGCTCGACGGATACCGCTCGGCGATGGCGATGGCGGGACACCAACCGGACCCGGCGCTGGTGCGGTTCGGCGACTTCCACGTCCAGGGCGGCTTCGAACAGGCCATGGACCTGCTGCGCCGCCCCGACCGTCCGACAGCGATCTTCGCCGGCAGCGACCTCCAGGCCCTCGGCGTCCTGGAGGCGGCCCGGGTCCTCGGCCTGAGCGTCCCCGGCCAGCTGTCGGTGGTGGGCTACGACGACGTCCCTCCGGCCCGCTGGTCGAGCCCGCCCCTCACGACGGTCCAGCAGCCGCTCCAGCGCATGGCCGAGGAAGCGGCCCGCATGCTCCTGCGCCCCACGGACGCCCGGAAATCGGCGTTGCGCATCGAACTGGCCACCCACCTGGTGATCCGCCAGAGCACGGCCCCACCTGGGACGAGGTGACAGGGCTGGACCGGGGCGGGGGCCTGTGCGGGGAGACGGGGCCGCCGGGGGTGAGGGCCTGTGCGGGGAGACGGGCTTGGGGCTCAGCGCCTGCGCCGGGAGACGGGGGTGGGGGTGGGGGCGCCTGTGTCAGGAGGCGGGGCGGAGGGCCAGGCCTGCGCCGGGAGACAAGGCCGGGGGCGGGGACGCCTGTGCCAGGAAGCGGGACCGATGGCCACAACCTGCGCCAAAAGACGGGGTTGAGGCTGAGGACTTATGCCGAGAGGCGGGGCCGAGGGCCAGGGCCTGCGCCGGGAGACGAGGCCGGGGCTCGGGCCTGCGCCGTGATGCGGGGCCGAGGCTGAAAGCCTGTGTCAGAAGGCGGGGCCGAGGGCGAGAGCCTGCGCCGGGAGACCGGGCCGGGACTGAGAACTTGTGCCGAGAGGCGGGGCCGGGGGCGAGGATCTGCGTCGCGAGACAAGGCCGGGGGCGAGGACCTGCGTCGCGAGACAAGGCCGGGGCTGGAAACCTGCGCCCAGCGGCGGGGCCGAAGCTGGAAGTCGGCGTCTGGAAGCGGGGTCGAGGGCCAGGCCTACGCCGGAACAGGGGGCCGGGGCTGAGGACTTGTGTCGGCAGACGGGGCCGAGGGTGAGGACCTGCGCCGGGAGACGAGGCCGGGGCTCGGGCCTCACCGAGGGACGCGGCCGAGCCCGAAAGCCCGCGCCGAGGGACGCGGCCGAGCCCGAAAGCCCGCACCGGGAAACGCGGCCGAGCCCGAAAGTCCGCGCCGGGAGACGCGGCCGGGACTGAATGCCTGCGTCCGGGAGACGCGGCCGGGGGTCAGGGCCGGGTGAGGTGGGTGGGGGGACTGAGTGGGGGCGGTGGGCCGCTCGCCTCAAGGACGCGGTGCCGGTCCACGGTTGTCCTCGGCGGCCGGGTGCCGACCGCCCCTCACTCGCTCGCCGGACCGGGCGCGCCCGCCGGAGACCACCGGGAGGCCGTCGGCACCGGTCGTTCCACGACCGGTGCCGACGTGTCCACGCTCCGGCCTGCCGGCCGTACGGCGGCGCCGGCGGCCGGGACACAGACACACGACCGCACCGGGCCCCCGCCCCTCGCGGCATCGCGCTCCTCCGCACCCCGCGTCGGAGCGCCGCCACGGCCTCCGCTTACCCGGCGGACCGAGGCCGTGCCCGGCCCGTCAGTTCGGACTGGAGCGTGCGGTACGCCGGCTTGGGGCGGTAGGTCTCGTCGAACAGGTTGGCCGCACCCTCGCCGGGGAACGTGTCGGGCACCCAGGAGTACTTGTCGGTGAAGCCCCAGACGGTGAACGAGATGCAGTGCCGGGTGCGCAGACAGGCGTCGAGCAGCAGCCGGTAGCCCTCGGCCTGGGTGGCCAGCTTGCTGTCGTCGGCCGGCATCTCCATGCGGACGTCCGCCTCCGTCACGGCGGTCGCCAGCCCGAGCTTGTCGAAGCGGGCGAAGTTGGCCGCCATGCCGGTGGGCAGGCCGTACTGGATGCCGAGGTGACCCTGGAAACCGACGCCGTCGATGGGCACGCCCTCCGCCCGCAGGCGGCTCACCAGGTCGTACACGGCGTCGCTCTTCGGGCCCGTCCACTCGGTGTTGTAGTCGTTGTAGAACAGCAGCGCGTGCGGGTCGGCCTCGTGGGCCCAGCGGAAGGCGTCGGCGATGTAGCCGGGCCCCAGCTCGCGCAGCCAGATGCTGTCCCGCAGCGTGCCGTCCTCGTTGAACGCCTCGTTGACCACGTCCCATTGCCAGACGCGGCCCTTGAAGTGCCGGACGGTGTCGGTGATGTGCCGGTGCAGGATGTCCCGCAGCTCGTCCCGGCTGAAGTCACCCGACGTCAGCCAGGACGGCAACTGGTTGTGCCAGACCAGGACGTGGCCGCGTACCTTCTGCCCGTGCCGGTGCGCGAAGTCGAGCAGCCGGTCGGCGGCGGCGTAGTCGTACTCGCCCCGGCTCGGCTCGATCGCCTCCCACTTCATCACGTTCTCCGGCGTGACGGTGGAGAACTCGGAACCCGTGAGCCGGCGGTAGGCGGCGTCGTCGGCGAGCGCGGACGTGTCCACCGCGGTGCCGACCCGCAGATGGTCGTCGGCGGCGAGCTGCCGCAGCGGACGGTCCGCCGCGGAGGGGCCGCCCGCCGCGTCCGCGGGGCCGGCGGTGGCGAGCGGGAGCAGGGCCAGGCAACAGGCCGCGGCGGCGGCCGCGGTGATACGGGGCAGATTCACGAGCGCTCCAGAAAAGGGCCGAAAGTTTCGTGATACGTCACGAGCGTTGCGTCACGCTAAACAGCCGCCTCTACCCCGTCAACCGTCCTGACGGCGAATACAGCGCCGAACTCCGGCGACTATCCGAAAGTTGCGGCCATACACCCCATAAGTGCCCGCCTAGTTTCGATGAAGTTTCGGAAACAGACGCATTGACCTCCGTTTCGGCCCGGCCCCATACTCTCCAGCAATCGAGCCCGCCCCCGGCAGGGACGGCCCCCGCCACGGCATCTGGCACGGACATGCCAATCATCCGAGGCAACCGGCCACGTCAGCCCCCGACGCCCGGCACCCGCACCGCCGTACCCACCGCACCGGGCCCCGCTCATCCGCCCTCACAGGAGCAAGCATGGACATGGACAACGCCCTCTCCCGCCCGATGAGCCGCAGGGGCTTCATCGGCCGCGCCGGCGCGCTGGCGGTGGCCACCTCCGCCTCCGGGCTGCTGCTGCCCGGCACCGCGAACGCCGCCACCGTCATCACCACCAACCAGACCGGCACCAACAACGGCTTCTACTACTCCTTCTGGACCGACGGCGGCGGCGCGGTCTCGATGACCCTCAACTCCGGCGGCAACTACAGCACCTCGTGGACGAACTGCGGCAACTTCGTCGCGGGCAAGGGCTGGAGCACCGGCGCGCGCAGGACCGTGAACTACTCGGGCAGCTTCAGCCCGTCCGGCAACGGCTACCTGGCCCTGTACGGCTGGACCTCGAACCCGCTGGTGGAGTACTACATCGTCGACAACTGGGGCACCTACCGGCCCACCGGAACGTACAAGGGCACGGTCACGAGCGACGGCGGCACGTACGACATCTACCAGACGACGCGGTACAACGCTCCTTCCGTGGAAGGCACCAAGACCTTCAACCAGTACTGGAGCGTCCGCCAGTCCAAGCGGACCGGCGGCACCATCACCACGGGCAACCACTTCGACGCCTGGGCCCGCGTCGGCATGCCCCTCGGCAGCTTCAACTACTACATGATCCTCGCCACCGAGGGCTACCAGAGCAGCGGTTACTCCAACATCACGGTGAACGGCTGACCCGTCCCCGGCCTCCGTCCGCTCGTCCCCGCCCACGGTCCCGCACGATCCGAGGAGGACCCACCCGCATGCGCGCCGCACCCCGCTCCCTGCTGACCGGACTGGCCGTCGCCGCGACGGCCCTGGCCGGCACCGCCACCACCGCCGCCGAGGCCGCACCGGCACAGGCCGCCGCCTGCTCCGGCTACGTCGGGCTCACCTTCGACGACGGCCCGTCCAACGACCACACCCCGGCCCTGCTCAACGCCCTGCGGCAGAACGGCCTGCGGGCCACCATGTTCAACGAGGGCCAGTTCGCCGCCGCCTACCCGGCCCAGGTCCGGGCCGAGGTGAGCGCCGGCATGTGGGTCGGCAACCACAGCTACACCCACCCGCACCTGACCCAGCTGAGCCAGGCCCAGATCGACTCCGAGATCTCCCGCAGCCAGCAGGCGATCGCGGCGGCCGGCGGCGGCACACCGCAGCTGTTCCGGCCGCCGTACGGGGAGACCAACGCCACCGTCCAGGCGGTGGAGGCCAAGTACGGCCTGCGGCAGATCATCTGGGACGTCGACTCGCAGGACTGGAACGGCGCGAGCACCGATGCGATCGTGCAGGCCGTCTCCCGGCTGGGCAACGGCCAGATCATCCTGATGCACGAGTGGCCGGCCAACACCCTCGCCGCCATCCCACGCATCGCCCAGACGCTGGCGGCCAAGGGCCTGTGCGCCGGCCGCATCTCTCCCCAGACCGGCCGCGCCGTGGCCCCCTGACCGAACGGCATCCCCTTCCCGACGACCGACGACCGACGAACCGTCAGGGGTGGCCCCGGGTTTCTCCGGAGCCACCCCTGCTCCACACCCGGCACCCGCGGAGCCGATGTCAGTGGCGTACGTCAGCATGCTGCACAAGCGACCGACGACCGCCTTGACGGAGGACCCCTCGTGACCGGCCAGGAACCCGAGACCGCGCTGCCCGCCGACTTCCTTCTCACCGCGATGGCCGGCCGGGGCCCGGACGACCCCGTGGTGCGGCTGGCGGCACGGCAGGTCCGGTCGGCCCCGCGGCACCACGACCATCCGGTCCTGGCCGAGGCGCTGTTGTCGGGTCCCCACGCCGAGGAGGCGCCCCCGTGGCTCCTGGAGGCAGCCGTGGCGGCGGGCCTGGAGACCGTCCCGGAACCGTCCGGCTCCGGCTCCCGGCCGGCCCTGGTCGCGCTCGCCCTCGGCCATCCGTCGTGCCCGACGGCCCTGCGGGAGCGGACCCTGAAGGAGTGCGACGCGCGGCAGTTGGCCCGGCTCGGGACTCCGTGCGCCGCCGAGCGGCTCGCTCGCGCGCTCGCCGGAGAGCTGCGTGCCCGCGGCGGCACACCGCCTTCCATGACCCCCGGACTGCTGGAGGAACCGACCACGGCCCAGCTCGTCCTCCAGCAGGGCCCGCTGCACGACCTCGTGTTCGCGGCAGCCCGCGACACGCTCCCCACGGCCCCCGACGCCGACAGTCCGGACGGCGAGGACGACGTCACGAAGTGGCTGGAGCGGCACCGGCGCGCGTACGCCGCGTGGGAGGGCATGTGGCGCCGGATACTGAAGCGGCACCCGGAGCGTCACCGCGCGTTCGTGGAGTGGGCCGCCGGCACCGACGCCGAGCACACGATCCGCAACGAACTGCTCGGCGGCCTGCCCTGGGCGGTCGAGCCGGACCTCCTCACCGAGCTGGCCGCGGCCGACCTCGACCGTTTCCCGTCCCAGCTCCTGCTGGGACGGGCCTCCCGGATGCGCCGCGACGGCTCGGACGAGCAGCGGGTCCTGGATCATTTCGCCGGGGAACTGTCCGCCCTGACGGACGAGGAGCAGCTCCGTGTCCGCCACTTCGTGGGCCGTACGAGCACCGCACTGCTCGACATCGGGTGCCGAGCCCCTGTCACCTGGGTGCGGCACACCGCGTCCGGTACTTGGCGTCACCTGCTCGACCCGGCGCGGGCGAAGGACGGTCACCACCGGGCCGAGTGGCGGGCCCGCGCCGACACGCTGGCCGGTCTGGCGGTGCGGTTCGCCGAGACGGCTGCCCGTGCCCTTCCCTTCTGGGAGCCCGAGGACCGCTACACGGCCATCGCCCCGGACGAGGTGGCCTGGGTACGCGACATGGTGCTGCATCTGCCGACGGTCACCGAGGACGTCAGGGCCGGTATCCGCCCGATCGTCAGGGACGCGCGCAAGCGGCTGCACCACCGGCATCCGGGCCTCCAGCCGCGCCACGACGAACGCCGCGAGATCGAGGAGATCCTCGGCACGATCGAGCGCGTCCTCGCCGACCCGCCGGCGGCCACCGGCACGGACCGCCACCGGTCCGCGCTCGGCGCCCCGGCCGAGGTGACGGTGCGCGAACTGGCGGGCGTCACGGGGCGGACGCTGAGCGAGTACCTGGACCGGCACCCCGGCGACGACTGCCTCGTGGAGAAGGCCCTCCTCGCCTGCGCCGCCCGCGGGACCCGGTCCGACGGCGACTTCGAGGACGTACTGCGCCGGCACGGCTCGCCGGACACGGTGCTGCTCCGGCTCACCGAGGGCCTGCGCGCGAACCTGGGCGGCGCACCCTCGTGGCGCGAGGCCTGGACCCGCCTCGTCCTGGCCAGGCCGGACACCGGGCCGGACCTGGTGCGGGCCCTGCCGGCCTGGTCGGCGCTGCGCGCCCGGGGCGGCCGGCACGGCAGCGCCCATCCGTCGGTGGTCACCGTGGTACGCGCGGCCCTCGGGACCGCTCAGGACGCGTGGGACCGGTTCGCCGCCTGCCCGGCCACCCACTCCGGCCCCACGGCCTGGCTGCGCCTCGGCGACCTGCTGGACGCGGCCGCCGCGGGAACGGCGTGGCCGAAGCCGCCGGGCAGCCGATGAGCGGTACGGCCGGGCGGTGTCCCGTGGGCCGTCCCGCTCCTCACACCCAGCCCAGGCGCACGGCCTTCACCGCCAGTTCGAAGCGGCTGGACGCGCCGAGGCGGGTCGTCAGGTCGGCCACCATGCGGCGTTCGGTGCGGACCGAGATGCCGAGGGCACGGGCCACCGTCTCGTCCTTGCAGCCGTCGGCGAGCAACCGCAGTACGGCCCGCTCCTGCGCGGTCGGCCCCACGGACGGCGTGTCCGGCGGCTCCGTCCCGAACGGCTCGGCGTCCTTCCAGTACGCCTCGAACAGGGCGTGCAGGGCGCGTACCACGGGGACGCTCCGCAGCAGCAGCGCGGTCGGCCGGCCGGCCCGGGACTCGCCCGGTATCACCGCGACCTCGTGGTCCACGATCAGCAAGCGCATCGGCAGCGCGGGCGCGAGTCTGATGTCGCCGCCCAGCTCCCGCACCCAGCGCACGTACCGCGTGGTCACCCGGTCGGTGGTGATGCTCTGGAGATAGATCGTACGGAACCGGACACCTCGCACCATGGCCTGCTCGTTCAGCGGTCGGCTCGCCTCCAGGGCCTCGGTCGGCAGGGCGCCGCCCGGCTGGAAGGACAGCACCTCGCGGGTGCACCGGCCGGCCAGCGATTCGAGGCGGGTGCGGATCTCGTCCATCCCGCGCAGCACCTCGACGGCGTCCGCGGGCCGGTCGGCCAACTCGCCGGCCGCCGCGTACTCGGTGGCGAGCAGCCGGAGCGCCGTACGGGTCTGCGCGAGCCGTTCCTGACGCAGCAGCAGTTCCTGCTGTTCGCGCTGGAGCATCAGCTCCAGGCCGAGGTCGGGGCTGACCGCGCGGATCAGGTCGGGCCGGTCCCTGGAGGGGCGCAGCAGGGCCAGCTCGGTCAGCCGGTCGAAAGCGGCCTGCACCCGTTGGCCGCACATGCCGAGGATCCCGGCGAGCGCCGCCCGGTCGCACTCCCGGTGCAGCAGCACCGCCCGGTACACCGCCAGCGCGTCCGCGTCGAGCGCCGTCCCCTCGTCCCCCCAGGTCACGGTGTGGCATCCCCTTCCCCGGAGCCTGCTCCGGGCTCGTGCCCGCGCGGCAGCGCGGGTCGTTCGCGTGACGTCCGCCGCGGTCCTCACCCCGGTACGCGGTACCGGGGTGCGCGGCCGGTGCGCGGGCGGCCCGGCCCTGGCCACACGGACACCTCCGTGACACCGCCCAGGGCTCAACAGTTGGCGAACGCCGACGCGTTGACCAGTCAGGTTTGCGTCATACCGGCCTTCCGCACGTCCTCGCGCCGTGCTCGCCACGGCCGTGCCCCACGGGCCGGTGCCCCGCGTCGGCAGGCCGCCTCGTCCCACGCGGCCTTCGACGCCGCGCCCCGCTGGCAGAAAGCTGCCTGGCAACCGAATGCCGTCCGATCGGCCTTCCGGGGTGCGACGGGCGGTGCTCTGCTTGCCTGCGACGCCGGAAGCCGCTCGGGCCCCGGCACAGCGCCCCGCCCAAGGAGCCCTCATGCGTGCGTCCCGTGCTTCGCTCCGCCTCCGCCGTTCCTGTCGCTGTACCGCGCTCGCCGCCCTGGTGGTACTCGGTGCCGCCGCACTGGTGCCGGGCCTCGGCCGCACCCCGCTCGACGTGTCTTCGCGGTCCGCGGCCGTGGCCACGAGCGCCGTTCCGGCGCAGGAAGAGGACTTCACCTGGCCGACGCCGCCGAATCCCGTGCCCGGCGCGGCGTCCGTCCATGCCTGACGAGCGTCCGCCCGGCGCGACCCGGCTCGCGCTGGTCGTCGACGGCGACACCCCCGTGGGCAGGCTCGTCTGCCGGCGGCTGGCGGCGGCGGGTACCACACTCGCCGTGACCGGGCGATCGGCGCGCCGCTGCGCGCTGCTCTGCCGGCACCTGCACGACCGGTACGGCAACCGGGCCCTGCCCTACCTGGTACTCCCGGACGCCCCCGCCAGTCTGCGGCGTGTGCTGACCGAGGTGACCGGCGAACTCGGCGGCATCGACGCGGTGGTGGACCTCGCGTACGCGCCCGGCCGGGCCCATCCGCTCGGCGCGGCGCTGCGCGCGCTGCCGGCGGACCGCCGCCGCAGGATCGTCCTGGTCGCGCCGCCCGGCGCGGTCACCGCCGGCCCCCAGGACGAACCGCTGCCCGCGGACACCAATGTGGTGACCCCCGGCCCGGGCGCGTCGGCGCGCCGGGTGGCCGCGGCGGTGCTGATGCTGCTGGGCCCGGACGCGGCGGGCCTGCACGGCCAGCGCATCGAGGTGACGGGCTGCGCCGAGCCCGCGCCCGGGTACGGCCACGAGGCCGAGGACCGGGACGGTGACGAGGACGTGTGCGGCGGCGGGGACGACACCCGCTGAAGCGAAGGCCTCTGCCTTCGGGTTCCGCACCGACCGGCCCGGCCCACCGAAGCCCATCCCTCTGGAAGAAGGACCGGAATGGAGTTCTCGGCGTGCTCGCATGCCCTCCCGCACCTGTCCGGCGTCCCGTCCCATCCCGGAGTCCTCGCCTATCGCGGGTTCCGGCTCGCCGCCGCCGAGGCGTGCCGGCGCCTGGAGCCCCCGGCGGACGCCGTGATCCTGATCCTGGTCACCGAGGGCGAACTGCGCATCAGCGAACCGCCGGACCACCAGGCGCCGTTCGTCGTCCGGCGGGCGAGTGTCCGCGGACTGCGCACCAGCGGACTGCACGTCGAGCACCGTACGGCGGTGACGGGCGTGGAGGTGGCCCTGGCGCCGTGGGCCGCCTTCCGGCTGTTCGGCGTACCCCTGCGGCGCCTCTCGCACCGCGTCGTCGAGCTGGACCCGCTGCTGCCGGCCGGTCGCTGTGCCGCCCTGCTGCGCGCACTCGGCGCGGCGGAGGACTGGCCCGAACGGTTCCGTCTGCTCGACACGGAACTCGGCACCCTGCTCGCCCGCGGTCCCGCGCCCGCCGTACCGGTGGCCCGCGCCTGGCGCTCCCTGACCCAGGCCGCGGCGGCCCCGTCCGTCGCCGAGCTGGCCCGTGAAGTGGGTCTGTCCCAAAGCCAGTTGGTGCGGCGCTTCCTGGAACAGGTCGGGGTCACCCCGAAGGTCGCCGCCCGCATCGTGCGGCTGCGCCGGACGCTCGGCCTGATGGCCGGCGGCTGCTCGGCCGCGGACGCGGCGCTGCGGACCGGCTACTGCGACCAGGCCCACTTCAGCCGCGAGTTCAAGGCGATGACCGGTATCTCGCCCCGGGGCTTCCGCCTCCGCGCGCACGCCTCCGGGAGCACCGGCCCGGAGCTAATCCCCGGACGGTCCATGGAAGTCGCCGAATTTCTCCAAGACCGCGCGGCGACACCGCTGCGATAGTCGTTCCACGAGCCGGACACGCGTCAGCAATTCGCGAGGAACCGGTTCCGTAAGACAAGTCCCGTCAAAGAAAAGGAGGATCGTCATGCTCAAGAAGATCGAAGCGCTCGGCAACGGTCTGCTCGGCCTGTTCGTGCCCAGGGTCGAGGCCGCCGCGGGTTCGGCCGCGTGCCAGTCGTGGTCCGCCTGCTGGCAGTGCAACAAGGCGTACGGCGGCGCGTGCGGCTACAACGCCCCCTGCTCCACCTGCAACAACGGCGCCTCGTACAGCTGCTTCTGCTGACGCCCGCTCTTTCGATCCGCTCGATCGTGCGGCCGGCGCGGTGCACCACCGCCGCGCCGGCCGGCACGGAGAGGAACGCACGGTGCATTACGTGGTCCTGGCCGTTCAAAGCCTTGTCGTCGTGGTTTTCCTGGTCTCGTCGGCCGGGAAACTGAAAAGCCGCGACGCCGTCCGGGAATTCACCGCCTCCTTGCGCCGGTTGCGTATCCTTCCGGCGTCGGCGGCAGGGCCGGCCGCCTTTTCCGTCCTGGTCGCCGAGGTGGCCGTCTGGACCCTGCTCGTCATTCCCGCGTCCGTCACCCGTACGGTCGGCTTCGGCGTCGCGGCGGGGCTGCTCACCGTGTTCGCCGTGGGCATCGCCCTGTCCCTGCGGCGCGGCGCGCAGGTGCCCTGCCGCTGTTTCGGCGCCTCCACGACACCGCTCGGCCCCTGGCACGTCGTCCGCAATCTGCTGCTCGCCGGCGCCGCGGCCCTGGCGGCCGTGCTGCCCTCGCAGGGCCCGGTGCGGCCCGGCGGCCTGGTCGTGGCGGTGTGCGCGGGACTGCTGCTCGGCGCGCTGGTCGCGCTCTTCGACGACCTCGTGGCCCTGTTCCGTCCCGTCCCGGCGCCGCCACGCCCGCTTTCCGCCCCCCTGCCCCGCCCCCCGGTCCCCCGCCCCCACCGTCCTCAAGGAGAAGCACGATGGCATTCGTGATCGCGGCCCTGGCTCTCGTCGGGCTGCTCTGTGTGCTCGATCTGACCCTGACCCTCGGTGTGATCAAGCGCCTGCGCGAGCACACCGCGCTCCTCACCGACCTCAACGGCGGACCCGCCTCGATCAAACAGGGCGAGGAGGTCGGCGAGTTCACCGCGGCCACCGTCGACGGTGAGGCCCTGACCCGGGCCGAGCTGTCCGACGAGACCCTGGTCGCCTTCTTCTCGCCGACCTGCGGGCCGTGCCAGGAGAAGATGCCGAAGTTCGTGGAGTACGTGAGCGCGCTGCCCGGCGGCCGGGACCGCGCCGTCGCCGTGGTGGTGGGCAAGCCGGAGGAGAGTGCCGGGTTCGTCGACGCCCTCAGCCCCGTCGCCCGCGTGGTCCGCGAGACCCCGGACGGCGTGCTCGGGGCCGCGTTCAAGGCCCGGGCCTACCCGCTGGTGCTCGCGGTCGGCGCGGACCGCGAGGGACGGGTCGTGGTCCGCCGCGACCAGGTGGCGCTGGACCGGGCCGCGGTCGCCGCATGACCACCGCGACCAGCCCCGTCGGCCGCCGTCTCGCCGTCGCGGCCTCGCTCGCCCGGCGGGCCGCGCCCGGCACGCTCGGCCTGCATCTGGCGCTCACCCTGTTGGCGGCCGGCCTGCCGGTGGCCGCCACCTGGCTGACGAAGCTGCTGCTCGACGGGCTGGTCGGCACGGCCGCCAGGGGACATCTGCCGGCCCTGGGGGCCGCCTTGGCGCTGACCGGAATGGTGGCCGGGGTACAGCCGCAGGTGACGCAGTACCTGCGTGCCGAACTCGACCGGAAGATCGCTCTGCTGGCGCAGGACGAACTGTTCCGGGCGGTGGAGGGCTTCGCGGGCCTGCGCCGGTTCGAGGACCCCGCCTTCCTCGACCGGCTGCGCCTCGCCCAGCGCCCGGGCGGCTCCCCGTACGCGAACCAGGCCCTCGACGGCCTGCTCGGCGCGGTACGCGCCACCGTGACCGTGGTGGGTTTCCTCGGCTCGCTGCTGGTGCTCAGCCCGCCGATGGCGGCCGTGGTCCTGTGCGCCGGGGCGCCGACGCTGCTCGCGCAGGTGCTGCTGTCGCGGCGCCGGGCCCGGATGCTGTGGGACCTCGGGCCGGTGGAACGCCGGGAGATGTTCTACGGCGACCTGCTGTCCACCGTCGAGGCCGCCAAGGAGACCCGGCTCTTCGGCACCGGCCGGTTCTTCCGCGAGCGGATGGCCCGGGAGAAGCGCACGGCCAACGCGGCCAAGCGGGCCGTGGACCGCAGGGAGGTCCGCACCCAGGGCCTGCTCGCGCTGCTCGCCGCGACGGTGTCCGGCGGCGGCCTGCTGTGGGCCGTAGCCGCCGCGCGGACCGGCGCCCTCACGCCCGGGGACGTGACGGTCTTCGTGGCGGCGGTCGCCGGGGTGCAGGGCGCGCTGGCGTCGCTGGCCGCCGAGGCCGCCGCCGCGCACCAGGCGCTGCTGCTGCTCGATCACCATGTCGCGGTCACCTCGGCCGGCCCCGATCTGGTGCGGGCGCGCGGAGCGGTGCCGCCGCTGCGGACGGGCATCGAACTGCGGGACGTGTGGTTCCGCTACTCGCCGGACCACCCCTGGGTGCTGCGCGGGGTGAACCTGCGCATCCCGCACGGCACCGCGCTGGCCCTGGTGGGCCTCAACGGCGCGGGAAAATCCACCCTGGTGAAGCTGCTGTGCCGGTTCTACGACCCGACCAAGGGCGCGGTCCTCTGGGACGGCGTGGACCTGCGCGAGCTGGACGTGGCCCGGCTGCGCGAGCGGATCGGCGCGGTCTTCCAGGACTACATGCACTACGACCTGACGGCGCACGAGAACATCGCCCTCGGCGACCTGGCCGTACTCGACGACGAGGACCGGGTACGGGCCGCCGCGGCCCGCGCCGGAATCCACGACCGTCTCGCCCGGCTGCCCTACGGCTACCGGACGTTGCTGTCGCGCATGTTCTTCATGGACACGGAGAAGGACGACCCGGCCAGCGGCGTGCTGCTGTCCGGCGGCGAGTGGCAGCGGGTGGCGCTCGCCCGCGCGTTCCTGCGGGACTCCCGTGACCTGATGATCCTGGACGAGCCGTCGGCAGGTCTGGACGCCGAGGCCGAGCACGAGATCCACACCTCGCTGCGCCGCGCCCGGCGGGGCCGCACCAGCCTGCTGATCTCGCACCGCCTGGGCGCGGTGCGGGACGCGGACCGGATCGTGGTCCTCGCCCGGGGGCGCGTCGCGGAGCAGGGGACGCACGCCGCGCTGCTCGCCCGGGGCGGCACGTACGCCCGGCTGTTCGGACTGCAGGCCCAGGGCTACCGCGGCGCGTGCGACGACACCGCCGCGCTCACCGGAGGCGGATCGTGAACCGTGCCGTG
This sequence comes from Streptomyces sp. SCL15-4, assembly GCF_033366695.1. Taxonomy (NCBI): domain Bacteria; kingdom Bacillati; phylum Actinomycetota; class Actinomycetes; order Kitasatosporales; family Streptomycetaceae; genus Streptomyces; species Streptomyces sp. SCL15-4. The sequence continues at coordinate 1,497,754 of NZ_JAOBTQ010000001.1, forward strand.
CTCGCTCTCGCCCTCGGTGGCCTCGCCGTGGCGGCGCTGTCCGCCGCGGCCCGCCGGATGCGCCGGAGCCTGGTGTCCGTGACCGTGCGCGGCCGGAGCATGGAACCGACGTACCGCGACGGCGACCGCGTCCTGGTGCGGCGCGGCGGCCCGCTCGCGCGGGGCCGGGTGGTCGTGGTGGAGCGCCTGCCGTTCGAGGCGCGGCGGCCCGCGCCGCCCGGGCAGCCGGGTCCGGGCCCCACCTGGCTGATCAAGCGGGTGGCGGCGGTGCCGGGCGACCCGGTCCCCCGCGCCCTCGGCCCGGCCCTCGCGGCGGCCCCGCAGGACCTGGTGCCCCCGGGCGGGCTCGTCCTGCTCGGCGACAACCCGGACGTCAGCCAGGACTCGCGCCGCATGGGCTTCTTCCCGGCCGACGCGGTCCTCGGGGTGGTCGTACGGTCGCGTCGAGCGGGCGGCGGCGACCCCGCGAGCCGCGCCCGCGCGACCGGTTTCAGTCCACCAGTCCGAGGCGGACGGCGGCCACTCCCGCCTCGAACCGGCTGGAGGCGCCGAGTTTCTCCATGATCTGGCGCATCAGGCGGCGCAGGGTGCGGTCGGAACAGTCCAGCCGGCGGGCGATGGTGTCGTCCTTGGCGCCGGTGGCCAGCAGCGCCAGCACCTCACGTTCGAGCGCGGACAGCTCCGGCCCGGTGCGACCCGGCCCGGCGGGCGGCCCGGTGTGCGGCCGGGCGAGGTCCCAGGCGTGCAGGAAGACCCGGGCGAAGCACTGCGCCACGGGCCTGCTGTGCAGGATGACGTCCCCGCCCTCGCCCCGGGGACCGGCCCCCACCCCGATGACCACGACCGCGCGGTCCATGATGTTCATGTGCAGCGGCACCGTCGCCGCGACCCGCACCTCGGCCCCGGCGTCGATCAGCGCGTGCAGATAGCGGGCCGGCGCGGCGGAGCGCACCGCCTGCTGAGAGGTCAGCACGCGCATGCGGACGCCGCCGGCCGCCATCTCCAGGTCTCGTACGAGGCTGGCGTCCAGGACGCGCGCACCGGGGAAGGTGTTGCGCATCGCCAGGAACTCCTCCCGGCTGAGGGCGTCCAGTTCCTCCAGCCGCTGCCGGGTGCGCTCGCGGTCGGTGAAGAACTCCGTCTCCACGGTTTCCCGGGCACCGGTGCCGGGCCGCGGGGCCGCCAGCAGGGACAGTACGTCGTCCAGCGCCCGGGCGTCCCGGCCGAGCCCCTCGACCGTCTCCCGCAGCCGGCGCCGTTGCTCGGCGACGACGTGCCGCAGGGCGCGCTCCGGTGGGCTGAGCCGTGTCCCGCTCGGGTCCAAGAGCCGCCGCTCCGCCAGCCACCGCGTCAGTTCGGCGGAGAGGCCCCGCAGTTCCTCCTGTTCGGCGTCGTGCCGCGCACCCGATGTCTCGATCCGCTCCACCATGGCCAGGTAGGCCTCCTTCGCCTCGGAGTCCGTCGGCCGCCGGCCCCGCGAAGGGTTCTCCCGCGCACGCATGCGCGCACGATACGGGCGGCTCGCACCGGAGGCCAGAGCGGTCACCCGGCGACGGCGGCGGCTCACGCCCGGGAACGCACACACGACGGCGGCGGCCCCGGCGGGGAGCGGACGTACGGCGGCGGAGCCGACCGAAAGCGCACATGCCGACGACGGGTCCCTCCGGGAGTGGATACGCCGACGGCGGACCTGGCCGAGCACACACACGCGACGAAAGACCTGCCCAAGAACGCACGCGCCGAAGGCAGGCCCGGACGAGAGCCGGCGCGACGGAGGCGGCCCTGGCCGGGAGCGGACGCGCGGCGGCGGACCTGCCCGGAAGCGCACACGTCGACGACGAGTCCGGCCGGGAGTGGATACGCCGACGACGGACCTGGCCGAGTACACACGCGACCACAGACCTGACCAAGAACGCACGCGCCGAAGGCAGGTTCGGACGAGAGCGGACGCGTCGGCGGCAGGCCCGGCCTGAGAGCGGACACGACGGCGGCGGGCCTGGCCGGGAGCGGACGTGCCGGTTTCGGCCAGGGTGGTCGGCGGGCCGGGGCCGTTAACCTCGTGGCCGCCCGCCCGGTTTCTCGGGGCCCCGGCACGTCCGTCCGGCACCCTCGCCGCGCAGGCGCCTGCCGGAAGGGCGGGCGGGAGCCGTTGATCCGGCCGGTCTCGCACGCCCATGATTGCCGAGAGCTTGGCATGCGCATGCTCATCAGAGTGTCGCGGTGCGGCTCACCCGAGCCCGCCGCACACCCGACGTTTCCTCCACCCCACAAGGAGACATGGTGCTACGACCACGAAGACTGTCCCTGGCGGGCCTGGCACTGGCCACGGCCGCCGCGGGCCTCACCCTGCTGCCCGCGAGCGCCGAGGCGGCCCCCGCAGGCCACCCGGCCACGGCGACCCACTCCCCCGCCCTGACCGCCGCCGCGCCCGACATCGACGTCACCAAGGTGCAGGCACACCTCACCGAGCTGAACGCCATAGCGACCCGCAACGGCGGCAACCGCCGGTCCACCGGCCAGGGTTACCGCGACTCGGTCGCCTACGTGAAGGGCAAGCTCCAGGCGGCCGGTTACACCGTCACCGAGCAGGCCTGCACCTCCGGCTGCACCAGCGGCGCCGGCCCCAACCTGATCGCCGAGTGGCCCCGCGGCGACGCGTCGAAGGTGTACATGTTCGGCTCCCACCTGGACGGTGTCTCCGCCGGGCCCGGCATCAACGACAACGGCTCCGGCAGCGCCACCCTCCTGGAGGTCGCGCTGAAACTGGCCCAGACCGACCCGTCCATGGCGGCGCGCGTCCGCTTCGGCTGGTGGACGGACGAGGAGCAGGGCCTGAACGGATCCGACTTCTACGTCCGTTCGCTGACCTCCGCCCAGCGCTCGGCGATCAAGGCGTACTACAACTTCGACATGGTCGCCTCGCCCAACGGCGGCTACTTCATCAACCACATCACCTCCGCCGCCGCCGCGCCGATGAAGGCGTACTGGGACTCGCTGAACCTCCAGCCCGAGGAGAACACCGAGGGCGCGGGCCGCTCCGACGACTACTCCTTCGAGAACTACGGCATCCCGACCTCCGGTTACGCCATGGGCGCGAGCGCCCGCAAGACCTCGGCGCAGGCGGCCAAGTGGGGCGGCACGGCGGGCGCCGCGTACGACGGCTGCTATCACTCCTCGTGCGACACCACGAGCAACATCAACGCCACCGGGCTGAACCGCAGCGCGGACGGTGTCGCCTACACGCTGTGGAAGCAGGCGGTCTCGGACACCGCCCCGGCGAACGACTTCTCGGTCTCGGTGAATCCGGCCACCGGCAGCACGGACCCGGGCACCTCGCTGACCACCACCGTGTCCACGGCCACCACCGGCGGCTCGGCACAGACGGTGAACCTGTCCGCCTCGGGCGCACCGGCGGGCGTCACGGTCTCCTTCAGCCCGGCCTCGGTGACCTCCGGCGCCTCGTCCACGGCGACGGTCTCCGTCGGCGCCTCCGTGCCGCCGGGCACGTATCCGCTCGCCTTCACCGGCACCGGCACCGCCACGCACAGCGCGTCGTACACGCTGACCGTCAAGGGCGCCGGCGGTTGCACACCGTCCCAGGTGATCTCCAACGGCGGCTTCGAGAACGGTACGACGCCGTGGACGGGTGACACCGGCGCGATCGGCACGTTCAGCGGCCAGTCGGCGCACTCCGGGTCCCGGTACGCCTGGCTTGCGGGGTACGGCTACGCGGCGACCGACAGCGTCGGCCAGACGATGACCGTGCCGGCGGGCTGCGCGAAGGCGACCCTGAAGTACTGGCTGCACATCGACACCGCCGAGTCGGGCACGACGGTGTACGACACCTTCCAGGTCAAGGTGAACGGCACCGCGAAGCAGACGTACTCCAACGCCGACGCGGCCACCGGGTACACCGAACGCGCCTTGGACCTGAGCCAGTACGCCGGCCAGCAGATCACGCTGACGTTCACGGCCACCGAGGACTCCGGCCTCCAGAGCAGCTTCGTCATCGACGACGCCACCCTGACGACCGGCTGACCGCACCGCTCCCCGCACATGCCCGGGGCCGGTTCCGGACACCTCCGGAACCGGCCCCGACCCGCGGAACCGTCACCCCTCTACCACAGCCCGGCCCCACGACGTGTCACTGGAACTGTGCGAAGAACCTCCAGATCTCTGTCTTGGTCCAGGTGGTGACGCCGCTCTCGCCGGAGGAGCCGTCGACCGGTCCGGGGATGTGGTCCCCGTCGAACGCGGCCCACTGGACCGGGTATCCGGCACGGCAGCCCGAGTAGGTGGTGGTGATGTGCGTCCGGCTGCCCGGCGCGGGCTCGCGCGGGCTCTGGGCGGTGCAGCCGTTGTTGCCCACGAACCTGTCGCGCAGGGACCGTCCTTGCGCGATGTTGAGCACGGAGTCGCTGATGCCGTGGATCCCGAAGTAGGCGATGGGCTGGGTGCCGCCGCTGCATCCGCTGATCTCGGCGCCGGACATGACCGCGACGGCCCTGAAGACGGTGGCCCGGCTGCACGCGAGTGCGTAGCTCATGCCGCCGCCCCAGCTGAATCCGGTGGCGAAACGCTGCGCCGGGTTGACGCAGAGGCCGCCCTCGATGTACCGGATCATGTCGTCGACGAAGGTGACGTCCTCACCGCCGGAGTTGGCCCAGCCGTTGCCGAGGCCCTGGGGGGCGACAAGGATCGCGCTGTTGTCCGACTGCTCCTGCTGGCCGTAGTAGGACCACGCGCTTCCGCTCGTGCCGCCCGAGGCGACGTCGCCGGCGGTTCCGCCCCGCCAGTGGAACGCGAAGATCAGCCGGTAGCGGTGGCTGCTGTCGTAGTCGGCGGGAACCCTCAGGATGAAGCTGCGGCTCTTGCCACCGCTCTGGATCGTGTGCGTACCGCTCGCCAGAGCCGGGGCGCTGCCGCATCCGCCGCCGCCACCGGACGACAGTTTGACCATCTGCCACTGCTGGTTGGCGCCGCCCCAGTCGGAGTACTGGACGACGCTGCCGCCGTCGGCGGTGGAGGCGCCCTGCACCTCCACCGCCTTGCCGCTGGAGCGGTTGATCAGCCGGACGTGGCCCGCGTCGGAGTCGGCCAGGCGGAACTGCTGGTTGGCCCCGTTGTGGTCGGCCCACTGCTGGATCGCGGCACCGTCCGCGGCCGAGGCGCCGGCCACGTCGAGGACCTTGCCCGAATGCCGGGCCTTGAGACGGTAGAAGCCGTCACCGGAGTCCACGAACTGCCACTGCTGGTTGGTTCCGTCGTTGCGCGTCCACTGGCTGACGCGCGCGCCGTCGGCGGTGGACGCGCCGGAGACGTCCAGTGCCTTGCCGCTGTTGCGATTGACCAGCACGTACCAGGCGTTGGTGTCCACCGTCGCCGCCTCGGCGGGCGTCGGATGCACCGCGGCGAGCATGCCGACCGCGAGCGCCGTCGCCACCACGGAGGCGACCCGGGACCACCAGCGGTGTTGTCGCGGAGTGGCGGGAGGAGCCGCACCGCAGATCCTCATCGGCTCGCCCTTTCCTTTGTGGCCAGAACCATCAGGTGCGGGTCCAGTGCTGGTTGCTGCCGTTCGCGCAGGAGTAGAGCTGGATCAGGGTGCCGTTGGCGGTGCCGGCTCCGACGGCGTCGAGGCAGAGGCCGGACTGGACGCCGACGATGGACCCGTCGGAGTTGAGGCGCCACTTCTGGTTGTCGCCGCCCCAGCAGCTGTAGATCTGGACCTTGGCGCCGTTGCCGGTGCCGGCGGCGTCCAGGCACTTGTTGCCGTAGACCTTCAGTTCACCGGCGTCGGTGAGCGTCCACTGCTGGTTGGTGGCGCCGTTGCAGTCCCACAGCTGGACCTGGGTGCCGTCGGTGGTGCTGGCGTTGGGCACGTCCAGGCAGCGGCCCGAGCCGACGCCCTTGATCTGCCCGTCGCCACCCGTGGGCGGAGGCGTGGTGGTGGAGCCGCCGTTGAGCGCGTTGAGCACCGCGGTGTAGGCGGCCTTCTTGCTGCCGTCGTTGTTGAACAGCAGCGGCGTGTCCCCCGACCGCCAGGAGTCGCTGTCGCGCACGCCCCAGACGGTGATGCCGAGACAACGCGAGACGGCCAGGCAGTCGTTGGTCACGGCGGCGTAGGTCGAGGACGAGGCGCCCTGGATGTCCAGCTCGGTGATGGCCACGTCGACGCCGAGGGCGGCGAAGCTCTGCAGCGTGGTGCGGAAGTTGCTGTTGTACGGGCTGCCGCTGTTGAAGTGCGACTGGAAGCCGACGCAGTCGATCGGCACGCCGCGCTGCTTGAAGTCCCGGACCATGTTGTAGACGCCCTGCGTCTTGGCCCAGGTCCAGTTCTCGATGTTGTAGTCGTTGTAGCAGAGCTTGGCCGACGGGTCGGCGGCACGCGCGGTGCGGAAGGCGACCTCGATCCAGTCGTTGCCGGTGCGCTGCAGGTTGGAGTCGCGCCGGGCGCCCGAACTGCCGTCGGCGAAGGCCTCGTTCACGACGTCCCACTGGGCGATCTTGCCCTTGTAGTGGCCCATCACGCCGTTGATGTGGTCGATCATCGCCTGGCGCAGTGAGCTGCCGCTGAGGCTCTGCATCCAGCCGGGCTGCTGGGAGTGCCAGGCCAGGGTGTGACCGCGCACCTGCTTGCCGTTCTGCACCGCCCAGTTGTAGACGCGGTCACCGGCGGTGAAGTTGAACTGGCCACGCTGCGGTTCGGTGGCGTCGATCTTCATCTCGTTCTCGGCCGTCACCATGTTGAACTCGCGGCTCGCGATCGAGGTGTACGTCGAGTCGCCCAGCCTGCCCGAGGCGATGGCGGTACCGAAGTAGCGGCCGCTCTGCGCCGCCGCGGCGCCGAGCGTGTTCTCGGCGGCGTGTGCGGTCGGCTGCGCGGACAGTGCGGAGACCGTACCGAGGACGCCGACGGCCAGCGCCCCGAGCAGGTTGCGGATCTTCCGGCGGACGAGGAGTTGTCCGGGAGGGGCATAGGAGCCCATGACTGTGCCTCCAAGGTGGACATAGGGAAGGACTGGAGCACGAGGGAACGCGTCGCCCCGTTCCCACCCGGCGGACGGACGGGAGGGGTCGGGACCGGGGCGGCGTACGTGGTCTGCCGTGCGGGCCGGATCGCACGGAGTGATGCCGTTCGGTATTTCGAACTAGGGCCGGTTTCCCAGACAGGGATGATTGAGGTTTTGACGGTGGACCGTCAACCTCTCCCGCAGGGAAAGTTGTCGGCCGTTCGCTCGGACAGGGATCAGCCGCTGACCGTGATGGTCGAGCTTCCGCTGCTCTGGTAACCCTCGGTGGCCATGATCATGTAGTACTTGAACTGGCCCAGGTTCATGCCCGCGCGCGCCCAGGCGTCGAAGTGGTTGCCGGTGGTGATGGTGCCGGAGCCACTGGTCACCTTCGACTGCCGGACGCTCCAGTACTGGTCGAAGGTGCGGGTGCCCTCGACGGAGGGGGCGTTGTACCGCGTCGTCTTGTAGATGTCGTACGTGCCGCCGTCGCTGTAGACGGTGCCCCGGTACTCGCCGGTCGGCCGGTAGCTGCCCCAGTTGTCGACGATGTAGTACTCCACCAGCGGGTTCGACGTCCAGCCGTAGAGGCAGCCGTAGCCGTTGCCCGACGGGTTGAAGTAGCCGGTGTAGCGGACCGTCCTGCGCCCGCCGGTGTTCCAGCCCTTGCCGGCGACGAAGTTGCCGCAGTTCGTCCACCGCGTGCTGTAACCGCCGCCGCCGTTCAGCGTCATGGAGACGGAGCCGCCGCCGTCGGTCCAGAACGAGTAGTACATGCCGTCGTAGCCGGTCTGACTGGTGGTGATGGTGGTGGCGGCGTGGGCGGTGCCGGGCAGCAGCAGTCCGGTCGCGGTGGCGAGCGCGACGGTTCCGGCACCGCCGAGGAAGCCTCGCCGGCTCAAGCCGCCGAGGGGAGCGGGGTTCTGCTGGGTCTGGTGCTGCTGCGTGCCGTCCTGCTGCATGCGTCCTCCCGATGAAGGCTGGTGGGGGCAGGCGGCTGCTGCCGCCCGCGGCCTGGCACGGAACACGGCGTGGGCCGCGCGCGGCCGTGCCGTTCGGTGGCCACAGTTTTCGGAGAACGCCATGACCCTGTCAACAGTTTCGACATCCTTTCGGAAACACCTCTGTAACCCGAAGGGGACGCGACGAGTACGTCTTGGCTGCTCACGCCACCCTTGACGCGAACCGTCGCGAGAGGGGGAGCGAGACAAGGAGGAAACGCGACGCAAGGCCGTACACGGCTTTCGAAACTTTCGAGCCGTCGCGGAGCGCCGGACACCGGCCAAGGAGCACCGGCCCCCAACCGGCGCTGGATCCAACACGGCGTCGCGGCGGTGAGTTCGGCGTGGCCGGCCGTGGCGGCTGCCACCGGAGGACCGAGAGTTGCCGGTAGCGACGTACTGGCGCACCGACCTGACGTCACGACAGGTGTCGCCGCCGTTCGGGATCTCGAAGTCTGCCGCTGAGGGCGTCAGGGCTGCCGGCCCGGATGACCGGCACCGTCGACCCGGCACGGTTCACCGCGAGCCGTCGGGCCTACCTCACCGCCTTCTTCGATCAGCATCTGCGCGGCCGCCACCAGCCGCTGCTGGACGGCCCCTCTTCGCTCCACCCGGACGTTCGGTTCATCGGCTGAAGCGCGCGGGAACGCCCTTAGGGCCCGCTCATCGTCTGTCCGCACGGTGCGAGGCCGGCTCGGCCGCGGCCTGACGGCGGTCAGCAGCGTGCCGCCCCCATGGCCGGCACCCGCCGGCGCAGCGCTTCGTCTGCCGTGCCACCACCTGTGCGGCAGACGGAAAGGTACCTGGCGCTGTGCGGCCGACGCTCAGGAGGCCGAGTCGGCGCTGGCCTGTTCTGTCTGCCGGGCCAGCAGGCCGGAGGCGGTCACTGCCACCGTACGGCGGACCAGGTCGGTGAAGTCCAGGCGCATGGCCGCCAGTGCGGGGTCGGAGGCGTAGGCCGCCAGCATGGCCTCCGAGGGACGGCTGCACTGCCAGGCCGTCATGGCCATCAGCAGGGTCGACTCCACGAGCGTGGCGGCGCCGTCGGGGCCGAGTTCGGGAAGGTGGCGCAGGACGAACTGGACCAGGGACCGCAGGGACTGCCGGGCTGCCTGCTTGTGGCGGATACCGGCCTCGGTGGAGACGTTCTGTTCCAGGACCGCGCCCTGCGCGCTGAGCAGGTCGCACAGCACCGGTCGTCGCGCCATGGAGGTGGCCAGGAGGTCCGCCAGCCGGTCACCGCGCTCACGTGTGGTGCCCTCGCTTGCCGCGTGCTCGTTCAGCAGCTCGGCGACCCAGGTCCGGGTCTCGGTGTCGAGCAGGTCGAGCAGGACCGCTTCGCGGGACTCGAAGTAGCGCAGCACGTTCGCCTTGGCCAGGCAGACGCGGCGGCTCAGTTTGTTCAGGCTCAGCTCCGCGACCGGCATCTCGGTCAGCATCGCGGCCGCGGTGTCCAGGATGTGGCGTCGTCGCTGGTTGCGCTGTTCGTCGGTGCGGGCACGCTGAAAGGTCACCCGCCCATGTTACGCACCGGCGGTACTTTGATTGGATACCAGTGGTCCGTTACGGTGAGGAGAGACAAGATACCGGTAGTACGTAATGGGGTTCGCCATGTACCAGGTCCCTGACCAGCACGGAAAGCTCGCCGTCGTCACCGGCGCGAACAGCGGCACCGGCAAGGAGGCTGCCAAGCGGCTGGCCGGAGCCGGAGCCCGTGTCGTGCTCGCCGTGCGCACGCCGGCCAAGGGCGAACAGGCGCGGGACGAGATCCTCGCCGCGCACCCCGGCGCCCAGGTCGAGGTCCGCCGCCTGGACCTGGCCGACCTCGCCTCGGTCCGCGGCTTCGCCCACGGTCTGATCGCCGACGGCAGGCCGCTGGACCTGCTGCTGAACAACGCCGGAGTCATGAACGTGCCTCAGCGCACCCAGACCCCGGACGGCTTCGAACTCCAGCTGGGCAGCAACTTCCTCGGTCCGTTCGCCCTCACCGTCCACCTGCTGCCACTGCTGCTGGCTGCCCCCGCCCCACGGGTCGCCACGATGAGCAGCGGCACCGCCCACCGGGCCCGCATCGACTTCGACGACCTGCAGTCCACCCGCGGCTACAGCCCCACCCGGGCCTACGCCCAGTCCAAGCTCGCGGACATGCTGATGATGCTGCACCTCGCCGACCTCGCCGACCAGCACGACTGGCCGCTGCTGTCGGCCGGCGCGCACCCCGGCTACACCCGCACCAATCTGACGACGTCCGGCCCGACCCTGAACGGCGGCCGGCCCGGCAGGCTCGAATCACTGCTGTACAAGATCGTGCCGTCCCAGGGGCCGGAACAGGGCACCGAACCCCTGCTGTACGCGGCCACCAGCCCCGACGCCACACCCGGCGGCTACTACGGACCGCGCTGGGCGTTGGTCGGCCCGGCCAAGCCCACCCCTCTGCCGCGCAGCGCGCGGGACAAGACCGTCGCGGCACGCCTGTGGACCGAGGCCGAACGCCTCACCGGCGTCTCCATGCCGACAGGCGAGGAACTCCGTGGCTGACGGCTGTCCTCGGGGTGGCGGCGTCATTGTCGCCAGCACTCGTCGTCACCGGCCAATGCGCCGTGCGGCCGAGGTTTCGCTGCCAGTCGGGGTACCGGCCGCCGAGGTCAGACCAAGATGAGGGCGAAGACACCCTCGGGTCCCACTCCGAGTTCCCTGGTGGGTGATGCCGAAGCGGTCCTGCCCGGCCCCCAGGCGGGGACGAGACGGGCCGACGCGGCCTGCGCGGCGGCCGGCGCCCGGGCCACCGCCACCGCCGGTCGCGCCACCCGGGATGAGGCCCGGCACGTCCTGCGCGAGGCGTGGCGGCTCGGCGTAACACCAGGTGCAGCTCGACGTACCGTCCGCTTCCGGCCTGCTGCTCACCCACGGCACCCCGCGCGCCGGGTGGGAGTCCGAGCTGCTGCGGGCCCTGGACCGCGCCGCCCGCCGCGCTCCACTGCGGCCCGGTTCAACGCGCTCACCCCGCCGCCCCGACGTCTTCGCCCTGGCCGCCTCGCTCGACGCCAGCGCGCTGATCGACAAACCGCCGGCCCAGGGACTGCTCACAGGCAAGTACGCCCCGGACCGCCCGCCCACCTTCGCGCCCGGCGACCACCGGCTGCGCAAAGCCCCGGTTCGCCCCCGGCGCGCTGAAGATCACCCAAGACGGCCTGGCGCCGCTGCGGCAGCGCTTCGCCGACAGCACGGCCGTCCTTGTCGGCTCCACCCGGCCCGAGCAGATCACCGAGAACCTGGCCTCCGCCGTCTCCCCGCTCACCGGCGAGGAACCCGCCTTCGTACGCACCACCCTCGGCCGGCTCCAGCAGACCCTGGACGCGCACAGCGAAGTGCTCCTCCACGAGAAGGGAGCCGGCCGGTGAACCCTTCCGCCGAACATCTGTCCCTGCTCAGCCCCGACACCCCCGCCCATCAGGCCGCTGACGACGCCGAGCGGCCTGATGCTGTCCAACGCCCAGCACGCCTGCCCCGACCGCTCGCGCCGCCAAGCCGCGTGGATCGCCGGCCATCAGGACGCGAGCCACAGGACCCCGACTATCGCGCGGTCATCGCCTGCCGCACCGCCGACGCCCACCCGGTGCACAGCCCGGTCACCGCGGCGGGCCCAAGACGCACCGCAACGTCGCCAAGCGCGCCTTCCCGTGGGAGTACGCCTTCTTGATGCCTGAACGTCGGCGTTTCGGCCAATCCCCCCATGCCGTGGGCTCGTGCGCGGCAAGGGTCGGTGCACTGCGCATCTTCGGACAACCGCTCTATTCCAGCGTGAGCAACGCGTCCGAAAGAGCGCGTGTTCGAAATCGCGGCGGCGTCGTTGAACAGGCCGACACCATCACCACGCCTTGAGGGGGAACACATTGACGCGAGTCGAACCGGGCGGCGGCGATGACACCGCCAACCCGCCGAAGGCCGCGGCACAGGCCGGTATCTCGAATGCCGAGCGCGAGTTGTACGGGGGCCGGCTGCGCTATGACCAGTCCTATGTCCGGCACGCGGGGCCGCTGACGCGGCTGGGTTTCGGGCACATGGCGGCCGCGCTGCCCCGCATGGTGGGCACGGTGCTGCGTACCGGCTGGGAGACGGACCGGCGGGCTCTGGCCGGGGTTGTGGTCGCCCAGCTCGGGCAGGGTGTGACGGCCGGGTGGGGGCTGGTGGCGGTGAACAGCGTCCTCACGCGGCTGTTCGCCGACGGGCCGACCGCGGACAAGCTCCGCGACGCGCTGCCGTCATTGGCGGTGCTCGCCATCGCGGCGGTGGCGACCGCGGTGCTGTTGGCGTGGTCGACGGCCATGTCGGGCCGGCTGGAGCCGCAGGTGGAGCGTGCGGTGTCCGCCCGGTATTACGCGGCTGTCACCCACGTCGAGGTGGAGGCCACCGAGCGGCCGGAGGTCCAGCGGGTCCTGGAGGCGGGGAAGTTCGGCACGGACTCGGCCCGCAGCATGCTCCGGTTGTCGGTCGGCGTGGGCAGTGTGGTGATCGGCATGGCGGCGGCCGCCATCGTGCTGGCGTCGCTGCACTGGGCGCTGCTGCCGATGCTGCTGGCCATCGCCCTGCCCAAGGGATGGGGAGCGGTCCGCTCCGCGCGCCGTGACTACATCTCCCGCCTGAACTGGGTCGACCACCGCAGGGCGATCGCCTCCCTGCTGGCCTACCTGACCCGCCCGCACGCCGCCGGCGAGATCCGCGTACACGCCGCCGGCACGAAGCTGCTGTCCAGCTACGAGGAGATGTCCCGGCAGACCGAGGCGGAGCAGCGGCGCCTGGCCCGCGCCCAGGCGTCCACGGACCTGATCGCCGGCGCGATCGCGGGTGTGGCTTCGCTGGCCTGCTACGGGGTGCTGTGGTGGCTGCTGTCGACCGGTGGTCTGCCGCTCGCTGTCGGCGGCACGGCGGTGATCGCCATCCGCACCTCCACCGCACAGCTCACGTCACTGGTGCAGCAGGTCAACCGGCTGTACGAGGAGCTGTTGTTCCTCACCGACACCGAAGACGCCATCAAGGTGGCGGGCGAGAACGCCATCCCGTCCTCCGGTACCCCGCTGCCCGCGCGAGTGCGGGAGGTGCGGACGGAGGAGGTGTCGTTCACCTACCCGGGAGCCGCCGGCCCTTCCCTGAGGGGCGTGAGCGTGCGGGTGCCCCGGGGGAAGGTGACGGCACTGGTCGGCGCGAACGGCTCGGGCAAGACCACCTTGACGAAGGTGCTGGCCGGAATGCTGCTGCCGACCGAAGGGAGCGTGTGGTGGGCAGGCGAGTCCGGTGAGCGGGTCGAGCTCCGCGAGGCCGACCGTGCCCAGGTCTTCGGCGTCGTCGGGCTGCTGGCGCAGGACTTCCCGCGCTGGGAGATGACCGCGGCCGCGAACGTGGCCATCGGGATCGGCGACCGCCCCCGGGACATGGACCGCGTCCGCGAGGCCGCCCGGGACGCCGATGTCCTGGACCTGGTCGAAGGCCTGCCGCACGGCTGGGACTCGATCGTGTTCAAGGGCTACGAGCGCGGCGTCCAGCTCTCAGGCGGGCAGTGGCAGAAGCTGGGAACCGCTCGGACCCGGTACAGGCAGGCGCCGTTCCTGCTCGTCGACGAGCCCACCAGCGCCCTTGATCCGCACGCGGAGATCGCCGCGTTCCAGGGACTGTGGTCGCTGGCTCAGGAGGGGCACGCGGTCGTGCTCGTCACCCACCGGCTGGCCGCGACCATGAAAGCCGACCACATCTACGTCCTCGACCAGGGACGGGTCGTCGAAGACGGCACCCACGAGGAGCTCATGGCCAACAACAGCGGCCTGTACCAGGGCATGTTCACCGCCCAGGCCGCCCAGTACGGACGCGCGCCCACAGCCGGCACGCTTCCCGGCCCCCGCGGCACCCGGCCGTCCGACCACGAGACGGCGAGCTGACCCCGCAGCCGACCCGCGCAACGCCCGCCCCCCGCGTCGAAGGCGAGACGTCGCTCATGCCCCCAGCTCCTGTGAAATCCGTAAGACCGTCGAGGCGTACCTCGGCCGCCACCCTGACGAACGTGACACCTTGGCCGGGCTACTCGCCGCGCTGAAAGAGCCCGCCGACGTGACCGCCCGGACGGCGCTGCCCGCTCACGTCACCTGCAGCGCCGTCGTCATCGACCGCCGGCGCCGAATCCTGTGCATCCGCCACCGGGCCACCGACGGGCTCATGCTCTCCCCCCCCGGCGGCCACATCGAGTCCGAGGACCGCACGCTCCTCGCCGCGACGCTGCGCGAGGTGGCGGAGGAGACCGGGATCACGGCCGGGGCCCTGTGCCTGACCGGGCAGATGCCCGGCTCTCCCATCGACATCGACGTCCGCCACATCGACGCCAACCCGTTCAAGGGTGAACCGGCCCACCGGCACGTTGACTTCCGCTACGTGTTCTACCTCGCTGGCCTCACCGAACCTGCGCGCGAAGCTCCTCCATCGCGCGACTGGACGGACAGCCCGAGCCGGTGAACGCGCCCGCGCTCATCCACGACGGGCCGGCCGCTACCTGCTTCATCTCCGTGACCACAAGCCATCTGGCAGTCAGGGGCGTTCGCCCTGCTCGGCGGCGGCCGCACACACGACGACCCGAGCCTGGAGGGCACCCTGCTGCGTGAGCTGTCCGAGGAGGTCCCCGGCCTCCGACTGGAGAACCTGGCGCCGTACGCCGTGGAGGAAGCCACCAGCGTCGACGGCCTCAGCGTTCCGGTCCAGGTCTTCGCCGGCCGCTGGCGCGGCAACCCCGACCGGCTCCGGCTGCACGAGGGAGCGCTCCTGCGGTGGTTCACTCCCGACGAGTTGGACCGGCTGCGCCTGCACCCCGCGACCCGAGACCTCATCCGGCGGCACGCGGCCAACAACCTCGGTTTCGACGGTGGCCTTGGGGTGCCGTGTGCGGAGACGCTGTCGGAGGGCGGCCGGGTCGTGGCGCACTCGAACAACGGCGGCAAGCCCATCTCTCTCTTTCACTGGTTTGAGGACGGTGAGGTCGTCGACGGGAAGGCGGCGGTCCTCGCTCTGGCCGAGAGACTCACCGGCATACGCGTCACCGAATTCCTCCTTGAGGACGCCACGTACGAATCGGAACAGCCTGCCGAGGAGTGGACCAGCCTGGTCATCGACATCACCGATGCCCACGGAAAGCGTCTGTACAAGGAATGGACCTACGAGGAGATTGCGGCGGCTTCCGACCGCGCACGGGCGGAGGCGAACGCGCCCGTCGTGATCACCCACAACGAGCCTCTCGCCCAAGATCGTTCGGAGCACGAGACGGGTGAGCAGCGGACGGACGCGTGGCGGATGCCCCGGGGCACCCGCCGCCCTCTCCGAGGGAACATTGCCGCCGGCCCGCACCAGCCACGGGGCGCTGAGCCCGGAGCGCGCCAGGGCGACGGTGGACGGTGTGCCGGGGGCTGCTTGGGGTACGCCCGACGGGCGCGACCACAGGCTGCTGTGGGCCATGTGGTCTCCCGAGGCGGTGATGGTGGTGGCGCGGCTGGGGTCGTGATCAGGGATTGACACGATCGGCTGGCGCAAATCTCGGTTGTCGTGCCGCGGAGGGCGGCTGTGGCGGATGCCGCGCCTGGGACTGGGCGTGCCCTGAGCCCTGGCCTCCGTCTTCGCCGACCTGCCGGCCGTCTTCTTTGCCCGGCTCTGCCTGGCCTTGCCGGACCCAGACATCACAGACCGGGAGGCCGTAAACCCAGAGGGAGAAGCGGACGCCTTCTCTTCAGCAACCGCTCGGTGTCGCTGCCTCACTGCCTGGAGGACCGGCGCGCCCCTGTTGCGGTCGAGCTGGCCTCCACCGCGCCCAGTCCATGTTCCAGCCGGTGAGGCCGTTGTCCGGCGAAACCGTCTTGTCACCGGTGTGCTGAACGACCACGACGTCACCGATCAGCGGAGTGGTTGCAGAAACAGGCTGTCGGCGTGGTCGGGCCGCGTCGTTCGCGTGCGTTCCCCGGGGTCTGCCCAGCCGTGGACCGAACAGGAAATCCGGTGGTAGGCATTCGGGCCGTGCGGGATGGTGGCAGAGTGATTGAGCAAGACGCCGCGGTTCAGATCGTTGAGGAAGAACTGGAACGGGACTACCAGCGGGAGCTGTCGGTTGGGATAGTCCCGATGCGCATGGCTGTAGCGCATGTAGAACAGCACGAGCTGGTATGGATCGTCTCCTGGACGTCTGAGGAGTATCTGCGCACGCGGAACCCGGACTTCCTACTGGCCGGGAATGGGCCCTACCTGGTTGACCGCGTCGACGGAAGCCTGCATCAGATCAGTGTCGTCTCCGCAGTAACCGGTGCGTGGGAGGCGGACTACCGCGCCCGTATTCGCAGGCAGGTCACGCGGACCGCAGTGGACGATCTACACGACGAGGTCCGGGCGGTGGCAGACGCTCGCGGGAGGGTGCACGCCATGCACGCCCTGCGCCAGAGAGTGCCCGTGCTCTCCCACGCTCAGACCATCGAGTACGTGACGGCCTTGCAACGCGGCGATCCTCCGGCGCACCTTGTAGCGGTCGCCTGCGGAGAGCTGGTTCCGGAACCAGTTTTGTCCGTAGTCACCATCCGCCAAGCCGAGCAACGTTGAGGTGCCCAACGTCAGATGCTGTCACCTCGCCGGGCATACATGGGCACGTTGGCCCTTCAGTGTGCGCCTGCGCGGGCATCTGCTTCCTCCTGTGTCCCCGGCGTGCGTCCCCGAGGATCCTCAGGTCGCGCGGAGTCCCATGCCGTTCGCGTCGAGACGCCGGTCGATCGGAGGGGTGGGTTCAAATACGTCGCTGCCCCGGGCGGCGCGGGGCAACTACCGCGGACGGCGTCGGGGGCCGTGCGACGAGGCGGGAAGAAGATGTACTTCGCGCGCCCCCGGGCGCCGGGTGCACCGCGGGGCGCTCCCATGTGGGCCTTGGTCAGCCGGTCCGCAGGGGCGATGAGGGCGAAGCCGAACCGCTGCCGAGGTCTTCCGTCTGACCTGGTCGGCGCCGTACTCGTCCGTCGGCGTGCACGCCGCGCCGAGGCTGTGGGCGTCGGCCTCGGCGCACACCCGGCTCGGCTTCCTCGCCAGCGCGGTGGCGGATGACGAGCCGGCAGGCCCTGCCCGCTGCCGGGTGTGCCCCCGGCTCAGTCCTGGGCGGCGGCGTGGGACCGGATCGTCGTCCAGATCCGGTGGACGGCCGCCTCGTCGGTGTACGGGGAGCCCAGCGCGGCCCGCAGGACCGGCCGGCCGTCGACGGTGGCGGACGTGCACAGTACGACGGGATCTCCGGTGAGGCGTTCGGCGAGGTCGCGGGTCCGTGCGTCGGTGTCGCGGCGGAAGACGACCAGGCCGAGGCGGTGCACGACGACCTCGAAGCCCGGTTCCGCCTCGATCAGCCGGGCCAGCAGCGCGGCGAGGCGGACATCGTGACGGATCGTCTCCCGCAGCCCCTCCAGCCCGTGGGCACGCATGACGTACCACAGCTTCAGGGCCCTCATCGGGCGGCCGAGCGGCACCTGCCAGTCCTTGAAGTCGACGACGGTCCTCGACTCGCTGGCCGGGTTGCGCAGGTAGGACGCGGTCAGGCCCACGGCGTCGGTGAGGGCCGTGTGGTCCGCGACCCACAGGACGTCGCACGGGATGCCGGTACGCATCCACTTGTGGGCGTTGACCGCGTAGGAGTCGGCGTGTTCCAGCCCGGCGTTACCGTCGCGGAACTCGGGGCAGAGTGCGGCGCTGCCGGCGTAGGCGGCGTCCACGTGGAGCCACACCCCGCGCTCCCGGCAGACCGCGCCGATCTCGGGTACGGGATCGGTGGCGCAGGTGGTGGTGGTGCCGACGGTGGCGACGACGGCCGCGGGAACCAGTCCCGCCGACCGGTCCGCGTCCATCCTGGCGGCGAGCGCGGCCGGGTCCATCTCGTGGGTGCCGGGCAGCAGGGGCACCTGGACGGCCTCTCCGGCACCGGCGATCCGTACCGACTTGGGCACGGACGCGTTGGTCTGTGCGGTGCAGTAGACCCGGTGGCGGCCCTCCGTGCCGTGCGTGCGCCAGCGTCCTCGGGATGCCCGGTGGAGCGCCGCGACCACCGCGACGAGCACGGCGGACGACGCCGAGTCCTGGATCACCCCGCCTCCCCGGCCAGAGGCGTGCGTGAACCGCTGCGGCAGGGCGAGGGCCCGGGCCAGCCAGTCGCAGACCCGCTGCTCGAGTTCGGTCGCGCCCGGCGACGACGACCACATCATGCCCTGCACGCCCAGCCCCGCCGTGACCAGCTCCGCCAGTACGGAGGCGGGCGAGTTGTTGGTCGGGAACCAGCCGAGGAATCCGGGATGCTGCCAGTGGACCAGTTGCGGCACGATCGTGCGCCAGGTGTCGTCGAGGATCTCCGCCAGGTCCTCGCCCTCCTCGGGCGCCTCCTCGGGGAGCGCCTTCGAAGTGGTGCCCGGCGGGCCGGACGGCACCACGGGGAGTTCCGCGGCGGCAAGTGCTCGCCAGTGGGCCGCGAGCCGCTCGGCGGCGTCGGCGGCGACGGCAGGGAAGACCTCGTCGTTCATACGCCGACGCTAGGCGCGGTACCTCCGGCAACTTCTTCCGCGCAACCCGTGGTCACCCGTACGAGCCTCCAGTGGCCGCCTCCGCCCGAACTGCTGCCCGCCTCTCGTGCCGCACTGCGGGACGGTGTCCGGTCTACGCCCTCCCCGCCATACCCGGTCAAGCCTCAGGACGCCGACCGCGACGCGTACTTCGGCCGTGCCCGCACCTCACGGGTGCCCACCGCCGCCCTCGCCCGGGCGCTGCCGGCGACCACCGCGGAGGTAACCGTCTGGGCCGGCCCCGCCGACCGGCGGGCCCTTCGCGGGGCACTGACGGCCTGCCGGCTGCTCGGCCCCCGCCACGGCCTGACTCGGCATCGCCGCCGTCGTCGTCAGCGCGTACGACGGCGGGGACGGGCGAAGACGCCTTGGGCAGGTGCAAGGCCGACCACCGGCTGTTCCTCGCCCTCACCCGGTCCGTCGTCGCCCTCCGCGACGCCACCCGCTACGCCGACGCCGAGCAGCACCGGCTGATGGACGTTCTGGCCGCGGCCCGGCTGCCGCGTCCGGTCCCGCCGCGCGGCCTGGACAGCGGGGAGCGCAGGCTGAAGGGGTACACCCCACCGACGAACGGGAACCGGCCGAGTCGACACCCGGCACGGCACTTTTCCGGTTCCTCCCTCATGCGCGGCCGGGGCGCGGTTGGATGTCCTCATGACCTCCGCCGAGCACGCGCGGCTGATGCGCGCCAACCAGGCGAACTGGGACGCCCGCACTCCGGTCCACGTCACCAGCCGGTTCTACGGCCTGGACGAGGGCCTGGATCCGGAGCGCTGGTTCGCCGAGTTCGAGTGGGAGGACCTCGGCGAGTTGTCCGGCCGGGACGTGCTGCACCTCCAGTGCCACCTCGGCACGGAGACGCTCGCCCTCGCCCGGCGTGGAGCCCGGGCGGTCGGCCTGGACTTCTCCGCGGCGTCCGTGACGGTCGCGCGGGACCTCGCCGCGAAGTCGGGCCTCGACGTCACCTATGTCCAGGCCAACGTGTACGACGCCGTGGCGGCGCTCGAGGGCCGGCGGTTCGACGTCGTCTACACCGGCAAGGGCGCCCTGTGCTACCTGCCCGACCTCGGCCGGTGGGCGGATGTCGTGGCCGGGCTTCTGCGGCCGGGCGGGCGATTGTACATCGTGGAGTTCCACCCGCTGCTCAACGCGCTCGGCCCGAAACCGGGTCCGGACGAGGGACCGGAGCTGCTGCTGCGCCACGACTACCTGGGGGGCTCCGGTCCGGTGCACCGGGACGCCACCCACACCTACACCGACGGCCCGGCCGTCGAGGGCGCCACGGACAGTTACGAGTGGATGCACGGAATCGGAGAGGTCGTGAACGCGTTGACGGATGCGGGAATGGGCATCCGGCGACTGCGGGAGAGCGACGAACTTCCCTGGCCGCGCTGGCCGCGGATGGTCCGTACGGACTCCGGCTGGTGGCGGCTGCCCGAGCCGCGGATCCCCCTTTTGTACGGCCTGCTGGCCGTTCGTTGAGCCTCCTTCCGCCGGCAGCGGTACAGGGCGAGCGGCAACGAGCAGCACGCGTGCTTGCCCTACTGCTCCCCGGAATGTTGCCTTGCCGCAGGGTGTGCGGCGGCGGATTCCCGACGGCATCGGGCTCGGACCCCTGGTGACCGATGAGGTCATGCCGACCAGGATGCCGCGCAACGTGCTGCCCAACGGGCCGCCCTACGCCCGCAGGCGCGCTGAGTCGCTGGGCGGCCGGCTGACGCTGGACAGCGAGATCGGCCGCGGCACCGAGGTGCCCGTCGAGATCCCCGCCTCCCCCGGCCGGTCGGCGGCGGAAGCGGCGCACGTGGCGGCGACGGGACGTACGCGCCCGGTGGCGGGCTCGTTCGTGGTGGTCGACGACGAGGCGTTCGTCGCGGCCGTCCGTCCGCTGCTGGGCGAGGTCGCCGGGTCCGTCACCTTCCTCCGCGACGGCTCCCATGCCGCCGCCACCGTCGGGCGGGAGCGACCGAACGCCGCGCTGCTCGGCCTCAACATGCCCGGTGTGGACAGCTACGAGGTGTACCGGCTGCCGACCGCGCATCCCGCGACCGCGCGGACACCCGTGGTCGTGCTGACCGCACTGGACGCGGCGACGACCTCGCCGTCCCGCTGCCCGGCGGCGACATCCGGTACGTGGGCCGCGGCGACCGCCAGGTGAAGGTCCGCGGCCACCGCGTGGAGCTCGGCGAGATCGAAAGCGCGCTGCTCGCCCACACCGGGGTCAAGGACGCGGTCGCCGCCGTCCGGGAAGCGGCGCAGGTCCTTCAGTGACGGGGCCTCCCCGACGGGAATGACGTAGGCGACCACCTCCGGGAAGTCGGTGTCCTGGGAACGAAAGTCGCCTGCCGGCCCGGGACCGGGAGCGAATGCGGCGCGCGGACGGGTACTCGCCCGCCGGGACGCGCCCTAGACTGCGACCGCTCCGAAATCTGACGATCTTCTGGAGGGTGTGCACGATGAACCGAGTTCTCATCACCGCTTGCGCGGCAGCGGCATTGGCCGTGTCCGGGGGCAGCACCACCGCCTCCGCTGCCGAGGCCCCGCCACGGACCACGCACGGCCCTTGCCAGTACACCCAGACCCCGGACGAGCCGGCGGCGCGGCCGGTTCCCCTGCCGCCCGACCCGCGGCACACCCCCGCTCACGGCACGGTCGACACGGCTGTCCGGACCAGCCAGGGACCGCTCCCGCTGCGGCTGGACCGGGCGGAGGCGCCGTGCACGGTCCAGAGCTTCGTGCACCTGGCGCGGCACCGGTTCTACGACCGCACGGTGTGCCACCGGCTGACGGCGTATCCGACGCTGAAGGTCCTGCAGTGCGGTGACCCGACCGGCTCCGGCGAGGGCGGCCCGGGGTACGCGTACAAGGACGAGCTGCCGGTGGACCTGCCGCCGGCACCGACCGATCCGACCGGAGCCCGCCGCCTCTACGGGCGGGGTCTGCTGGCGATGGCCAACGCCGGGCCGAACACGAACGGTTCGCAGTTCTTCGTCGTCTACGGCGACTCCGCGCTGCGACCGAACTACACGGTGTTCGGCACGGTCGGTGCCGCCGGCCTGAAGACGCTCGACAAGGTCGCTGCCGCCGGCACCGAGCCGACCCCGCAGGACCCGGCCCCTGTCGACGGCACGCCCGCCCTGCACACCGAACTGCTCAGCGTCCGCCCGTCCTGCCGGTCCTGATGAACGTGCGGTGCGGTCACCAGGAATCCGGCTGACGCCGTCGGCCTCGTCAGGGACCGCCCCCGGGAACGACGGCGGCCCGGACGGTGCCGCGTGTCCGAGCCGCCCCGCCCGTCACGCGGTCCGGTGTCGGTGTGTCAGGCGGTGGGTTCATCATGCAATGACGAAAAAACGCAAGCGGAGCGGCGAGCCAGTGCGCGAGCTGCGCAGTAAGGCGAAGATCGTCGAGTCATCGTAGAACGGGCCTGCTGTTCGCGCGAACGCGGAACAAACAGTAGACGAGCGGAACCGGGACCTGGACCTCGTCGCGGATGACGATACCCAGCGCATGGCACGCCGACCCGCTGTCGGCCTTGGGAGCCCCGCACCGCGCAGGCTGAGGAGAACCCGTGAGGCACGGTCGCGGCGCACATTTCACCTCGATGCTGACGCGCTGGCCAGGGCCTGCCAAACCTCGGCTGCGGGGAACGGGGTGCGCTTGGTCTCCGTAACAAGTCGACGGGCGAAGCCGTCCATGACGACGGCGTGCGGGGCATGGCGATCAATGATCGCCGTGATCCCGGGAGGAACGCCGTCGGGGCGGCGGCCTGCGATCCATTCGTGCAGGAAAGTCCCGATTTCCGTGTCACCGCGCACGGCCTCGGGTAGATGGTGACGCAGCAGATGCCACGGTGCGTAGCAGCGGTCATACGTGAGGTGGTCGGCGAGGAAGGCGGCTTCCTGAGCCGAGAGTTCGAAGTGGCGGCTGAGAGCAAGCCCGAAGTCCGCGAAGTACACCTGTTGGCCGTCGGTCAGGAGGTTGGCGAAGTGCGCGTCGAAGTGCACCAGCCCGCGTGAACTCATGAACTCGGTCCCCTGCACCAGCGCGTCTTCCACCCACAGGTAAGAGGAGTCGCCTCCTGGCTCCGTGCCGGCCGCGTCACGGGTGGCGCTGAGCCAGGCCGCGAGTGTCTGAGGCACGTGTTCCAGGAAGAGCACCAGGCTGAGGGAGGATCTTCCGATGGCTTCCAGCCGATGACGTACGGCGGGCGATCCCTCCCAATGCGCGACGGCTCCCTCGACGCCTCCGAACTCATCGGCGAAGCCGGCAGGAGGCCGGTCCGGCAGAACTCGCCAGTGATACATGAGCGGGAAACCGGCGAACTCGTCCCCCAGGACCCAAGCGGTGGTCATGACGTGCGCGGCCAGTTCACGCCAAGCACCGAACCCTGCCGATCCCACCCCGTACTGGTAGTAGAGGGGGAGCTCGAACAGGTTGGCGGTCGAGCGCACATGCTCCGGCCGTAACTCGATGTCCGTCAGCGGAATCCGCTTGACGAAGACAGGTATCCCCGCGACCTCCATCTCGCCCCGTCTGCCACCGATGCCCGAGCCCAGTGACGGAGCGGCAGCCACCGCATCGCCGAGCCTTCGGTCGCTGAGCAACGACAGCTGTGCTCCTACGGCCGCGTAGGCGGATAGACGCGCGGCGGGGAGTGACTCGGTCTCATCCATAGGTGGCTCCTGCCTGACATCACACTGACCGCTGACGATCATGCCAGGCGTCCCAACGCGGCTCCCGAAGTTGCCGTCAACGGCGGCACGTGAGCGGAACCCCCACCTCCTGGTCGCTGGACCCTTCGCTCACGTCGTCGCGTCCACGGCCCGGTCGTCCAGCGGGTCGGCCAGGGGCAGCAGGACGCGGAAGGTGCAGCCCTGGCCGGGGGCGGTGTCGAGGGTGATCTGGCCGGCGTGGGCGGTGACGAGGGCGTGGGCGATGGCGAGGCCGAGGCCGGAACCGCCGGTGGCACGGGTGCGGGAGTCGTCGGTGCGGTAGAAGCGGTCGAAGACGTGGGCACGTTCGGTGGCGGTGAGGCCGGGGCCCTGGTCGGCGACCTCCAGGACCGCGTGCCGGCCGACGGTGCCGACGCCGATACGGATGGGGGTGCCGGGAGGGGTGTGGGTGACGGCGTTACCGATGAGGTTGGTGACGACCTGTCGGAGCCGGGCCTCGTCGGCGTGTGCCGGGGCGGTGGCGGGTTTTCCGCCGCCGGGCCCGGTCAGGGTCACCGGACGCGTGGCGTCCAGGGCCTGGACGTCGTGGAGGGCGTCGGCGGCGAGGGTGCGCAGGTCCATGGGGGCGAGGTCGAGGGCGAAGACGGACTGCCTGGCGGTACGCGTGCCGCCGGTGGCCGCGCCCTCGGTGTCCTCGTCCAGGCGGGCGAGGAGGAACATCTCCTCGACGAGGCGGGTGAGGCGTGCGGACTCCTCGGCGATGCGGGTCATCGTCTGGTCGACGTCCTCGCGGGAGGGTATGGCGCCCATGCGGTACAGGTCGGTGTAGCCCTTGATGCCGACGAGCGGCGTCCGCAGTTCGTGGCTGGCGTCGGCGAAGAAGCGCCGGGTTCTCGCCTCGGCCTCCGGGCGGGCCCGGAGGCCGAGGCGATGCGGCCGAGCATCTGGTTGGAACAGGTGGTCAGGCGTCCCACTTCGGTGTTCGGGGCGGCCAGTTCGGGAACGCGGTGGGAGTAGTCGCCGGCGGTGATCGGGGTCGCGGTCTCCTCGATCCGGGTGAGGGGGCGCAGTCCGGAGCGTACGGCGAACCAGCCGGTGACGCCGAGGATCGTGAGCAGCGCCGCGCCTGCCGTCAGGGAGAGGTTCCGGGTCTTGGTGACAGTGCGATGCACCTCTTCCAGGGAGGTGGCCACGACGACGCTGCCGCGGGGCGCGGAGCTGTCCGGGGGGAAGACCTGGGCGGGCTGGGTCAGCGCGATGACCCGCCAGGGGTGCTCGCCACCGCGCGCGGGCACGGTGAAGGGGCGGCCCCGGTGGGCGAGGACGGTGGCACGGTCGAGACGGGGCAGGTCGGGACCGCCGCCCGGGGGTGCGGTGCTGGCGTCGAAGGTCCTGCGGGTGGCGCCGGTGTCGTCCACGTACGTGACGGTCGTGTCGCCGAGCACGCTGAGGGCGCGCACGCTCGGCGGGGTGCCGGCCCCGGACGGCGGTGCCAGCCGGGCGGCGATCTGTCCGGTCAGGACGAGCCGGTCGTCCACCCGGTCCTGGAGGTAGCCGCGCAGGGCCGTGGTGACGAGCAGTCCCGTGCCGAGCAGACCGACGGCGACCAGTGCGACGGACAGGCACAGCAGACGGGTGCGCAGCGACATCCGGCCGAGCCTCGCCGTGGGCGAAGGGAAGCGCCTCACGGCCGGGGCTCGCGGATGACGTACCCGACGCCGCGGACGGTGTGGATGAGTTTGGGCCCGTCGGTGTCGACCTTGCGGCGCAGGTAGCTGATGTAGGTGTCGACGATGCTGGGGTCGCCGCCGAAGTCGTACTCCCACACGCTGTCCAGGATCTGGCTCTTCGACATGGTGCGTCCGGCGTTGGCGACCAGGAAGTGCAGGAGGCGGAACTCGGTCGGGGACAGCCGTACGCTCCGCCCCGCCCGGGTGACGTGGTGGCTGTCGGGTTCGAGCTGCAGATCGCCGACGGTGAGGCGGGCCGGCGACTCGCCCCGGGTGCGGCGCAGTACGGCGTTGATGCGGGCGATCAGCTCCTCCAGGTCGAAGGGTTTGGTGACGTAGTCGTCGCCGCCGAGGCGCAGTCCGTGCAGCCGGTCCTGCCGGTCCTCGCGTGCGGTGACGAAGAGGACCGGCACGTCGCCGCCCCGGCCGGGCAGCGCTGAGCGGGGCTGGGCGCGCAGCCGGCGGATCACCTCGAAGCCGTCCATGTCCGGGAGCATGACGTCCAGGAGGACCAGGTCGGGGGCGTGCCGTGCGGCCAGGTCGAGGGCTTCCCGGCCGGTGGCGGCGGCGTCGACGTCGAACCCGGCGTAGCGCAGGGCGGTGCGCAGCAGCTCCCTGACGGTGGGCTCGTCGTCGACGACGAGCAGGTGGTCCGGGCGGCCCGCGGTGCGCGGGGGAGGTGTCGGTGCCGCCATGGTCGTGGTTCGCCGCCTTCCCGGATGCCACGGTGCCGCTCTTCGCGGGCGTTGCTCAACGTTCTTCTCAGGAGATCACATGGCCTCAGGGGACCGGGTCCGATGTGAGGGCGCGGCGCCCGGACGCGGTACCGGACGCTCCCGCGGGGCGTTCGCGGCGCCCTGCCCGTCGGCCCTGGAGGCGGCTTCCGCCGTACGCGGCGAGGGCGGCCGCGACGAACGCGGTGAGCGCGGACAGCCGGGGGCTCGTGTCGAGGCCGGCGCGCAGGCCGCCCATCTCGCTGCCCATGAGGCTGACGCCGAGGCGCAGTGAGCCGCGCGCGAGGTAGGGGAGCACGAACGTCGCGGCACCGACCGCGATGCCCATGCGCAGGGCGGTGTCCGTGTGGCGGTCCAGGAAGGCGTCCGCGTCCTCCCGAGCGGTGCGGGCCGGGGTGCGGGCGGCGGCGACGTATCCGGCGAGGAGCAGCAGGAGCAGGGTGAGCAGCAGTCCGATCACCCACAGTGGTACGCCTGCGCCGGCCCAGTGTCCGAGGTCCACCACACGGTCCCGGTCCGACGCGCCGTCCTGCTGCCCCGTGCCGAGCATGCCGGCCATCCCGCCGCCCTCGGGCCGCAGCCGCCGCACCCCCGCCTCCCAAGAGGTGCCCGCCCCCGTGGTGAGCAGTGCGGCGATCAGGTTGGGCCCGGCGAGCAGCAGCACGCCCGCGGCCTCGGCCGCCCGCTCCCGGCCGGTCAGCGCCGCGGCCCCGGCGAGTACGGCGACGGCCAGGGCGACGCAGCACAGCACGGCCGCGGACCCCGCCAGGGCGGACAGGACGGCGTTCCACTTCAGCCGCGGCCCGCCGAGGGCGACGGGGCGGGGCAGCGTCGTACGGCGGGCGGCGAGGCAGCCGACCGCGAGGACGGCGACCACGCCCAGCCAGCCGAGGAACGCGGTGGTGACGACATCGGTCCGGAAGTCGACCGAGGACAGGCCCGAGGCGAACCCACCGCCTGCCCCGCCGCCGAACCGGCCGGAGCCGGCGCGTTCGGCGATCCTGTCCTTGACGTTCTCCGGCAGCCGGACCGTGCCTCGCGCCAGGACGGCGCACACCGGGAGGGCCACCGCCGTGATCGCCAGTGCGCCGCCGCACCGCGCCCACAGCATCGCGGGGGTGGGCCGTGCCCGGCGGCGCAGCGGCCGGAAGAACCCCGTGGCCAGGACGGCTGTACCCAGGAAGGACAGCGTCAGGGGGGTCAGCGCCACCTCACCGGCCAGCCCGAGGCTCAGGCCACCGCCCCCGCCGAACAGTCCGCCGAGTCCTCCCGCGGCGGCGGACCCGGCGGCCCCGGCGGCCGACTCCAGGGTGACGCCGCCGCCGACGGCGAGGCTCACCAGCACCGGCACCAGCCGGGCAACCGGTGCGACGGCGCCGGCACCGAGGAGGACGAGGGCCGCCCAGGCGGTGGCGGACATGGTGACGAGGGCGGTCACGGCGGCGAGGGCGCCTGCGAGAGCGTGACGCCACACGGGAAGGGAGGGGCGGGACGGCGGTGCGGACATGAGCGGACTCCTCCGGACGGGGAACGGGGTTCAGGTACCGGAGACACGGCCCGCGGCCACGTCGACGGGGGCGGCCCCGCCCGCCTCGGCCACGCCTTGGCGCGAGGACTCCAGCCGCTCTCCCTCCACGTCGAGTTCGGGCACGAGCCGGTCCAGCCAGCGGGGAAGGCTCCAGGCCCGCCGGCCGAGGAGGGCCAGCACCGCCGGGACGAGCGTCATGCGGACGACGAACGCGTCGAAGAAGACGGCGGCGGCGAGCCCGAACCCGATGGTCTTGAGGATCTGCTCCTCGGAGCCCAGGAACGCGGCGAACACCGAGACCATGATCACCGCGGCGGCGGTCACCACCCGTGCGCTGTGCTCGAACCCGCTGACCACGGAGTCCTTCGGCGACTGCCCGTGGACGTACGCCTCGCGCATCCGGGTCACCAGGAACACCTCGTAGTCCATGGCGAGGCCGAAGACGACACCCACCATGAAGATCGGCATGATCGACACCACCGGCCCCGGTTCCGTGACGCCGAAGACGGACCCCATCCATCCCCACTGGAAGACCGCGACCACCGCGCCCAGCCCGGCCAGCACCGACAGCAGGAAGCCGAGCGCGGCCTTGAGCGGGACGAGCAGGGAGCGGAAGACGGCGATGAGCAGCACGAACGCCAGACCGACCACGAGGGCCAGGTACGGGATCAGCGCGTCCGACAGCTTCTGCGAGACGTCGACGTTCATCGCGGTCGTGCCGGTGACCAGCACCCGGGCGCCGGCGTCCCGGACGAGCGCCGGTTCGCGCAAGGCGTGCACGAGGTCGGCGGTCTGCGTGCTGCTCGGGGACGCGGCCGGTACGACGCTCAGTACGGCGGTGTCACCGGAGGCGCTCAGCCGGGGCTTTCCGACGGCGGTGACGTCCCCGCGTCCGTCCAGGCGCTTGGTGACATTCTTCGCGGCCTGTCCGGCGCTGCCGCCGTCCTCGGCCTGGACGACCACGGTGAGCGGGCCGTTGTAGCCCGGTCCGAAACCCTCGGCGATCATGTCGTAGGCCCGGCGCTGGGTCGTCGAGACGGGCTTGCTGTCGTCGCCGGGCAGGCCCATCTGCAGGGACGCGGCCGGGAGCGCGACCACGCCGAGCAGTACGACGCCGCCAAGGAGCACGGTGACCGGGCGACGGGTGACGAACCGGGCCCAGCGCACGCCTGTTCCCGGTCGCTGCCGGCCCTTCCGACGCCGTGGGCGGACCGGTCCGATCCGGCGTCCGCAGAGCCCGAGGAGGGCGGGGATCAGGGTGATGGCGATCAGTACCGCGATGACGACCGTGCCGGCCGCGGCGAGACCCATCTGGGTCAGCAGCGGAATGCCGACCACGGACAGGCCGGCGAGGGCGATGACCACGGTGAGCCCGGCGAAGACGACCGCCGACCCCGCGGTGCCCACCGCGTGCCCGGCCGCCTCCTCCCGGCCGCGTCCGCGCGCGAGTTCGGCCCGGTAGCGGGAGACCACGAACAGCGCGTAGTCGATGCCCACGGCCAGTCCGATCATCACGGCGAGGCTGGTCGTCGTGGAGCCGAGGCCCAGCGGTTCGGCCAGCACCCGGATGACCAGCGCGCCGAAGCCGACGCCGAGCACGGCGGTCAGCAGCGGCAGTCCGGCCGCGAGCAGCGAGCCGAAGGTGAGGACGAGCACCACGGCGGCCACCGCGAGGCCCGCGGCCTCGGAGGAGTGACCCGCGCCCTTGGCCTCGACGGCGTTGCCGCCCGCCTCCACGGACAGCTCCGGCGAGGCGGCCCGCTCGACGGTGTCCCGCAGCGCGGTGCGGGAGCCGTCCTCGAGCTTCGAGGCGGACACCTCGTAGGACACCTGGGCGTAGGCGGTGGAGCCGTCCTTGCTCACGGAGTGGGTGGTGAAGGGGTCGGTGACGCGCGCGACCTGCGGATCGTCCCCGAGGGCCCGGACCGTCTCCCCGATGGCCCGGCGCGTCTGCGGGTCGGTGACCTTGCCGTCCTCGGCCCGGAACACGACCCGGGCGGTCGCTCCGTCCGCCTTCAGCTCGGGGAAGTCCTGCTCCAGCAGGTCGTACGCCTGCTGTGCCTCGGTGCCGGGCATGGAGAAGTCGTTCGGCGGCGCGGCGGGGGCGCGTCCGGCCAGCACCCCCGCCCCCACGAGCAGTACCACCCACAGCAATGCGACCGGCCGGCGCCTCCGGAAGGAGAACCGGCCCAGCCTGCAGAGGAATGT
Source organism: Streptomyces sp. SCL15-4 (assembly GCF_033366695.1). NCBI lineage: Bacteria > Bacillati > Actinomycetota > Actinomycetes > Kitasatosporales > Streptomycetaceae > Streptomyces > Streptomyces sp. SCL15-4. Next base: position 1,527,242 of record NZ_JAOBTQ010000001.1, read on the forward strand.
CGCCACGGAAAGGGCTCCCAGTCGGATCGGGCTTGCAGAAGTTCCGCCGCCGACGCTGTCAGCCCTCTCTGACCGGACCCGGAGAGATCCTGGGAGTTTCCTGGGAGTCCCGGCCGCCACCATAGGGATGTAACGGACATGGCCACCATCGGTGCGGCCCGGTTCACAGGAAGCTCCCGGACGGGGTCAGCCCAGGCCGGCGAGGTGCGCACCGATCCGCAGGAACGCCCGGACGAACGGGGCGACCGGCACGGACGGCGAAATGACCTGGGAGCCGAAGTGGACGACGACGAGGTCGAGTCCGGGCGAGACGAAAAGCCGCTGGCCGTGGATGCCGCTGGCCATATAGGAGCCGTACGGGTCGTTCGGGATCCACCACAGGTCGTGGTACGACAGCGTGGCCGGCGCCGTCGGCGGAGCGGCGGGGAAGCGCACGCGGCGGGGATAGCCGTCGGGGACGGCGGCGGTGATGGACGTGACCACCTCCTCCGGCACGACCTGCCGGCTGCCGACAGCCCCGCCGCATCGCAGCATCTCCCCCAGGCGGGCCACATCACGGGCCGTGGCGCTGAAGCCGCCGCACGCCGCCTCGACACCTTCGCCGTCGAGGACGTAGTAGGCGTCCTCCTCCGCGCCGATCCGGGACCAGATCAGCTCGCCGAGCAGGGCCGAGGTGCTCAGACCGGTGACACGGCGCAGCACTTCGGCGAGCGCCTCGACGTTGCCGTTCTCGTAGCGGAACTCCGTTCCCGGTGCCCCGGTGGCGCGGGCGGTCAGGAGGTGCTCGCGGATGGTGCCCGGACCGCTGTAGCCGAACGGGCGCAGCCGGGGGGCTATGACGGCGTGGTAGCGCTGGGCCTCGATGGCCTTGTCGTAGGGCCGGCCGGCATAACTGACCTGCGTGCCCATGTGCAGCAGGTCCTCGACACGGGCCTCGCCGAAGGCGGTTCCGGCGAGTTCGGGGACGTAGGCGTCGGTACGGGCCGAGCGGTCCAGGGCCCCCTCGTGCGCCAGCGTCGCCGCGAGCAGGCCGAGGTAGGACTTGGCCGCCGACGCGTTGAAGTGGGGGTCGTGGGGTGCGGCGCCGTGCGGATACGCCTCGTGGACGACCACGCCGCGGTGCAGGACGAGGAAGGCGTCGGTCTGCGCCGTCGCGAACAGGTCCGGCAGGGTGGCCGTCGCAGCGCCGAGGCCGAGGTCGAGCGTGTCGAGGGCGGCGGGCTCGCTGGGGAGGGGCCGGGCGGGGCCGGGGCCGCGCCAAACGCGGCGGCTCGGGGAGAGTTCGCGGCCGGCCGAGGTGAAGCGGCGGATCCAGCCGGGGTCGGTGTAGCCGCGGGTCCACAGCAGGTCGCCCAGCCGGGCGTCCGTGTCGGTCATCTCAACTCCGTTGACGCAGAGGTCTTGAACGAGGACGCCGTTAACGTACAACCTGTTCGTTAACTACGACAGCGCGCGGCGCCCGCCTTCCCGCCTTCGGGCGCCGCACGAGCCTGGAGATCCCCGCCCTCGCACCGGGGGTGCCGCCTCCACTCCCTCCCGAGCCGCAGGAGTGCCCCATGGCCGAACCGTCCTCGTCCGCACCATCCCGCCGGGACGCCGCGGCGGCCTCACCGCGCGCCGGGGAACCGGACCGGCGGCACGCATGGCTGATCGCCGCGATGATCGTGACGTTCATGCTGGTCAACTACGCCGACAAGTCCGTCCTGGGGCTGGCGGCCGTGCCGATCATGGACGAACTCGACATCAGCAACAGCACCTACGGCATGGTCTCCAGCTCGTTCTCGCTGCTGTTCAGCCTCTCCGGGCTGGCCGTCGGCTTCGTCTCCGCCCGGGTCTCCAGCCGCGCACTGCTGTTCGGCATGGCCGTCGTATGGGCGGTGGCCCAGTTGCCGGTGCTGTTCGTGGCGTCGGTGCCGGCCCTGGTCGCCGGGCGGGTGCTCCTGGGGGCGGCCGAGGGACCGGCGGCGTCGATGTCGATGCACGCGCTCTACAAGTGGTTCCCGGCGGACCGGCGGGGGCTGCCCTCGGCGCTGCAGATCGCGGGCGCGGCGCTCGGCACGATGGTGGCCGCGCCGGCCGTGACGGGACTGATCAGCGCCTTCGGCTGGCGGTCCGCGTTCTGGGCTCTGGCCGTACTGAGTCTGGTGTGGGCGCTGGCGTGGTGGCGGGTGGGACACGACGGCCCCTACGGCGAGACCCGTACGGCGACCGCCGTGGTGGCCGGGCAGCGGCTGCCGTACCGACGCCTGCTGCTGAACGGAACGGTGCTGGGCAGCATCGCCGGGGCGTTCGGCGCGTCCTGGGCCCTGGCGCTGAGCCACGCATGGCTGCCCGCGTACCTGCGCACGCAGCTCGACATGACGCCGGGCGCGGCGGCCACGCTGATCAGCGCGGTCTCGGCGCTCAGCCTCGTGCTGCTGCTGTCGGCGCCGCCGCTGCTGGACACGCTGCGCCGCCGGGGCCTGTCGGACCGGTGGTCACGCGGTGTCCCGCAGGGGATCGCGGTGGCGGTGGCGGCGCTGGCCATGACCGCGCTGCCGTTCGTCGACGCCCGGGGTGCCCATCTCACGCTGCTGGCCGTGGCGTTCGGGGGCCACGCCATCGTCTTCCCGCTGCACTACATGACGACCTCGGCCGTCGTCCCTCCGCCCCAGCGGGGCGCGGTGTTCGGCATCGTCGCGGCGTCCGGGACCCTGCCGGGACTGTTGGCCCCGTATCTGACCGGGTACCTGCTGGACTCCGCGCCCTCGCAGAACGCCGGGTACACCCACGCGTTCCTGCTCTCCGGCGGGGTGATGCTGGTGTGCGGGCTGGTCTCACTCCTCACGGTCCGGCCGGACCGGGACGCACGACGCCTGAGCCCGGACACGGAGCAGTCGGCCGGGGACGTGCGGCGGCCGTGCCTGGGCACACAGCGACCGGGCGAGGACGCGTAAGCGGCCGGGCGGGACGCGGGGCGGTCCTCCACCCCGGACGACCGGACCCCGCCCCCCTGAATCACCCCGGCGCGGACACTCCCCCCGGCCCCAAGGCGCCCGGTCCCGCCGCCCAGGCCGGCGACTCGAAGCCGCTGGCCCAGTAGCGGCCGCGCATCGCGAGGTCGAGCAGCATGCGCACGACCTCCTCCGCGGGCAGGGACGGTGCGTCCTGCTCGACCCACCAGCGCAGTACCGCCAGCTGCTCCCCCACCCACACCCGGGCGAGCAGCTCCGGGTCGATGCGCGGCTTGACGGCGTTGCGCTCCGCGCGCGCCCGGAACTCTTCCGCGGTGGCGCGCGCGCAGGCGTCGACGAACATCCGCAGGGGCTTGCCGTCCCCCTCACCGCGCAGCACGATCCGGTACAGGTCGCGTTCCTCGCGCGCGTGCCGCAGCATCTCCAGGACCGGCTTTCCGGTGAAGCCGACCGCGCTGTCGGCGACGGCCGGGGCCAGCCGCTCGCCAAGTTCCGTCAGCAGGTCGGCCGTCACCCGGGCGAACAAGTCCTCCTTGTCCCGGAAGTGGGCGTAGAAGGTCGCCCGGGCCACGTCCGCGCGCTCGGTGATGTCCTCCACGGTCAGCGCGGTGAAGCCACGTTCCAGAACGAGTTCCACCAGGGCCGCCCCCAGCGCGCGCCTCGACCGTCTGGTCCGTCTGTCCTCGGCCATGGAGCCCTCCTCGATCCTCGCGCCTCGGTGCGCGCCCAGTGTAGGAGAGCCTTGACATGCGAACAGTTACTGAACAGTCTGTATGACATTGATCAGCCAGTCCGGCAGTGGAAGGCCACAGACTGCCGTCGTCTCCCGACACACGCCTCGGAGAGGTCTTCATGAACCTCGGCACCTACTTGTCCCGCAGCGCCCGCTACTGGCCCGACGCCCCTGCACTCGTCTGCGCGGACCGCTCCTGGACCTTCACCGAACTCGACCGCTCGACCGACCGCCTGGCCTCCGCCCTGGCCGCCCGTGGCCTGCGCCCCGGTGACGCCGTGGCCTCGCTCGCGTGGAACCGCGGCGAGCTGGTGGAGGTCGAATTCGCTCTGTACAAGGCAGGATTGACACGGGCCCCGATCAACGCCCGCCTCGGACGCGGCGAGATCGAGCACATCCTGCGCTACGCCCCCGTCCGCGCCCTGGTCTTCGACGCGGCCCATCGCGAGGACGCCCTCGCCGCGATCACCTCAGCCGGCACCGGCTGCCTGCCCGTCCCGCTGGACACGGAAGGGGCGGACGGTGTCCCGTACGACGCCCTGCTGGCCGAGGGCGCGGAGACTGCGTTCCGTGTCGAGGTCGACGAGTCGCAGCCCTGCGTCCTGAACTTCACCTCCGGTTCCACCGGAGCGCTGAAGGCCGCGGTGCAGACGGTCGGCAACCGCCTGGCCAACATGCGCAAGCTGCTGATGGCCGACGAGTCCCGTCCCCGTCCCGGCACCCGTTACCTGGCCTGCGGCCCCATCACCCACGCCACCGGGATGGGCCTGCTGGCGGGAGTGTTCGGCGGCTCCACGACGTATGTCCTGCCCACCTGGAGCCCCGGGGGCTTCCTGGAGACGGTGGAGAAGGAGCGCATCACCGCCACCTTCCTGGTGCCCGCCATGGTGAACATGGTCCTCGCCCACCCCGGAGCCGAGCGCTATGACCTGTCCTCCTTGACGAGCGTGCGCGTCGGCGGCGCACCCATCTCACCCCGACGGCTGCGCGAAGCGGTGGAGTTCTTCGGCCCGGTCGTCGCCCAGGGCTACGGGCTCGGCGAGACCACCAGCGTGGTCGCGGCCCTGAGCGGCGAGGAGATCGCCCGCGCGGTGAAGGAGGATCCGGAATTGCTCCAGTCCTGCGGACGTGCCGCCTACGACACCGAGATACGCGTCGTGGACGAGGCGGGCCGCGAGCTGGGGCCCCGCGAGATCGGGGAGGTCATCGTGCGCGGGCCCGACTGTGTGCGCGAGTACTGGAAGGAACCCCGGCTGTCCGCGGAGACCTTCCGTGAGGGCTGGGTCCACACAGGAGACCTCGCGTGGATGCGGGAGGACGGTTATCTGTTCCTGGTCGACCGCAAGAAGGACATGATCATCTCGGGCGGCTTCAACATCTATTGCACCGAGGTGGAGGCCGCCCTCTACGAACACCCCGCCGTCCAGGAGGTGTGTGTCGTCGGTATTCCGGACGAGCGGTGGGGCGAGGCCGTGAAGGCGGTCGTGGTACGCCGCCCGGACACGACCGTCACCGCCGAGGACCTGATCGCCTTCTGCGCCGGCCGACTCGACCGCCTCAAGAAGCCCCGCTCCGTCGACTTCGTCACCGAACTCCCCCACAACCGCAACGGCAAGCTCGACCGCAAGGCGGTGCGCGAGCCGTTCTGGGCGGGCACCGCCCGCCGCGTCAACTGACCACTCCACGAAGGACTTACCGGTGACATTTTCCCTGCGCCCCACCTACGCCGACGCACGAACCGCCGAACTGGTGGACCGTCTGCGCGACTACCTCGACGGCGAACTCGCCGACCACGAGCGCGAGCACGGCATCACCCCGGCCACCCGCCTCACCCGCGCCGACCTCGTACCGGTCTGGCGCCGCAGCCGCGAACTCGGCTTCTACGGCATCCACCTGCCCGAGGAATACGGCGGACAGAACCTCAGCTACTCCCAACTCGCCGCGCTGAAAGAGGAAATCGGCGCGAGCGGGCGCGTCCTCGCGCACAGTGTGCTCGGCGACATGGGCGGTCCACTACGGGCCGGTGACATCCTCCAGCACGCCACCGCACACCAGCTGGACACGTACCTGCTCCCGCTCATCCGGGGCGAGCGGGCCTGCTGCTTCTCCCTCACCGAGACCGACGCCGGCTCCGACGTCCGCTCCATGCGCACCGTCGCCGTACGCGACGGCGACGGCTACCGGCTGACCGGACACAAGGTCTTCTCCTCCGCCGGCCCCTTCGCCGACTTCGCGATCGTGGTGACCCGCATGGCCGGCACCGGCGAGAAAGAGGGCGAGAAACCGAGGTTCTCCGCCTTCCTCGTGGACCTGGAAAGCCCCGGCTGCCGGGTCGAGGACGGGGCGACACCGATGTCCGGCGAGCACATCGAGAGCGACATCGTCCTGGAGGACTGCCACGTTCCCGCCGCCAACCTCCTGGGCGAGGAGGGCAACGGCATGCGCATCGCACTCGGCAGGGTCACCACCAACCGCCTGCTGCACTGCCCGACCGTGCTCGGCGCCACCCGCCGCGCCCTGCAGCTGACCCTGGACCGCACCCGCACCCGCCAGGTCTCCGGCAAGCCCCTGCTCATGCTCCAGGCCATCCAGCACAAGGTCGCCGACATGGCCACCGACTTCTACGCCGCCCGCTCCATGACGTACGCCGCGCTGGCGGCGCTGGACGAGGGGCGTGAGGTGCCCGCGGAGGCGTTCATGTGCAAGCTGTTCGTCGCCGAGTCCGCCTTCCGCATCCTCGACGAGGCCGTACAGATCCACGGCAAGGACGGCCTGACCCAGGGCAACGAGATCGAGTACCTCTTCCGCAAGATCCGCATGTTCCGGGTGCTCACCGGCACGTCCGAGATCCAGCGCAACGGCATCGCCAAGCTCCTGGCCTTCCAGCACTGACCTCAGCCGGCCGTGCCATCCGGCCCGAGCAGGCGGCGTCGACCGGCCACCGGGTCTGGCGGCGCCAGTTGCCGTCGTCGAGGTGGCGGCCGGGCCGGCCCTTGGTGATGGTGGTGAAGACCAGCGCGTCACGGTCGAGCCGGTGGATGTGGCGTTCGAGCGCCTCCAGGACGTGAGGCGGGAGCGGGACCTCGCGGCGGCTCTTGGAGCTCTTGGGGTACTCCTTGATGCCGCTCTCGGTGTTGACCTCCACCACGAACAGGCGCGAGCGGCGCCGGTCGATGCGGTGGCAGTGCAGACCGGAGAGTTCGCCCCAGCGCAGCCCGGTGTAGAAGCCGAGCAGGCACATCGTCTTGCACGCGGTGGGGAGTTCGTCCAGAATGCTCTGCGCCTGGTCGAGCGTGAACCACTGCGACGGCTTGACGGCGATCGGGGGCAGGTCGATGCTGCGGCACAAACTCACCGCGATGACGTCGTCGTCGACGGCCGCCCGCATGATGGAGGACGTCAGGTTGTAGGCCCTCTCGATACCCCAGGCACGGGCCCGGGCCTTGAGCGGGAAGCTCTCGCTGAACCGGTCTCCGCTCCGTTGCGTACGGTCGGCTGCCACTTGCCTGACGTCAACTTGCGCAGGTACGCGGTACCACTCCTTTGTTCGGGGATGAGGGACAGGCTGACAGCACGAGGTCAGCGGTGGTTGCGCGGGGAAACGACCGACCTGCTGGCGATGAACTCCTCCAGATACCGGGAGGATCTGGGTTCCGGCGTCCCAGGGATAGACGACGTCCTGCTCCACTGGGCCGGTACCCTTCCGGCCCGGGGTCCGGAGCCGGGCTGGCCGGGCCTGGCCGAGCAGTTGCAGGGCACGCTGAAGGCCCCGTCGGCCGGGATCGCGCCTGGACAGCGGCCAGGCTGGCTCGGGGGGCTGTGGGCCGGTAAAGGTGGTGACTGGGCGAGCGGCTCGATGTCCCCGGCAGCCCGCCGCACCTACGAAACCAGGAGATCGCCTGATCAACCACCGTTTCGACGGCCCCGCCCTGAAACCGGAGCACCGTGCCGAGGGACCGGCCCGGGAACTGCGCCCTGCCGCGCGAGCCGAACCGGTAGGGCACGTCTCCGCCCGCGGGAACTCTCGGTCCTGGTCGCCGGGGCGGAGCGGCCGACCGTCAGTCGGTGGAGTCCAGGACTTTGTAGACATGCCTGATGTAGTCATGGGTGCGCTCCGAGCCGAGGATTCCGTCGCCCAGCCGGTTCATCGTGTACGAGAAAGTGACGCGCCGGTCGAGGTCCATCATGACGATCGAGCCGCCCCGGCCGACCCAGAAGCAGATCCTTCCGGTGGGCATGTGCGGCATCGTCCTCGCATCGGCGAGTGCGAAGCCGATGCCCCAGCGCACGGGGACGCCCAGGAACAGGTCGACTCCGTCTGCCTGTACGTCGAGGACCTTCTCCGTCGTTTCCTCGGAGAGGAGCCGGAGGCCGTTCACCCGGCCGCGTCGTGAGATCACGGAGAGGGCGCGGGCCATGCCTCGTGCGTTGCCGTGTCCGTTGACGGCTCCGAGTTCGGCACGGCGCCACTGCGGAGTGTCGACATGCTCGTCTCTGGCGGGGCTTCCGAGCAAGGTCTTGCTGAAGATACCCTCGGGATCGAGGCCGGCGGGTATTCCGGAGAGCTGCGACGGGGCCACCAGCTCGGCGATGCGCGGCCAGTCGGCCTGCCGCGCGCCGATCTGGACGTCGGCCTGCGCCGGTTCGGCGATCTCTGTGTCGACGAACTCGGTCAGGGTACGGCCGCTGACCCGCCGGACGAGTTCTCCCACGAGCTGTCCCTGAGTCTGCACGTGATAGCCCGAGGCGCTGCCCGGCTCCCACCAGGGCGCCTGCGCGGCCAGCCGGGCGCTGGCGGTAGGCCAGTCGTACAGATCGTCCATGGTGAACGGCTGCTGCCAGCCGGACAGCCCCGAAGTGTGCGCCAGAACATGCCGCACCTCGATGTCCTGCTTGCCCTGGGCGGCGAATTCAGGCCAGTAGTGCGCGACCGGGCGGTAGAGGTCCAGTGCCCCCCTGTCGACGAGGACGAGGGCCGCCAGACTGCTCAGGGTCTTGGTGGTCGACCAGAGGTTGACCACTGTGTCCCGGTGCCACGGGACGGTTCGCGCTTCGTCGGCATGCCCGCCCCACAGGTCGACTTCCATGATTCCGTCGACATCCACGGCGATCGACGCCCCCAGCTCTTCGCCCGACTCCAGGTGCGCTGCCAGCGCCGCTCGGACCGGTTCGAACCGGTCGGTGCTCGTTCCTTCGACATGGACCATGTCTTCTCTCCACTCCTGACGACGACCGTTCGCTCACTCAACGGAGCGGACGTCGCGCTGGTTCACGAGTCGTCGCAGGTGAGGGGCGTCTGCCCAGAAGCGCCTCTGTCAGGACGTGCGTGCGGTGGTCCGTGACAGGTCCATCTTGGTCAAGCGCTCGAAGCACCACCGCGTAGAGGCGCATCGTGTGCGGCACTCCACGGACCGGGTCCCGCCTGGACGGGGAAGCCGTCCAGCGCACGGCCGCCTCCGAAGTCATCACGCCGATCGGCGTCCTGCTAGTGTCCTGTCGGGATGCGGGAGGCGGACGATGGGGTTCTCGCCGCTCCGATCACCTGCGCCCGCCCCATCTGGGCGGTCAGGTCACCACGACGAGGATCGCGCGGACCCGGTTCTCGTCACAGCGGGAGCGGGTTGCCCACACGTCCGCTGATCATGATCATGTATGTGCTTCCGATGGTGACGCCGTCGAGCGGGATTCTGGATGAGTACGGTGACAGACGTGGGACAGGATCTCGACTTCGGACTGCTGGGTCCGCTGGTGATACGGCGGGCGGGGGCGGTACTCGATCCGGGCCGGCGCCGACAGCGGCTGCTGCTGATCCGCCTGCTGCTCGCCGACGGCCGGGCGGTCACTCCGCAGACGCTGTGCGAGGAACTGTGGCCGCAACAGCCGGGACGGACACCGGGCGGAGCGATGGGCTCCCTGCACGCCCATGTCAGCAAGGTACGCGCGGTCCTGGAACCCCGGCACCTGCGCCGGAAGGGCGCCTTCGAGGTTCTGGTCACCGAGCCCCTGGGCTATGCCCTGCGGGTGCCGCCCGAGAGCCGTGACACCGTGCGCTTCGAGCGGGCCCTTGCCCGGGCGCACCGGTTCATGGACCAGGGCCGGCCCGAACGCGTCGAGGAAGAGGCGCGAACAGCGCTGGAGATGTGGCGCGGCCCCGCGTTCGCCGACGCCGCGCACCACCTTTTCGCCGTCAACGAGGCGGCCCGCCTGGAAGAACTGCGCCAGACCACCCGTGAGATCCGCGCCGGTGCCCTGCTCCTGCAAGGACGGATCGTCGAGGCCCTGGACGCGGCGCAGGAGATGACCGCGGAGCATCCTCTGCGGGAAACCGGCTGGGTCCTGCTGCTGCGCGCCTTGTACCTGGCCGGCCGGCACGCCGAGGCGCTTGAGCGCTATACCGGCCTGCGCCGGCACCTCGCCGAGGAACTCGGCCTCGAACCCGGCCCGACCCTGCGCGCGCTGCACCACGGCATCCTCCACCACGATCTGCCACCGCTCCGCCCGGCCGATGAGCTGAACAGGTTCGGCGCGGCGTCCGTATCCGGCGGGAGTACCGGCCACGGGCACGATCCGCTCGGGCCGAGCACGTCCGGAACGCCGGAGGCGGACGAGGCGGACGCGTCCGTGGGTCCGGCCGAGGACGAACCGTCCGACGCCGCCGAACGTTCCGAAGCGAGTCGCGACCCGGCCTCGGATGTCGAGGGAACCACGCCGCCGCCCCGGACGCGTCCGGCACAACTGCCGCGCAGCCTGACGGTTTTCGCGGGACGAGAGGCCGAGGGAGCGTGGCTGTCGGCCGTGAGCGATGTGCCGGCCCGGTCCGCGACGACCGCTGCCTCTGCCGTCGTCATCAGTGGGGCTCCCGGGGTCGGCAAGACCACCTTCGCCGTCCACCACGCCCACCGCATAGCCTCCTCTTTCCCCGACGGACAGCTTTTCGTCGACCTGTGCGGTTTCCATCCCCACGCACCCGCCGTCGAACCCGGCAACGCCCTGCACGGCTTCCTGACGGCCTTCGGCGTTCCCGCCCAGCGCATCCCGGAGGACACCCCGGGCCGCAGCACGCTCTTCCGCAGCCTCCTCGCCGACCGGCAGGTCCTCCTCGTCCTGGACAACGCCCGCGACGAGCGACAAGTACGCCCTCTGCTCCCCGGGGGAACGGGCTGCCTCACACTGATCACCAGCCGCAACCAGCTTCCCGGACTGATCACCACCGACGGCGCCCGGGCCCTCACCCTCCCTCTGCCCTCACAGGCGGAAGCCCACCAAGCCCTCGAGCGACGCCTGGGCACCGAACGACTGGCCGCCGAGCCCGCCGCCACGGCCGACATCATCCGCCTGTGCGGACGGCTTCCGCTGGCCATGGCGGTGGTCGCCGCCCGCGCCGAACTGGATCCGTCCTTCCCCCTTCACGCCATCGTCGACGACCTGCGGGACACCGAGGGCCTGGACGCCTTCACCGGCTTCGACTCCACCACCGACGTACGCGCCGTCTTCTCCTGGTCCTACCGGTCCCTGGACGAGCCCACCGCCCGGCTCCTGCGCCTCCTGGCCCTGCATCCCGGCCCCCACATCACCGCCCCCGCCGCCGCGAGCCTCGCCGGCCTCCCCCTCGCCCGAACCCGCCGCGCCCTCGCCGGCCTGGTCGGCTCCTGCCTCGTGGAACAACCGCTGCCCGGCCGCTACAGCCTGCACGACCTGCTGCGCGGCTACGCCACCGAACTCGTCCACGCCCACGACACCGTCCAGGAACGCCACCACGCCACCCTCCGGATCCTGGACCACTACATGTTCACGGCCCACGAGGCGAACCAGCTCCTCAAGCAGGACACATCGCCCGACCTCGACCTCGGTGCACCCGGCCCGGGCGTCACCGCGGAGAGCCTCGGCACCGTCGGGCAGGCCACCCGATGGCTGACCGCCGAACACCGGGTGCTGACCGGCCTGCTCCACACCGCCGTCGCTCAGCGGCTGGACCACCACACCACCGGGCTGGCCTGGTCCCTCATGGACCATCTCAACCGCCAGGAATTCTGGCCGGAAGCCATCACCGCGCTGACCCCCGCCCTCGAAGTGGCCCGGCGCCGGAACAACCGCCTGGAAGAAGGCCGTTGCCTGCGCCACCTCGGCCACATACACGGCTATCTCGGCCACCAGGAGCAAGCCCTTCACCACCTGCGACGCGCCACCACGATCTTCGAAGAGCTCGACGCAACCGGTGAACAGGCCCGAGCCCACTACGTCACGGCGTGTGCGCTGTTCCTGTTCGGCCGGATCCAGGAGGCCGTGACGTGTTCCGAAAGGGGACTGGAGCTGTCCCGTGAGACAGGTGAGGAGTTGTGGCTGGCCGAGTGCCTCACCGAACTCGCCTGGTTCCACTCCAACCTCGGGCACCTCGAGAAGAGCCTCCTGTACAGCGAGGAGGGCATCGCCTTGTTCCAGCGCCTGGGCGCGCCGTGGCAGCTGGCCCAGGCCTGGGACATCCTGGGTTACACCCTCCGCATGCTCGGCCGTTACGAGGAATCGGTCGCTACCTATCAGCGGGCGACACAGGCGTTCGAGGAGTTGGGTGACCACAGGAACGCCATCGGCTCACTGATGAGGCTGGGCGACACCCGGCTGGCCCTGGGTGACCGGGAAGGCGCGCGGGCGAACTGGGTCCACGCCCTCGGAAGCGCCGACGAACGCGCCATGTCCCACAGCGCCCAGCAGGTCCGTGACCGGCTCACCGCTCTGGACATGGACGCGGACCCCATACCCACCGTGCCGCAGCGAGCGGCCGCCAGTCACAGCCATAAGCTCCCGGCCCCGAGAAGTGGCCATCCTGTGGGCTAGGACTCCGACAAGGGTGGTTCAGCAAAGGGCCGCCCTTTCCTCCTCCCGAACGGTTGCGCTGCCGCGAGGGAGCGTCCGGGGAGCACGGTCGTCGCCGCCGGCGCGGTGTCCACCGCGGTGCGTCCTTCTTCTCCGGCTGCGTCGGGCGTACGGAGACGGCGCCCCGCCACCGTCGAACGGTGACGGGACGCGTGCGGGTCGCCGTCCGGCCCGTGAGAGGTGCCGGCCCTCCGGCCGCCCTACTTGGCGAGGAAGGCGAGGAGGGCGTCGGTGACCTCCTGGGCGTGGGTCCACAGCAGGCCGTGCGGTGCGCCCTCGACGACGACGTAGTCGGCCTGCGGAAGCGCCTTGCGGAAGAGTTCGCCGGTGGCTTCGATGGGCAGGATGCGGTCGGCGGTGCCGTGCAGGATCAGTGCCGGCACGTCGATCTTCCGGATGTCGGCACGGAAGTCGGTGGTCCACGTGGAGACGCAGGCCAGCGAGGCGTACCAGGACGCGCCGGCGGCCACGTTCCAGCTGTTGCGGACGGCCTCCTCGCTGATCCGGGTGCCGAGGTTCTCGTCCAGGTTGTAGAAGTCCTGGTAGAACGCGCTGAAGTAGGCGTACCGGTCGGCGGTGACGGCCTGCTTGATGCCCTCGAAGACGCTCCCGTCGACACCGTCGGGGTTGTCGTCGGTCTTGAGCAGGAACGGCTCCAGCGAGGCGAGGAAGGCGGCCTTGGCGACCCGGGCCGAGCCGTAGGTGCCGAGGTAGCGACCGACTTCGCCGGTTCCCATGGAGAACCCGACGAGGACGGCGTCGCGGAGGTCGAGGGTCTCCATGACGGTGTTCAGGTCGGCGGCGAAGGTGTCGTAGTCGTAGCCGGTGGTGGGCTGGCTGGAGCGGCCGAATCCGCGCCGGTCGTAGGTGATGACCCGGTGGCCGGCCTCGAGCAGGGCCGCGGCCTGCTTCTCCCAGGAGTGGCCGTCGAGAGGGTAGCCGTGTATCAGCACGACCGGCTGCCCGGTGCCGTGGTCCTCGTAGTAGAGGTCGATGGTGGTGGAGTTCTCCTGGCCGACGGTGATGAACGGCATGGTTGGCGCTGCCTCTCGATGTGGGTTGTGGTGCGAGGTGGTGACTCGGATGTGGTCGGCGGTCAGTGCAGGCCGCGGCCTCGGTCGGCCGGCGTCGCGTCTGCCATCCTGGAAACGGTGGCGGGGCGGGCGCGGTTCACGGTCTGACCGAAAAGGAATCACTGACGCGGCCGGAAGGCAAGGAGCATCAGTGACCTCTCGAGCATGGATCGCGCCCGCCCGGAACGACTCCTGTGCCTGGATCGGCAGGTCCCGGTCAGCGGACCGTACGAGCCGCCTTCTCCACGATGCGGGCGACGGCGTCGGGGCGCGAGACGGACACCGCGTGCGAGGCGTCGATCTCAGTCGTACGGGCGTGTGCCCGGGCCGACATGAAGCGCTGGGCCGCCACGGGGATGTTCCGGTCCTCGGTGGTGACCAGCGACCAGGAGGGAATCGTCTTCCAGGCGGCACGGGTGGAGTTCTCCTCCAGCGCGGCGGCGGCGATCGGACGCTGCCCGGTGGCCATGAGCCTTGCCTTGTCCGCGGGGACGTCCGCGGCGAACTGCTGGTGGAACTTGTCCGGCTTGATGAAGACGTCGGCGCCGGAGGCTCCGTCAGGAAGCGTGTAGTTCACCGGAGCGATGACCTGGCCGAGGGTGCTGCCGGGAAACTTGTTCGTCAGGCCCAGCGAGTTCTCGCCCGTGTCGGGCAGGAACGCGGCGATGTAGACGAGCGCTTTGACCTTTCCCTCCAGACCCGTGGCGGCCTGGCTGATGACGGTGCCTCCGTAAGAATGGCCGACCAGGACCACCGGGCCGTCGATGTGCTCGACGACGCTGCGCAGGTAGGCGGCGTCGGTGGCCGGGCCGCGCAGGGGGTTGGCGGCGGCCACCACCGGGTAGCCGGCGCGCTGCAGCCGCTCAACCACCCCGTCCCAGCTGGAAGCGTCGGCGAACGCCCCCGTGCTCCAGCACGATCGTCGGCCGGACCGGCCGGCGGGGTGTCGCGCCGGCCGTGCCCGGCAGGGTGATGGCCGTGACGGAAAGGCCCACGGCCGCGACGCCGAGCAGGGTGACCAGACGGGCGGGTCTGGTCGGTCGGGTAATACGCATCTTCGATGTCCTTCTGTGTGAGGGCTGTCGCCCTGAGGGGGGCGGGGCCGGCAAGGCGAACCGGCTCCGACGAGAAACACAGCACCACGTCAAATTGCACCCAACTGATTTGCGCGTAACTGAAAGTGGTGAGGGCCCAGTCCTGATTGATCGGATGGTGACGGCTCCGGGGCCTGAGCGGCCCTGCCGGCTGCCGCCACAACAGCCGACAGGGCTGACATCCGGTCAGGGCTTTCATGCGCCCGGACGTCACTGCTTCCTACGAACAATCCCGCACTGCGGTTCACCGGGACGGTGGTGACCTCGGCGTCCGTTCCGGCCTGAGCGGACATGAGGGGGAACTCCGCAGAGCGAGGAGTGTCCGTGCCCGGGCATGCGAGGACCTCCGGCCGTAGCCCTGCCGCACGTCGCGACGGCGACCGGAAAGTGGGCCGGCCGGCCCTCGGCCCGTCAGCCCCATGCCGGCATCGCCTGTCGCCGGCCTGCCGCGACAGCCATTCCGCGGGTACAGGTTCGGCGCCCATGTCCCGATCTCCGCGGCCGGAGCGTCCCGGCGGTCCACGCCGGGTAACTGCCCATAGAGCGCATGGACTTCGTGCCCGTCTGCCGGGCAAGGCCGTTCCTGCGGCGTAGGAGTCACCGAGGGCAGCGGTCGTGGCGGCAGGCACCGGGTCCAGGTCTGACGCACTCCCTTCCGCGCCTACGCTTTTCTGCGCCTCGCCGGTGCCGCAGAGCACATCCTTGACGGACACGACGACGTGCCGAGAGCCGGCGGCATGGACCGGCAAGCGGCGCGACAAGGAGACGACAAGGTTCCGCAAAGGGGTCCCGCCGAGTGTTGAGCCACTCCCCCGCGCGAGCGGGAGAGCACGCCACGGAACACTCGAGCAGAATCGGGCACCACCCATGAACGGGACCATGAAGGCGGGGACGGCCACCCTCGCTCCGACTCGGGCACACGCCCGGCACGTCGCTTCGGACACCGACTACGACGCCTTCGTACGAGACATCTACGAGCAGTACGGTCCTCTGCTCGTCCGGTACGCCGCGCGGCTGCTGGACGGTGACTGGCACAGAGCGGAGGACATCCTCCAGGAGACCACGGCGCGCGCCTGGAAACACGCACGGTTCTTGAGCACCCGCAGCGAACACATCCGGCCGTGGCTGTTCACCGTGGTCAGGAACCTGGTCATCGACCATCACCGGGCCCGGCAGGTCCGGCCACTGGACCTGATGGCGGTCGAGGACCTGAACACCTCCTGGGACGCCACGGAGTCCACGATCACCTCTCATGCGGTGCGGGAGGCGCTGCGGGAGCTGAAGGAGCAGCACCGGACCGTGATCCGTCTCATGTACTCCCTGGAGTGCAGCGTGGCCCAGGCGGCCGAGCACCTCCGCATCCCGCCCGGCACGGTCAAGAGCCGCGCCTTCTACGCCGTGCGGGCCCTGCGCGAGGCATTGGAGAGGCAAGACGTGCTCGGCATGTAGTCGCGGCACGGAGGGGTGATGCCGGCTTGCTCCCGGCCCTTTCGTGTATCCGTCCGCTCGCGTTCGAGGGCGCTGGCTGCCGCAGCCCCGGCGGTCGCTCGGGTCGGGACGGCCCGTCCGTCGGGAACCATGTCTCGTCCACCGCACACGGCTGTCGTCGCGCCACTGCCGTACCCGGCAGGCCGGCATGTCGGATACGGATCGTAACCAACGGGTCGCCGTTTCAGATGATGCCGAACGCGGTCGGAGGAACCCGGAGAGTGCGCACGTCCGACAAGGGTGCTTGAACGCGTCGGGCACTCCCGCCCGGGTCCACCTACCCGGCACCGGCGGTCATCTCGCCCGACAGCACGCGTCCAACCTTGTCAGGCCATCTGCCTCGCCTCCTGTGGCTGCCACTGTTGCGGCGCCGATGCGGCGGGCGCCCCCGTTGCCATGATCTGCTCGTACCATAGCGCCTACTAGGAACGTGCCCAACGGACCAGGTACAACTGGGGAGTTACGTGGCCAAGGACGTGATGGTCGCGCACTCACGGCCCACGACTCACGACGCGTCCGGGGGTGCGGCTGGGGACGCGGCTGAGGATGACTCGTCAGGTGCGGGGCGGCCGGCCTCGGCGATAAGTGCGGCGGGCAGTCGCGTTCAGGGCTGCGGCCGACCGGCGCGCGGCCGAAGAAGAAGAGGGGCCGTGACGGAGACGTGCAGCCGCGCACGAGCCGACGAGCCGAACCGGGCCATCAGGTGCGCGCTGCGGTGATCACCGGCGGACGGCTCCGGACTGACCGACCGCGAGCGATACGTCCTCTCCGCCCTGTAGCACACCGCGTCAGCTCGACGCCGGAGACGCCTTGTCATCGGCCTTGAAATCATAGTGGATCTGGTCTCCGCTGACAGAGGTTACCTTGACCGTCACGCCCAGGGTGCTGCCGTCGTCCGCCGTGAGCGTGCAGCGCGAGGTGGTACCCACCTTGCCGACGAGGTCCTTGGGGCAGGAGACGTGCGGTTTCGGCTGCCCCGTGGCGTCGGCGAGCTTCTGGGACAGGGTGCTGGAGAGCTTCTCCGCGGACAGCTTCGGCGGCGTGGACTTCTTGACCTCGACGGAAGTCGAGCAACCCAGGAGCAGCGCGCCGGCCGCGACGGCCGTGAGAATCGAAATGCCTGCGGTCTTCCGGGCTGTGGACATCGTGCGCTCCGGTCGGCTGGTCAGGGCATGAAGACCCGGAGAGCATATACGGCTGGAGCCTGTGGACATTCCTATGGGGACGGCCTACGGCCGTCGCGCAATCGTCCCCGTACACATGATCGCCAAGGACTCCACTGGTCATCTGCTGACGCGCAAGCAGGGCGTGCATACCCTGCCCGTCGGCCTAACGGATGACGAGCACAGCGGGATGGCAGAGCAACAAGACCGTCACGGCGGACGGCGTGACGATCACATTGCCAAAGCCCGGCACGGGCACCTACGACAACAGCCTGCCTCGGGCCAGACCGTCGCCCTGCCAGGAAGCGGGGCGCTCACCACCGGTGACACCATCCACACCGGGGCCCCGCCACTCCCACCAGGAGCGGCGGGGGCCGCCCACGCCTGCAGACCGGACGCTCCGAGCGCACCAGAGCCACTCACTGGACCCGCACCGCCTGCCCAACGTGCGCCTGACACCCCGCACAACGGGCGTGGCCACGATCCCGTTCGTCTACCGCTTCTACGCCTCGGTTCGGCTGGCGCGTTCGCCCATCACCGCCGGTGGCCGCGGGCCGTGGCTGCTGCACGGCTCCTGCCTGCAGGAATGGCTCGCCTCGCCTGACGCCGACAACTGGCGAGTGGATGCCTCCCGGGGCCCGGTCGTCATGACCCGCTGACACCGGTCAAGGGAGCACTGGTCCCCAAAAACGGCCGAGAGCCGGTCTCGGATGTCTCCGAAACCGGCCCTGACCTGCGACTCTCACGAGTCGGGACGACAGGATTTGAACCTGCGACCCCTTGACCCCCAGTCAAGTGCGCTACCAAGCTGCGCCACGTCCCGTCGCACCAGCGCGCGGTGTCCCGCGTGATCGTGCGGACAGCACTTTACCCCACACCGGCGGGTGCACCGAAGACGGGCGGACGGGGCAATGGACAAGAGGGGGCAAAGCGGGAAAAGGGGTGGCGCGCGGTCGGGGACGCGGCGGGGGACAATCGGCGGTATGACGAACGTGGGGGCATCGGATGCCCGGGACCGGGACGCGGTCGGGCGGGCCCGGAACGCGCGGCCCCGGGACGGGCTGGGGCGCCCGCTGCCGTACGGCGCCGAGGGTGTGCCCCGGCAGCCGGAGGGGGTGCTGCGGGCGCCGGAGGAGACCGTCGGCGAGGCGCAGGCACTGCTGGCCGCCGGGCGGCCCTTCCACGCGCACGAGGTGTTCGAGGACGCCTGGAAGTCCGGCCCGCCGGAGGAACGCCCGCTCTGGCGGGGGCTCGCCCAGCTGGCCGTGGGGCTCACCCACGCGGCCCGCGGGAACGCCGTGGGCGGGGCCCGGCTGCTGCGGCGGGGCGCCGGCGCGGTCGGGGAGTGGGCGGTCACGCGCGGTGAAGACCGGCCCTACGGGCTCGACCTGCCCGGGCTCGCCCGGTGGGCGCGGGAGCTGGCGGGGCGGGTGGAGCGCGGCTGCGCACCGGTCGACGCACGCGCCGAGGCACCCCGCCTGGGCCCCTGACCGGAGCGCTCGACGGGCGCGGGCGGAGGCGTCGTCGCTGCCCGTGCGGAGGCGGTGGACGCATTGTCAGTGGCATGCGGCAGACTCGGGGCGTGCGAAAGATTCATGTCATCGGTATCGGCGCGGGCGACCCCGACCAGCTGACCCTGCAGGCGGTCAAGGCGCTGCGGAGCACGGACGTGTTCTTCCTCCTCGACAAGGGCGAGGTGAAGAGCGATCTGACCCAGCTCCGCCGGGACATGCTGGACGCGCATCTGCCGGCCGGGTCCTACCGCGTGGTGGAGGCCCGTGACCCGGAGCGGGACCGCTCGGCGGGCGGCTCCGCCTACTCCCCGGCCGTAGAGGACTGGCGCAACGCCCGCGCCGGGATCTACGAGCGGCTGATCGCCGGCGAGCTGGACGAGGACGGCACCGGCGCGTTCCTGGTGTGGGGGGACCCCGCGCTCTACGACAGCACGCTGGGCATCCTCCAGGAGGTGCTGGAGCGGGGCGCGGTGGAGTTCGCGTACGACGTGGTCCCCGGCGTCAGCAGTGTCTCCGCCCTGGTCGCCCGGCACCGCACGGGGCTGAACCGGGTCGCCCGGCCGGTGCAGATCACCACGGGGCGGCGGCTGGCCGAGGGCTTCCCGGAGGGGGTGGACGACGTGGTCGTGATGCTGGACGCGCACCAGGCCTTCCGGCGGTACGCCGAGGAGGACATGGACATCTACTGGGGCGCCTACATAGGCACACCGGACGAGATCCTCGTCTCCGGCCCGATCGCCGAGGCCGGCCCGCGCATCGAGCGGCTGCGCGCCGAGGCCCGGGAACGCAAGGGCTGGATCATGGACACGTATCTGCTGCGCAGGCATCCGGCGGAGGACTGATCCGCGCGGAGGCGATGCCGCGCCGACGACCGGGTCGGTGGCCGAGCGGCGTGGCCCCCGCGACGTGTCCGTCAGACGTCCGGTCCGCCGGACGTGCCGTTCGCCGCGTCCGTCCCGAGGCCCAGTCGGTCCAGGACGCCCGCCACGTCGGGGACGGCCCTGACGCCGTCCGGCAGCGGCGGGCGGCGTACGACGATCACGGGCAGGCCCAGCTCGCGCGCGGCCGTGAGTTTCGCCGCCGTGGCCCGGCCCCCGCTGTCCTTGGTGACCAGGACGTCGATCCGGTGGGCGCGCAGGAGTTCCGTCTCGTCGGGGACCGTGAACGGGCCGCGGGCCAGGATCACCCGGGTGTCCGGCGGCAGCGGCGGCTCGGGCGGCTCCACCGAGCGGACGAGGAAGCGCAGGCCGGTCAGGGAGGCGAAGGCGGCGAGGCCGAGGCGTCCGGTGCTGAGGAACACCCGGCTGCCGAGACCGGGCAGTGCCTCGGCGGCCTCGGCGAGGGACGCCACGTCGTACCAGCGGTCGCCGGGGCCCGGCCGCCAGCCGGGACGGCGCAGGACGACCGCGGGGACTCCGGTGGCGCGCGCCGCTCGGGCCGCGTGGGCGGTGATCGTCTCGGCGAAGGGGTGGGTGGCGTCCACCAGGGCGTCCACCCGGTGCTCGCGCAGCCAGCCGGCCAGGCCCTCCGGCCCGCCGAAGCCGCCGACGCGCACCTCGCCGGGCAGCGCCCCGGGGCGGGTGACCCGGCCGGCGAGCGAGGTGGTGACCCGGATACCGGGCCGGGCGGCGAGGTCGGCGGCGAGGCGGCGGGCCTCGGTGGTGCCGCCGAGGATCAGCACATGCGCGGACATGGTGCGAGCGTACGAGGCGCCGGGCGGCGGCCGGCCGGCCGGGTCGTCACGGTCGCGGACGTTCCGGGGCTGCCGGGGCTGGGGCAGGGGCGGTGGAAGGCCTAGTGCAGGAGCAGTTGCACGCCGCCCACGATCGTCGCCGCGATCACAAGTTGTTCGAAGAGTCGCTGGTTGATCCGGTTCACAGCCCGTTTGCCGATCAGCGCACCGGGCACGACGAACGCCACGAGCGCGGCGTCAAGGAGCAGTGACCGCCCGTCGATCAGGCCCAGGCCCACGCTGAACGGCACCTTCGAGACGTTCACGATGAGGAAGAAGAAGGCGGAGGTGCCGAGGAAGCCGAGCTTGCGGAAGCCCGCGGAGAGCAGGTACAGCGACATCACCGGCCCGGCCGCGTTGGCGACCATAGTGGTGAACCCGCCGAGCACACCGTAGGAGTGGGCCTTCATCCGGCCCGCCCGGGTCGTCACCGCCTCCGGCGCGGGCGGGGTCTCGGCCGTCCGTCGGCGCCACACCGTCACCCCGGCCATCAGCAGGAGGATCGCGCCGATCGAGACCCGTACCATCCCGTCGCCGGCCCACACCAGGAACAGCGTGCCGGCCACCACGCCCGCCGCCACGGCCGGGAACAGCCGCCACAGCGTGGGCCAGTGCGCGTGCCGCCGGTAGGTGAGGACGGCGAGCACGTCCCCGGCGATCAGGAGGGGCAGCAGGATGCCGGTGGAGGCGCGGGCGGGCAGGATCGCCGCGAAGATCGCGAGGCTGACCGTGTTGGCCCCGCTGACCGCGGTCTTGGAGAAGCCGACGAGCAGGGCCGCGAAGGCGAGCGCGGCGAACTCCCAGCCTGATATGTGCCAGAGCGTCATCGTGTTCATGCGGGGACCGATGCTATGCGCACGCATCGGCCTCGCGTAAGCACCGTCTCGCGGGCCGGTCCATGACGCCGCCGGTTCGCCCGCCCCGCCGGATACGGGCCCGGCCCGCGCGACGCGCCCGGGCCCCGGCCTCCGACCCGATCCCGGCCCCGACCTCGGCACCGGTTGTGGTCTCCGTCTCCGGCCACGGCACACGTCGTGGCACCCACCGGCCCGACGCCGGCACCGCTCACGGCATCCGCCGTACGGCCGGCCCCTCTCCCCCGGCCCCCGTGCCGCCCTACGTCACCGTCCCGTGTACCGCGCCCGCAGCTCCCGCTTGAGCACCTTCATGCTCGGTCCGAGCGGCAGGGTGTCCGTGAACTCCACGCGGCGCGGGTACTTGTGCCGGCCGAGGTGCTGCTTGGACCACTCGGTGAGGGCGGCGGCGTCCGGTGTGGTGCCGGGGGCCGGGACGGCGACGGCGCAGATCTCCTCGCCGTGCAGTTCGTCGGGCAGGCCGATGACGGCGACCTGGGCGATGTCCGGGTGCCGCATCAGGACCTCCTCGACCTCGCGCGGGTAGACGTTGTAGCCGCCGCGGATGATGACGTCCTTCTTGCGGTCGACGATCCGCAGGAAGCCCTCGTCGTCCTTGACACCGAGGTCGCCGGTGCGGAACCAGCCGTCCACCAGGGCCTCGGCGGTGGCCTCGGGACGGCCCAGGTAGCCGGAGAAGACGTTGTGGCCGCGGATGACGACCTCGCCCAGCTCGCCGGGCGGCAGCAGCTCGATCCGGTCCTCCGCCTCGGCGCGGGCGATCTCCGCGTCGACGCCCCACAGCGGGTGCCCGATGGTGCCGGGCCTGGTGCCGAACACCGGCTGGTTGACGGTGGCGGCCGGCGAGGTCTCCGACAGTCCGTAGCCCTCGTAGACCTCCGTCCCGAACGCGGCCTCGAACCGCTCCAGTACCGCGACCGGGAGCGAGGCCCCGCCGGAGATGCACACCCGCAGTCCGGGAAGCCGTTCGGCGTCGGCGGCCGCCGCGGCGAGGGCCACGAACATGGTGGGCACGCCGTGGAAGGTGTTCACATCCTCCCGCACCATCAGCTCGATGGCCCGGGCCGCGTCGAAGCGGGGCAGCAGCACGAGTGTGGCGCCGGCCCGCCAGGTGGAGTTCAGCGAGACGGTCTGGCCGAAGGCGTGGAACAGCGGCAGTGCGCCGAGGGCGATGTCGTCGGCGCGGATGTCGTGGGCGTCGAAGGCGTTGACGGTCGCGTTCATCACCAGGTTGAAGTGGCTGAGGACGGCGCCCTTGGGGACACCGGTCGTACCGCTGGTGTAGAAGACCACCGCGGGATCGTCGGCGGCGCGGGTGACGTAGGAGGGCAGCGGCTCGGCGTCGGCCGCCAGCTTGTCCAGCTCCTCGCCCAGCGTGACCACTCGGACGCCGACCGCCTCGGCCGCGGCCCGGCCGGTTACGGCCTGCGCCGGGTGGACGAGCAGCACGGTGGCCCCGCTGTCCTTCAGCACGTGCTGGACCTCGTCGGCCGACAGCAGCAGGTGGACCGGGACGACGACACCGCCCGCCGCGGCGATCGCGTAGTAGGCGACCGGGAACTCGGCGGTGTTGGGGGCCATGAGGGCGATCCGGTCGCCGGGCCGTACGCCGAGGCCGGTGAGCGCGCCCGCCCGGGCGAGCGCCCGCCGCCACACCTCGGCGAAGGTGAGCCGCAGTTCGCCCTCGACCAAGGCGGTCTTGCGGGGGCGGCGCCGGGCGTTCTCGGCGAGTATGGCGGCGACGGACAGGGTTGCCATGGAGTGCTGCTCCGTTTCCTTGCTGCGGCTCGTGCTACCGGATCCCCGTGCGGGGAGCCCCCGTTGACGTCGGCTCAGTCTCGCTCGACCAGCATCGCGGTGCCCTGCCCCACGCCCACGCACATGGTCGCGAGGCCGCGCCGGGCGCCCGTGCGCCGCATGCGGTGCAGCAGGGTGGTGAGGATGCGGGCGCCGGAGCAGCCGAGGGGGTGGCCGAGGGCGATGGCACCGCCGGTGGGGTTCACCAGGTCGGGGTCGAGGCCCAGTTGGTCGACGCAGGCGAGGGCCTGGGCGGCGAACGCCTCGTTCAGCTCGGCCTCCTCGATGTCGCCGGTCTCCCAGCCGGCCCGGGTGAGCACCTTGCGGGTGGCGGGGACCGGGCCGAGGCCCATCACGTCGGGGTGGACGCCCGCGGAGGCGCCCGCGACATACCGGCCGAGGGACTCCAGGCCCAGTTCGTTCAGGGCCTCTTCGCTGACCAGCAGCAGACCGGCGGCGCCGTCGTTCATCGGCGAGGCGTTCCCGGCCGTGACGGTGCCGCCCGCACGGAAGGCCGGCTTGAGACGGGCCAGCTTCTCCAGCGAGGTGTCCTCGCGGACGCACTCGTCGTGCTCGACGGTGACGCCGTCCGGGCGCTCCACGGGCAGGAGTTCGTCGTCGAAGTGGCCGTTCTTGCGGGCGGCGGCGGCGAGTTGGTGGCTACGCAGGGCGAACTCGTCCTGGCGGGCACGGGAGATGCCGAGGCGAGCGGCGACCTCCTCGGCGGTCTCGCCCATGGAGAGCAGGCCGTGCAGCTCCTTCATGGCGGGGTTGACCAGGCGCCAGCCGAGCCGGGTGTCGTGGGTCTCCATGCGGTGCGGCAGGGCCTCGTCGGGCCGGGGCAGCACGAACGGGGCGCGGCTCATCGACTCGGAGCCGCCGGCGATCACGATGTCGGCCTCGCCCGCGGCGATGGTGCGGGCGGCGGCGGTGACCGCTTCGAGTCCGGAGGCGCACAGCCGGTTGACGGTGGCGCCGGGCACGGAGTCGGGCAGGCCGGCGAGCAGGGCGGCCATGCGGGCGACGTTCCGGTTGTCCTCGCCGGCCTGGTTGGCGGCGCCCCAGTACACGTCGTCGACGCGGGCCGGGTCGAGCGCGGGCACGTCGGCCACCAGGTGGCGGATCACGGTCGCTGCCAGATCGTCGGGGCGGACCGAGGAGAGGGCACCTCGCACCTTGCCGATGGGGGTGCGGCGGGCGATCGCGAAATGGACGGGACGCACGGCGGGACTCCTGACCTACGACATTGTGGATCACGGACCTGTGCAGCATTAATTAGCACTGCTAGTTTTGGACTATAGACCTCCGGCCGCCCCGCTGGGAAGCTCCCCCCGGGGCTTCGCCGGCGGGAACGGGAGGAGACATGCACCACGTCCGCGAGCACGTCCTCGACGGCACGCGCGGAGCCCTCGCCGTACGCGAGTGGCCGCACCCGGAGCCCCGCCTGCTGGCGCTCCTGGTGCACGGGTACGGCGAGCACATCGGCCGGTACGAGGAACTGGCCGGCGTGCTCACCGGGTACGGGGCCGCCGTCTACGGGCCCGACCACACCGGCCACGGCCGGTCGGCCGGGGAGCGGGTGCTGATCGAGGACTTCGAGGACGTGGTCACCGATGTGCACGCCGTCGCGGACCTCGCCCGGGCCGCGCATCCCGGTCTGCCGCTGGTCCTGGCGGGCCACTCGATGGGCGGGCTGATCGCGGCCCGCTACGCCCAGCGGTACGGCGACGGGCTGAGCGCGCTGGTGCTGTCCGCGCCGGTGATCGGCGCCTGGGAGCTGCCGGGGCGGCTGCTGGCCCTGGAGGAGATCCCGGACACGCCGGTCAGCCCTTCCGCGCTGTCCCGGGACCCGGCCGTGGGCGCCGCCTACGCGGCCGATCCGCTGGTCTGGCACGGGCCCATGAAGCGGCCGACGCTCCGGGCGTTCGCCCGCACCCTGGAGACCGTCGCCCGGGGCGGTGACGTGGGCCGGCTGCCGTTGCTGTGGCTGCACGGCGACGACGACCGGCTGGTGCCGCTGTCCGGGAGCCGGCCCGGAGTGGAGCGGCTGAGCGGCGGCCGGCTGACCGAGCGGATCTTCCCCGGGGCACGGCACGAGGTGTTCCACGAGACGGACCGTACGACGGCCCACACGGAGCTGCTCCGCTTCCTGGACCGAGTACTCCCCCTCTGACCGACCGAGCCTGCCACGCGCCGGCGCCTGCCCTCCCCAGCCGAGGCTGCCACGCCGACAGGGCAGGCGCTGCCGTATGCCGGGGCGCCACCTCAGCCGACGGACCGAGCCCGCCACACACCGAGCACCGCCTCCGCCGCACAGCCGAGGCCGCCCCACCGTCCGGCCGGCACCATCGCCCGAGCCTCCACCGATCAGCCGACGCTCCCGCGACCGGCCGCCGCGCCCACCGATCGATCCGCGTGCGCTCCCGCACCCCGAGTGCCTCGCCCGCCGGTGACCCGACGTCGCCGCATCCCCGGCATGCCCTCGCCACCCCGCGCCCCTCAGCGGATGCCGCCCCCGCTGATCAGCCGGTTTGTCTGCGTGTGCCGGGGGCACCCGCCCTTTCGGACATGGCTGAGGAAAGTTGAGGAAAGGGGACCAGCGCATCATGACCGTGGTCAAGAGCACTCTGTCCGAGGACGCGCTCGGCGTCACCGGTACCGCCCTGCAGGACACCCTGGTCGATCTGCTCGGGCTGTCACTGGTCGGCAAGCAGGCGCACTGGAACATCGTGGGCCCGCGGTTCCGGTCGATCCACCTCCAGCTGGACGAGGTGGTCGCCACGGCCCGCGCCCACTCCGACACGGTGGCCGAACGGGCCGCCGCGCTGGGCGTGTCGCCGGACGGCCGGCCGGAGACCATCGCCGCCACCTTCGCGCTGCCCGGCACCAAGGACGGCTGGCTGCGCGACACCGAGGTCGTGGAGCTGATGGTGTCCTCGCTGGAGGCGGCCATCGGACGGCTGCGGGAGCGGATCGCGGCGACCGAGAAGGCCGACCCGGTCAGCCAGGACCTGCTCATCACCATCACCGCCGATCTGGAGAAGCAGCGCTGGATGTTCGAGGCGGAGAACCACCCCCGCGACACGGACGCCGGCTGATCCCGGAGCCCGACGGCCCCGCACGCCGTCCCGCCCCCGGCGGGACAGAACACGGAAGGGAGAACCCATGGCCGACTCCCCGGAACCCGACACGCTGTGGGACGACTTCCACCGCGTGGTGAACATGACCTCGGCGGAGCTCGCGGACTGGCTGAAGGTCCGGGACGCCGGCGAGGAGACCGAACCGCTGCCGGAGGCGGCGGGCACGGAGACCGGGAAGCATGTCCTGGCGATCCTGCAGAAACGCCGTACCGACCTGACCCACGACGACGTCCGCGTGATGCGGCAGGTCGTGGACACGGTCGGTGAGCTGGTGGACGTGGAGAACGAACCCGCGCCGGAGACCGCCCGGGACACCGGCCGCCGGCACCGGCTGATGACACTGGGCCACGACCCGCTCAAGCCGTAGGCCACTAACCGTGATGCCGTACCGGCTGCTGGTGCCGTCCCTGCCGCTCGGCCCCCGTGGGCCCGGGCGCCGGCCGCGGTGGCCGCCGCCCGGGCCCACGGGGGCTGGGGCTGTCCAGGTGCTCCTCGTGCGGGAGACGGCGCCGAGCTGCTCGACGAACGCCGGGCCGGCGATCTGCGCCGGCTGTCCCGGAAGGCCGAAGACGACATCCGCACGCTGCGGGGCCTGATCCAGGAGGAGCCCGGCATCGGCCCGGCCGACGCCCGGTCAGCGTCCCGGGCGGCGCCGGATGAACAGGTGGCCGAGGACCGTCTGCGCCGCACCGCATGATCGTGCCAGACTGCTCCCGCGCGTCCCGGACCGACCGCCGGGACCGGACGGGGAGGAGCGGCCGCATGCCGGAGACCGGACCGGACATCCAGGACATCGACACCAGCCGGCCGCATCCGGCCCGGGTCTACGACTGGTTCCTCGGCGGCAAGGACAACTATCCGGTCGACGAGGAACTGGGCCGGCGGATCGCGGCGATCGACGCCGGCTCCGCGCCCCGGACCGCCCGCGCCAACCGGGCGTTCATGCGCCGCGCCACCCGGACGCTGGCGACGCGGCACGGCATCCGCCAGTTCCTGGACATCGGCACCGGCATCCCCACCGAGCCCAACCTGCACCAGATCGCCCAGTCCGCGGCCCCCGACGCCCGGGTCGTCTACGTCGACAACGATCCCATCGTGCTGGCCCACGCGGGCGCCCTGCTGGTCGGCACGCCGGAGGGCGTGACGGAGTACGTGCAGGCCGACGCCCGCGATCCGCGCACCATCCTGGAACGCGCCGCCCGCGTCCTGGACCTCGGCCGCCCGGTGGCCCTCTCCCTCGTCGCCCTGCTGCACTTCGTCGCCGACGAGGACGGCGCCCGCGACCTGGTCCGCACCCTGGTCGACGCGCTGGCCCCGGGCAGCGCGCTGGTGCTGTCCACCATGACCGCCGACTTCGAGCCGGAGAACGTCGGGAAGGGCATCGCCGCCTACGCGGCCGGCGGAGTGACCCTGGTGGCCCGCTCGCACGCCGAGGTGGGCACGTTCTTCGCCGGGCTCGGCCTGCTGGAGCCGGGCATCGTGCCGGTCACCGACTGGCGCCCCGACGAGCCGCCGGCCGGCGGCGGCCCGGTCTCCCTGTACGGCGGGGTCGCGCTCAAGCCCTGAACCCCCGGAAGCGGCCCGTGGCCCGGCCGCTACAGGCCGAGCACGTGCGCGATGGTCCGCAGGACGCCGGCGTCGTTGTTGGACGGAGCCAGGTGGCGGGCCCGGCGGATCACCTCGGGGTGGGCGCCGGCCATGGCGAAGGACCACTCGGCGGCGTCGAGCATCCCCAGGTCGTTCAGGTAGTCGCCGAACACCATGGTCTGGGCGGGCGTGATGCCGAGCGCCCGCTGGAGGCCGCGCACGGCGGTGCCCTTGTCGGCGGTGCGGTTCATCACGTCCACCCAGTGCTCGCCGGAGACGACGACCCGGTGGGTGGCGGCGAACCCGGCGAGGGCCGGGGCGACGGTGTGCTCGGCGGCCCCGAAGTCGAACACCGCCACCTTGATCACGTCGTCCTCGACGGCGGTGACGTCCTCCACGATCCGGTGCTCGGCGTAGTACTGGCGCACCTCGGCCAGGAACGCCTCGTCGGTCCGCTCGACGTACGCCGCCCGCTTGCCGCAGACGACGGCTCCGACGTCCGCGCCGTCCGCGGCCAGCCGCCGTACCGCCCGCGCGATCTCCGCCGCGACGGGGCCCGCGAGCGGGTCGGAACCCAGCTCCACGCCGTCGCGGACCACGTACGTGCCGTTCTCCGCGATGAACACCATGCCCTCGGCGACCTGCTCGAACTGCCGGTACAAGGTGGCGTACTGCCGTCCGCTGGCCGGGCTGAACAGCACCCCGCGGCGGCGCAGCTCGGCGAGCATCGGCCACAGGCCCTCGGGAATCCGCTTGGCGTCGTCCAACAGCGTGCCGTCCATGTCGGTGACGATCAGCCGGATGTCGGCGGGGCCGGCGGGCAGGGCGGAGGTGTCGGGGAGGGGCGCGGGTATGGCGGGCATGTCCTGCTTCCGGTCGGGTGCGGGGATACCGGTCCAGTGTTCCTCATCGGCCCGGCGGTCCCCGAACCCCCCGGTGTTCCGTTTCCCGGGACAGCGCGATCACCGGAAGGCACAATGACCGCGAAGAACAGCACGTGAGAAGGGCAGACAGGTGAGCAACGGCCACTCCCCGGCGACCGGGACGGCACGGCTGGACACCAGCGTCGCGCACAACGCGCGGGTCTGGAACCACTGGCTGGGCGGCAAGGACAACTACGAGGTCGACCAGCGGGTGGGCGAGCAGATCGCCGGGATGTTCCCGGTGATCCGGGCCGTGGCCCGCGCGGACCGGGACTTCCTGGGCCGGGCGGTGCGGTACCTGGCCGCCGAGCGCGGGATACGGCAGTTCCTCGACATCGGCACCGGGCTGCCCACGGCCGACAACACCCACGAGATAGCCCAGCGGATCGCACCCGGGTCGCGGATCGTGTACGTCGACAACGACCCGATCGTGCTGGTGCACGCCCGCTCGCTGCTGACCAGCTCGCCCGAGGGCGCCACCGACTACATCGACGCCGACGTGCGCGACCCGGACGTCATCGTGCGGGGCGCCGCCGCCACCCTCGACCTGGAGCGGCCGGTCGCGGTGATGATGCTGGGCATCCTGAACTTCGTACCGGACACCGGCGAGGCCCGGGACGTCGTGCGCCGGATCATGGCGGCCGTTCCCTCCGGCAGCCATCTGGTGCTCACCCATCCGACCTACGACGCCGAGGCGGGCGGTGCGGGCAACGTCCCCGCGATGGAGTTCTGGAACGCCCACGCCACTCCGCCGATCACCGCCCGCAGCCGCGACGAGATCGCCGGTTTCCTCGACGGTCTGGAGCCGGTCGAGCCCGGACTGGTGCCGTGCTCGCGGTGGCGCGCCGGGGCGGAGGCCGCCGTGGTGCCGCAGTACGGCGCGGTGGCCGTGAAACCCTGACCCCGGCCCCGGCCGTCCCCCGCCGGCCGGGCCCGTCGAGGAGGACGCATGACCACGCTCGCCGACCCCCGCCCCGGTGGCCGCCCCGGCGACCTGGAACGGGTTCCCGCCCTCAGCACCGGCCTGGCGGCCCGGGGCGTGCACGGCATCGTCCTGGCGTACGTGGACACGGCGGGCATCTGCCGGGTCAAGACGATCCCGACGGCACGGCTGGCGGCGGCCGTGGCCTGGGGGGTCGGCATGTCGCCGGTGTTCGACACGTTCCTCGCCGACGACTCCGTCGTCACCACCGACGTCCTCGGCTCCCCCGACGGCGACCTCCGGCTCTACCCCGACCTCGACCACCTCGTGCCGCTGGCCGGGCAGCCGGGCTGGGCGTGGGCGCCGGTGGACCGGATCACCCAGGAGGGCGAACGGCATCCCGGCTGCGCCCGGACCTTCCTGCGCCGGACCGTCGCGGACGCCGCCGACCGCCACGGCCTCGCCTTCAAGGCGGCGATCGAGATCGAGTGGGCCGTGGGCACCGCTTCTGCGCCCGCCGACGAGTTCGTGCCGGCCGCCACCGGCCCGGCCTACGGCGCCGTCCGGCAGGTGGAGCTGAGCGACTACACCGCCGAACTGCTGGCCGCGCTCGCCGCCCAGGGCGTGGACGTCGACCAGATCCATCCCGAGTACGCGCCCGGTCAGTTCGAGGTCTCGGTGGGCGCGCTGGACCCGGTGGCGGCGGCCGACCGCAGCGTGCTGGTACGGCAGACGATCCGGGCGGTGGCCCGACGGCACCGGCTGCGCGTCTCCTTCGCGCCCGCCTATCTCCCCGAAGGGGTCGGCAACGGCGGCCATCTGCACCTGTCGTGCTGGCGCGACGGGGTGAACCTGCACTCCGGCGGCGAGGGCCGGTACGGCATGACGGCCACGGCCCAGTCGTTCCTGGCCGGGGTCCTCGCCCATCTGCCCGGCCTGACCGCGGTGACCGCGCCGAGCCCGGCCAGCTATCTGCGGCTCCAGCCCTCCCAGTGGGCGGGGGTGTTCACCGCCTGGGGCCGGGAGACCCGCGAGGCGGCCGTACGGATCGTCACCGGCACCGCGGGCCGCCGGGACCAGGACGCCAACATGGAGGTCAAACCCGTCGACCTGGCCGCCAACCCGTATCTGGCGCTGGGCTGTGTGATCGCCGCCGGCATCGACGGCATCACGGCCGGCCGTCCGCTGGGCGAGGAGATCACCGGCGACCCGGCCCGCTACGGCCCCGAGGAGGCGGCGGCCCTGGGCGTACGACGGCTGCCGCGGTCGCTGCCGCAGGCCGTCGAGGAGTTCCGCGCCGACCCGGTGCTGCGGACCGCGCTGGGCCCGGTCCTCGCGGACGCGGTGAGCGCCGTACGGCTCGGCGAGGCGGCGGCCGTCGAGGGCCTCGCCCCCACCGCGCTGGCGGCGGCCTACCGGTGGGCGTACTGACCGTGGCCGCGCCGGGACCGGTCCACGAGGCACTCGCCGCGCTGCCGCTGGTGGACCACCACTGCCACGGCGCGGTGACCGCCGATCTGGCCGCCGGGGAGTTCGCCTCCCTGCTCACCGAGGGCGCGGCCTGGCCCGGCGTCTCCCCCTTCGACACCCCCGCCGGCGTGGCCGTACGCCGCCACTGCGCTCCCCTGCTGGACCTGCCCCGGCACGCCCCGCCCGCCGACTACGTCGCGCGGCGCGCCCAGCTCGGCTGGCAGGAGGTCAACCGGCGCTTCCTGACGGCGTCCGGGGCCGGAGTGTTCTGCGTGGACACCGGCTTCGCCCCGCACCCGGTCACCACCCCCGCCGAGCTGGCCGCGGCGGCCGGCGCCACCGCCTGCGAGGTCGTACGGCTGGAGCAGGTCGCGGAGGCGGTGCTGGCGCGGGGTGTGGAGCCGGGCGAGTACGCGGCGGTGTTCCGCGCCGCCGCCGAGGAGGCCGTACGGCGGCCCGGTGTGGTGGCGGTGAAGTCGGTCGCCGCCTACCGCACGGGCTTCGCCCTGGACCCCGGGCGCCCCACGGACGCCGAGGTGACCCGGGCGGTTAGGCGCCGGCCGGCGCACGGCGGCCGCCTCGCCGACCCGGTGCTGGTACGGCACCTGCTGTGGACCGCCGTCGATCTGGGGCTGCCGCTGCAACTGCACACCGGCTTCGGCGACGCGGACCTGCGGCTGCACCGCGCCGACCCGGCCCTGCTCACCGACTGGCTGCACCGGACGGCCGGCACGGTGCCGGTCCTGCTGCTGCACTGCTGGCCGTACCACCGCCAGGCGGCGTATCTCGCCGCGGTGTTCGAGCAGGTGTACCTGGACGTCGGCCTCGCCCTGCACCACACCGGCCCGGCCCGCTGCCGGGCGGTGCTGGAGGAGGCCCTGGAGGTGACCCCGTTCCGCAAACTGCTGTACAGCTCCGATGCTTACGGTGTGGCCGAGTTCCACCACCTGGGCGCGCTGTGCTTCCGCCGGGGCCTCGCCGGTCTGCTGCAGGACCGGGTGGACGCCGACGAGCTGAGCCTGGCCGACGCCCTGCGGATCGCCGACTGGACGGGCCGGGACAACGCCCGCCGGCTGTACGGACCGCCCGTATCCGAACCCGCCCGCGATCCCGGCGGGCGCCCCTCGCGGAAAGTATGATCAAGCAATGTCTGACATGACCGAGACCACGCCCGGCTGGCTGACCACGGACGAACTGGAGATGGCCAGGGCCCGGATGCCGATCCTGTACGTCGAGGCCGTGCCCGTGCGCGTGGACGACAGCGGTGAGGTCACCAGCATCGGGCTGCTGCTGCGGATCGGCCCGGACGGCACGGTCAGCCGGGCCCTCGTCTCCGGCCGGGTCCTGCACCACGAGCGGGTCCGCGACGCGCTGCTGCGGCACCTGGAGAAGGACCTCGGGCCGGTCGCCCTGCCCCGCGTCCCCACGTCCCTGCAGCCGTTCACGGTCGCGGAGTACTTCCCGACGGCGGGCGTCACGCCGTACCACGACCCGCGCCAGCACGCGGTGTCCCTGGCCTACATCGTGCCGGTGGCCGGCGACTGCCGGCCCCGCCAGGACGCCCTGGACCTCGTCTGGTTCAGCCCCCGGGAGGCCGCCTCCCCGGCCGTCCAGAGCGAGATGCCGGGCGGCCACGGGGTCCTGCTGAAGCAGGCGCTGGCGCATGTGGGACTGGTGTCCTGAGCCCGTGCCGGGAGGGCGCGTGCGGGAGACGAACCGGCTGACGGTGCGGGCGGGCGTGCCTGGCCGGAAGCGGTCCCGTCCGGACCCGGCGCCCGCGCGCGCCTGACCGTGCGGGCCGGTGACCATTGCGGGCCGGGGCCGGTCGAGTTCACCGTCCGCTGTCCGCACGGGCTGTTGCCGAGGCGGCGCCGGGCTTCCTCCGCGCGCGGGCCGCGGCTCGACGGTGCGGCTCGAACCCCGGCAGGTGCGGTCCGGTGCCCCGTCAGCATCCCTCTGTGAGGTCCACGAGCATCCAGGGTGCCGGTCCGGTGCCGTCGTGCCATGCCCGCAGGGCCGGCCGGTCGAAGCAGAGGATCCCGCACTGTTCGGCGTACTCGGCGGCCGGTGCGGTGAAGTCGCTGGTGGTGACGAGGACCGCGACGTCGGCCTCGTGCACGGTGTAGCAGGTGCCGCCGAAGCGCTGCAGGTCCTGGGAGCCGACCCGGTGACCGTCGCCGTAGCGCTTGCACTGGATGACGACCCGCCGCCCGTCGGGTGCCACGGCCAGCACATCGGCGCCCAAGTCCCCGGCACCGCCGACGACTTCGACACCGGTGCAGCCGTCCCGTTCGCACAGTACGGCCACCGCCTGCTCGAACTCGTCGGCGTCCAGGGCGTCGTAGTCGTACGCGGGGACACCGGTGACGTACCGGTCACCGGCGGCCGGGACGGGCGGCGCGGGCGCCTTCCACTCCTCCAGCGCCGTGTGCACGCCTTCTTCCAGTGCCGCGGCGGCCCTTCGGGCGGTCCGGGCGCCGGAGAGGCGGTGCCGCCGGCGCCCCCAGGCGAGGACGGCGGCGAGACCGACCAGGCAGAGGACGGCCACCCAGGCGGGGCGCCGCTCGGCGGTCCCGGCCAGCGTACGGACGGCGAAACCGAGGACACACACGGCGAGGGCGAGAAGCACGAAGAACAGGGCGGTCGCGCGTAGGTCGAACGACCGGCGGCCGGCGCGTGGTCGTATGCGGCGTGCGGGCATGGTCACGAGGTGACGCCCCCTTCCCCTGACGGAACATGAAGATCAGTTCCGTCTGCCCGCAAAGCGCGTGCCCCACAACTCCGGCGCGTCCTCGGAGGATCGCCGGACACGGGCCCCGCGCCATCGTGTCGTTCCGCGGCCGGCCTCGGGCGACCGCACAGACCGGTCCCCGGGCACGAGCCGAGGGCCGGTCTCGGACACTGCCGAAACCGGCCCCTGGTCCGCGACCAGGAACGAACCCGCTCCCGGCTCGCGAGAGACGGTCAGTGAGTGTGCTGGTGCATCGACGGGCGGACGGAGGGCGGCGTGGCAACGTGCCGCGCGGGAGCCTTCTCGGGCGCCTTCGGCCGGCCGGCGTGGAACCGGGCGGGTGAGACGAACTCGTAGCCCGACCAGATGCCGCCGCCGCGCCACGCGGAGCCGTCCCAGACGTAGGCCGAGGCGAGGGTCTGGTAGTAGCCCTCCCCGCAGGCCTGCCACCCGCCCCAGTTGTAGACCATCTCCGGCCCATAGGGTCCGGGGAACTCGCCTCCCGTCTGGCCCGTGGCGCCGTACTTCCAGGCGCTGGTGCGGCACACCGCCCAGGCGGAGCCGTTCCACCGGTAGACGGTGGCTCGCGTGGCGGCCCAGCCGTCGGGCCTGGACAGACCGGTCCCGCACCCTTGGGTGAGGGCGTAGGTGTGGGAGTACGCCAGGTTGCCGGACAGCGCGCCGGGTCGCACGTGGTCGATTCCCGCGTCCCCTTGGACGCACAGGCCGGAACCGTTGTACACGGTCACTTCCCTGGCCCAGGTCCAGGCGTTCGCCGGTTGCGTCCAGACGGCGGCCATCAGCAAGGTGACGGCCGTGCACAGCGCGGCTTTCAGAGTCAGGCGGAATGCTGCCATGGTCCCTCCGTTTCTCGATGCGCCGGTGGACCGGGCTCTCGCGGGCGGAGCGGTGCGGAGCCGGACGGCGCGATGGGTTCCGGTGGTGACGGTCAGAACAGGAGCGGCCGGCGGGACACGCTGGGAACGGGTGACCTGGCCGGCGTACTCACGGCCCCACGGGAGGAGGCGTTTCCGGGACCGCGAACCAGATGACCCCGAGAGGGTGAGCCTCCCTCGACTCACCGCCTCCCACCATAGGTGATCCGGTCGCCTCACGCCTGTCGGCGGTTGCCCGGCAGCGGGCCCGAAAGACCGGTCGGGCGGGACGCGTTCGCCGCCGGTTCGGCCTCCAGGTGGCGTTCTCCGCGCGGTCACGCCGACGTTGTGAGGCTCCCTGGTGCTCTTCCGGCAGCGCCCGCGGGGCCATAGGGCCATGCCCCCGGGACGGCCGCTCAGCGCCTCGTCTCGTACCTGGTCAGGATCACACCACAGGGAAACGTCCGCGTCTCCACCAGCTTCAGGTCCACCCAGTTGTCCAGTGCGGTGAAGAACGGCGTGCCGCCGCCCACCAGGACCGGCGCGGTGGCCAGCATGTACTCGTCGATCAGGCCGGCCCGCATGGCCGCCCCGGCGAGCGTCGCGCCGCCGATGTCCATCGGGCCGCCGTCCTCGGCCCTGAGCCGCGTGATCTCGGCGACCGCGTCGCCGGTGACCAGGCGGGTGTTCCAGCCGACCTCGTCGATCGTCGAGGAGAACACCACCTTCGGCATGTCCCGCCAGCGGCGCGCATACTCGATCTCCGCCGGGGTGGCGTCCGGCTGCTGGTCGCCGGTCGGCCAGTAGGAGCTCATCGTCTGCCACAGCTTGCGCCCGTACAGCGTCAGGTCGGTCGCCTGCAACCGGTCGGACCAGAACCGGAACAGCTCGTCGCTCGGCACGCTCCAGCCGATGTCGTCACCGGGCGCGGCGATGTAGCCGTCCAGGCTCATATTCATGCCGTAGATCAATTTCCGCATGGCGTCAGCCTTCCGTGAGTCGGTGGCCTGCTGACTCTCAACCGCCCCGCCTCTTCACCGCCTGGGTGGAACAGGTCTACCACCGACGGGTCCGCTCCGAGACCGCTGATCGACTCCGCGCGCGCGAAGGAGCGTGGCCGGCGGATCGACTACGCTATCTTCCTGCCGAGCCGGGACCAGCCGATCGAGGCCGTCGAACCCGTCACGCGGACGCTTGGGCGCCTGGCTCCGGGACCATCTGGAAATCGACGAAAAACGTGCCGGGGTCGCCAGGCACGACACGGCAACTGAAGTGGCGCCCAAGCAGAGAACTGACGCTGATTTCGAGGTTCTGCGAGAGAACGGCGGCCGAGCCGACGTACTTGTTCGTCGGGTCGTCGACGGCATGGGCATCGACGAGCGCTCCACGGACCCCGGTCACGACGTATGCGACCCGTCGACCGCCGCGGAGGTCGGGCTCTTCGTCCTCGTGGTCGCAGTTCACTACGTGGGCGAGCACGTCACCCAGGCCGGTCTTCGGATCGTCGCTCATGAGCGCACACGCTACGTGGCCGCCACGGCAACCGCACAGAGCCCGCGGCTCTCGGTCCGCTCCCGCCGGCGGGGCCGAGCAGGTCGCGCTTCAGCGCGGTCCGCGCCCTTCGATCACCCTCTGCCCCCGGTCGCGGGCCTGGCCCCAACTGGTCCCCAAGGGGCACGTCCGCGCCGCCTCGGACAGACAAAGCGGCTAGTGCGACGACAGATGGGGCGTCATCCTCGTCAACCCACCTACGTGCTCCCCGCCGCATGCCATGGCGGACACCGGCCTTGCCCTCGGCGAAGTCAGCGGAGCTGCCGCGCCAGCAGGTCTACGGCCAGGCCGGCGAGGACGTCGGGAGCCGGCGTCGCGTCGAGCTCGGCTCCCGGCTCGTCCGGTTCGAGGGGTTCGAGCGTGGCAAGCTGCGAGTCGAGGAGCGAGCTCGGCATGAAGTGGCCGGTGCGTCCGCCGATCCGGTCCGCCAGCACTTCGCGGCTGGCGATCAGGTGCAGGAAGAATGCGCCCGGGCAGGCCGCTCGCAGGATGTCCCGGTAGCGCCGCCTGAGCGCGGAGCAGGCGACCACCGCACCGGTGCCCGCCACGTCCCGCTGGTGCAGCCAGCGGCCGACGGACTCCAGCCAGGGGCGGCGGTCGGCGTCGTCGAGCGGCGTACCGGCCGACATCTTGGTGATGTCGGCCGCCGAGTGGAAGTCGTCGCCGTCCGCGAAGGGCACGCCCAACCGCTGTGCCAGCAGGCGGGCCACCGTGGTCTTGCCGATCCCTGCGACGCCCGTGACGACGACGCACGGGGACCGGCGCTCAGCGCGGTCCATCTTCCGGTAGCGCTTCGGGGTGCAGCAGGTCGCTGCGCCGCCGTTGGGCGCCCTCGTGCGGCCGGGGAGGCGGACCGTCGGAGCCGGCCGGATACTCCTCCAGCGGGACCAGGTTGCTCTCCCATGCGCTCAGGACGGGGGCCAGGACCCGCCATGCCTCCTCGGCCTCGTCGCCCCGGATGGACAGGGCGGGATCACCCTTCATGACGTCCAGAAGGAGCCGGCCGTAGGCGGGCAGGTCGGGCGGTTCCATCCGGGCTGTCAACGAGAGCTGGGTGAGAGCCTGGGCGCGTGCGCCGATGCCCGTCATGTCGAGGGTCATCCCTTCCGGCTCCAGCCCGAAGCGCAGCACGTTGGGCTCGGCCTGGCCTTCGTGACCGAAGGGCAGATGGGGCACGGAGCGGAAGCGCACCGCGACCTCCTTGCGGTCCCGTCCGAGCGCCTTGCCGCTGCGCAGCCGGAACATCGTCCCCGACCAGCGCCAACTGTCCAGTTCCAGTTCGACCTCGGCGAAGGTCTCCGTGCGTCGCCCGGGGTCCACGCCCTCCTCGTCGACGTATGCGGGGACATCGCGGCCGCCGATCCGGCCGGACAGGTAGCGTGCGCGGCGTGTGCGGTGCACGACGTCGTAGTCGGTGAGGAGCCGCACGGACCGCAGCACGTCGACCTTCCGGTCGCGCAGGTCCCGCTCGCCGAGGGTGATCGGGGGTTCCATGGCCACGAGGCACAGCAGTTGCAGCAGGTGGTTCTGCACCATGTCCTTCAGCGCGCCGACGCCGTCGTAGTAGCCGGCGCGGCCTTCCAGGGCGAGGGTCTCGTCCCAGACGATCTCGATGTCCGCGATGTGAGTGCTGTTCCAGATGGGCTCCAGCATCCGGTTGGCGAGCCGGCTTCCGAGGACGTTCTGGACGGTCGTCATGGCGAGGAAGTGATCGACCCGGAACACCGCCTGTTCGGGCACGAGACCGGCGAGCAGCCGGTTGAGCCGGTGCGCGCTCGCCAGGTCCTCGCCGAACGGCTTCTCCAGAACGATCCGGCTGCCCGGCGGCAGGCCGGCCTCGTGCAGGGCCGTGACCACGTGCGGGAAGAGTGCCGGGGGAAGGGCGAGATACACGGCGATCGGGTCGTCGCCGACGACGACGGCGGCGACGTCCGCTGGATCGGTGACGTCGGCCCGCCGGTAGTGGGCCGAAGCCGCGACGGCCGTCCTCGCCTCGACAGGGCAGGAGCCGCCGTGGCGGTCGAGCTGGTCGGTGCACCACCAGCGGAAGCGGTCGGTGTCCCAGCCTTCCCTGCTCGCGCCGGTCAGCCGGAAGCCGTCGTCGATGTGTCCCGCGGCCCGCAGCGCGGCCAGGGCCGGCAGGAGGTAGCGGGCGGTGAGGTCGCCTGTCGCGCCGAAGACGGCGAGCCGCTTGATCATGTCCGTGTGCCTGCCTTCGCTCGGGCGAGGTTCACGCCGCTGGCGATGATCCCGATGTGGCTGAACGCCTGGGGGAAGTTGCCCATGAACTCTCCAGTGCTGGGCTCGATCTGTTCCGGCAGTAGTCCGAGCGTGCTGGCACGGGCGCACAGCGAGGTGTACACCTTCTCGGCCTCCTCGATCCGGCCCTGGGCGGTCAGGTTGTCGGCCAGCCAGAAGCTGCACAGCACGAAGCCGCCCTCGTCGCCGGGCAGGCCGTCGGGCGACTCCTCGTGGAGGTAGCGGTAGAGCAGGCCGTCGCCGGCCGACAGGCGTTCGGCCACGGCCGTGGTGGTCGCGGCCATCCGCGGGTGGTCGGCCGGCACCACGTGGCGCAGCGGGAGCGCGAGCAGGCTCGCGTCGAGCGCGCCGCCGCCGTCCAGGTGCGCGCTCAGCGTCTGCGCGTCCTCGTCCCAGGACTCCTCCAGGATGCGCCGGCGCAGCCGGTCGGCCGAGGCACGCCAGGCTGTGGTCGGCCCGGGCAGTCCGAGCCGCTCGCCGATGTCCGCGGCCCGGGCCAGGGCCACCTGGCACATGCCGGCCGAGTACGTGAACACCCGACCGTCGCTGCGTACCTCCCAGATTCCCTGGTCCGGCCGGCGCCACGCCCGCCCCGCGGTTTCGGCCAGCTCCGCCAGGCCCGCCCACAGCGCGGGCTGCACCTCACGGCCGGAGCGCAGCCACTGGTCGGTGCGCAGCCACTGGTCGGCGCAGTCCAGGATCTCGCCGTAGACGTCGTGCTGGCGCTGATCGGCCGCGCCGTTGCCCCACCGCACCGGACCGGAGCGGCGGTACCCCTCCAGCTCGGTGTCCTCGATCTCCTCGGGCACGGGGCCGCCATCGAGGTTGTACATGATCCGGGGGCTGCGGCTCTGCTCAACGGCGTCGAGGACCCAGCCGAGGAAGGCGTCCGCCTCGCCGGTGAAGCCGACGCGCCGCAGGGCGAACACGGCGTAGGCGGCGTCGCGGATCCAGGCGTAGCGGTAGTCCCAGTTGCGGACTCCGCCGACCGGCGCGGGCAGGGAGGAGGTGGGCGCCGCGACGACGGCGCCGTTGGTCCAGTCGTCGCACAGTTTCAGAGTGACGGCGGCACGCCGGACCAGTGCCTCCTGGGGACCGGAGTAGTCGAAGTGTCTCATCCAGCGCCGCCAGGCGTCGGCGGTGTCCGTGAGCATCGTGTCGGTCCGGAACCGGTGGTGGCGGTGGAAGCGGCCCCAGGACAGGACGAGGTCGAGGTGTTCGCCCTGTCGCAGGTCCTGGGTGCTGTGCAGGCCGGGCAGGGGGTGATTGGAGCGCAGGTGCAGGCGCAGGTCCGGCCGGCGAGAGGGTCGCAGTTCCAGGCCGCTGAAAAGCGTCTGGGTCGTGCCGCCGCCACGGGGCTCCAGGTCCACCCGCAGCCGCACGTGTCCGGAGAGGACCACGGCCGACCGGACGAGCTCGCACCGTCCGGCTGGGGAGTCCTCGGTGAGGTCGGCGCCGGTGCGCACGGTCAGCGCGTCGGTGACCCGTACCAGGCCGGTGGTACTGCGCATCTCGGTGGTGAGTACACCGGTGTCGGGTTCGTAGCGCTGGCGGGCCTCCACCAGGTCCTGCGGCGCGAGGGTGAAATGGCCGCCTCGTGCGTGGTCCAGCAGGCCGCAGAACAGGGGGTCGGAGTCGAAACGGGGCAGGCACATCCACGGGATCGAACCGTCCAGGCCGACCAACGCGGCCGTCGTACCGTCCCCGATGAGGCCGAGGTCCTCCAGCGGCAGGTAGCCCTCGCGCCTGCGGACCGGGCGGAACGGGGGGTCGGGATCGTGCATGGCTCCTCGCTTCCGCGGCGCCGCAAAGCACCGTCCGCCGCGCTGCGCAAGTCCGGGAAAGGACGCTGCCTAGAAAGTGATCAGCACCTTCACGACGTCTTCGAGCTTCTTGTCCGCGACCTCGAAGGCCCGCTCCATGTCGTCGAAGGAGAACGTGTGGGTGGTCATGCGCGTGGGGTCGATGCGCTTCGCCTCCACTACGCGCAGCAGCCGTTCCATGCGGAGCCGGCCTCCGGGGCAGAGCCCGGTCGCGATGGTCTGGTCCGCCATGCCGACGCCCCATTCGACGCGGGGGATGCTGATGAACTCGCCCTCGCCGAAGTAGCCGATGTTGGAGATGGTGCCGCCGGGCTTGGTGATCTTCACAGCGGTCTGGAACGTGATGTCCGCGCCCAGGGCCTCGATGGCGGTGTCGACCCCTTCTCCACCGGTCAGCTCACGGACCCGCTCGACGACGTCCTCGCTGGTGAAGTCCACGATCTCATCGGCGCCGTACTCGCGCGCCAGTTTCTGCCGACTGGGGACCGACTCGACCCCGATGACCCGGCCGGCGCCGCGGAGCCTGGCCCCCGCCGTGGCCATCAGGCCCACCGGTCCCTGCGCGAGGACGGCGACCGTCCCGCCGATCGGGATGTTGCCCTTCTCCGCTCCCATGAATCCCGTCGACAGCATGTCGGCGCAGTAGACCGCCACGTCGTCACCGATCGTGTCGGGGATCCCGGCGAGATTGGCGTCGGCGTCGTTGACGTGGAAGTAATCGGCGAAGACCCCGTCCTTGCGGTTGGCGAACTTGAACCCGCCGAGCGGTCCGCCCGACTGCGACGGGAACCCGTTCTGGGAGGCCATGTCGCCCCAGTCGGGGGTGATGGCGCCGACCAGCACGCGGTCGCCGGGCCGGAATTCCTTCACCTCGCTGCCCACCGCGTGCACGATGCCGACGGCTTCGTGGCCCAGCGTCAGGTT
This sequence comes from Streptomyces sp. SCL15-4, assembly GCF_033366695.1. Classification (NCBI taxonomy): domain Bacteria; kingdom Bacillati; phylum Actinomycetota; class Actinomycetes; order Kitasatosporales; family Streptomycetaceae; genus Streptomyces; species Streptomyces sp. SCL15-4. The sequence continues at coordinate 1,568,741 of NZ_JAOBTQ010000001.1, forward strand.
CTTCCTCGGGCCGATGCCGCCGTGAACGGTGTGGGAATCGGATGTGCAGATCAGGGCACTGGTCGTCCGCACCACCGCGTCGCCTGGGCCCGGCTCCGGAACGGGCTTCTCCATGAAGCCCGTCCGTCCGATTTCCTTCATCACGAACGCCTTCATCCGCCCGCCCTTCCTCCACCGGCTCACTGCCGGCCGCGACGACGGTGAGCCGGCCGCATCGACTCCGGTCTTGGCGTCAGCTCTTCACTCCTGCCACTGTCGCAGGGTCCGAGTCCGCTCGCGACTCGACCGGACGATGCCCGGTCAGGCGACGCGGGCGTGCGGAAGGGTTCGGTGAAATGGCCTCGGTGAGGTGACCTGGGTGACACGCCTGTCCCGGTACTGGCCCCGGCGGCGAAAGCGGCCCTGCCGGCGTCGGGCCACGCGCGCGAGGGCGGAGGACGCTGTGGGTGACGAACGCACGGATCGAGCCTTCATCAGATCGTTCACATCATCGGGTGGCCGCGGCATCGTGGTGGCCGCCGTGCATCCGAAGACGGGAGCGCTGACCGAAATCGGCGTTGTCGATGCCCTACCGGACCCGTCCTACCTGACTGCCGATCACGACCGGTCCTCTACACCGTCTCCGAGACGGCACAGGGCTCGGTCGCCGCCTACGACATCGCCGATCCCGAACCGCGACCCCTCGAGGTCCCCGTGGCAGTGCGAGGGGATGCGCCCACCCAGCTGTCGGTGGTGCGTGGTCACCGCTGACCGCCAATCACGCCTCCCGGCAGCGTCACCGTGCTCTCCCTCGCCGCCGACGGCGGCCTGCGAACCACCGGGGACGTGCGGCACTACACGGGCAGCGGACCTGACCCCGCCCGCCAGTCCGGCCGCGTCACCTGGCCTTCCGGCCGTCCGGAAGCCACGCCCGCGTTCTCGGAGAACTCGATGCGGCCGTCACCGTGTGCCGCTGGGACGCCGCCGCCGGCGTGCTCGAACCGGTGGGCACGGCACTCTCGTTCCCGGGTGGCACCGACGAGGCCGTCTCTCCCCCGGCACCGGTCGTCTCACCCGACGGCCGCCGTCTGTGGGCGGCGGTCCGCGGCACCGGCACCATCACCGTCCTTGCGCTCGACGCGACCGGCGAGCGAGCGGAGTCGGTCGCGTCGGTTCCGTGCGGAGGTCGATGGCCGCGCGACCTGGTCCTGCACCGTTCCGGCGCGCGGCTGTACGCGGCCGACGAACGCTCAAGCGACGTCACACGGCTGGACCCGGACCCCGCGACCGGCGTCCCGCGACGCGCCGGTTCCCTGCCGGTGCCGGCGGCGTCCGGCACCGTGATCGCCCGACGGCAGCGCACGCGCACCCGGCTCCACTCAGGATCCGCCGCGGACGACGGCGACCGGGCAGTGCGCGTGGTGCAACAGCACCTGGCTGACCGACCCCAGGAGCATCCCGGAAAACCCGCCGCGCCCCCTGGCGCCGGCCACCATCAATTGGGCGCTCCTGCTGGCCTGGACCAGGACCTCGCGGGTCTCGCCGCTAAGCACTTCCTGTCGGACCGTCACGTCCGGACAGCTCTCCGCGCGTCCGGCGACCGCCTGGGCCAGCAGGCGCTCCGGGCTCTCCACGCCCGTACCGGCCGGTGCGTGGTCCGGCAGCCACGCGTGCACGGCGACGAGGTCGGATCCCCGCCTCTCCGCCTCGGCGAAGGCGAATTCGACCGCCTTCTCGCCCTCTGGGGAGCCGTCGACGGCCAGCACGACGGGCCCGGAGCAGTCCGGCTCCTCGCGGATCACCAGCACCGGACAGTGGCTGTGGGCGGCCAGGGATACCGCCGTCGAGCCCAGCAGCATGCCGACGAAGCCCCCGATGCCCCGGCGGCCGACGACCACGAGGTCCGCGGCGCGCGACTCGGCCACCAGCACCGACACCGCACCGCCGATCATCACGGCTTCGTCGACCTTCACCCCGGGCGCCACACGCCGAGCATCCTGTGCGGCGTCGTGCGCCAGCATGTTGAGCGGCGACGGGTCCAGCGGTGCGTACATGGGCCCGACCGGCCAGCTGAAGGCGTGCACCACACGCAGCTCCGCACCGCGCCGCTCAGCCTCCCGAGCGGCCTGAACCACCGCGGCATGGCTCGACGACGAGCCGTCCACACCTACGACGACCATGCTGCCCACCGCGCCTCCTTACACACGTCGGTACCGTGGGCATGGGCGAGACAGGCCGTCGGATGGGCCCCTCGCGGCTGTCCGCTGAAGGCGATGGGCTGCTCCTTGTGGCCGGGCTCAAGGTTCGCCGCTTGCACGACGCAGGACGCCCTCTGGTTGGTCTTGTTCGTGATCGTCACCAGGGCGGCGGGCAGTCCACCGGTCCGGTTCCGGTGCAGGGTCTCGGACACAGCGTTGCCGCGGCCCTGAACGTTCTTGAGCGCACTGTCGGCGGCGGTGCCGGCCCGGGCGGCCTCGGCGTCGACGGATGCCTCGCATCCCAGGGCCCGGGCAGCCGCGGAGGATGCCGCTGCCGAGGCGGACGTGCGAGTGGAGGCGATGGTGGAAGCCGCCGAAGAGGTCGGCGCCGACCGTGGTGTGCCGGGAATGTTCTGACCGCCGCCGCGACCTGCCAGGGCGAGCGTCCCTACGGCGCAGCCACATGGCAACGCGACGGCTCGGTGGCCGAAGCGACGGGAGCTGCCGGGGAACCTTGGGGACATGTGCCATCCTTTGCGCCTTACACGGCCGAGCACACTCATCTTCCGCCCCGAGATCGCGACCGGCGAGTCGACCATGGCCATTCGGAGAGGACGTGCACACTCCCCACGTCATGGTGCTGCTGCCAACCGGGGAAGTCTCTCCGTCTCCTCCTTGTTGGAGACCGAACGCGAACGCCTGCAACACCAATACGGTCCGACACCGTACGGCGCCATCGCGGACAGCCCCGCACAGACACTCCGCAGCGTGCGGACCTGGCTCGCGCGATGTCCACGGCGCTCGAAGAGGTCGCCCTGGCCGCCGGCTACGTCGCCCTCGGCCGCGACGACCGAGCCAGCCGGCACTCGAACTGGCACTGGCACTGGCACGGAGGGAACCGATGTCCGTCTCTCCCGTCCGGCGCCGACGGACCCGTGCCCGGCGTCCGCATCCGGAGCAGGGCTCGTGCCGGGCCGGGTCGGCGGCATAGCAGCTCCAACACACCGGATTCCCCGCGTCGCTGGCTGCCACGACGCCGTCGCGTCAGCAGTGCGTGCACGGGCGCTTGCGGTCTTGTTCGGCACAAGGCCGCACGCCCTGCCCTCGGCCCGCTGTTCGGGCAGCGGGCGGAGACGGCCGCAGCGCGCGCACCCCGGATCCGCACCGGGTGCCCGGACTGCTTCAGTCGGTCGAGGAGTCGCAGCAAAGAGGGCGGGATGTCCGCACTGCCGGCGGTCAGGGCGTCTGGGTGCCGCCGCAGAGTGGGCGTCGAGGCGGTGCAGCCCGATGTGCCGGTGAGCGTTGACCGCGGCCAGCGCCGCTGCGGCTTCACCCGGGCCGAGGCCGGGCAGCAGCTGGTGCAGGCGGGCCGTCGCCCGTGCACACACCACATCGGGCGGTTCGGGCCTGCTCACGGGAGAGGTGGACACCCCGCTCGGTCGGCAACGGCACCAGATCGGCAGTCTGGAACATGAAGATCACGGCCGTCGGCACAGCACTCTCCGCACACCTCAGCGCAGTCCGCGCCCCCGCTCCCTCCCGAGCCCGATCGCCATCACCCGCCGACACCGGTCAAGGGAGCCTGGCCCCCGACTGGCCCCGAAAACGATCAAGGGCCGGTCTCGGATGTCTCCGAAGCCGGCCCTCTGAACTGCGACTCTCTCGAGTCGGGACGACAGGATTTGAACCTGCGACCCCTTGACCCCCAGTCAAGTGCGCTACCAAGCTGCGCCACGTCCCGGTGCGGTCTGACCTGGGGTTTCCCCGGCCGAACGCGCAGGGAAACAATACCGCATTCGGCTCGGTGATCGCGCGCCCCTTTCGGCGTTGACCTCAAGTTTGGTTGAGGTTGCACGATCAACCGTATGACGATCGCAACGGAACAGTCCCGCACGTACGGCTACGACGACCTGCCCCGGCTGATGGCCCTGATGACCGGCGACGAGAAGCACGGCCCGGCGGCCACCTCCACGCTCGACGTGCTGTGGGTGCTCTACGACCGCGTGCTGCGGGTCACTCCCGAGCGGCGCACCGACCCCGGCCGGGACCGCTTCCTGCTCAGCAAGGGGCACGGGCCCATGGCCTACTACGCCGTGCTGGCCGCGAAGGGCTTCGTGCCCGTGGAGTGGCTGCCGGGGTTCGGGACGTACGACTCCCCGCTCGGGCACCATCCGGACCGGGTGCTCGTGCCGGGCGCCGAGATCGGCAGCGGGTCGCTCGGGCACGGGCTGCCGATCGGCGTGGGCACCGCGCTGGGCCTGCGCGCCCAGGGCCTGACCGATCCGGCGGTCTGGGTGCTGACCGGGGACGCCGAACTGGACGAGGGCAGCAACCACGAGGCGATCGCCTTCGCCGGGCCCGCCGGGCTGGACCGGCTGCACACCGTCGTGATCGACAACTCCTCCGCCAGCCACGCGCTGCCCGGAGGCGTCGCCGCCCGGTTCCAGGCCGCCGGCTGGTCCGCGGTGACCGTGGACGGCCGCGACCACGAGGCCCTGTACGCCGCGTTCACCGCGCCGCATCCGGGCCGGCCGCACGTCGTCGTGGCCCGTGTCGAACCGAAGAACTCCTGATCCTCCCCGCTCCCCGAAAGGGCTCTCTGTCATGGACACCATGCGTGACCGCTTCGCACCCGTCGTCTCCCGGCTTCTGGACGAGGACCCCCGGGTCGCCGTCGTCCTCGCCGAGATCGGCCTCGACGGCTTCCGGGACGCCATGCGGCGCCATCCCGACCGGGTGATCAATGTCGGCATCCGCGAACAGCTGCTGGTCGGGGCGGCGGCGGGGCTGGCCCTCACCGGTCTGCGGCCCGTCGTGCACACCTTCGCCAGCTTTCTCGTGGAGCGGCCGTTCGAGCAGGTCAAGCTGGATCTGGGACACCAGGACACGGGTGCGGTGCTGGTGAGCGCCGCCGCCTCCTTCGACTGGCCGGCCGGCGGCTTCACCCATATGGCACCGGGTGATGTGGCCCTCCTGGACACGCTGGACGGCTGGAGTGTGCATGTGCCCGGGCATCCGGACGAGGCCGGGACGCTGCTGCGGCACGCGGTCGCCGCGGGCGACGACAAGGTGTACGTACGGCTGTCCGTGCAGTCCAACCGGCAGGCGCGGCCGATCGACGGGCAGCGCTTCGTCACGGTCCGCGAGGGCCGCTCGGGTGTCGTGGTCGCCGTCGGCCCGCTGCTGGACACCGTCCTCGCCGCCACGGAGGGGCTGGACGTGACCGTGCTGTACGCCACGACGGTACGGCCGTTCGACGCGGCCGGGCTGCGCCGGGCCACGGAGGCCGCCGGTACGGATGTGGTGCTGGTCGAGCCGTATCTGGCGGGGACCTCGGCGGCCGCGGCCGGCGAGGCGCTGTCCGATGTGCCGCACCGCGTGCTCGGCCTCGGCGTGGGCCGGCGCGAACTGCGCCGCTACGGCACGATCGAGGAGCACGTGGCCGCGCACGGCCTGGACGCGGCGAGCCTGCGGGAGCGGATCGGCGGGTTCGTGGGCGCCGGGCGGGTGCCGGTGGGCGGGTGAGCGCGGGCGGTGCCGCCGGGCGGGCCGGGTCCGGGCCCGGTGGGCCGGTGAGTCCGGGTGCCGGTGGGCCGACGTGTTCCCGCCTCGGCGGGGTCGGTGTGAGCGGGCGGGTGCGTTCCGGCCCGGGCGGGCCGGTGGGCCGCGGGTCTCAGTGGACCGGTGTCTTGAAGCCTTGGCGGGTGGGAGCGGGTGGGAGCGGGCGGGGCGGCGGCTCGGGGCAGGTGGACGATGCCACCCTCCCGTCCGCACCCACCGGATCTTTCAGTCCCCGGACGGGAGGCCCAACTCGGGGTGGGCGTCCAGGAGTCGGGGCGGGGCGGCCTGGCGCCAGGAGTCGGCCAGGATGTCCCGCAGTTCGTCCTCGTCCTCCAGGGCGGCCAGTCTCGCTCTCACCCAGGCGAACTGGGCCTCGTGGCCGGCGATCCAGAACTTCTCCGGCTCGGCCAGCACCAGTTCGTCGCGCTCCACCTTGGGACAGCGCACGGCGATGGACGTCTCGTTCTCGGGCAGGGTCGCGAACATCTTCCCGGCCACCCGGAACGTGGGCATGCTCCAGGCGACCTTCTCCGTGGTGTCCGGCAGGGACAGGGCGATTCGGCGTACGTCTTCTGCATCCGGCATGCCACGCAAGGTAGCTCCTGCCACTGACAACGGGCCGCCGGGCGATCAGCCGCCGAGCCGCTTGTAGTACAGCGTCGTCGGCCGCAGTTCGCCCGCCGGGCTCGCCGCGTAGTCGGGGATGGTGCCGGCCGGGGTCCAGCCGGCCGAGCGGTACAGCCGCTCGGCGGGGCAGCCGGTCTCGGTGTCGAGGTGGAGCAGGGTACGGCCGTCGGCCGCGGCGGCCCGCTCGGCGGTGGCCAGGAGCCGGCGGCCGAGCCCCAGTCCGCGCGCGCTCCGGTGCACCATGAGCTTCACCAGCTCGGCCCGGTGCCGGCTGTTCGGCTTGGCCGGGAAGTCCAGGCTCACCGTGCCGGTCACCCGCTCCCGGTCGTCCACGGCCGCCCAGACGGCGAACCGGCCCGTCGCCACGGCGTCCGCCCGCTCCCGCCACCAGGCGACGGCCTCGGCGTGCCCGAGCGGTGCGAGGAAGCCGACGGAGGCGCCCGAGGCCACGGTGTCGGTCAGCAGCTCCGCCAGGCCGTCGGCCCGTTCGCGCACCCGGTCGCCGCTCCAGCGCTCCACCCTCATGGCCGTACCACCGCCAGGACGTAGCGCGCCGGATCCGGACCGGGGCAGTGGAACCGGGTCGCGCCGGTCACCCGCATCCGCAGGCAGTCTCCCGCGTCGAGCCGGTGGACCTGCTCGCCGACGGTGACCTCCAGCGTTCCCGCCAGCAGGTACAGGTGCTGTTCCAGGCCGGGCACGGGCGGACGGTCGTAGGCGAGGTCCGCGCCCGGGACGAGCCGGCCCTCGACCAGTTCGCCGCGCAGCCCGGCGTGCGGCGGGGACACCGACCGCCGGACGAAGCCGGCCCGGCGGTCCTCCCAGACCCGCTGGCCGGCGGCCCGGACCAGCGGCGCCGGTGCCGCCTCGACCTCGCTGAGCAGCTGGGACATGGTGCGGCCGTAGACATGGCAGAGCCGGTTCAGGACGGCGGCGGTGGGGCTGGTCTCCGCGCGTTCGGCGCGGGACAGCGTGGACCGGCTGACTCCGCTGCGCTCCGCCAGCTCGCCCAGGGACCAGCCGTGCTGGGCGCGCAGTTCGGCGAGCCGGGCGCCGATCAGGAGATCGACGGGATCTTCCCTTCTCATATCCGGGACGCTATCCCCGATGTGAGACATCGGTGTTACGGACGCCTCACGACCGTGCCCGCCTCGCCGAGCGCGTCCAGTACCGGGCGGATCAGCGGGTGGCCCTCGGCTCCCCGGCGGACGGCGGCGAAGACCCGGCGGGTCGGGGCGACGCCGTCGACGGGGCGTACGACCACGCCCGCGAGGTCCATACCGCACAGCGCCGAGCGCGGTACGAGGGCCACGCCCACGTCGGCCGCGGCGAGCGCGACGACGGCCCGGAAGTCGTCGGAGGAGTGCTCCAGGCGGGGCTGGAAACCGGCGCTCTCGCAGGCGAGGACGACCACGTCGTGGCAGGGATTGCCGGGGTACGGGCCGATCCAGGCGTCCTTGGACAGGTCGGCCAGGGGCACCTCGGGCGCGTCGGCGAGCCGGTGTCCGAGCGGGACGACCGCGTCGAACGGCTCGGCGTAGAGCGGGACATGGGTCAGGCGGGGGTCGTCGGCGGACGGGGCGCCCCGGTACTCGACGGCGACCGCCACGTCCACCTGCCGGTCCAGGACCATGGGCAGGCTGGCGTCCCCCTCCGCGTCCTGCACCCGGATCCGTATGCCGGGCGCGGAGTGGGCGAGGCGGGCCACCGCCGGGGCCACGACCTGGGCGATGCCGGTCGCGAAGGCCGCCACGGTGACGGTGCCCGCCTCGCCGGAGCCGTAGGCGGCCAGCTCGGCCTCGGCCCGCTCCAGCTGGGCGAGGACCGCGTTGGTGTGGCTGAGCAGGATCTCGCCGGCCGGGGTGAGCCGTACGCCCTTGGCGCCGCGCTCCACCAGGCGGTGGCCGGTCTCCTGCTCCAGGGCCGTCAGCTGCTGGGAGACTGCGGACGGGGTCAGGTAGAGCGCGGCGGCCGCCGCGGTCACCGTACGGTGGTCGGCCACCGCACGGAGGATGTGGAGCCGCCGTGCCTCGATCATGCCCCCGATTATCCCAGCTCGTCCGGCCTGGTCAGGCCGCCAGCTCGGCGCGCGCCGCGACGAACGCGTCCACCGCGCGGTGGACGTCCTCCGTGGAGTGCGCGGCGGACAGCTGGACCCGGATGCGGGCCTGGCCCTGCGGGACGACCGGGTAGGAGAACCCGATCACGTACACCCCGCGCTCCAGCAGCAGTTCGGCCATGCGGGCCGCCTGCGCCGCGTCGCCGATCATGACGGGGGCGATGGCGTGGTCGCCGGGGAGGATGTCGAAGCCCTCCTCGGTCATCCGGCGGCGGAACAGCGCGGTGTTCTCGCCCAGCCGCACCCGCAGGTCGTCGGCGGACTCCAGCAGGTCGAGGACCTTCAGGGAGGCGGCGGCGATCACCGGGGCGAGGGTGTTGGAGAACAGGTACGGGCGGGAGCGCTGGCGCAGCAGGGCGACGATCTCGGCGCGGGCGGCGACGTAGCCGCCGGAGGCGCCGCCGAGGGCCTTGCCGAGGGTGCCGGTGACGATGTCGACGCGGTCCATGACGCCGTGCAGTTCGGGGGTGCCCCGGCCGGTCGGGCCGACGAAGCCGACGGCGTGCGAGTCGTCGACCATGACCATCGCGTCGTAGCGGTCGGCGAGGTCGCAGATCTCGCGCAGCGGGGCCACGTAGCCGTCCATGGAGAAGACGCCGTCGGTGACGATCAGCCGGCGGCGGGCGTCGGACGCCTCCTTCAGCTTGGCCTCCAGGTCCGCGAGGTCGCGGTTGGCGTAGCGGTACCGGCGGGCCTTGGACAGGCGGATGCCGTCGATGATGGAGGCGTGGTTGAGGGCGTCGGAGATCACCGCGTCCTCCTCGCCGAGCAGGGTCTCGAAGACACCGCCGTTGGCGTCGAAGCAGGAGGAGTACAGGATGGTGTCCTCCTGGCCGAGGAACGCCGACAGCCTGGCTTCCAGCTCCTTGTGCACCTCCTGGGTGCCGCAGATGAAGCGGACGGAGGCCATGCCGTAGCCCCAGCGGTCCAGGGCCTGGTGGGCGGCGGCGATCACCTCGGGGTGGTCGGCGAGGCCGAGGTAGTTGTTGGCGCAGAAGTTGAGGACCTCGCCGGGACGGCCGCCGGCGGTGACGCCCACGGTCGCGGACTGCGGGGTGCCGATGACCCGCTCGGGCTTGTGCAGGCCGGCGGCGCGGATCTCGTCCAGGGTGGCGCGCAGGTCGTCGCGCACGGTGTCGAACATGGGGGGCTCCTGAAGGTGCTCGCGGGTGAAGGGGGTCAGACGGTCCAGTCGAGGATGACCTTGCCGCCCTTGCCGCTCGCCGCGTCGGCGAAGGCGGCCTCGAAGTCGCGGTAGCCGTACCGGCCGGTGATCACGGGGGCGAGGTCGAGGCCGCCCTCCAGCAGCACCGACATCGCGTACCAGGTCTCGAACATCTCGCGGCCGTAGATGCCCTTGAGGGTGATCATCGAGGTGACGATCCGGGCCCAGTCGACGGGGAACTCCTCGGCGGGCAGGCCGAGCATGGCGATCCGGCCGCCGTGGGTCATGTTGGCGATCATGTCGCGCAGGGCCTCGGGGCGGCCGGACATCTCCAGGCCGATGTCGAAGCCCTCGCGCAGGCCCAGTGCGCGCTGGCCGTCGGCGATGGTGGAACCGGCGACGTTCAGGGCGAGGCTCGCGCCGATCTTGCGGGCCAGGTCCAGGCGCTCCTCGCTGACGTCGGTGACGACGACATGGCGGGCGCCCGCGTGCCGGGCCACGGCGGCGGCCATCAGGCCGATCGGTCCGGCGCCGGTGATCAGGACGTCCTCGCCGACCAGCGGGAAGGACAGCGCGGTGTGCACGGCGTTGCCGAACGGGTCGAAGATCGCGGCGACGTCGAGGTCGACGGGGACGCGGTGCACCCATACGTTGGACGCGGGCAGGGCCACGTACTCGGCGAACGCGCCGTCGCGGCCGACGCCGAGGCCGACGGTGGCCCGGCACAGGTGGCGGCGGCCGGCCAGGCAGTTGCGGCACTTGCCGCACACCAGGTGCCCCTCGCCGCTGACCCGGTCGCCGACGCGGACCTCGGTCACGTCCCGGCCGGTCTCCACGACCTGTCCGACGAACTCGTGGCCGACCACGAGCGGCGTGCGGATCGTCTGCCGGGCCCAGCCGTCCCAGGCACGGATGTGCAGGTCGGTACCGCAGATACCGGTCCGCATGACCTTGATGAGGACGTCACCGGGGCCGATGGCGGGCTCCGGGACGTCCGTCAGCCAGAGTCCCGGCTCCGCCTTCTCCTTGACCAGCGCCTTCAACGCTACGGCTCCTGTGAGTGAGGCCCGGCCCACGGGCATGCCGAAGAAGCCCGCACCGGGTCAGAGGGGTGGAATCACCCTGCAATCTGCCGTATGAGCGCGCGGTGGTCCATCGAGCTTTTCTTAACCGGCGCCTCAGCTTTCCTTCAGGCCTCGCGGGCATTCCTCATGCCCCTTGCGCCGCGCCCGCGTTGGGCCCGGCTCCGGCGGCGGGGCCTCACAGAGGCAGGCCGTCCCGCGTGCTCCGTTCGAGTCGTACGACGAGATCGGCGGCGAGCGTCTTGATGGTCTCCAGGCCGGCCCTGCCCCAGGCGCGCGGGGATGTGTCGGCGGCACACACCGTGCCGAGCGCCATGCCGGAGCTGTCGATGAGCGGGGCGCCGAGGTAGGAGCGGATGCCGAACCCGTCGACGACCGGGTTGCCCGCGAACCGCGGATAGTCGCGGACGTCGTCCAGGACGAGTGCCCTGTGTCGTACCACCACATGGGGGCAGAACCCATGGTCGCGCGGCAGCACCCGGCCCATCTCGGCCCTGCTCCCGTCCTCGCGGACGACCGGGACGGCCGGGGCGCTCAGGCCCGCGAAGAACTGGCGGTCCTCGCCGATGAAGTTGACCATGGCGTAGCACGCGCCGGTGAGCTGGGCGAGGTGGCCGGCGAAGGCGTCGAGCGCCGGGTCGGGCCGGTCCGCCAGGCCGAGCCGGCGCAGCCGGTGGACGCGGGCGGGGGCCTCCTTGTCCTCGGGGGTGAGCAGCAGACCCCGGACCGGCCGGGGCGGCTCGTAGCTCATCGCCGGGCTCCGGCGCTGTGGGCGTACCTCATACAGGGACTCCGTGGACGGTGGGTCGGGATCACATGTGGGCGCCCTGGCTGGGCGTGGTCGCCGGCGCGAGGGCCAGCAGGTGGCGGACGAGGATGAGCAGGGTCTGGATGCCGGAGCTGGAGATCCGGGCGTCGCAGCGCACGATCGGGACCTCCGGATCGAGGTCGATGGCGGCCCGCACCTCCTCGGGGTCGTAGCGGTGGGCGCCGTCGAACTCGTTGACGGCGACGACGAAGGCGAGGCCGCGCTCCTCGAAGAAGTCGACGGCGGCGAAGCAGTCCTCCAGGCGCCGGGTGTCGGCGAGGACGACGGCGCCGAGCGCCCCCTCGGACAGCTCGTCCCACATGAACCAGAACCGCTCCTGTCCCGGCGTGCCGAACAGGTACAGCACATGGTCCGGATCGAGGCCGATCCGGCCGAAGTCCATGGCGACGGTGGTCTCCGTCTTGTTCTCGATGCCCTCGAGACTGTCCGTGCCGACGCCGACCGTGGTGAGCAGCTCCTCCGTGCTGAGCGGCGCGATCTCGCTGACCGCCCCCACGAAGGTCGTCTTGCCGACTCCGAACCCGCCCGCGACGAGGATCTTGAGCGCGGTCGGGAACGGGTCAGAGCTGTCGTCGTAGTCCATCGAGCACTGCCTCCAGCAGAGACCGGTCAGTGGGGGTGTGGTGGTAGGCGGGCGGCCTGGTGGTCAGCGCGCCGCAGGCGACCAGGTCGGACAGCAGCACCTTGGTGACCGCCGCGGGAAGCTTCAGCTGGGCGGCCACCTCGGCGACCGGGACGGGCACCCGGGACAGGTCCAGGGCCTGCGCGTGCTCGGGGCCGAGGTAGCCGAGCGGAGTGACGCCGGTGGCCATCACCTGCGACATCAGGTCGAGGGCGATGCTCGGCTCGGTGCGGCCTTCGCTGACCGCGAACGGCCGCACCAGCCGGCCGGCCGCCTCGTCCAGCCAGGGCCCGTCGCCGGCTGCGGCCACGCTCAATGCCTCGTGGCCGCGGTGCCGGCGGCCTGCTGCCGGGGGGCGGTGACCAGATAGGGGCGGACGCTCTTGACGAGCATCGCCATCTCGTAGCCGAGCACCGCGGCGTCGGCATCGCGGCCGGCCAGCACGGCGAGACAGGTGCCGGAGCCGGCGGTGGTGACGAAGAGCAGGGTCGCGTCGAGTTCGACCACGACCTGACGCACGTCGCCGCCGTCGCCGAACCGGACGCCCGCGCTGCGGCCGAGGGAGTACAGGCCGCAGGCCAGGGCCGCCATGTGGTCGGCGCTGTCGGCGTCCAGGCCGTGCACGGACTTCACCAGCCCGTCGGAGGAGAGGAGCACCGCGCTGGTGGTGTGCGGTACGCGCTGCACGAGGCCGCTCAGCAGCCAGTCGAGGTCGGATGCGGGGACGGTCGGCGCATCGCTCGCCATGGTGGATCGACTCCTTGGGGTACGGAAAACTGCGGGCGCGCTGGGGGTGGGGGTACGACGTGCGGGAGCGGGGGCGGAGGTGGGTACGGTCATCCGGCCGGGGCACTTCCCTCGGCTGGGCCGGTACCGGGCGTGCCGTCCGGCGCGGGCGCGTGGGCGCGGGCCTGAGGTATGGGGGCGGGGGCCGGGGGTTGTCCGGCGGTGGTGTGCTCCGAGCCCATGTGGTGGCGGGCTGTGTGCCGGGGAGCCGTGTGGTCCGGGGTGGCGGGTTCCGGTGCCGTGTGGCGCGGGCCCATGTGGTCCGCGGCCATGTCGGGTGCGCCCATGGGAGGCGGGCCCGTGTGGTCGGCGGCCATGTGGCGAGCGTCCGTGTGGCGGGAGTCCGTGTGTGCGGCATCCATAGGCGAGGCGTCCGTGTGGGCCGGAGCCATGTGTCCGTACGCCGTATGGGCATACGCCGGTTCCCCGTAGGCCCGGTACGAGGCGCCGTCCCTCCTCGGCTCCTCGTAGGCCTCTCCTCCACGCCTCGGCTCCTCGTACGCCGCCCGCTCGCGCCTCGGCTCCTCGTACGCCGGCCCGCCGTGGCCCGGCGGTTCCTGTCGCGGCTCCTCGTGGCCGGACTCCAGTTGCTGCTGGGCCTCGGCGAGTCCGACGCCGCGCTGGAAGGCGGCCATCAGGCCGGGGTCGTGGCCGGTGACGGTGCCGGCGGCCTGACGGGGGGCCGGGCCGCCGCGCAGTTGGGGCGCGATGTGCTCCTGGGCGCGTCTGCGGGGCAGTTGGGGCTTTTCGACCATGATGTCGCGCACCATGCCGGCGCGCGGGACGGGCAGGATGCCCGTGCGGGCCTCCACCACCGGCCGGTCCCCGGCGCTGACGCCGGGCACGGCATCGGCGGGGGTGGGACGCGCCGCACGGGTGCCGCGCACGGGCAGCGGGGGCAGGGCGCCGTCTTCGTGGCCTCCGCGTGTGCCGTCCTCGGAGTCACGCCGCCCCGATTCGCACTGCGCGTGCCGCCGTCGCCCGGCCTCCTGAGCCCGTGCGCCGCCGTTCCCGTCCTCGGAGCCGTCAGCCGCGCCGGTTTCCCATCCGGCTCCGGTTCCGGTTCCGGTGCCGCTGGTCCCAGGGTCCCCGGCCCCGGTCTCCGTACCGGCCACGGGCGCGGAACCGTTCCCGGCCTCGCCGCCGCCGTTCCCGGTACCCGGCTCGGCCGTCCCCCCGCCCGCCCCTCCGGGCAGGGGCACGGACACCGGCAGCAGCGGCGGCGCGACAAGAGCGGCCTCCGCGCCCTCGCCCGTGTCCGTGCCCTGTCCAGCCGCGGCGCCTTCGCCCGTGTCCGTGCCCGGCCCGTCCTGGGACTGCCCCAACAGGGCCTGCGGGACGACGAGTACGGCCTGCACACCGCCGTAGATGTTGGTCTGCAGCCGCACCTGGATGCCGTGCCGGCGGGCGAGCTGGGAGACGACGTAGAGACCGATGCGACCGTCGGCCAGCAGGCTGGCGACGTTGACCTGGTCGGGGTCGGCGAGCAGGGCGTTCATCCGGTTCTGCTCGGTGACGGGCATGCCCAGCCCTCGGTCCTCGACCTCCACGGCGCACCCGGAGGTGACGAAGCCGGCGCGGAGCAGCACCTGCGTGTGCGGTGCGGAGAACACCGTGGCGTTCTCGACGAGTTCGGCGAGCAGGTGGATGACATCGGCGACGGCATGGCCGCGCAGTTCGCCGTCGACGGGCGGCACGAGCCTGACCCGGGAGTACTGCTCGACCTCGGCGATGGCGGAGCGCAGCACCTCGGTCATGCTGACCGGGTTGCTCCACTGGCGGCGGGAGACGGCGCCGCCGAGCACGGCGAGGTTCTCGGCGTGCCGGCGGATCCGCGTGGCCAGGTGGTCCACGTGGAAGAGGCCCTTGAGCAGGTCGGGGTCCTCGATGTCGTTCTCCAGGTCGTCGAGGATCGAGATCTCCCGGTGCACGAGGGACTGGAGCCGGCGCGCGAGGTTGACGAACACCTCCAGTTTCTGTTCGCTGCCCGTCCTGCTGGAGAGCTGGGAGGCCCGTACGACGGCGGTGACGGCGCCGTCGTGGGCGCGGGCCAGGTCGGCGGCGAGCAGCTCGAAGTCGTCGGCGTCGGCGGGCGGCCGGTGGTGCCGGCCGCGCTGTGGCGGGGTCTCGCCCTGCCGGAGCGCGTCGACCAGGGCGTGCAGGTCGGCTTCGCCGCGCACGGCGGTGCGCCTGAGGGCGTCGAGGCGGTCGGCGACCGAGCGGGCGGCGCGGTCGGCGGCCACGGCGGCGATCAGGATGCCGGCGACGGCCAGGCCGGCCGCCCCGGCGACCATGGCCCACAGCAGGGGACCGGTGCGCGCGCCGGCGGAGCGGACGGTGAACAGCACCGCGGCGCCGGAGCCGAGCGCGACCGCGAGGGGCGGCAGGACGGCGAGCCGCATCAGCTGGGGCCGTATGCGCGTCTCGGACAGCGCGGGAGCGGGACGGGCGGCCGGTCGCCCGTGCCGGCCGCCCTCGCGGCGGTCGGCGTGGGCGGCCGCTGCTCGGAGGTGAGACATCTGCGTCCTCGTACGGGTGCGTCGGGCCTGGGGTCCTCGTGCGGTGCGCGCCGCGGGCATGGGTCGATGCGGGCGCGCGCGATCGCGGCGTCGGCCGACGGGACCGGCGGATCCGGCCGCGTGTCACCCGACGGACACTCACAGTAGTTGTCCGCGCATTCACCGTGGTGGGCAGTTCGCAAAGTCACCCGGGGAGCGTCCCGCTCTGGTATGAGGGGTCGTACGGCAGACCGACCGTCCGGCCGAGCGTCTCCCGGGCGGAACGAAAGAGATCGATACGGCCTGGTCGGAAGCGGTCAGAAAAGACGAACGGGGGTGGCGAGCCGGATCGGCCCGCCACCCCCGCGAGGTGTGAACGTACGAACGTCAGTTTTCCTCGATCGTCCTGCCGAGGCGCCTTTCAGGAGGCGGCGACCTCCTCCGATGTCACGGAGAGTGGTTGCCTTGGCCTGGGATCGGCGGCACCGGATCCCCGGCTCCGCTCAGTTCCGTACCGGCGGTTCGGCCACGAGTGCGCCGGCCGAGCGCCAGGTGCGCCGGACGTCGCCCGAGACGTGGCGCCACCATGCCTCCGCCGGCAGCTTCCCGGCGGGTTCGAAGGGTTCGCCGGGACGCGGCAGGGCGACCGCCTGGCCGGCGTCCTCGGCGACCTCCTTGGTCCACTCCCCCGGTTCCGCCCAGGGGTGCGGGGCCAGGTTGAACGTGCCCCAGTGGATCGGCAGCAGCGCCCCGTGCGGTGCTCCGCCCTGGAGGTCGAGGTGCGCGCGCAGGCCCTCCTCCGGGGTCATGTGGATGTCGGGCCAGAACTCGCTGTACGCCCCGATCTGGATCATCGTGGCGTCGAACGGCCCGTACGCGGCGCCGATGTCCTTGAAGCCGTCGAAGTAACCGGTGTCGCCGCTGTGGTATATCCGGTGCTCCTCGCCGGCGACGGTCCAGGACGCCCAGAGGGTGTGCTGGGTGTTGCGCAGGCCCCGGCCGCAGAAGTGGCGGGCCGGGGTGGCGGTGAGCGTGAGTCCGCCGATCCGGGTGGACTCGTGCCAGTCCAGTTCGCGCAGCCGGTCCGGGGAGACGCCCCAGTGCTCCAGGTGGGCGCCGACCCCGAGCGGCACGGCGAACAGGGTGTCCGTGCCGGCCAGCGCCTTGATGGTGGGCAGGTCCAGGTGGTCGTAGTGGTCGTGCGAGATGACGACGACGTCGACCGGGCCGAGCGCGGCCAGCGGCAGCGGCACGGGATGCAGCCGCTTGGGGCCGGCGAACGGGAACGGGGAGCAGCGCTCGCCCCAGACGGGGTCGAACAGCACCCGGTGGCCGTCGATCTCGGCGAGCACGCTGGAGTGGCCCATCCAGGTCAGCCGCAGTCCGGTGGCGGGCGGCTCGGCGAGGTCGGCGAAGGTGGTGGGGTGCACCGGCACGGTGCCGCCGGGCGAGCGCAGCGGCCGGGTGTCCTTGTCCAGGAACACCTTCGCGAGGTCCAGCGCCGAGGCGCTCGGCCGGGTGCGGGCGGGGCCGCCGGGGTTCTGGAAGACACCGTCCCTGAAGTGCGGCGAGCGGCGGATGCGTGCCAGGCGGGCGCCGCCCGGGTCCGCGCCGAAGGCGGCGGGCCGCAGGGCGCGCGGCCCGGAGCCCGGAGAACGCAAACCGGTCACGGTACCTCCCGGTGGAATGGGGTGAGGCCCCTATTATGGTCGGCCCCTCCGACAGTCCGGGCACGGCGGGGTGCCTCCCGCACACCTCGGCCGCCGAAAGCCCGTTCGGCGCCCGCCGGCTCCGGGGCCGGCCACCGGGACGACCGCCTGGACGGCGGGAGCCGCCGGGCGGAACGAGGCGAGAGAGCGCGAGGGTCGGCGGTTCGCGTGAGCGGGCCGGGTGCCGCGGCCGGCGGGGCCGGAGGTGCGGCCGACGCGCTGCCCGGGCGCGGGAACGGCCGGACGGCGGCCTCGTCCGTGAACCGGGCCCGGAACAGCGGGCGTTGGCCCGGCGACGGTGTGCGCCGGGCGCGTCCCGGGCCGCCCGTGCGGGCGGTCCGGGACGCGGCCGGCGGCGTCAGGCCACGGAGGCGATGCGCATCTTGATGGCGTCCGGCGAGAGCGTGCCCTTGGCGGTCACGTGATCGCCGGAGGACTCGCCGCGCAGCCGGCGGCCGATCCACGGCACGAGGTACTCGCGCGCCCACTGCACGTCGTCGCGGCGGACCTCCAGCGTGCCCCGGGGCGGCAGCGGCGGCCACGGCTGCTCGGGGTCGGCCGGCACCTGAAGGCCGAGGACCTGTCCGGCCCGCAGCGCCACGCGCGTGTGCCCCTCGGGCGAGAGGTGCAGGCGGTCGCTGTCCCAGGCCCTGCGGTCCTGCACGGACTTCAGGGACCACAGGTCGAGCACGGGGCAGCCGTACCGGTCGGCGATGGCACGGACGTGGCCGTTGTAGGTGGCGATCTTGCCGCGCAGGTGCTTGAGCAGCGGCACGCCGCGGGTGTCGAAGCCGGTCGTCACCATCACCGTCCCGGCGGCCCCCGCGAGCCGGGCCACGGCGCGTTCGAAGCGCTCGGCCACCTCGTCGGGGTCGGTGCCCGGGCGGATGATGTCGTTGCCGCCCGCGCAGAAGGAGACCAGGTCGGGTGCCAGGTCGACGGCCTGCGGGACCTGGTCGGCCACGATCTGGTCCAGCAGCTTCCCGCGCACGGCGAGGTTGGCGTACCGGAAGTCGCCCTCGGGGCGCCGGTCGGCGAGCAGTACCGCGAACCGGTCGGCCCAGCCCACGAACGCCCCGTCCGGCCCGGGGTCGCCGACGCCCTCGGTGAAGCTGTCCCCCACCGCCACGTACGACCCGATCACTGATCTGCTGTCACTCTTCGAATCGTCTGCCACGTCGGACCATGATTCACCTTCGGATGTGACCTACGCGACCGTAGGCCGGGGTTGACGAACGGTGAGATGAGCCACTCTTAAAGACTTCGTAATCCAGGAATAAAGGCGGACCGCACCAGAGGCGCCGACTGCGGGCATGAGGGTCACACGCGGCGCAGCCGGACAACCGTCGCGTCCAGGTCGCCCTTGAGGTCCGTGCGCAGTCCGTGGTGCAGCAGCACCGCGCCCCGGTGCACTTCGCCGGTTTCGCGGCATGCGTACGAGGCCGCCGGGTCGAGTCCGCGCAGCCGCACCGCCGGGGACGGCTCGCCGTGGTGCTGCGCCTGGAGCCAGGCGAGGACGACGGTCTCCTCGCCCCGGAGGTACTGCACGGCGCTCAGGCCGCCCGTCGGGGGCCGCAGCCGGTACAGCTCGCCGTGCTGCACGAGCGGGCGGATCTCCTTGTACAGCTCCACCCACCGGCGGGCCTCGGCCAGTTCCTCCGCGCTCCACCGCGTCAGGTCGCCGCCGATGCCGAGGACGCCGGCCATGGCGCTGACGAACCGGAACCGCAGCGAGCTGGACCGCCCGTTGAGCTGGGTGTTGGGGCTGTCGGTGACCCAGGCGGCCATCACGCGCGCGGGATGGATCTGGCTGAAGCCGTGCTGGATGGCGAGCCGGTCCAGCGGGTCGGTGTTGTCGGAGGTCCACACCTGGTCGGTGCGGCCGAGCACGCCGAGGTCGATCCGGCCGCCGCCGCCCGAGCAGGACTCGAAGGCGACCCGGGGATGCGCGGCCCGCAGCCGGTCCAGCAGGTCGTACAGGGCGCGCACGTGGTCCACCCACAGGCGCTGCGGGTAGGGCTCCCCGGGCCAGCCGGCGTCGGTGAAGCAGCGGTTGAAGTCCCACTTCACATAGTCGATCGGGGCGCTGGAGAGCAGGGTGTCCAGCCGGTCCCACAGATACCGCCGGACATCCTCGCGGGCGAGGTTGAGGACGAGCTGGTGGCGCAGCTCCGTGCGCCTCCTGCCGGGATGGTGCTGCACCCAGTCGGGGTGGGCGCGGTACAGCTCGCTGTCCGGGTTGACCATTTCGGGCTCGACCCAGATCCCGAACCGCATGCCGAGGTCGTGCACATGGTCGGCGAGGGGTTTCAGGCCGTGCGGGAAGCGGTCGGGGTTGGGCGTCCAATCGCCGAGGCCGGCGCGGTCGCTGGTGCGTGCGCCGAACCAGCCGTCGTCCACCACGAACAGCTCGACGCCGATCCCGGCGGCGCGGCGGGCGAGGGCGGCCTGCCGCTCCTCGGAGATGTCGAAGTACGTCGCCTCCCAGGAGTTGAACAGCACGGGCCGGTCCCGGTCGGCGTCCGGGACGACGTACGCGCGCTGGTAGGCGTGCCAGGCGCGGCTCGCGCCGCCGAAGCCGCCGTCGCTCCACAGGCCCGCGAAGACGGGCGTGGTGTACGACTGTCCGGGCGCCAGGAGCAGCAGGCCCGAGTCGTCGTGTCCGGCGCCGCCGGTGATCTGCACGCGCGCGTCCGGGAGCTGGGCGACCGCGATGCGCCAGGAGCCGGACCAGCCGAGCGCGCAGCCGTAGACCTCGCCGCGCTCCTCGGTGGCGTCGGTGTCGAGGGCGACCCAGGGCAGGTGCTGGTGGCCGGTGTGGCCGCGGCGGCTACCGATGACCTTCTCGCCGTAGGTGAGGGGGGCGGTGGTGAGCCGGGACTCGGCGGCCCACCGGCCGTGCAGCTGGGACAGCCGCCAGCCCTCGCGGTCGGG
Source organism: Streptomyces sp. SCL15-4 (assembly GCF_033366695.1). Lineage (NCBI taxonomy): Bacteria > Bacillati > Actinomycetota > Actinomycetes > Kitasatosporales > Streptomycetaceae > Streptomyces > Streptomyces sp. SCL15-4. The sequence goes on from NZ_JAOBTQ010000001.1 coordinate 1,588,850, forward strand.
CAGCGTCCAGGTGGCCGCGTCGGCGCGCAGCAGCTCCACGGGCGCGGGGCCGTCGTTGGCGACGGTCGCCCAGCGTTCGACCACGTCGCCGCGCATCCGGTAGTGCAGGACGACGCCGAGGCCGTCGTCGTCGAAGCGCAGCCGCAGTGTGCCGTCCCCGACGGCGTACGACACGAAGCGCCACTCGGTGCCGCGCCGCCGCTCGGTGCGGACGGACAGGGCGGGGCGGACGAAGCGGAGGCCGCCTTCGACGGGGTACTCCTCGCGGCCGTCGAGCGGGGACTCGAAGGGCCAGGGGCCGGGCAGCGGGCGGGCCGCCAGCGCCTCGGCGTCGGCGAGCGCGATCCGTGGCCCCCAGTGCAGGTGGAGCAGTTCGTCGGCGTCGGTCAGACGCAGGGCGTAGCTGCTGGCCGGACCCGACAGCAGCCAGGTGCGTCCGTCTTCGGCGATGTCCACCATCGAGACCTCACAGGTGTCAACAGATTCGCGCAAGTCCCGACATCATCAAGGGCCGCGGGCCCGTCTGACAATGCCTGTGGATAACTCATTGCCCGAGGAAATCGATGCCGTATGGTCGACTTCAGTGCCCGCCGGCGAGCCGCGACGGCGGGGAACGACCGGGAGGAGCCCCCGTGACGCAGCAGGTCCCGTCGACCGAGCCGGAGCTGGCAGGAGTGCGCAATTTCCGTGACGTGGGCGGGCTGCCGACCGTGGACGGACGGCGGGTGCGGCACGGAGTGCTGTTCCGCAGCGGGCATCTCGCGCACGCGACGGAGGACGACGCGGCCTTCCTCGCCTCCCTGGGGCTGCACACGATCTTCGACTTCCGCAACGCGGCCGACCAGAAGCTGGAGGGCCCGGACGTCGAGCTGCCCGGCGTGCGCAATGTGAACCTGCCGCTGAGCGACCCGGCGGACGGCGCCGAGTTCTGGAAGATGGTCCGCGACGGCGACCTCGACCAGCTGCGCGCGATCCTCTCCGACGGCAGGGGCGCGGCCCGGATGACCGAGTCCTACCGGAGGATGGTCAAGGAGCGCACCGCCGAGCACTCCCGGGTGCTGCACGCGCTCGCCGACGACAGCGTCCCGGCGCTGATGCACTGCGCGGCCGGCAAGGACCGCGCGGGCGTGTCCATCGCCGTCACGCTGCTCGCGCTGGGCGTGGAGCGCGAGGCGATCGTCGCCGACTATCTGGAGTCCAACGCCAAGCACCGGCGCTACAAGGTCCGGCGCAGCGGCAGCGCGGAGACGGCGTACACGCCCGAGGTGATGGAGCTGCTCGACCCGCTCTTCGACGCCCGGGCCGAGTATCTTCAGGCGGCGTTCGCGAGCATCGAGGAGAACTGGGGCGACGTCGAGACGTATCTGGCGCGGGGCCTGGGGCTCACGCCCGAGGCGCGTGAGCGGCTGCGCGAACGCCTGCTGGACTGACGCCTGGCGGACCGCGGTGGCCGCGGGAAGGTCAGCTCTTGGCGCCCACCGCGAACAGCAGGTAGAGGAAGGCCGCCAGTACGTGCCCGAGGGCGATGTAGACGATCAGCCGGATCCACAGGGCGCGGGGAAACTTCTCCTCGAAGTTCGTCATGGCAGCTCTCCGGTCGGCGAGCCCAGGCACAGCGTGGCCGTGGGGCTCTGCAGCAGGGTGTGGACGAACAGAAGCTCGACGCCGTCGTGGTCCTCGGCGGCGAGGCGGTGCGGTGTCAGCGAGTCGAAGTGTGCGCTGTCCCCGGGCCCGAGCAGGTGCGCGGTGTCCCCGAGCCGCAGCCGCAGCCGCCCCTTGAGGACGTAGAGCCACTCCTCGCCGGGGTGGACGCGCACGATGTCGCCCTGGGAGCCGTAGGGCGCCCGCACCCGCAGGGCCTGCATGCCGCGGCCGGACGCGCCGGCCTGGACGTACGTCCAGCCGCCGGCCCGGGTCGGTTCCATGTCGGCGGCGCGCACGATCGCGTCCCGGTCGGCGACCGTCTCCCCGAGCAGTTCGGAGACGGTCGTACCGTAGATACGGGCGAGCGCCAGCAGCATCGGCAGCGACGGCTGCCGGTGCCCGGTCTCCAGGCGGGAGAGATGGGCCGGGGAGAGACCGGCGGAGCGGGCCGCGGCCTCCAGCGTGAGCCCGGCGCGCCGGCGCAGAGCACGCAGCTGCGGTGCGACGGCGGGCAGGCCCCCGTCCGCGGCCGCCGGCGGCGCGGCGTCTGAGGCGTTCATGCCTCCATTGAGCCCCACCATTGCCCGTGGGGCAATTTTCTTGCCTCAGAGGCAAGAGGCGGAGCGCCCCGGCGTCCACCGCCGCCGGCGCCCCGCCGTCCAGGCCGCTGTCAGCGGTTCGCCACGGCCTGCTTGATCAGCGTCTTGCCGAAGTCCCACATCAGGCCGCCGCCGTTGTGCGCGTCGTCCATCACCGCGGTGAAGGCCTCCACGAACCGGTCCACGTCGGCCTCGTCGACGATCAGCGGCGGAATGAGCTTGATCACCTCCAGGTGGTCGCCGGAGACCTGGGTGAGGATCCGGTGCTTCTGCAGCAGCGGTACGACGACCATCTGGGCGAACAGGCCCTTGCGGGCCGCCTGGAGCATGGTCCAGCGACCGCGCAGCTTCAGCGAGGAGGGCCTGCCGAACTCGATGCCGATCATCAGGCCCCGGCCGCGCACGTCGGCGAGCAGCTCGTAGGTGTCGATCAGCGCGGTGAGCCGGGACTTCAGCAGCTCGCCGGTGCGGCGCACGCCGGCGACGATCTGCTCGTTCTCCATGACCGACAGCACGGCGAGGCCGCACGCCATGGCCTGCGCGTTGGAACCGAAGCTCGCGGAGTGCACCAGCACGCGGTCCATCGAGGAGTAGACCTTCTTGAAGATCCACTCCTTGCCGAGGGTGGCGCCGACCGGGACATAGCCGCCGGACAGGGCCTTGGCCACGCACACCAGGTCCGGTTCGACGCCGTCCTCGTGCTGGTAGGCGTAGAAGTCGCCGGTGCGGCCGAGACCGGTCTGCACCTCGTCGGCGATGAGCAGCGCCTTGTGCTTGTGCAGCAGTTCCTGCGCGGCCCGCAGATAGCCGGGAGGTGCCTCGTGGACGCCCTTGCCCTGGATCGGCTCCACGATCAGCGCGGCCACGTCGCCCTTGCGCAGCTCCCGCTCCAGGGCCTCCAGATCGCCGAGGGGGACGGCGGTGTCGGGCAGCAGCGGGGCGAACCCGTCGCGGAAGCCGTCTTCGCCGTTGACCGACAGCGAGCCGGTGGTCAGGCCGTGGAAGGCGTGGTCGCAGTACAGGACGCGCGGCTTGCCGGTGGCGTACCGGGCGAACTTCAGGGCCGTCTCGACCGCTTCGGTGCCGCTGTTTCCGAAGAACACCCGGTCCAGGTGCGGGCTGTGGGCGAGGAGCCGTTCGGCGAGCAGGCCGGGCAGCGGCTGGCAGTCGAAGCGGGTGAGGTCGGCGAGGTCCAGGTCCAGGACGTCGTGCAGCGCCTTGCGGACGACCGGGTGGTGGCGGCCGAGGCCCATCACGCCGAACCCGGCGAGCATGTCCAGGTAGTCGTTGCCGTCCGCGTCGAAGAAGTGCGCTCCCTCGGCGCGCTCGTAGACCTTGTCGAAGCCGATGGTGTGCAGCATCCGCGGGAGCTGCGGGTTGAGGTGCTTGGTGTGCAGCTCGTAGCGTTCGGCTCCGCGCTCGGCGAGCAGGGCGCCGAGGTCGAACTCGGTGGTCATTCACTCTCCTTGGCTGTGCCGCCGACGTCCTTGGCGGCCAGACTCGCGCTGATCCGCCCGGCGATCTCGACGGGCGTGAGGCCGATGTCGGCCAGTACCTCGGCGCGCTTGGCGTGCGCGAGGAACTGATCCGGGATGCCGAACCGCCGTACCGGTACGTCCACGTCGGCGTCGCCGAGGGCCAGCGCGACGGCCGAACCGACGCCGGCTGCGCGGCTGTTGTCCTCGACCACGGCCACCAGCCGGTGTCCGGCGGCCAGTTGGGGCAGGGCGGGGTCGACGGGTTTGACCCAGCGCGGGTCGACCACCGTGCAGCCGATGCCGCGGGCTTCGAGCAGTTCGGCGGCCCGCAGGCACACCGTGGCCATCACGCCGACGGCCACCAGCAGCACCTCGGGACGTTCGGCGCGGTGCAGGACGTCCATGCCGCCGACCCGGTCCACGGCGGGGACGCGCGGGCCGGCGGTCTCCTTCGGGAAACGGACCAGCGTGGGCGCGTCGTCGACGGCGACGGCCTCGCGGAGCTGGGCGCGCAACTGGTCGGCGTCGCGCGGGGCGGCGATCCTCAGGCCGGGGACGACCTGGAGGATCGACATGTCCCACATGCCGTTGTGGGAGGCGCCGTCGGTGCCGGTGACACCGGCCCGGTCCAGCACGAAGGTGACCCCGCAGCGGTGCAGGGCGACGTCCATCAGCAGCTGGTCGAAGGCCCGGTTGAGGAAGGTGGCGTAGACGGCGACGACCGGGTGCAGTCCGCCGGTGGCGAGGCCGGCCGCGGAGACGGCCGCGTGCTGCTCGGCGATGCCGACGTCCCAGACGCGGTCCGGGAAGCGTGCGGCGAACTCGGCGAGGCCGACCGGGTGCAGCATGGCCGCCGTGATCGCCACGACGTCCTCGCGTTCCTCCCCGATCCTGACGATCTCCTCGCCGAACACCGAGGTCCACGACGGGCCCTTGGACGGCGCGAGCGGCTCGCAGGTGAGCGGGTCCATCACGCCCACGGAGTGGAAGTGGTCCTCCTCGTGCGCGAGGGCGGGTTCGTAGCCGCGGCCCTTCTCGGTGAGGCAGTGGACCAGGACGGGGCCGTGGAAGCGTTTGGCGCGGCGCAGCGCCGACTCGACGGCCTTGAGGTCGTGGCCGTCGATCGGGCCGAGGTACTTCAGGCCCAGGTCCTCGAACATGCCCTGCGGGGCGAAGGCGTCCTTGAAGCCCTTCTTCGCGCCGTGCAGGGACTCGTAGAGCGTGCTGCCGACGACCGGGGTGCGCTGGAGCACTTCCTTGCCCCAGGCGAGGACCTTCTCGTAGCCGTCGGTGGTGCGCAGCGCGGCCAGGTGGTTGGCCAGGCCGCCGATGGTGGGTGCGTAGGAGCGTTCGTTGTCGTTGACGACGATGATGAGCGGCCGGTCCCGGGCCGCGGCGATGTTGTTCAGCGCCTCCCAGGCCATGCCGCCGGTCAGCGCGCCGTCGCCGATGACGGCGACCACATGGCCCTTCTCCCCCTGCACCTGGTTGGCCTTGGCCAGGCCGTCGGCCCAGCCGAGCGCCGTGGACGCGTGGCTGTTCTCGATGACGTCGTGCTCGGACTCCTCGCGCGAGGGGTAGCCGGACAGCCCGCCCTTTCCGCGCAGCTTCGAGAAGTCCTGACGGCCGGTCAGCAGCTTGTGGACGTAGGACTGGTGGCCGGTGTCCCACAGGATGCGGTCGGCCGGCGACTCGAAGACCCGGTGGAGCGCGATGGTGAGTTCCACCACGCCCAGATTGGGCCCGAGGTGACCGCCGGTCCTCGACACGGCGTGCACCAGGAACTCACGTATTTCTCCGGACAATTCCCCGAGTTCCGCTTCGGACAGCGCCTTCAGGTCGCGTGGTCCCCGGATGCTCTCCAGAATGGTCACTCTCGGGCCCCCTCTCGTTGCGTGCCTTGCCTCAACTCACCTGGTCCGACGGTCTCTTGCTCTCGGCGAGCCTCATGGCCTCCTCGATCAGGGTCTCCACGATCTTCGACTCGGGGACGGTCTTGACGACCTCGCCCTTGACGAAGATCTGGCCCTTGCCGTTGCCGGAGGCCACGCCGAGGTCGGCCTCGCGGGCCTCGCCCGGGCCGTTGACCACACACCCCATCACCGCGACCCGGAGCGGCACCTCCATGCCGTCCAGGCCGGCCGTCACCTCCTCGGCGAGCTTGTAGACGTCGACCTGGGCGCGGCCGCAGGACGGGCAGGAGACGATCTCCAGGCGGCGTTGGCGCAGCCCCAGGGACTCCAGGATCTGGATGCCGACCTTGACCTCCTCGGCCGGCGGTGCGCTCAGCGACACCCGGATGGTGTCGCCGATGCCCTGGCTCAGCAGCGCGCCGAACGCCACCGCCGACTTGATCGTGCCCTGGAACGCCGGGCCGGCCTCGGTCACGCCGAGGTGCAGCGGATAGTCGCAGCCGGCGGCGAGCTGCCGGTAGGCCTCGACCATCACGACCGGGTCGTTGTGCTTGACGGAGATCTTGATGTCCCGGAAGTCGTGCTCCTCGAAGAGGGACGCCTCCCACAACGCCGACTCGACCAGCGCCTCCGGGGTGGCCTTGCCGTACTTCTGGAGCAGACGGCGGTCCAGGGAGCCGGCGTTGACGCCGATCCGGATCGGGGTGCCGTGGTCCTTGGCGGCGCGCGCGATCTCCTTGACCTTGTCGTCGAACTGCTTGATGTTGCCCGGGTTGACGCGGACCGCGGCGCAGCCGGCCTCGATGGCGGCGAACACGTACTTCGGCTGGAAGTGGATGTCCGCGATCACCGGGATCTGCGACTTCCTCGCGATGGTCGCCAGGGCGTCCGCGTCGTCCTGCGTGGGGCAGGCGACGCGGACGATCTGGCAGCCGGACGCGGTGAGTTCGGCGATCTGCTGCAAGGTGGCGCCGATGTCCGAGGTGCGGGTCGTGGTCATCGACTGCACGGACACCGGGGCGCCGCCGCCGACCGGCACGCTTCCGACCTGGATCTGCCGCGACGCCCGCCGAGGCGCGACCGGACGGGCCGGCACCTCGGGAACGCCCAGCGGAACGGCGGTCATCGCGGTCACTCCCGGTTCCCGGCGACGGTCTCGCGCATGGCGCGCAGGGACTCCTTCAGGGAGCCCATGGTGGCGAGGACGGCGGTCGGCTCGTAGCCGCAGTGCGCCATGCAGTTGGCGCAGCGCGGGTCCTTGCCGCGGCCGTACTTGTCCCAGTCGGTCTTCTCGACCAGCTCGCGGTACGTCGGCACGTACCCGTCGCTCATCAGGTAGCAGGGGCGCTGCCAGCCGAAGAGCGAGTAGTTCGGGATCGCCCACGCGGTGCACGGGAAGTCGACCTTGCCTTCCAGGAAGTCCAGGAAGAGCGGGGAGTGGTTGAGCCGCCACTTGCGGCGGTTGCCGCCCGCGAATGCCTTCTTGAACAGCTCGCGGGTCTGCTCCACACCGAGGAAGTGCTCCTGGTCCGGAGCCTTCTCGTAGGCGTAGGCGGGCGAGATCATCATCTCGTCGACCTGGAGGTCGTCGTTGAGGAAGTTGAGCACCTCGATGATGGTCTGCGGGGTGTCGGTGTTGAAGAAGGTGGAGTTGGTGGTCACCCGGAAGCCGCGCCGCTTGGCCTCCTTGATGGCCGCCACGGCCTCGTCGAACACGCCTTCCTTCGCGACGGATTCGTCGTGCCGCTCACGCAGCCCGTCGATGTGCACCGCGAAGGCGAAATAGGGCGAGGGAGTGAACTTGTCCATCTTCTTGCGCAGCAGCATCGCGTTGGTGCACAGGAAGACATACTTCCGCTTCGCCACCAACTGCCGCACGATCTCGTCGATCTGAGGATGCATCAGCGGCTCGCCGCCCGCGATGGAGACCATCGGCGCACCGGACTCCAGCACGGCGCCCACGGCCTGGGCGACCGGCATGCGCTGCTTGAGCACACCGGCGGGGTGCTGGATCTTGCCGCAGCCCTCGCACTTCAGATTGCAGGCGAAAAGCGGTTCCAGCTCGACAATGAGCGGGAACTTGTCCCGCTTGCGGAGCTTCTGTTCAGCCAAGTATGTAGCGACCTTGATGGACTGGCGCAGCGGCATGGCCATCTGGCTCACCTCCGAGGGAGCAGCGAAGAACGGTGCCATTCGAAAAATGCGGGAAGGACGGATCGGAGAACGCGGAAGGCCGATATTCCTCCGCGCAGGGTGCCGACACGGACGAGTTCGTGTTCGGGGGCGTCCACGACGACCCGTACGGCGGCCACCGGCCGCTCGCCGGCGCGGACGGCGGCCAGCAGCGTGGCCGCCGACTCCATGTCCACGGCGATCGCGCCGGTGGCGAGCAGATCGGAGCGCTCGGGGCCCCGCACGACGTGGTCGGAGCCGGTGAGCGGGCCGGTGTGGACGGTGCGTCCGGGCAGCAGGCGCGCGAGTTCCTCGACCAGGAGCTCGGTGCCCACGCACGGAACGGTACCGCGCGGGTCCCGGGTCTCCTCGGCGACCACCAGGTCGCCGGGGTGCATCCCGGGGGCCAGTCCGGCACAGAAGCCGGTGGCCAGCACGGCCGTGCCGGCGGGTGCCGGGCCGGCCAGGAGCCGGGTGACGGAGCGTTCCGCCGCACGGGGCCCCATGCCCGTGCGGACGAAGGTCACCGGCCCGCCGGCCCTCCGCCCCGCGCCCCCGCGCAGCGGCCCGCCCGCCCCGCGCGCCCGGCGGTCGCCGGTGCGCAGGGCGAGGTGCTCGATGCCGAGCGCGCAGGCGATCAGCAGCGGAGCCGGAGCGGGCTGGTGGCTCACATCAGTTCCCCTCGGCCCGCGCGGAGACCTTCTGGGCCCGGGCGAGCAGGTTGCGCTCGAAGGGGTCGCCGTGCAGGTACCGGCCGAGCGCGGTGAGCGGGAACACCTGCCGGTACAGGTGGTAGTTGATGGAGAAGTCCCAGGGGAAGCCGGTGCCGGTGAAGTACGGCTCGTCCCAGCCGCCGTCCTCCCGCTGGGTGTCGGCCAGCCAGCGCACGCCGCGCTCGACGGCCGCGGAGCCCTTCTCCCCGGCCGCGAGCAGCGCCATCAGCGCCCACGCGGTCTGCGAGGCGGTGGAGGCCCCCCGGCCGCTCCATTCCTTGGCGTGCTGGTAGGAGCGCAGGTCCTCGCCCCAGCCGCCGTCGTCGTTCTGGACGCTCTCCAGCCAGGTCACGGCACGCCGGATCGCCGGGTGCGAGGTGGGCAGTCCGGCCGCGGTGAGCGCGGGGACCACCGATCCGGTGCCGTAGATGTAGTTGACGCCCCAGCGGCCGAACCACGAGCCGTCGGCCTCCTGTTCGGCGAGCAGCCAGTCGATGCCGCGCCGAGTGCGCGGGTCGTCGGCCAGGCCCTCGGCGGCGAGCATCTCCACGACGTGCGCGGTGACGTCCGCGGACGGCGGGTCGATGACCTCGCCGAAGTCGCAGAACGGCAGCCGGTTCGGGAACGGGCTGGTGTTGTCCACGTCGAAGGCGCCCCAGGCGCCGTTCTTCGACTGCATGCCCAGGTTCCAGCGCACCGCACGGCCGATGGCCCGGTCCACGTGCTCGGGGTCGTGGTGGCGGACCCGGCGCAGCGCGAGCGCGACCTCGGCGGTGTCGTCGATGTCGGGGTAGTTGTCGTTGTGGAACTCGAAGGCCCAGCCGCCCGGCGGCAGTTCGGGCCGGCGTACGGCCCAGTCGCCGGGCCGGGCGATCTCCTCGCCGAGCATCCAGTCGGCGGCCTTGACCAGTTGCGGGTGGTCCGCGGGCAGTCCGGCGTCCACCAGCGCGATGGTGGCCAGGCAGGTGTCCCACACCGGGGACTGGCAGGCCTCGATCATCCGGGCGCCGTCCTCGCGCCAGACGGCGAAGCGGTCCAGGGAGGCGAGGCCCTCGCGCAGCACCGGGTGCTGGAGGTCGTAGCCGAGCAGGTGCAGGGCGATGACGGAGTACACGGCCGGGGGCTGGATGCCGCCCCAGCAGCCGTCGTTCTCCTGCCGCTCGATGATCCAGCGGGCCGCCGCGTTCAACGCGGCCGTGCGCAGCCTGCGCACGGCGACCTTGCGGTAGCCGCGGACCACCTTGTCCAGCCGCTGGAAGACGCCGTCCCAGCTCGCCACCGGGGCGAGCGGCTGCGGCGGGTTGGGCTCGGCCGGGTCGGTGTGCAGCTCGTCCAGCGCGAACGGGGCCGGGCGCACCGGGCGCTTGGCGGAGACGATGGTGAGCGGCACGATGGTCTGCCGCGCCCAGCATCCGAAGTCGTAGATGTTGAGCGGGAACCAGGTGGGGAAGAAAATCAGCTCCGGTGGGAGTTCGGGCAGGTCCTCCCATTTCCACCAGCCGAACAGGGCGAGCCAGATCCGGGTGAAGACCCGCGCGGCGGCGATGCCGCCGCGCTCGCGGATCCAGGCCGAGGCCTTCGCCATGTGCGGCGCGTCGGGCGCGTCGCCGGCCAGGCGCAGGGCGACGTACGCCTCCACGGTGGTGGACAGGTCGCCCGGGCCGCCGTAGAAGGTGGCCCAGGTGCCGTCCTCGCGCTGCTCGCCGCGGATGAACTTCGCGGCGGCCTGCGCGGTGTGCTCGTCCAGGATGCCCAGGAACTGACGGAGCAGCAGGTCCTCGGCGTCCATGGTGACGTTGGTCTCCAGGTCGCCTTTCCACCAGCCCTCGGTGTCCTGCCGGGCGAGCAGGAAATCGGTGGCGCGCCGTACGGCGCGCGTGGCGGCTTCTTGTACCCCGGCCGTCTCGGGGATGGTGAGGGTGGAGTCGCTGGCCGCGGCAGCCCGGGACGGCAAGATGGCCCCGGTGCTTCCGTCGGTCGTCGCTGTCATGGCTTCCCCTTCGTGCAGTCGTGCGAGTCGTGCTGCTGTGGGTCCGCCGTCGGCCGGTGTCCTTCGTGCTGCGGCACCGGCCGGCGACTACGCCAGGCTTATCCGGCCAATGGTGATCATCTCTTTCGTACGACGACGAAGTCGGCGAGCGCCGTGAAGGACTCCCGCACCCGGTCGGGCATGTCCACGGCCTCTAGGGCTTCGATGGCGATGGTGTGCTGACGGCGCGCCTCGGCGGCCGTCCAGTCGCGGCCGCCGGCCTCCTCGATGAGGGCGGCGCGGGCCGCGAACTCCTCCTCGGAGAAGTTCTCGAAGTCGCTGCTCTTGGCGTCCGCGGCGAGGATCTCGCCGAGCTGTTCGGAGGCGGGGCCGCCGGCCGCGAGGGCCGCGACGACCGGCAGGGACTTCTTGCGCTGGCGCAGGTCGCTCCAGGTCTGCTTGCCGGTGGCCTCCGGGTCGCCCCAGATGCCGAGCAGGTCGTCCACGGCCTGGAAGGCGAGACCGAGGTGGTAGCCGTACCGCTCCAGCGCGTCGGCGGTGGTGTCGTCCGCGCCGCCGAGGACCGCGCCGATGGAGGAGGCGCAGGCCAGCAGGGAGCCGGTCTTGTTGCCCTCCATCTCCAGGCACTCCTCGACGCTGACGCGGTCACGGTGCTCGTAGGAGATGTCCTGGGCCTGGCCGTCGATCAGGGCGCGGGTGGCCGCGGTCAGCCGGCGGGCGGCGCGGCCGGCCTCGACCGTGCCGATCTCCAGCAGCACCTCGCCGGCGAGGGCGAACAGGGCGTCGCCGACCAGGATGGCCTGGGCGGGGCCGTGCACCTTCCAGACGGTGTCGCGGTGCCGGCGCTGCTCGTCGCCGTCCATCAGGTCGTCGTGCAGCAGCGAGAAGTTGTGCACGAGTTCGACGGCGACCGCGCCGGGCACGCCGGTCTCGGGCGCGGCACCGGTGACCTCGGCGGACAGCACGGCCAGCGCGGGGCGGACGGCCTTGCCGCCGTCGCCGTCCACGGGGTTGCCGGCGGCGTCGATCCAGCCGAAGTGGTAGGCGGCCACGGTGTCCATGGGCGGGGCGAGACGGTCGACGGCCGCCCGCAGCACCGGTGTGGCCAGGTTCCTGCCGCGCTCCAGGAGCGCGGTCACGTCCACCGCGGGCCTCCGAGCGGGCGTCGCGGCCGGGGGCACAGTGGGCACAATCTCTCCTCTAGTTGCGGTACCGGGGGTGCGGGGGCGGTCGCCCGCCGGCCGGCCGTCACGCCGCCTCCTCGAACGCGAAGAGGTGGCGGGGTCGGGGCCGGCCCAGGGTGCCGAGCGCGGCGTCGGCCGCGCTCACTCCGCTGCGGACCGCACTCTCCATGGTCGCGGGCCACCCGGTGGCGGTCCACGCTCCGGCCAGGTACAGGCCGGGGGCCTTGGTCCGGGCGCCGGGCCTGAGGCGTCCGACGCCGGGGCTGGGGGCGAACGTGGCCGTGCGCTCCCGGGTCACGAAGAAGTCCTTCACCCCGGCGGCGCGGGTGCCTGGGATGAGCCGCTCCAGCTCGGGCAGGTAGCGCTCGCGGAGTTCGGCCACCGGGGTGTCGATGTCGTCCTGCGCGGCCGACTGCGACAGCGCGAGGTACTGCCCCGAGCGCAGTCCGGAGGCGTCGGTCCGGTCGAACACCCACTGCACCGGGGTGCCGAGCGCGGCGAAGAAGGGGCGCGCGAGCACCTTGCGGTCGTAGACGACGTGGACGTTGAGGATCGGCGCGGTGCCGATCCTCAGCAGCCGCTCGGGCTCGTCGAGGGCGCCGGGCGGGAGCAGGTCGTGGGCCTCGCGCTGGGGTACGGCGAGAACGACGGCGTCCGCGGAAAGTGTCTCGCCGGGAACTTGAACGCTCCACCCGCCGTTGTCGTTGGTGGAGACGGAGGTGACGCGTGTACGGACCTCGGTACGGACGCCCGCGGAGTCGAGCGCCTTGCGGGCCAGCCGGTCGTGCAGTTCGCCCAGCGGGACGCGGGCCCAGCCGATGTCGGCCGCGCCCGGGTCGGACAGCAGACCGGTCTTGAACACCATCGCGGCGAGGCCCAGCGAGGCGTCGCCCGCGACCGCGTTGAGGGTGGCGACCCCGACCAGGTCCCACAGGGCCTCGACGGCGCGCGCGGACTGGCCGTGCGCGGCCAGCCAGCTGCCGAAGTCCTGGGTGTCCAGGGTCGGATCGGCGAGGTCGAGCCCCTTCAGCGCGAGCGCGGCCCGCCCGACGGCGGCGCGCTCGGCGAGCGAGAGGTGCGGATAGGCGGCCAGGCCGCGTCCCAGGTGGAGGGGGACGGGCAGCGGGTCGCGCCGCAGTCTGCCGAGCCGCCGGCCCACGGGCTTGGCGACGTCGACGACGGGCACGTCCAGGCGGTCCTGCAGCGGTGCCAGCGCCGTGCCCCGGATCCGGTCGAGGAACCAGCGGTAGGCGGTGCAGCAGCGCAGGTACACGTGCTGGCCGTTGTCGACGGTCAGTTCGCCGCGCTGGAAGGAGAAGGCGAGGCCGCCCAGCCTGGGCCTGCCTTCGAGCAGGGTAACGCGGACGCCCGCGTCGGCGAGGGCGAGCGCCGCGGTGATCCCGGCCAGTCCGCCGCCGACCACGACCGCGCTGCGGGCCGCCGTGCGCGGCGTGTCGGCCGACGTTGGTGCCGGGTGGGGTGAGCCGTCGCTCATCGTGCGTCCTTCCCTACGTGCGCGTGCGCCCCGCAGGCGCGACCGGTGCGGGCCGCCCGCCGGCCGCCGCCTCGTCGTGGCTGGTCGCGTCCCTGCGCCGGGAGCCGCGTGCCGGACCCGGCCCCGCGTTCCCGAGCGGTCGGGGCACACCGGCCGAACGGTGCGCGACCGGCCGTCTCAGTCAGGGACGCCGCGCCGCGGTGCGGGGTTGCCTGCCGCGGGTCGTCGGGTTCGGCCGGCTCCGGTTCGGTGCGCTGCATCAGGCGCGCCTCCGGACGGAGCGCCGGGAGACGTGGCGGGTGTCGAGGCCGGACAGGCCGCGCACGGCGACGTAGGCCTTCTCGTGTCCGGGCAGCGAGACCCGGCCGCGCAGCACGGCCTCCGGGTCGCGCTCGATGCGGTCGAGCAGCCGGCGGTAGATGCCGGCCATCGCGGCGACACAGGCGCCGCTGCGCCGGTCGAGCATGGGCAGCAGCCGGTAGCCCTCGGCGAACAGGGCCCGGGCGCGCCGTACTTCGAAGTGGACGAGGCCGGCGAAGTCGGCGCCCTCCGGCGGGGTCGGCGCCTGGAAGCCGGCCGAGCAGCCGAACTTGGCGAGGTCGTCGGCCGGGAGGTAGGTACGGCCGCCCAGCGCGTCCTCGCGGACGTCGCGGAGGATGTTGGTGAGCTGGAGGGCGAGGCCCAGCGTGTCGGCGTATTCGGCGGCGCGCTCGGTGCCGCGCGCGCCGGGTTCGGTGCCGAACACGCCGAGCGAGAGGCGGCCGATGGCACCGGCGACACACCGGCAGTAGACCTTGAGGTCCTCCCAGGTCTCGTAGGTCTCCCCGCGCACGTCCATCTGGACGCCGTCGATCAGCTCGTCCAGGCCGCCGAGCGGGATCGGGAAGGCCCGCGCGGCGTGGCTGAGGGCCACGGCCACCGGGTCGGTGTCGTCCTCCTCGACGTCGTCCTCGCGGATCCGGGCGAGCAGTGCCCGGGTGTCCTCCAGCCGCGTCAGCTTGACCTCGTCGGCAAGATTGCCGTCGCCGATGTCGTCCACCCGCCGGGAGAACGCGTACAGCGCCGACATGGCGCGGCGCTTGGCCGCCGGCAGCAGCCGGATGCCGTAGGCGAAGTTACGGGCCTGCTGCCCGGTCACGGCCTCGCAGTAGCTGTAGGCGGCGAGTACCGGCGCGGACACGTACGGCACAGACTCCACGGTCCGGATCACCCCTCTCCTCGCAGGATCGCGCCCGCCTCACGCAGCAACTGGATCTTGCCGGGTCTGGGCGGGCCGGGAAGTACGTCGTATTCGGCGGCGGCGATCGCTCTGATCGCCGCCCTTCCCCCCGCCACGAACCCCGCGAGCAGCAGTCTGAGCCTGCCGTGGACGCTACCCACCAGGGGAGCGCCTTCATCCAGCAGATCGCGGGCGCGTTGTGCTTCGTATGCAACCAGGGCGCGCACCGATGCGCCCGCGCTTTTTTGGCCAAGATCAGCTTCCTGGACGTGGAAGCGTTTCATGTCCTCGGCGGGCAGGTAGACGCGGTCGCGGCCGAGGTCCTCGGCGATGTCCTGGAGGTGCTCCACGATCTGCAGCGCGGTGCAGATCGCGTCGGACAGCCGGATCCGCTCGGGAGTGGAGGTGCCGGTGACGGCGAGCACGAGGCGGCCGACGGGGTTGGCGGACAGTTCGCAGTAGGCGAGGAGGTCGTCGTAGGTCTCGTACCGGGCGACGAGCTGGTCCTGGCGGTTGGCGGCGATCAGCCCGAGGAACGGCTCGGGGGTGAGGGCGCGGCGCCGGACGGTGGGCTGCAGGCGGCGCAGCAGCGGGTGGCGCGGCGTGCCGTCGAACACGCGGCGCAGGTCCTCCTCGAAGGCGTCGAGGAGGACGAGCCGGTCGGCGGCCTCGGCGGGCGACACGCCGAGCAGGCGGGCGTCGGCGCCGCCGGGGGCGAGGTCGCCGTCGCCGATGTCGTCCACGAGGCGGGCGAAGCCGTAGACGGCCATGAGGTCGGCGCGCCAGGCCCGGGGCAGGAAGAAGGGGGCCACCGGGAAGTTCTCGCTCGCGGCCTTGTCCAGGGTGGCGCGTTCCGGGCCGGACGCCGTCTCGGCGGCCGTCATCGGACGCTGCCCGGGGCGGGGACGGCACACGCTGCGCTGCGCTGGGGCGTTTCCGTAGCCATTGCCGTCACATCTCCCGTTCTACACTGCCGACCCAATACACACTATTTCGGACACGCCGCCCCGCAATGCACGAGGACACCTCCACGAAGGAAGGCGCGCATTATCGCCGCACTTGCCGGTTTCCGGCACCGGTACAGCTTACGTTGTACAACGTGGCGCCCATCGTCGGGGTGTCCCGCACATCACAACAACACACCGATTGGCTCCAAGATTCCTGCTACGGGGCCGAGTTGACGTTTCCTTTGCAGACGAAGGGCCCCACCGGACGAAATTCCGGTGGGGCCCTGACCGAAACGGGTCACTTGCCCGTGAACTTCTCGTACTCCTTCAGGACCTCGTCGGTGGGTCCGTCCATCCGCAGTTCACCGCGCTCCAGCCACAACACGCGGTTGCAGGTGTCGCGGATCGACTTGTTGTTGTGACTGACCAGAAAGACCGTTCCGGCCTCTTTGCGCAGTTCCCGGATGCGTTCCTCGGAACGCTTCTGGAACTTGCGGTCACCGGTGGCCAGCGCCTCGTCGATCATCAGGACGTCGTGGTCCTTGGCGGCGGCGATGGAGAAACGCAGCCGGGCGGCCATACCGGAGGAGTAGGTGCGCATCGGCAGGGTGATGAAGTCGCCCTTCTCGTTGATGCCGGAGAAGTCGACGATGTCCTGGTAACGCTCCTTGACCTGTTCCCGGGACATGCCCATGGCCAGACCGCCGAGGATGACGTTCCGCTCGCCGGTGAGGTCGTTCATCAGGGCCGCGTTCACGCCCAGCAGGGACGGCTGGCCGTCGGTGTAGACCCTGCCCCGCTCCGCGGGCAGCAGGCCGGCGATGGCGCGCAGCAGGGTCGACTTGCCGGAGCCGTTGGAGCCGATCAGGCCGACGGCCTCGCCGCGGTAGGCGACGAAGGACACGCCGCGCACGGCGTGCACCTTGCGCACGCCCCGCTCCTCGCCGCGCCTGAGGATGCGGCTGAGGGCCGCGGTGGCGCTGCCCTTGCCGGTCTTGGCGCCGTTGACTCGGTAGACGATGTGCAGATCGTCCGCGATGACCGTCGGACGCGGGTCCTGGATGTGCTGCTCAGCCACGGCCGTACCGCTCCTCCGCCTTCCAGAAGTACACGAAGCCGCCGGCGAAGACGAGCACGGCCCACAGCAGGGCGATGGCCCACACGTGCGGCGGCAGGTTGACGGAACCGTAGTCGTCGATCAGGGCGAAGCGCATCAGGTCCATGTAGACCGCGACCGGGTTGACCTGGAGCACCCGGACGATCCACTCGGGACGGCCCGCCAGCATGGTGTTGATCGAGAACATGACGCCGGAGGCGTACATCCAGGTGCGCAGCACGAACGGCATCAGCTGCGCGAGGTCCGGCGTCTTGGCGCCCATGCGGGCCACGATCAGCGCGAGCCCGGTGTTGAACAGGAACTGCAGCACCAGCACCGGCACGATCAGCAGCCAGGACGGGCCCGGGTAGCTGCCGAAGCCGATCGCCACGGCGAACAGCACCAGCATCGAGAACAGCAGCTGCTGGAGCTGCTGGAGCGAGAAGGAGACGGGCAGCGAGGCGCGCGGGAAGTGCAGGGCGCGCACCAGGCCGAGGTTGCCGGAGATGGCGCGGACACCCGACATCACCGAGCTCTGGGTGAAGGTGAACACGAACACGCCGGTGACCAGGAACGGGATGTACACGTCCCGGGACATGCCGCGGCTGGCGTGCAGGATCAGCCCGAAGATGAGGAAGTACACGGCCGCGTTCAGCAGGGGCGTGGCCACCTGCCAGAGCTGGCCGAGCTTGGCCTGGCTGTACTGGGCGGTCAGCTTGGCCTGGGAGAAGGCCAGGATGAAGTGGCGCCGTCCCCACAGCTGCCGGACGTACTCCACGAGCGAGGGCCGGGCGCCGCTCACGGAGAGCCCGTACTTGGCGGCGAGCTCGGCCGCCGTCAGTCCCGCGTCGGGCGACGGGGCCGCGGTCACCGCGACCGTGCCGTCGTGCGTGGTCTCACTCACAGGGGAAACTTTCGTCTTCGGGTACGCGTGTCGGTTCGTCGTCCGGGCAGCCGCGCGCGGCGGCACTGACCCGTCGGGGACGAGCTTGTCAGATGACCGGGGGACGGCCCAGTCGGGTGAGTCGCCACACCGTACGCCAGCGCATCGGGCGGCGAGGACCGCACGGCGTGGCCCAGCCCTCCCGGAAGCCGCCGAACCAGGCCTTCAGGGCCGGCCGCGAGGGGCGGCGGAGCAGGGTGAGCAGCAGCCAGACCCCGAGGTAGACCGGGACCAGGAGGGCGGGGAGGTTGCGGCGGGCGAGCCAGACGCGGTTGCGGGCGACCATGCGGTGGTAGACGGCGTGCCGCGACGGCGCGGTCGTCGGGTGGTAGAGCACCATGTCGGACCGGTAGTCGATCATCCAGCCCGCGTCGAGGGCCCGCCAGGCCAGGTCGGTCTCCTCGTGCGCGTAGAAGAACGCGTCGGGCAGGGCGCCGACCTCGGCGAAGACGCGGGTGCGTACGGCGTTTGCGCCGCCGAGGAAGGTGGTGACCCGGGAGGAGCGCATCGGGTCCGAGGCACGCAGCCGGGGCACGTGCCGGCGCTGGGTCTCGCCGGTGTCGGGGTCGGCGATGCGGAAGCTGATGATGCCCAGCTCGGGGTCCGCGGCGAAGGCCTCGCGGCACAGCTCGGCGGTGTCGTGGCGGGCGAGCAGGCCGTCGTCGTCGAGGAAGAGCAATATGTCGACGTCGCGGCCGGAGGGGCCGAACGCCTCTATGCCGACGTTGCGGCCGCCGGGGATGCCCAGGTTCTCGGGCACCTCCACGGTCCGTACGCCCTCCGGCACGTCCGGGACGGGCGAGCCGTTGCCCACGACGACCACCTCGACCGGGTCGCCGTCCTGCTTGGCGACGGAGTCGAGCAGGGCCCGCAGCTCCTCGGGCCGGTTGCCCATGGTGATGATGACGGCGCCGACCTTCATGGGCGCGCTCACTTCAGCCTGCTGGAGGCGAGGATGGACACCAGGTGCAGCAGGGTCTGCAGCAGGGCGATGCCGGCCAGCACGGCGGTGCCGAGGCGGGTGAAGAACAGGTCGCCGCGGGCCTGGTCCGCGATCGCGAGGACGACGATCAGCAGCGAGGCCTCGATGCCGAGGATCAGCCGGTGGAACTTCAGCGCGGCGGCGGCCCGGCGGGCCAGCGCCATGCCGGAGGAGCGCGGCTCGGAGGCGGCCTCCTGCACCGGGGGCTTGCCGGTCTGGTGCCGGGCGACACCGACCAGGTCGGTCTCGGCCTTGATCAGGATGGCGCCGAGCGCGGCGAGCGTGCCGAGGAAGGCCCACAGCCAGTCGATGCGGCCGGTGCCCCACAGGTCGGCGGCGCGCAGCCCCAGACCGACCAGCACGGCCGCGTCGGTGAGGTAGGCGCCGACCCGGTCCAGGTAGACCCCGCCGAGCGAGTACTGCTGCTTCCAGCGGGCGATCTCGCCGTCGACGCAGTCCAGCAGCAGGTACAGCTGGGTGGCGACCACGCCGAGCACCGCGCCCAAGATGCCCGGCACCAGCAGGGCCGGGGCCGCGAGCACGCCGCAGACGGTCATCAGGTACGTGAGCTGGTTGGGCGTGACCCTGGTGTTGACCAGGTAGCGGTCGACGCGCAGGGACACCTCGCGCATGTAGAGGCGTCCCGCCCAGTGCTCACCGCTGCGCCGGTCCTTCACCCCCGCGGGGTGGACGACCGGACGGAGTTCAGCTACCGATGGCCTTGACATAGTCGGCGTAGATGTCCTTGATCTGGTTCGTCTTGAGGTCGAGGTGTTCGAGGATCGTGTAGCGGCCGGGCCGGGTCTCCGGGGCGAACTCCACCGCGCGGACGAACTCGTCCACCGTGAAGCCGATCTCCTCCGGCAGCACCGGGAGCCCGTGCCGGCGCAGCACCTCGGCCATGTACGCCGACTCCTCGTGGGCGCCGCGCAGATACATCGCGAAGGCGGCGCCGAGGCCGCACTGCTCGCCGTGGGCCGCGGCGCGCTTGGGATAGAGCAGGTCGAAGGCGTGGTTGATCTCGTGGCAGGCGCCGGAGGACGGGCGCGAGTCGCCCGACACGGACATGGCGATGCCGGTGAGGACCAGCGCCTCGGCCAGTACCTGGAGGAAGCCGTCGTCGCCGACTCCGCCGGGGTGGCGGAGCACCGCCTCGCCGGCCTGCCGGGCCATGGCGGCGGCGAGCCCGTCGACCTTCTCGCCGTTGACCCGGTGGGCCAGCTCCCAGTCCGCGACGGCGGAGATGTTGGAGATGGCGTCGCCGATGCCGGAGCGGACGAACCGGACGGGTGCCTCGCGGATCACGTCGAGGTCGATGATGACCGCGATCGGGTTGGGCACGCCGTAGGAGCCGCGGCCGGCGTCGTTGTCGAGGGTGGCGACCGGCGAGCACAGGCCGTCGTGGGCCAGGTTGGTGGCGACGGCGACCAGCGGCAGGCCCACCCGGGCCGCCGCGAACTTGGCGCAGTCGATGATCTTCCCGCCGCCGAGGCCGACCACCGCGTCGTAGTGTCCGGCCTTTATGTCGCTCGCCAGCCGGACCGCGTCGTCGATGGTGCCGCCGCCGACCTCGTACCAGGTGGCGCCGGGCAGCGTGGGGGCGATCCGCTCGCGCAGCCGGGCGCCGGAGCCGCCGCTGACGGCGATGGCGAGCCGGCCCGACTGCGAGATGCGCTCGTCGGCGAGCACACAGGCCAGGTCGTCCAGGGCACCCGGGCGGATGTCCACGACGACCGGCGAGGGGATCAGCCGGGTCAGTACTGGCACGCGATCTCCCGTCCCCGGGCGAGGTCGTCGTGGTTGTCGATCTCGACCCAGTCGACCTCGCCGATCGGAGCCACGTCGATGCGGAAACCGCGGTCGACCAGTTCCTGGTAGCCGTGCTCGTAGAACTGCTGCGGGTCGGTCTCCCAGACCGTCTTCAGCGCGTCGGCCAGTTCCGGCGCGGCGTCGCCCTCGATCAGGGTGACGCCGATGTACTCGCCGGTGGCCTCGGCGGGGTCCATCAGCTTGGTGATCCTCGTCATGCCCCGCTCCGGGTCGACGACGACCTTCATCTCCTCGTCGGCCAGGCTCTTCACCGTGTCCAGGGCGAGGATGATGCGCTTGCCGTCGCCGCGGGCGGCGAGCAGCGTCTTCTCGACGGAGACCGGGTGGACGGTGTCGCCGTTGGCGAGGATCACGCCGTCCTTGAGGGCGTCACGGCCGCACCACAGGGAGTAGGCGTTGTTCCACTCCTCGGCCTTGTCGTTGTCGATGAGGGTGAGCTTGAGGCCGTACTTCGCCTCCAGGGCCGCCTTGCGCGCGTAGACGGCCTCCTTGCGGTAGCCGACGATGATCGCAACCTCGGTCAGGCCGATCTCGGCGAAGTTGCCGAGCGTCAGGTCCAGGACCGTCGGTTCGCCCTCTATGCCCGCGGGCCCCACCGGCACCAGCGCCTTGGGCAGGGTGTCGGTGTAGGGGCGCAGACGCCGTCCGGCGCCGGCCGCCAGCACGAGGCCGATCATGCGGTTTCTCCTTCGTCGTGTACGGCGGGCGCCCCGGCGGACACCCAGAAGCGGACGCTCTCGACGAGCACCACCAGGGCGACGGCCACGGCGAGCACCGTGAGCGCGGCCTTGAACTGCGCGGCGGTGAGCACGGCGGCCAGGGCGGTGACGAGCAGCGTCCGCCCCTCCTGCCCGCCGATGGCGCGCACCAGCCAGGCCGGGGACGCTCCGGCGTCGCCGCGGATGCGGTACACCGTGTCGTAGTGATGGTAGGCGACGGCCGCCACCAGCCCGAAAGCGGCGGGAAGGGCTCCGTTCACGTCCGCTTCACCGGCGAGCGCGAGGACGGTGCCGTACTCGGCGGCCCGGAACAGCGGGGGGACCAGCCAGTCCAGGGCGCCCTTGAGGGGGCGGGCGACGGCGAGGGCCGAGGTGAGGACGTAGACCAGGGCGCCGGCGACCGGGAGGACGCCGCCGAAGTCCGTGAGGGCCGAGCAGGCGACGACCGCGGCGCCGCCCAGCAGGGCGACGGCGGGCACGGCGAACCCGGGCAGGCCGCGCCCGAGCACCCGCCGCAGCGCGTGCGCCAGCGGACCGGAGTCGGCGAGGTCGGCGAGCGCCCGCGCGGCGCGGTCGGTGCGCCGGGCCCCGCGGGTCACCGAGCGCAGCACCCGGCCCGCCGTGGTGTACGCGGCCGCCAGGGCGCAGCCGACGAGCAGGGCGTAGAAGGTGATGCGCGGGGTGGTGACCGCGGTGAGGACCGCGATCATCGCCCAGCGCTCGCCGATCGGCAGCACGATCATGCGGCGCACCCAGACCGTCCAGCCGACGCTGTCGAGCTTGTCGGAGAGGGCGGCGGTGGGGCTGGTGTTGGCGGTGGCGTCGTGGTTGGCCTCGTTGAAGGAGAAGTCGACCACGTGACGGCAGGTCTGCAGGATCATCGCGCCGAGGGCGAGCGCCCAGACGTCGTCGCCGCCGCGGGCCGCGCCGAGGGCGAGGCCCGCGTAGTAGGCGTACTCCTTGGCCCGGTCGAAGGTGGCGTCGAGCCAGGCGCCGAGGGTGGAGTACTTCAGCGCGTAGCGGGCGAGCTGGCCGTCGGTGCAGTCCAGGACGAAGGAGGCGATGAGCAGCACGCCGGCCGCGACGAAGCCGCCTCGGGTGCCGGTGGCCGCGCAGCCGGCCGCGATCAGCGCGGTGAGCAGCGAGGCCGTGGTGACCTGGTTCGGGGTCAGGCCGCGGCGGGCGCACCAGCGGGCGAGGTAGCGCGAGTAGGGGCTGATGAAGAACGTGGTGAAGAAGCCGTCGCGGGACTTCACGGCCGATTTCAGGCGCACCGCCTCGTCGTCGACGGCGGCGACGGCCCGCCGGGCCTCGTCCAGCGCCCGCGGGCCGACGGGCACGGTGGCGACCAGGCTGCCCAGCTCGGGCCGGTGCACCGCGCCGCCGTCGTCGTCCAGGGCGCCGGCGACGCGGTCGGCGAGGCCGTCCACGGCGAGCGCCGGAGCGCCGCCCTCGGCGCCCCGGGCGGCCGTACCGGCGGGCGCGGAGGTCGCGCGGGCCACGGCGCGGGCGAGGGCCTGCCGGGCGGCGGGCTGGGCGGTGACGGCGCCGGGGACGGCGGCGAGCGGGAAGCGCGGGTCGGTCAGGCCGAGGCGCAGCGCGTGCGGGTGGCCGACGAAGCGGGCGTCGACCAGGGCCACGCGCCGGTCGGCCGGCACGGTGGTGAGCAGGGTCTGCGTCTCGGCGGCGTCGGCGGCCACGCGCACGTCGAAGCCGAGGGACCGCAGATCGTGTTCCAGTGACGATCCGGGGACCGGCTGACCGGTGACGATGGCCGTCGACAACCGAACTCACTCCCTGGGTGCCGACGCGCGCGGCGCCGGTCTGCTGCATGGTGGGGCGCCCCGGCCTGCGGCACCCGGGCGGCATGTCGGCAGAGGCTATCGGATGGGCCGGAGCCCGCGTTCACCGGCCGTTCACGGCCCGGCCCACCGGGGCTGACCCGGCCTTTGCCGCGATCATCATCGGTGATCGGAGGGCCCGCCCACAAACCCATGGGGCAGACCCGGGCAACCGGGACACCGGGCGGCTGCGCATAGGCTGGGCGACCATGACGTGGCTGATCACCGGCGGAGCCGGATACATCGGGGCGCATGTGGCACGGGCCATGGCGGGCGCCGGGGAGAGCGTCGTGGCGCTGGACGACCTGTCGGCGGCCGTGCCCGAGCGGCTGCCCGCCGACGTGCCGCTGGTGCGGGGCTCGACGCTGGACGGACCGCTGCTGAAGCGGGTGCTCGCGGAGTACGGCGTGACGGGCGTCGTCCATCTCGCGGCGCGCAAGCAGGTCGCGGAGTCGGTGGCCCGGCCCACTGCGTACTACCGGGAGAACGTGGGGGGCCTCGCCACCCTGCTGGACGCGGTCGCGGAGGCGGGCGTGGGCCGGCTGGTGTTCTCCTCGTCGGCGGCGGTGTACGGCAACCCGGACGTGGACCTGATCACCGAGGACACCCCGTGCGCGCCGGTGAACCCGTACGGCGAGACCAAGCTGGCCGGGGAGTGGCTGGTGCGGGCGGCCGGGCGGGCGCACGGGATCTCCACCGTGTGCCTGCGCTATTTCAACGTGGCGGGCGCGGCGGCGCCGGAGCTGGCGGACACCGGCGTGTTCAACATCGTGCCGATGGTCTTCGACCGCCTCACCCGCGACGAGGCCCCGCGGATCTTCGGCGACGACTATCCGACCCCGGACGGCACCTGCGTCCGTGACTACATCCATGTGGCCGATCTCGCCCAGGCCCATCTGGCGGCGGCGCGGCGGCTGGCCGACGGGGCGGTCACCGGTGATCTGACGCTGAACATCGGCCGCGGCGAGGGCGTCTCGGTGCGCGAGCTGATCGAGGTCGTCGGGGAGGTCACCGGGGACCGCAGGGAGCCCGTGGTGGAGGGCCGCCGGCCGGGCGACGCGCCGCGCGCGGTGGCCTCGGCCGACCGGGCCGCCGAGGCACTGGGCTGGCGGGCCCGGCGCGGGGTGCGGGAGATGGTCGGGTCGGCCTGGGAGGGCTGGCGGCTGCGTCACGGCCGGTGAGCCGAGGCGCTGACCTGCGGAACGTTTCCGCAGGTCAGCGCACATGACAACGGTGTTCAGTGCCGCGTTGCCAATACCCCCCACCCGTAGTTCACTGGCCCTCCGGGCAGGCAACGGAAGGCGGTAGTCATGGGGGCAGGGCACGACCACGGGCACGCGCACTCCCACGCGCCGGCCCCGGGTACGGCCACGGCCGCGTACCGGGGACGGCTGCGCGTCGCGCTGGGCATCACGCTGATGATCATGGTGGTCGAGATCGTCGGCGGCCTGGTCGCGGACTCGCTCGCGCTGATCGCGGACGCGGCGCACATGGCGACCGACGCGGTGGGCCTCGGCATGGCACTGCTCGCGATCCACTTCGCGGGCCGCCCGCCGAGCACCAACCGCACCTTCGGCTACGCGCGCGCCGAGATCCTCGCGGCCCTCGCCAACTGTCTGCTGCTGCTCGGCGTCGGCGGCTACGTCCTGTACGAGGCGGTGCAGCGGTTCGTGGAGCCCGCCGAGACCCGGGGCGGCCTGATGATCGTGTTCGGTCTGGTCGGCCTGGTCGCGAACTCGGTGTCGCTGATGCTGCTGATGCGCGGGCAGAAGGAGAGCCTGAACGTGCGCGGCGCCTTCCTGGAGGTGGCGGCGGACGCGCTGGGCTCGGTGGCGGTGCTGCTGTCGGCGGCGGTGATCCTGACCACCGGCTGGCAGTCGGCGGACCCGGTCGCCTCCCTGGTCATCGGCCTGATGATCGTGCCGCGGACGCTGAAGCTGCTGCGCGAGACGCTGGACGTGCTGCTGGAGGCGGCTCCCAAGGGCGTCGACATGGCCGAGGTCCGGGCGCACATCCTGGCCCTGGACGGCGTGGAGGACGTGCACGACCTGCACGCCTGGACGATCACCTCGGGCATGCCGGTGCTGTCGGCGCACGTGGTGGTCAGCTCCGAGGTGCTGAACGCCATCGGGAACGAGAAGATGCTGCACGAGTTGCAGGGCTGCCTGGGCGACCACTTCGACGTGGAGCACTGCACGTTCCAGCTGGAGCCGGGCGGGCACGCGGAGCACGAGGCGCGGCTCTGCCACTGACGGCACCGCCGGCCCGCCGTCCGGCACGCCTCGCCGGACGGCGGGGACCCGGCCGGTTTCCGGCGGCGGACGCCGGGCACGATGGCCTACCGGGTCCGGCCGCCGGTGCCGCTCCGCGCGCGACAGGCGTGCGGCGCGCCCGGGGCGCCGGGACCGTACGGCAGACTTGGGATGCTGGACCGAAGCGAAGGATGCGTATGCCGATCACACCCGCCACCGCGACGCACGGCTCGTCGAAGGGCACCGCAGAGGCGATCTTGCTGGAACTGGTCGACGAGGACGGTGTGACGATCGGCACCGAGGAGAAGCTCGCCGCCCATCAGCCGCCGGGACGGCTGCACCGGGCGTTCTCGGTGTTCCTCTTCGACGAGCGGGGCCGGCTGCTGCTCCAGCAGCGGGCGCTCGGCAAGTACCACTCCCCCGGCGTGTGGTCGAACACCTGCTGCGGTCACCCGTACCCGGGCGAGGCGCCGTTCACGGCGGCGGCCCGGCGCACCCACGAGGAGCTGGGCGTGTCGCCGTCGCTGCTCGCGGCGGCCGGCACGGTCCGCTACAACCACCCGGACCCCGTCTCCGGCCTGGTGGAGCAGGAGTACAACCACCTGTTCGTCGGCCTGGTGCAGGCGGCGCCCGCGCCGGATGCCGAGGAGGTCGCCGAGACCGTCTTCGTGACGGCGGACGAGCTGGCCGAGCGGCACGCCCGGGACGCGTTCTCCGCCTGGTTCATGACCGTGCTCGACGCGGCCCGGCCGGCGATCAGGGAGCTGACGGGCCCGACCGCCGGCTGGTGATCCGGCCCGCTACGGCAGCGCCGGGGGCTTGAGCGGCAGGGCGGCCCAGATCACCTTGCCGCCGCTCGCGGTGTGCTCCACGTCGATCACCCCGCCCGCCTCCCGGGCCACCTCGCGGACCAGGAGCAGCCCCCGGCCGCCGGTCCGGCCGTGGTCGGCCTCGAGGGCGGTGGGGCGGTAGGGGTGGTTGTCCTCCACCGACACCCGCACCCACTCCGCGCCGACGGCCACCTCCACGGCGAGCACCGGCGACAGCAGCGCCGCGTGCCGTACCGCGTTGGTGACCAGCTCGGAGACGATCAGCAGCAGGCCGTGCACCAGGTCGTCGGAGGCCGGCACGCCCTGGCGCAGCAGCAGGTCCCGTACCGCGTGCCGGGCCTGCGGGACCGAGGCGTCCACCGCGGCCGCGGTGAACCGCCAGACCCCTTCGTACGGCAGGGGGCCCGGCGGCCGTCCGCCGCGTTCCGCCGGGCACAGGCCGTGCCCGTGGTCGTCCATCGTCCGGTCGCCGTCCTCGCGCTCGATTGTCACCACACGTCGAGTGTTGGCAATCAGGCGCGGCCACCCGGATGTCTGAACACAAGTCAGCGGGTATCGAACGGTTTCTGACCGACCGCGCCTGACCTGGTCGCGCGCGGGACTGTTCCTGTTCTCCGGACGCCGGTTCACGAACTAGTCGGGTTGTACGGGTTTGCCCTGCCGTGCCACCCGGTCCGCCGTCCGCTCCGCCGCCGGCGCCGCGGGACGCCTCCGCTACGATCCGCCGCATGGACCCCCAGCTGTCCCATGAGGTCGCCGACTCCGTCGCCACCGTGGTGATCCGTCATCCCGCCAAGCGCAACGCCATGACGGCGGCGATGTGGCGGGCCCTGCCCCCGCTGCTGGACGCGCTCGCGGCCGACCCGGACGTACGGGCGCTGGTGCTGACCGGCGAGGGCGGCACCTTCTGCGCGGGCGCCGACATCAGCACGCTCCAGGGCTCGCCGGAGGAGGCACAGGGCCTCGCGGTGGCGGCCGAGGAGGCCCTGGCCGCGTTCCCGAAACCGACCGTCGCCGCGGTGCGCGGGCACTGTGTGGGCGGCGGGGCGCAGCTCGCGGCGGCCTGCGATCTGCGGCTGGCGGAGGAAGGCGCGCTGTTCGGGGTGACCCCGGCGCGGCTCGGCATCGTCTACCCGGCGTCCTCGACCCGCCGGCTGGTCGGTCTGGTCGGCCCGGCCACCGCCAAGTACCTGCTGTTCACGGCCGAGTTGATCGACGCCGGCCGGGCGCTGCGCACCGGTCTGGTGGACGAGGTGCTGCCCGAGGGAGAACTGGACAAGCGGACCGCGGAGCTGACCCGGGTGCTGGTGTCCCGCTCGCAGCTCACCCAGGCCGCCGCCAAGGAGTTCGCGGCCGGCCGCACCGACCGGGACGCGCACTGGGCGGCGCGGGCGCGCGGCAGCGGCGACACCGCGGAGGGGGTCGCCGCGTTCCTGGAGCGCCGGCCGCCGCGCTTCACCTGGACGGCGTCCGCGCCGGACCGGGGCACCGCCGGGGCCCGGCCGCCCGGCACCCCGGGGTTTCCCCGGCCCTGACGAGGTACCCGGTGCGCGAAGTCCCCGACGAGAGGAGACCGTGCCGTGTTCCGTGCCCTCGCAGACGTACTGCGACAGATCGGCTCAGCCGTCGCGACGGTGGTCACGCTGCCGTTCCGCGCGCTCGCCCGGCTGTTCGGCGGAGCCTCGTCCACCGCGCGCGGCAGCCGGGCCTGACCACCCGGCGCCCGGCGCCCCGCCGGGCGCCGCCCTGATCCCCGGTTGTCGGTGTCACCTGCCACAATTGCCGCGCAACCTCAGTGGAGAAGGCGGTACGGGATCGTGACCACACCCGGGTCCCTCGGAGCAGGGTCCATCGAAAGCAGGATCGCCGAGGAACTCGGCGTACGGGAGCGGCAGGTCAAGGCCGCGGTGGAGCTGCTGGACAGCGGCTCGACAGTGCCCTTCATCGCGCGCTACCGCAAGGAAGCGACCGAGATGCTCGACGACGCGCAGCTGCGCACGCTCGAGGAGCGGCTGCGCTATCTGCGGGAGCTGGAGGACCGGCGGAGCGCGATCCTGGAGTCGGTGCGGGAGCAGGGCAAGCTCACCGAGGAGCTTCAGGCGCGGATCCGCGGCGCCGAGACCAAGGCGCGGCTGGAGGACATCTACCTCCCGTACAAGCCCAAGCGGCGCACCAAGGCGCAGATCGCGCGCGAGGCGGGCCTGGAGCCGCTGGCGGACGGACTGCTGGGCGATCCGACGGTGGAACCGGCGGCCGCGGCCGCCGCGTTCGTGGACGCCGGCAAGGGCGTGGCCGATCCGCAGGCCGCGCTGGACGGCGCCCGGGCGATCCTGACCGAGCGGTTCGCCGAGGACGCCGACCTGATCGGCGAGTTGCGCGAGCGCATGTGGGTGCGCGGGCGGCTGGCCGCGAAGGTGCGCGAGGGCAAGGAGGAGGCGGGCGCCAAGTTCGCCGACTACTTCGACTTCGCCGAGCCGTTCACCGAGCTGCCCTCGCACCGGATCCTGGCGCTGCTGCGCGGGGAGAAGGAGGAGGTCTTGGACCTCGTCCTGGAGCCGGAGGAGCCGGCCGAGGGCCCGTCGTCGTACGAGGGCCTCATCGCCTCGCGGTTCGGGATCGCCGACCGGGGCCGGCCGGCCGACAAGTGGCTGACGGACACGGTCCGCTGGGCCTGGCGCACCCGTGTGCTGGTCCACCTCGGCATCGACCTGCGCCTCAGGCTGCGCACGGCCGCCGAGGACGAGGCGGTGAACGTGTTCGCGGCGAACCTGCGGGACCTGCTGCTGGCCGCTCCGGCCGGCACCCGCGCCACGCTCGGTCTCGACCCGGGTTTCCGTACGGGCGTGAAGGTCGCCGTGGTCGACGCCACCGGCAAGGTCGTCGCCACGGACGTGATCCATCCGCATGTGCCGGCCAACAAGTGGGACCAGGCGATCGCCACGCTGGCGCGGCTGGCGAAGGAGCACGACGTCGAGCTGATCGCCATCGGCAACGGCACGGCGTCCCGCGAGACCGACAAGCTCGCCGGTGAACTCGTCGCGAAGCACCCGGAGCTGAAGCTCACCAAGGTGATGGTGTCCGAGGCCGGCGCGTCGGTGTACTCGGCGTCGCAGTACGCCTCGCGGGAGCTGCCGGAGCTGGACGTGTCGCTGCGGGGCGCGGTGTCCATCGCGCGGCGCCTGCAGGACCCGCTGGCCGAGCTGGTGAAGATCGACCCGAAGTCCATCGGTGTCGGCCAGTACCAGCACGACCTGTCCGAGGTGAAGTTGTCCCGCTCGCTGGACGCGGTCGTCGAGGACTGTGTGAACGGCGTCGGCGTGGACGTCAACACCGCGTCCGTGCCGCTGCTCTCCCGCGTGTCGGGCATCTCCGCCGGGCTCGCCGAGAACATCGTGGCCCACCGGGACGCCAACGGCCCCTTCACCTCCCGCGCCGAGCTGAAGAAGGTGGCGCGGCTCGGCCCGAAGGCGTACGAGCAGTGCGCGGGCTTCCTGCGCATCCGGGGCGGGGCCGACCCGCTGGACGCCTCCAGCGTGCACCCGGAGGCCTACCCGGTGGTGCGCCGCATGGTGAAGACCACGGGTCAGGAGGTGGCGTCCCTCGTCGGCAACACGGCCGTGCTGCGCTCGCTCAGGCCGGCCGACTTCGTGGACGACACCTTCGGTCTGCCGACCGTCACCGACATCCTCAAGGAGCTGGAGAAGCCGGGCCGCGACCCGCGTCCCGCGTTCCGGACGGCCACCTTCAAGGAGGGCGTGGAGAAGATCTCCGACCTGTCCGCCGGGATGGTCCTGGAGGGCGTGGTGACGAACGTGGCCGCGTTCGGCGCGTTCGTGGACGTCGGTGTCCACCAGGACGGCCTGGTGCACGTGTCGGCGATGTCCAAGTCGTTCGTGAAGGACCCGCGCGATGTCGTCAAGCCCGGTGACATCGTCAAGGTGAAGGTCCTGGACGTGGACATCCCGCGCAAGCGGATCGCCCTGACCCTGCGGCTGGATGACGAGGCCGCCCCGCAGGCGCAGGGCGGCGGCCGGCCGCAGCGCGGCGGTGCCCGCCCGCCCCAGCAGCGGCAGGGCGGCGGCCAGGGGCAGGGGCAGCGGCAGGGCCGGGGCGGCGGCGACCGCGGCGGGCGCCAGGCCGCGGCGCCCGCCAACGGCGCGATGGCGGACGCGCTGCGCCGCGCGGGGCTGCTGGACCCGAAGAAGCGCTGACGGCACGGTCTCGGGGCCGGGCGGGAGAGCCGTCCGGCCCCGGAAAACCGTGGACAAAGATCATCTGATCGTCAGACTCGTCGCATGACGCGATCAGATCCGAAGGCCGATCTCCGGGTGTACCTCCAGGACGCGCGAGACGTGCTGCTCTGGAAGCTCGACGGCCTGCCCGAGTACGACATCCGACGCCCGCTGACGCCCACCGGCACCAATCTGCTGGGCCTGGTCAAGCATCTGGCGGGTGCCGAGGCCCTGTACCTCGGCGCGGCCTTCGGCCGGCCGTTCCCCGGTACGCCGCTGTGGTTCACGGGTGAGGCCGAGCCGGACTCGGACCTGTGGGCGCGGGCCGACGAGACCCGTCAGGAGATCACCGAGCGGTACCTGCGGGCCTGCGCGCACGCGGACGAGACCATCGCGGCGCTCCCCCTGGACGCGGTCGGCCGGCTGCCGGGCGCGCCCGGGAAGATCACGCTGCACCGGACGCTGACCCACATGGTCGCCGAGACCCAGCGGCACGCCGGTCACGCGGACATCGTGCGCGAGCTGATCGACGGGGCCGTGGGCCAGCGGCCGGACGGCCTCAACGTCGCGCCCCGCGACCCGGACCACCTCGGCCGGGTCGAGCGAGCGGCGCGGGAGGCCGCGGCGCGCCGGTCCTAGGGCCTGTCTGACGATTCGCGTCGCGACAGGCCCTAGCGCTCCGTGACCTTGCCGTCCGCCACCTCCAGGCGCCGGGTCACCCGGACCGCGTCCAGCATGCGCCGGTCGTGGGTGACCAGCAGCAGGGTGCCCTCGTAGGCGTCGAGGGCCGACTCCAGCTGCTCGATGGCCGGCAGGTCCAGGTGGTTGGTCGGCTCGTCCAGGACCAGGAGGTTCACGCCCCGGCCCTGGAGCAGGGCGAGGGCGGCGCGGGTGCGTTCGCCCGGGGAGAGGGTCTCGGCGGGCCGCAGGACGTGGTCGGACTTCAGGCCGAACTTGGCCAGCAGCGTGCGGACCTCCGCCGGCTCGGTGTCGGGCAGGGCCGCGCGGAAGGCGTCGAGCAGCGTCTCGGGACCGTGGAACAGCCGCCGGGCCTGGTCGACCTCGCCGACCAGCACACCGGAGCCGAGGGCCGCGTGCCCGGCGTCGAGCGGGATCCGGCCCAGCAGGGCGGCGAGCAGGGTGGACTTGCCGGCGCCGTTGGCGCCCGTCACCGCGATCCGGTCCGCCCAGTCCACCTGGAGCGACACCGGTCCGAAGGTGAAGCCGCCGCGCCGCACCTCGGCGTCCCGCAGCGTCGCCACGACCGCGCCGGACCGCGGGGCGGACGCGATCTCCATGCGCAGTTCCCACTCCTTGCGGGGCTCCTCGACCACCTCCAGGCGCTCGATCATGCGCTGGGTCTGCCGGGCCTTGGCGGCCTGCTTCTCGCTGGCCTCGCTGCGGAACTTGCGGCCGATCTTGTCGTTGTCGCTCCCCGCCTTCCGGCGGGCGTTCTTCACGCCCTTGTCCATCCAGGACCGCTGCATCTGGGCGCGTTCCTGGAGGGCACCCTTTTTGTCGGCGTACTCCTCGAACTCCTCGCGGGCGTGCCGGCGGGCCACCTCGCGCTCCTCCAGATAGGCCGCGTAGCCGCCGCCGTAGAGGTTGATCCGCCGCTGGACGAGGTCGAGTTCGAGGACCTTGGTGACCGTGCGGGTGAGGAACTCGCGGTCGTGGCTGACGACGACGGTGCCCGCGCGCAGGCCGGTGACGAACCGTTCCAGACGCTCCAGGCCGTCCAGGTCCAGGTCGTTGGTGGGCTCGTCCAGCAGGAAGACGTCGTAGCGGGACAGCAGCAGGGAGGCGAGGCCGGCGCGGGCCGCCTGGCCGCCGGACAGTGCGGTCATCGGCTGGTCCAGGTCCACCGCCAGACCGAGGGAGTCGGTGACCTCCTCGGCGCGTTCCTCCAGGTCGGCACCGCCGAGTCCGAGCCAGCGCTCCAGGGCGGTGGCGTAGGCGTCGTCGGCGCCGGGCGCGCCGTCGACCAGTGCCTGGGTGGCCTCGTCCATGGTGTGCTGGGCGGCGGCGACGCCGGTGCGGCGGGCCAGGAACTCCCGGACGGTCTCGCCGGGCCGGCGCTCCGGCTCCTGCGGCAGGTGGCCGACGGTCGCGGCCGGCGGGGACAGCCTCAGTTCGCCCTGCTCGGGCGGGGTGAGTCCGGCGAGGATCCGCAGCAGGGTCGACTTGCCCGCGCCGTTGGCGCCGACCAGCCCGATCACATCGCCGGGCGCGACGACCAGGTCGAGCCCGGAGAACAGGGGCCGGCCGCCGTGTCCGGCGGCGAGGTTCTTGGCAACGAGGGTGGCAGTCATCAGGAGGCCGATCCTAACGGCGGCGGGCGCGGGGCCTATCGTCCTGGCGTGGACACCGAGGCGAGTGACGAAGTGATCGTGGTCGGAGGCGGGGTCGCCGGGCTGACGACGGCCGTACTGCTGGCCGAGTCGGGGCGGCGGGTACGGGTGTGGGTGCGCGAGCCCGCCGAGCGGACCACCTCGGCGGTGGCCGGCGGCCTGTGGTGGCCGTACCGCATCGAACCGGAGCGGCTGGTCGGGGCCTGGGCCCTGGAGTCCCTGCGCGTCTACCGGGAACTGGCGGCACGGCCGGAGGAGACCGGGGTGCGCCTGGTCGACGGCGTCCATCACGGGGTCCGGCGCGCGGAGCTGGGTGCCTGGGCGGGCCGGGTGCCGGGGCTGCGGGCGGTGGCCGGGGGGCTGGCGGCGCGGCTGCCGGTGGTCGACATGCCGGTGCATCTGGCGTGGCTGACACGGCGGCTGGAGCAGGCCGGGGGCACGGTGGAGGTCCGTGCGGTGACCGACCTGGCGGCCGTGCCCGCCGCCGTGGTGGTCAACTGCACGGGGCTCGGAGCCCGCGCCCTGGTACCGGACCCGGCGGTGCGGCCCGTGCGGGGGCAGCTGGTCGTGGTGGAGAACCCGGGCGTCACCGAGTGGTTCACCGCCGTCGACGACACCACGGCCGCGTCCACGTACGTCATCCCGCAGCCGGACCGGCTCCTGCTGGGCGGCACGGCCGAGGAGGACGACTGGAACCTGGAGCCGGACCCCGGGACCGCCGCGGCGATCGTCGCCCGCTGCGCGTCCGTCCGGCCCGAGGTCGCCGGCGCCCGCGTACTCGCCCACCGGGTGGGCCTGCGCCCGGCCCGGAAGGCGGTACGCCTGGAGCGCCGGCCCCTGCCGGACGGGCGCGCCGTGGTCCACAACTACGGCCACGGCGGCGCCGGCGTCACGGTGGCCTGGGGCTGCGCCCGGGAAGCGGCGGCACTGGCGTTTCCGACGGGCTGAGTGCCGTGATGTGGGCAGGTCCGGCGGCTTGAGTGTCGTCACGCGGAGAGGGCCGCGCTTCCGGCGGGCCGGGCGATCGGGTGCGCCGAGGGGGCCGGCGTAACGGGCGCTCCGGGCGGCTGCCCCAGGGGCTCGGGCAGCCGCACGCCGAGCCACCGCCGGTCCGCGACCGCACACGGCGGCCGGCCACCCGCGTTCCGGGCCGGCCGGGCGGCGGCTCCCCCAGGAGCGCGGAGGACCGAACGCCCGGCCCGCGCCCGCACCGGCGCGCGGCCGGACACGGCGGCCGGACACCTCGTGCCCCTCGGAACAGCCGGGCCCTCAGCCGACCGGCACGTGCAGGCCGGCTCGCGGCGGTGACACCCCTTCCAGCACCGTCGGCACCGGCGCCTCGGGCCCACCGGTCGCGGCCCGGGCGAACGCCGCCGCCCCACCCACCAGCGGCACCTTCGCCGTCGTACGGGACAGGTCCACGGTGAGCGTCGGCCGGGTCGACGGCGGTTCGAGGAGGTCCTTGTCCGTGCCGGCGACGATCAGCGCCAGCCGGTGCCCCGCGGGCACGACATGATCGGTGGCCCCGAGCCGGAGGGTCATCGTGTAGGCCCTGCCCGGGGTGAGCGGGACGCCCTTCGTCGCCGAGGCGTGGTGCCCGAGGTCGGCCCAGCCGCGGCTGACCACGGTGTAGCCGACCGCCGTCGTCTTCGCCCGGGTCTCCTTGAAGCAGGCGCTGTCCCCGGCCGTGCTCGCGCCCCAGCAGGTGCGCTCGGCGAGGGTGGTGATGCCCTCGTCCGGGTCGGCGTAGTCGCGGATGGTGTCCGGGCCGATGTCGGCGAGGACGGCGGACAGGTGGGCGGTGCGGGTGGTCGGGGTCGCGGTGACCGTCACCTGGGCGGAACCGGCCAGCCGGAGGGCGCGGGAGAGGGGCGCGGTGAGGAAGCCCGCCTTCTCGGGCGTGGTCGTGGTGACCCGGGCGGCCCAGTCGGTCTCGCTCAGCCGCGGGTCGTCCGTGAAGGCCGCGGTGCCGTGGGCCCGGCCGAGGCCGAGCGTGCCGACGCCGGCCTGGCGGCCCGGGGCCGGGCGCAGCACGGTGGGACGGGTGCCGGCCGGGGGCCAGACGGGGGTGGTGGCCCACTGGCCGGGGTGACGCTCGACGTCGGCCGTCGGCTCGCGGTCGATACCGTTGTCGTAGCCGAGGAGTTCGTGGTCGAACCAGCGGTGCAGGGTGTCGACCCAGGCTCCGCGGCGGAAGTCGAAGGGGTCGACGTGCCCGGTCTGGGACAGCCAGATCTTGCGCCGGACACCGTTTCGGGCGAGGGCGTCCCACCACGGGCCGACGTGCTGGGTGCGGACGTTGAGGTCCTGCATGCCGTGCACCAGGAAGACGCTGGCCCGCACCTTCGCCGCGTCCTTGACGTAGTCCCGCTCGGTCCACAGCGGGGTCCGGTCGCCGGTGCGCGGGCTGCCGTCGGCCAGCCTGCGCTGGACGGCCGCGCAGTGGGCGTGCGCGCCGTCGCTCTCGACGCGGTCGGCGAGCTGGTCCGGGCCGCCGTCGTAGAGCGCGGCGCCCTGGGCGAAGTAGTAGTCGTACCAGGAGGAGATGGCGCTGATCGGGACGATGGTCCTCAGGCCTTTGACGCCGGTGGCGGCGACGCCGTTGGCGATGGTGCCGTCCCAGCTCTTGCCGATCATCCCGGTGCGGCCGTCGGTCCAGCCGGCCCGCACCGGGGTGTCGCCGGTGCGGCTCGTGTAGGCCCGGGCGCGGCCGTTCAGCCAGTCGATCACGGCCTTCGCGGACCGGATGTCGGAGGGGCCGCCGATGTCCACGCAGCCGTCGGAGCGGTTGGTGCCGGCGAGGTCGACACCGATGAAGGCATAGCCGCGCGGTACGAAGAAGTTGTCGTAGAACAGCGGCATTCGGACCACGCGGCCCTGTGCGTCGTACGTCTTGAGCTGGCTCTCGTTGCCGCGTCCGCAGCAGGAGTAGTACGGGCTGGCGTCCATGATGACCGGCACCTTGCGGCCCTGCCGGGCGGGTTCGGCGGGCCGGACGATGTCGGCGGCGACGCGGTCGCCCTTGCCGTCGGCGTCCTCGTCGAGCCCGGTGTCCACCCATACGGACTCGCGGATCGCCTGGTCGTAGGAGTAGACGGGGGTGCTCTCCCGGGGCGCGGGGCGGGCGCCGGCCGGGGTGGGGAGGAGAGCCGTCAGGGCGACGGCGACGGCGGTGACGAGCGTTCTGCGGATCGCGGAGCGCGTGCGTGTCGGCATGCGCGGACGGTACTCCGGTCAACTCCCGCAAAAAAGAGGACTCTCCGGGCCGCGTGACGGCTGAATGGCGATCATGTGACAGCAGGTGCCATGGACAGGTCAGTGGTCTCGGGGAATGAATAGGCTGCGGACAGAGCCTTTCCGAACGGACCCGTGGTCCTGACGACTTGGAGCTGACGTGCACCGCAGAATCATCGCGCCGGGCGCATTGGCGGCGGCCTCCGTACTGCTGGCGATCCCGGCATCGGCCGCGAGCTACACCACCGGCGCGCCGGGCATCGGCGACCCCTACTACCCGTACTACGGCAATGGCGGCTACGACGTCTCCCACTACGACCTGAGGCTGCAATACCAGCCGAAGACGGACGAGTTGCAGGGCACGGCGACGATCCTGGCGAAGACCACCCAGGACCTGTCCCGCTTCGACCTGGACTTCCTGCTGGACGTCAGCGAGGTGCGGGTCAACGGCGCCAAGGCATCCTTCACCACCTCCGGCGAGCACGAGCTGGTCGTCACCCCGAAGACCCCGCTGCCCAAGGGCACGCCGGTCACGGTCGTGGTCCGCTACAGCGGAGTGCCGTCGGCGAAGAGCGCCTACGGCTTCACCTCCTGGCACCGCACTCCCGACGGCGGGGTGGCCGCCAACGAGCCCGAGGCCGCCTGGTGGTGGTTCCCGAGCAACGACCACCCGACGGACAAGGCCACCTACGACGTGTCGGTGTCCGTCCCGGACGGCACCCAGGCCATCTCCAACGGCACGCTCCAGTCGACCAGTTCGAAGCTGGGCTGGACCCGGTACAACTGGCGGCAGAACAAGCCGCAGGCCACCTACCTGGCCACGCTGGCGCTCGGCAGGTTCGACATCACCACGGGCACCTCCGACGGCGGCGTGCCCGTCATCAACGCCTACAGCAAGGACCTCGGCGACAACGAGGGCGCCGCGCGGGCCAGCGTGGAGCGCACCGGCGAGATCGTGGACTGGCTGAGCGGCTACTTCGGGCCGTATCCGTTCTCCTCGGCCGGCGGGTACGTGCCGAACACCACCACCGGCTACGCGCTGGAGACGCAGACCCGCGTCTACTACAGCCCGCGGCAGTTCGCGAACGGCGCCAACACCTCCGTGGTCGTGCACGAGCTGGCCCACCAGTGGTACGGCGACGACGTGTCGGTCAAGGGCTGGAAGGACATCTGGGTCAACGAGGGGTTCGCCCGCTACGCGCAGTGGCTGTGGTCCGAGCACG
Organism: Streptomyces sp. SCL15-4; assembly: GCF_033366695.1. Taxonomy (NCBI): domain Bacteria; kingdom Bacillati; phylum Actinomycetota; class Actinomycetes; order Kitasatosporales; family Streptomycetaceae; genus Streptomyces; species Streptomyces sp. SCL15-4. Next base: position 1,625,737 of record NZ_JAOBTQ010000001.1, read on the forward strand.
AGGGCGAGGGCACCGCGCAGGAGCTGGCCGACTACGTGTACGCCTCGCACCCGGCCGACGACGCGTTCTGGACGATCGCGCCGGGCGACCCGGGCCCGGACAACCAGTTCGACGGCGCCGTCTACGACCGCGGTGCCGTGGCCATCCAGGCGCTGCGCAACGAGATCGGCGACGACGCGTTCTTCGCGATCCTGAAGGGCTGGCCGAAGGAGCACGCCTACGGCAACGCCTCGGTGGCCGACTTCCAGCGGTACGCCGAGCGGGTGTCCGGCAAGCCGCTGGCCGCGCTGTTCGACACCTGGCTGTTCCAGCCGTCGAAGCCGGCCGCGCCCTCGGTCCGCGCCCTGGTGAAGACGGGTACGGCGGTGGCGCAGCCGAAGTCGTGGAAGAAGATCGAGGCGACGAACGAGGTGCACGCGCACTGACCCCGGCCGACGCCCCGCCGGTCACGGGCACCGGGGGCCGCGCCCCTGGTGCCCCGGTGGCTCAGGGGCTCGGTACGGCCGCCCGCCGCAGCAGTTCCTCCCGGCCTATCGCGTCCGCGCGGTCGGCCGGGACGGTGCAGGCGTGGGCGCCGGCGAGGGCGCCGTACCGGGCGCAGCGCTCGGCCGGCTCGCCGGCGAGCCGGCCGTAGAGGAACGCGGCGGCGAAGGCGTCGCCCGCGCCGTTGGAGTCCACCACCGGCGCGGGCGGCTCCGCCGCCGGGACCTCGGTCAGCTCGCCGTCGGCCAGCAGGAAGGCGCCCTCGGCGCCGGCGGTGGCGACGACGGTCCGGGCCCGGCCGCGCCGGGCGATGCGCCGCATGGTCCGCTCGGGGTCGGCGAGGGCGGCGGCCGACAGGAAGACGACGTCGGCCGCGTACGCGAACGGCTCGTGGTACGGGTTCTCGCCGTCCCAGTCGTGCAGGTCCGTGGAGAGCGGCACGCCGGTCTCCCGCAGGACGGGCAGCGCGTGGGCGCAGGGCTGGGTGATGGTCACGTGCACATGGCGGCTCGCGGCGGCCAGCGCCCGCACGGTGGCCTCGGGGAAGCGGTCCTCGGGGTGGGCGCGCGTGGTGTCGTACAGCGACAGGCGGCGGCCGTCCGGTCCGACGAGGTTGACGGCCCGCTTGGTCCCGGCCGGCTGCGGCAGCGCCGTGAGGGCGATGCCGTGCTCGTGGTGCAGGGCGCGGACGAGGCCGCCCTCGGGGTCGTCGCCGAGCAGGTCGAGGTGGTGGGTGCGCAGGCCCAGCGCGGCCAGTCCCAGGGCGACGAAGTCACCGGTCTGCCCGGCCCGGGTGCGGATCCCCGAGTCGATCATGTAACTGTCGGCGTAGGGCAGGGGCAGCTCGGGGACCCGGACGATCGTGTCCACCCCGGCCCCGCCCAGCACCAGTACGTCGGCCCCCTCGGGGCGCTCTCCGGACGGCGCGGTGGCGCCGCCCCGGACATCTGTGGTCTCCGGCATGGCGCCACCGTAGGGGATGCCGCGGACGGGGGTGGCGGGCTTTACTCCGGCAGTCCGGACGAGGCCTTGGCCGCGTCCTTGGCCACCTGGCGGCGGATGCCGAACCAGCCGACGACCAGCATGACGGCGATCACGGGGATCAGCAGCAGGGTCTTGCGGCCGACCTCCTCGTCGTTCCACATCATGCCGAGGCAGACCAGCAGGAACACCACCGTGGCGATCTCGGTGACCGGGCTGAACTTCAGCTGGAAGTGCGGCCGGGTCACCAGGCCGGCGCGGGCGCGGCGGACGAAGATCACGTGGCAGATCATGATGATCACCCAGGTGCTGATGATGCCGAGCGAGGCGACGTTCAGCACGATCTCGAAGGCCTGGCTCGGCACCAGGTAGTTCAGGCCGACGCCGAGCACACAGACGGCGCAGGTCAGCAGGATGCCGCCGTAGGGCACCTGGCTGCGGCTCATCACGCGGGTGAACTTGGGCGCCGAGCCGGCCATGGCCATCGAGCGCAGGATGCGGCCGGTGGAGTACAGGCCGGAGTTAAGCGAGGACATGGCCGCGGTCAGCACGACCAGGTTCATCACGTCGCCGGCCGCCGGAACGCCGATCTTGGACAGCACGGTCACGAACGGGCTCTGGTCGGCGGTGTACACCGAACCGGGCAGCAGCAGGGCGAGCAGCACGACCGAGCCGACGTAGAACACGCCGACCCGCCACATGATCGAGTTCACCGCGCGCGGGACGACCTTCTCCGGCTCGGCGGTCTCGCCGGCGGCCACGCCGACCAGCTCCAGGGCCGCGTAGGCGAAGATCACGCCCTGCATGACCAGGACCACGGGCATCAGACCGTGCGGGAAGACGCCGCCGTGGTCGCTGATGACGCTCAGACCCGGCTTGCTGCCGCCGACGTCGTGCTGGGTGGCCAGCAGGAAGATGCCGATCAGCATGAAGCCCACGAGGGTGGCGACCTTGATGATCGCGAACCAGAACTCCATCTCGCCGAAGATCTTCACCGAGATCAGGTTCACGGTGAGGACGACGGCGAGGGCGATCAGCGCCAGCACCCACTGCGGGATGGAGGTGAACATGCTCCAGTAGTGCGTGTAGAGCGCGATCGCGGTGATGTCGGCGATGCCGGTGGTCGACCAGTTCAGGAAGTACATCCAGCCGGCGACGTAGGCGCCCTTCTCGCCGAGGAACTCGCGCGCGTACGACACGAAGGACCCGGAGGACGGGCGGTAGAGGACCAGCTCGCCCAGGGCCCGCACCACGAAGAAGGCGAAGACACCGCAGACCAGATAGGCCAGGGCGAGCGCCGGGCCGGCGTTGTGCAGGCGTCCGCCGGCGCCCAGGAAGAGGCCGGTGCCGATGGCACCGCCGATGGCGATCATGTTGACGTGACGGGCCTTGAGGTCCTTGCTGTAACCGGCGTCGCCCGCGTCCGCGGGCGTCTGGGCCACCTGGGGGTGGGTGGTGGCCTGTGCCGGTTCCACGGCTTCCTTGCTCACGGGTGGTTTCACTTCCTGGTGCGCCCGGACCTCATGGACCCGGGGTTCGTGCAGGTCTTGGCCCGCACCACCCTTGTGTCGGGGCACAGACCAAGGCAGCAGCTTCCCAGACACATCGGCCGGCAAGCGGTGACCCACGTCACAGAGCGGTACTTCTCACACCACCCACACGGGCTCTCTGCGGGTTTCACACCATTGGTGGGACAGTGATACTGCTGCACATGACGACCGATACCGGGGAGCCGACCCTGACGATCGACGAGCTGGCCGCGCGGGCGGGCGTCACGGTCCGCACGGTCCGCTTCTACGGCACCAAGGGGCTGCTGCCGCCGCCGGTGATCGGTCCGCGCCGGGTGGGTCACTACGGCCGCGGGCACCTGGCCCGGCTGGAGCTGATCGAGGAGATGCAGCGGCAGGGCATGACCCTGGCCGCGATCGAGCGGCACCTGCGGCAGCTGCCGGCCGGTCTCGGCCCGCACGATCTGGCGATCCACCGGGCGGTGGTCGCCTCCTGGGCGCCGGACACCGTGGAGACCGTGTCCCGCGCGGAGCTGGAGCGGCGGGCGGGACGGCGACTGGCCGCGGCGGAACTGGACCGGCTGGCCGCGATGGACGTGGTGACGCCGGACGGGGAGTCCTTCCGCGTGGACTGCGGTCTGCTGCGGCTCGCGGTGCGGCTGCTGGACGTGCCCTTGGCGCAGGAGACGATCCTCGCCGCGCGGACCGTCCTGACCGGCCACGCGCGGGCGGCGGCGCACGAGCTGTCGGACCTGCTCCGCGAGGCCGTGGCGGAACGCGACACCCAGGACGTGAGGTCCCTGTCGGCCCACATGCACCCGCTCGTGGTGCAGGCGCTGCTCACCACCTTCCAGCGCTCGCTGCGCGAGGAACTGCGGCAGTGGCTGAACGCCACGGAAAACCCACCTGAAGCGGACGACACGATGACCCCGGGCGCGGTGAGCGCGGGCGCGGAGGGGCTGGGCGCGGCGACCCCGGGCGCGGAGGAGCCAGGCACGGCGATCGCGGGCTCGCAGGGGCTGGGCGCGGCGACCCCGGGCGCGACTACTCCGGGCGCGGAGGAGCCGGGCACGGTGATCGCGGGCGCGGCGACCCCGGGCGCGACTACTCCGGGCGCGGAGGAGCCGGGCACGGAGGAGCCGGGCACGGTGATCCCGGGCTCGCAGGGGCTGGGCGCGGCGACCCCGGGCGCGACTACTCCGGGCGCGGAGGGGCCGGGCACGGTGATCGCGGGCGCGGAGGGGCCGGGCGCGGAGGGGCCGGGCGCGGCGATCTCTGGCACGGCGACCCCGGGCGCGGAGGGGCCGGGCACGGCGACCCCGGGCGCGGAGGGACCGGGCGCGGCGATCTCTGGCACGGCGACCCCGGGCGCGGCAACCTCGGGCTCGGAGGGACCGGGCGCAACTACCCCGGGCTCGGAGGAGCCGGGCTCGGAGGAGCCGGGCGCGGAGGGGCCGGCTGCGGAGGGGCCGGAGGACGCGGCGACGCACGCGGCGGAGCCGGATCACACGGCCACCCCCCACGCGGACGACCAGGACCGACCGGACCAGACGGCCGCCCGACGCTCGGAGCGACCGGACCGGACAGACCACGCGACCGCCCAACCCGCACAGGGCTCACGCCGGACAGACCACACGGCCGCTCCTCGCGCGGAGTGACCGGACCGGACAGACGACTCGGCCTCGCCCCGCGCGAAACGGCTGCACCGGACGAACCACACAGCCACCTCGCACGCACAGCGACCCGACCGGGCCGACCACACGGCCACCCGCACGCGCAGCACCACAACCCGGCCGACCACACGGCCACCCCTCGCACGGGGCGACCGGACCGGACAGACGACTCGGCCGTCCCCCCACACAGAGGAACCCGACCCGGCCGACGCCACGGCCACCCCCGCACGGAGTGACCGAACCCCGGCCGCCGACCGGCCGCCGACCGGTCTCCGGAGGAGTCGGGCGGAGAAGGGCGGAGGGCGGGTGCGCCGGCCGGGTGAGGTGGCTCAGTGGTGGTCGGTGAAGGTCTCCCCTCGCTCCGCCTTCGTGACGAGCAGCGCGGGCGGGGTGAACCGCTCGCCGTAGCGCTCGGCCAGCTCGCGGGCGCGGGCCGTGAAGCCGGGCAGGCCGCCTTCGTAGCCGTTGATGTACTGGAGCACACCGCCGGTCCAGCCGGGGAAGCCGATGCCGAGGACGGAACCGATGTTGGCGTCGGCGACCGAGGTCAGGACGCCCTCCTCCAGCAGGCGCACGGTGTCCAGCGCCTCGGCGAAGAGCATGCGCTCCTGCATGTCCCGGAACGGGATCTCGTACCCGGGCTTGGTGAAGTGCTCGCGCAGCCCCGGCCAGAGCCCGGCCCGCTTGCCGTCCTCGGTGTAGTCGTAGAAGCCCGCGCCGCCGCCGCGGCCGGTGCGGCCGAACTCGTCCACCATGCGGTCGACGACCGCCTCGGCCGGGTGCGCGGTCCAGGTGCCGCCGGCCTCCTCCACGGCCCGCTTCGTCTCGGCGCGGATCTTGCGGGGCAGGGTGAGGGTCAGCTCGTCCATGAGGGAGAGCACCTTGGCCGGGTAGCCGGCCTGCGCGGCGGCCTGTTCCACGGAGGCGGGCTCGACGCCCTCGCCGACCATGGCGACGCCCTCGTTGAGGAAGTGGCCGATCACCCGGGAGGTGAAGAAGCCGCGCGAGTCGTTGACGACGATCGGGGTCTTGTTGATCTGCCGGACCAGGTCGAAGGCGCGCGCGAGCGCCTCCTCGCCGGTGCGCTCGCCCTTGATGATCTCGACCAGCGGCATCTTGTCGACCGGCGAGAAGAAGTGCAGCCCGATGAAGTCGGCTTGGCGCTCGACGCCCTCGGCGAGCGTGGTGATCGGCAGGGTGGAGGTGTTGGAGCACAGCAGCGCGTCCGGGGCGACGACCGACTCGATCTCCTGGAACACCTTGTGCTTGAGGGAGGTGTCCTCGAAGACGGCCTCGATGACCGCGTCGCAGCCCGCGAGGTCGGCCGTGTCGGCGGTGGGGGTGATCCGGGCGAGCAGCGCGTCGGCCTTCTCCTGGCTGGTACGGCCCTTGGCCACGGCCTTGGCGCACAGCTTCTCCGAGTAGCCCTTGCCCTTGGCGGCGGCCTCCGGCGAGACGTCCTTGAGGACGACGTCGATGCCCGCGCGGGCGCACGCGTAGGCGATGCCGGCGCCCATCATGCCGGCGCCGAGGACGGCCACCTTGCGCACCTTGCGGGGCTCGATGCCCCGGGGCCGGTTCGCGCCGGAGTTGACCGCCTGGAGGTCGAAGAAGAACGCCTGGATCATGTTCTTCGAGGTCTGCCCGGCGGCCAGTTCCACGAAGTAGCGCGCCTCGATGACCTGGGCGGTCTCGAAGTCGACCTGGGCGCCCTCGACGGCCGCGGCGAGGATGTTGCGCGGGGCGGGGTAGGGGGCGCCGTTGGTCTGCTTGCGCAGGCCGGCCGGGAAGGCGGGCAGGTTGGCGGCGAACTTCGGGTGGGCCGGGGTGCCGCCGGGGATGCGGTAGCCCGGCGTGTCCCAGGGCTGCCGGGACTCGGGGTGGGCGTCGATGAAGGCGCGGGCCTTGGCGATCAGTTCTTCGTGGGTCTCGGCCACCTCGTGGACGAGGCCGTTCTCCAGCGCGCGCCGGGCGTTGTACCGGGTGCCCTGGAGGAGGACCTTCAGCAGGGCGTCGGCGATGCCCAGCAGGCGTACGGTGCGCACCACTCCGCCGCCGCCGGGGAGCAGGCCGAGGGTGACCTCGGGGCAGCCGATCTGCGTGCCGGGGGTGTCGAGGGCGACCCGGTGGTGGCAGGCGAGGGCCAGTTCGTAGCCGCCGCCGAGGGCCGCGCCGTTGATCGCCGCGACGACCGGCTTGCCGAGGGTCTCCAGGCGGCGCAGGTTGCGCTTGATGGCGAGGCCGCCGTCGAACAGCTCCCGCGCGGTCTCCGGCGTGACCCGGATGAGGTCGCGCAGGTCGCCGCCGGCGAAGAAGGTCTTCTTCGCCGAGGTGAGGATGACGCCCCGGATCGAGTCCCGCTCGGCCTCCAGCCGGTCGGTGATCACGGCGAGGGAGTCGCGGAACGCCTGGTTCATGGTGTTCGCGGACTGCTCCGGGTCGTCCAGGACGAGGGTGACGACACCGGTGTCGTCCTGCTCCCAGCGGATGGTGGTGCTCTCGGTCATGACAGTCGTCTCCGTTGAAGTCGCTTGGTTCCGCTGGGAGTTCAGATGCGCTCGAGGATGGTGGCGATGCCCATGCCGCCGCCGACGCACAGCGTGGCGAGGCCGTAGCGCTTGTCCTGGCGCTCCAGTTCGTCGACGAGGGTGCCGAGGATCATGGCGCCGGTGGCGCCGAGCGGGTGGCCGAAGGCGATGGCGCCGCCGTTGACGTTGATCTTGTCCAGGCTCAGGCCCATGTCCTTGGCGTAGCGCAGCACGACCGCGGCGAACGCCTCGTTGATCTCGACCAGGTCGATGTCGTCGATGGTAAGGCCGGCCTTGGCCAGGGCCTTGCGGCTGGCGGGTGCGGGGCCGGTGAGCATGATGGTCGGCTCGGAACCGGAGACGGCGGCGGAGACGATCCGCGCGCGGGGTGTGAGGCCGTGGCGTTCGCCGGCCTCCCGGGAGCCGATCGCGACGAGCGCGGCGCCGTCGACGATGCCGGAGGAGTTGCCCGCGTGGTGGACGTGGTCGATCCGCTCCACCCAGTGGTACTTCTGCAGCGCGACCGCGTCGAAGCCGCCGAGGTCGCCGATGTCCGCGAAGGACGGCTTGAGCTTGGCGAGGGAGTCGGCGGTGGTGCCGGGGCGCGGGTGCTCGTCGTGGTCGAGGACGACCAGGCCGTTGCGGTCCTTGACGGGGACCACGGAGCGCTCGAAGCGGTTCTCCTTCCAGGCGGTGGCGGCGCGTTCCTGGGACAGCGCCGCGTACTCGTCCACGTCCCGGCGGGAGAAGCCCTCGATGGTGGCGATCAGGTCGGCGCTGATGCCCTGCGGCACGAAGTTGACGGCGAGGTTGGTCATCGGGTCGTTGAACCAGGCACCGCCGTCCGAGGCCATCGGGACCCGGGACATGGACTCGACGCCGCCGGCCAGGACCAGGTCCTCCCAGCCGGCCCGGACCTTGGCGGCGGCGAGGTTGACGGCCTCCAGGCCGGAGGCACAGAAGCGGTTCTCCTGGACGCCCGCGACGGTGTCCGGCAGCCCGGCGGCGAGGGCGGCGATCCGGGCGATGTCGGAGCCCTGGTCGCCGATGGGGCTGACCACGCCGAGCACGATGTCGTCGATCCCGGCCGGGTCGAGGTCCGGGAAGCGGGCGCGGATCTCGTGGATGAGGCCGACGACGAGGTCGATCGGCTTCGTGCCGTGCAGGGCGCCGTTCGCCTTGCCGCGCCCGCGCGGGGTGCGGATCGCGTCGTACACGTACGCTTCGGTGCTCACTGGTGTGCCTTTCGGGAGGGTGGGCCGAGCGGGGGTGGGCGGCGGTCAGCCGCCGGTGGCCGCGTCGTCGGTGCGGGGGCCGTCGGCCGGGCGGGTGGGCAGGCGCCAGTCCCGGGCGACCGCCGCGGTGTCCGCGCCGGGCATGGCGGGGCCGGTGCGGACGGCGGTGGGCGTCGCGGAGAAGCGGGGGGCCGGGGCGGGCTGGGTGACGCCGTCGTGGTCGGTGAAGGTGGAGCGGGCGGCGAGGTGCGGGTGGTGCGGGGCCTCGCGCAGGCCGAGCACGGGCGCGACGCAGGCGTCGGAGTCCGTGAAGACGGCCGTCCACTCGGCCCGGGTGCGCGACTTGAAGGCGGCGGCGATCCGTTCGCGCAGCTCACCCCAGCGGGTGAGGTCGGTGCGGGCGGCGTCCAGGCCCGTGAGGCCGAGCAGGCGCAGGAACTCCGCGTAGAACTTCTCCTCCAGGGCGCCGACGGCCATGTACTGGCCGTCGGCGGTCTCGTAGGTGCCGTAGTAGGGGCAGCCGCCGTCCAGGAGGTTGGCGGCGCGACGGTCCTGCCAGCCGCCGGCGGCGAGCATGGCGTGGATCATCGTGGACAGGTGGGCCGTGCCGTCGACGATGGCCGCGTCGACCACCTGGCCGGTGCCGGTCGCGCGCGCGTGGTGCAGGGCGGCGAGGACGCCGACGGCCAGGTAGAGGGAGCCGCCCGCGTAGTCCCCGAGGAGGTTGGCGGGCACGGCCGGCGGTTCGTCCGGGCGGCCGATCATGCCGAGGGTGCCGGTGAGCGCGATGTAGGCGACGTCGTGGCCGGCGCGGTGGGCGAGGGGGCCGTCCTGGCCCCAGCCGGTCATCCGGCCGTAGACCAGGCGGGGATTGCGGGCGTGGCAGTCCGCGGGTCCGACGCCGAGCCGTTCGGCGACGCCCGGGCGGTAGGCCTCCAGGAGGATGTCGGCCCGCTCGGCGAGGTCCAGGACGCGCGCGGGGCCGTCCGGTGCCTTGAGGTCGACCACGACGGAGCGTTTGTTGCGGTTGGTGAGGTCGCGGGCCGGGTCGAGGCCGAGGCCCGCGCCGCCCGGGCGGTCCACCCGGACCACGTCGGCGCCGAGGTCGGCCAGCAGCATGGCGGCGAAGGGGCCCGGTCCGATGCCGGCCAGCTCCACCACGCGCACGCCGGACAGCGGGCCGGTACCCGGCACCGGCGGCGTCTGTGCCGTTGTCATGCGTCCAGCCCCCAAGCCTGTGTGACACCACTGCTGTAACACCGGTGATGCTAAGAACGTGTTCCATCGAGCACAAGACCTCAACGAGCAAGCGCTTAGCCAAGTGCCCGGCGCGTCGGCCACCACCCGAACGAGTGAACGCGACCCGTGTCGCCACGCCGGCCGCGCGGCGCCGCCGCGCCCGGCCGGGCGCGTGCGTCGGCTCCCGCGGACGCGGGGCGTTCCGGGCTGCGGCCACCGCTGCCTCCGGACTGGTCTTCGGACTGCGCACCCCTCACGCTAGCCTCGGCCACCGACAGCGGCGCGGGCTGCGCTGGGGGTGTGCGGACCAGGGGAGACAAGGGGAGACATGAGCAGCATCAGCAGGACCGGCCGTCCCTACGACCTCGTGCTCTTCGGGGCCACGGGCTTCGTCGGCGCGCTCACCGCCCGCTATCTCGCCGAGCACGCGCCGCGGGACCTGCGCTGGGCGGTCGCCGGCCGCGACGAAGGACGGCTGGAGCGGCTGCGCGAGAGCCTGCCCGGCGGCGAGGGCATCGGTGTCCTGCGGGCCGACGCGCGCGAACCGGCCACCCTGCGCGCGCTCGCCGGGCAGACGCGCGTCCTCGCCACGACCGTCGGGCCGTACGTGCTGTACGGCGAGGAACTCGTCGCCGCCTGCGCCGACAGCGGCACCGACTACCTGGACCTCACCGGTGAGCCGGAGTTCGTGGACCTGATGTACGTCCGGCACGACGCCCGCGCGCGGGAGACGGGCGCGCGCCTGGTGCACGCCTGCGGCTTCGACTCGGTGCCGCACGACCTGGGCGTGTACTTCACGGTCCGGCAGCTGCCCGAGGGCGTGCCGCTGACCGTGGACGGCTATGTGACGGCGGACGCGGCCTTCTCCGGCGGCACTCTCGCCTCGGCGCTGAACCAGCTCTCCCGCGCCCGGCGGATGCGCGCCGCCGCCCGCGAACGGGCCCGGCACGAGCCGCGGCTGCCGGGCCGCCGGGTGACGGCGCCGGCCGGCGTGCCGAGGTTCGCGCCTCCGGCCGGCGGGTGGGCGCTGCCGCTGCCCACGCTCGACCCGCAGGTCGTGCGCCGTTCGGCGCGGGCCCTGGAGCGGTACGGCCCCGACTTCCGCTACCGGCACTACGCCGCCGTACGCCGGCTCCCCGTGGCCCTAGGCGGGGTCGCCGCCGTCGGCGCGGTGGCGGTCGCGGCCCAGCTTCCGCCCGTCCGGCGCCGGCTGTCGGACCTGCTCCGCCCGGGTGACGGACCGAGCCCGCAGCGGCGGGCGGAGAGCTGGTTCCGGGTGCGGTTCGTCGGCGAGGGCGGCGGGCAGCGCGTGTACACCGAGGTCGCGGGCGGCGACCCCGGCTACGACGAGACGGCGAAGATGTTCGCCGAGGCCGCCCTCTGCCTGGCCTTCGACGACCTGCCGCCGACGGCCGGTCAGGTCACCCCGGCCGAGGCGATGGGCGACGCGCTGACCGGACGGCTGCGCGCGGCCGGGATCACCTTCCGGGTGGCGGCGCGGCGCTGACCGGAACGCACCGGCCCCGGCGGCTCCGCGCCCGCCCGGCCGCGGTCAGGGAGCCCTGCCCGAGCGGCCCGGGAACGGCGGAACGGACGTGAAGTCCGTGCTCGAAGCGACCGTGGACGACCGGGCGGACGCGCGGGACCGGGTGCGCGAGCCGGAGCGCATCCCGCGCTGCCGGGCCGGCGGCCCGCGGCACCACGCCCTGGCACCCGGCGCCGCTACGGCCGTGTGCGGCTCGGCGCATCAGGAGGCCGGCGCCGGGCGCGTCGTGCCGTCCTGGCCGCTGCCGCCGGCCACGCCCCGTGCCGCCTCGCGCAGGGCCCGCCGGCACAGGGCGTCGGCGCGGCGAGTGGTCTCCGGGAGGCGGAACCTGGGGGTCAGCGCGAGGGCGTGCGCCAGGGCACCGGCCAGACTCACCCGGTGGCCGACGGAGACGAAGACCGGCTTGACGCCGTCCCGGGTGCGCAGGGCGCGCCCCACCTCCTGCGTCCCGGCGAGCAGCGGCGCCGAACGGCCCCGTTCCGGGCCTGGTTCGTCGTAGGCGAAGGCGAACGGGTTCTTGGCGACGCCGATGACCGGCAGGCCGGTGAGTACGCCGAGATGGCTGGCGAGGCCGAAGCGGCGCGGATGGGCGAGGCCGTAGCCGTCGCACACGACCAGGCCGGGCGGGACGGGCAGCCGCTCCAGGGCGGCCAGCACGGTCGGGATCTCCCGGAAGGCGAGGAGTCCGGGCACGTACGGGAAGGAGACCCGGCCGACGGCCGTCGCCTCCGCGACGACGTCCAGGGTGGCGGCGTCCAGCGCCACGGCCGCCGCCGCGACCAGGTCCCGTTCGTCGTCGTAGGCGACGTCGACCCCGGTGACGCGGCCCGTCCCGGGCGGCGGTCCGGGCTCGTCGAGCACCACGCGGCCGCGCAGTTCGTCCTGGACGGCGCGGGCCGCCTCCTCCGTCGCGGGCCAGCCCGCGGGTATGCCGACGATCGTCACGCGGGTGACTCTACGGGTTCGCCGGTCGCCGGCGGCGGGCCGGGGGTAGGCTCGTGATCATGTTCGTCCTCGAGCTGAACTACACCGCGCCCCTCGATGCCGTGGACGCCGTCCTGCCCGACCATGTGGCCTGGCTGGAGCGGCAGTACGACAAGGGCCTGTTCCTGGCCTCCGGACGCAAGAACCCCCGCGACGGCGGGGTGATCCTGGCCGTCGCGGGGAACCGCGCCGAGATCGAGGAGACCGTCGCCACCGACCCGTTCGTGGTCGCCGGCGTCTGCTCCTACCGCGTCATCGAGTTCCTCGCCACGAAGACGGCCCCCGAACTGGAGCGCCACCGGCAGACCCTCGGCTGAGCCGGCGGGTCATCCCTTCTTGGTGTCCAGCGCGCGCTGCAACTGCTCCTTGTTCATGTGCGAACGGCCTTCGATGCCGCGCTGCCTGGCCTCGTTGTACAACTGGTCGCGGGTCGGACCGTGCGAGCCGGCCCGGTTTCCGGACCGCTGACCGCCCCGCTTGCCGGACGACATGTCCTGGGTGGAGGTGCGGCTGGCGATCTTGGACTCGCCGGAGCGGGCGCGTTCCTTGTTCACCGTCCGCGCGGCGATCTCCTCGGCGCGCCCGGTGCTCTCGCCACGGTCCTGCGCGCTCTTCTTGATGTGCTCGTACTGACGCTCACGCTTGGGGCTGGAACCGGCTGGCATGATCGCTCCTTTCCTTCACGGCGGGATACGGGTACCCGCCTCGCGCGCGCTCACGTCACCGGACCGGCCGGTGGCGACGGCCGCCCCGGCCCGCGCGAGGCCGGCCCGCTGCCCCGGGCCCGTCCGGAGCCGGGCGCACGCCGGTGCCACGAGCCGTGCGCCCGCGTGCATGAACGCGGTGACCGAGGTCACTCGGTCCGGGTGTGCACGCACCGGCCGTTTCCGTCGTCTCTCCCAGTGCCGGGTGTGGGCGCATCCGGGCGCAGTCCAGCCGTCACGAGGGAGCAAGGCGTTGTCCACCGTCATCGAGCAGCCGGTAGAGGCCCGTCTCGTCGCCGCCGCACCGCGCATGCCGAGCATTCCCGCGACGTTGCGCTACGACCGGCGCGACCCGTTCGCGGTCCGCATGACCTTTCCGGCGCCGGCCACCCTGGAGGGTGTCGAGGTGTGCTGGACCTTCTCCCGTGAGCTGCTGACGGCCGGTCTCGAAGGGCCCGAGGGCCAGGGCGACGTCCGGGTGCGGCCGTACGGGTACGACCGCACGGTGCTGGAGTTCCACGCCCCGGAGGGCACCGCGATCGTGCATGTGCGTTCGGGCGAGATACGGCGGTTCCTCGAGGCGGCGGACGCACTGGTCCCCGCCGGCCGGGAGCACCTCCAGCTCGACCTGGACCACGGTCTCGCCGAGCTGATGCGGGACGCCTGCTGAGCGCCACGCGCGCGTGAGGAGCGCCTCCGGGAGCCTCGGTCAAAACGCGTTGACACCTTTTCCGGCCTCTCCTACGGTGTACAGCGGTTCTGTTGCCGCCGATCGGAGAAGGCCGTTGCTCGTCTGAGGTCCTGAGACACCGCGTCGCACCGGTGAGGTGTGCGCGGCGTACGACGACCTCGGCGTCCGAGCCGTCCCCCAGGCAGGCCCCTTCTCTCCGCGGCCCTTCCTGCCCGGCCCTTCGGTTTCCCGCCTCGCGGTGTCTCGCTACGCGTCCACCCGAACGCCCCCACCCTTGCGAGGCGCCCATGTCCGCTTCCCTCACCTGTACCTCCCTGTCCTTCGCCTGGCCCGACGGCACCGTCGTCTTCGACGGCCTGGACATCGCCTTCGGTCCCGGCCGGACCGGGCTCGTCGGCGTCAACGGATCGGGGAAGTCCACCCTGCTCAGGCTGCTGGCCGGGGAACTCGTCCCGGCCGACGGCACCGTCAGGACGACCGGCGAGATCGGCTACCTCCCGCAGAACGTCACCCTCGACACCGCGCTCCGCGTCGACCAGGCCCTCGGCATCGCCGAGCGGCGGGCCGCCCTGCACGCCATCGAGGCGGGCGACGTGGCCGAGCAGCACTTCGAGACCGTCGGCGACGACTGGGACGTCGAGGAGCGCGCCCTGGCCACCCTCGGCGAACTCGGCCTCGGCCACATCGGCCTGGACCGGACCGTCGGCGAGGTGTCCGGCGGCGAGTCGGTGCTGCTGCGGCTCGCCGCGCTGCTGCTGCGCCGCCCCGGCATCCTGCTGCTCGACGAACCCACCAACAACCTCGACCTGTACGCGCGCCGGCGCCTGTGCCAGGCCGTCGCCGCCTGGCCGGGCATCCTGGTCGTGGTCAGCCACGACCGGGAGCTGCTGGACCTGGTCGACCAGATCGCGGACCTGCGCGCGGGCGAGGTCACCTGGTACGGCGGCAACTTCTCGGCCTACGAGGAGGCACTGGCCGTGGAGCAGGAGGCGGCCGAACGCATGGTGCGCGTCGCCGAGGCCGATGTGCGCAAGCAGAAGCGGGAACTGGCCGACGCCCGGATGAAACTGGCCCGCCGCAAGCGGTACGGCCAGAAGATGTGGGACTCCAAGCGCGAACCGAAGATCGTCATGGGTGCGCGCAAACGCGCCGCCCAGGAGTCCGCCGGCAAGCACCGCATCCTGCACGAGGAGCGGCTCGCCGGGGCCAGGGAACGGCTGGACGAGGCGGTGGAGGCGGTACGGGACGACGACGAGATCCGCGTCGAGCTGCCGTACACGGCCGTGCCGCCCGGCCGTCAGGTGCTCACCCTGGAGAACCTGGAGACGGCCTGCCACGCGCGCGTGCCGGGCATCCTCGATCTGCGCGGCCCGGAGCGGATCGCGCTCGTCGGCCGCAACGGTTCCGGCAAGACGACGCTGCTGCGGACCGTCGCCGGCCGGCTGGCGCCGCTGGCCGGCACGGTGACGGCGCACGTTCCGCTCCGGTTCCTGCCGCAGCGGCTGGACGTGCTGGACGACGGCCTGTCGGTGGCGGAGAACGTGGCCAGGTTCGCGCCGGACGCCACCAACAACCGGATCCGGGCCCGTCTCGCCCGCTTCCTGTTCCGTGGCGCCCGGGCCGATCAGAAGGCGGCCACGCTCTCGGGCGGCGAGCGTTTCCGGGCGGCCCTGGCCGCGCTGCTGCTCGCCGAGCCCGCGCCGCAGCTGCTGCTGCTCGACGAGCCGACGAACAACCTCGACATGGCCAGCGTCCGGCAGCTGACCCAGGCCCTGGAGTCGTACGAGGGCGCGCTGCTGGTCGCCAGTCACGACCTGCCGTTCCTGGAGTCGATCGGGATCACACGGTGGCTGCTGATGGAGGAAGGGAGGCTGACGGAGACGACACCACAGTCCCTCACGGAACCGCCGTGACCGACCACCCGGCTTGGGCCGACGGCCGGGCTCGGCCCGACAGCCAACCTCGGCCCGGTGGGCGGGTTTGGCCGTGGGCGGAGGGGGTTGCATGATGACGGACCGGCGCCGGGTGAGCGGCGCCGGCCCACCGTGCCCTCCGCACCGACTGATACGAAAGGCCCGTCGTGCCCAGCAAGAAGGCCCTCGTCCGCCGCCCCAGCCCCCGCCTCGCCGACGGCCTGGTGACGCACGTCGCGCGGGAGCAGGTCGACGTGGGGCTCGCCGTCGAGCAGTGGGAGGCCTATGTGGCGGCCCTGCGCGCGCACGGCTGGGAGACGGTCGAGGTCGAACCGGCCGACGACTGCCCGGACTCGGTGTTCGTCGAGGACACCGTCGTCATGTTCCGGAACGTCGCGCTGATCACCCGCCCGGGCGCCGCCGTCCGGCGCGCGGAGACCGCCGGCGTGGAGGAGGCCGTGGCGAGCCTCGGCTGCTCGGTGAACTGGATCTGGGACCCGGGCACGCTGGACGGCGGTGACGTCCTCAAGGTCGGCGACACCGTGTACGTCGGCCGGAGCGGGCGCACCAACGCGGCCGGTGTGCAGCAGGTGCGGGCGGCCTTCGAGCCGCTGGGCGCCCGCGTGGTGGCCGTACCGGTGAGCAAGGTGCTGCACCTGAAGTCGGCGGTGACCGCGCTGCCCGACGGCACGGTGATCGGGCACATCCCGCGAGTGGACCGGCCGTCGCTGTTCCCGAACTTCCTGTCGGTGCCGGAGGAGTCCGGAGCGCATGTGGTGCTGCTGGGCGGCGGCAAGCTGCTGATGGCCGCGAGCGCGCCGCGGACGGCGGAGCTGCTGAGCGATCTCGGCCACGACGTGGTGACGGTCGACATCAGCGAGTTCGAGAAGCTGGAGGGCTGTGTGACCTGTCTCTCCGTACGCCTGCGGGAGTTGTACACCTGATCGGGTGACGACGCCGCCGCGGCGACCCCGGGACCTGCGGATCCAGGGCCCGCCCGGCCTGCGGAGAAGCCGGGGAGGGTGGGCTGATCAGCGGGTTCTTTACCGCCGTCTTAACCTACGGCTTCGTAACCTACGGGTTCGTAGCCTACGATTTCGTAGGTTCCCGGCACCGCTCGCCGGGCCGTCCCCTTTACCCGCCCCTTGTCCGGCGACCCCCTGGAGTTCCTGTGACGATCACTTCCCCTCACCTCGGCAGCCCGTCCGTCTGGACCGACGCGCGGCTCCTGTACGCACTGGAGGAAGTGGTCGAGAACGAATTGAACCGGCATCTGAAGGTCGCCAAGGACTGGATGCCGCACGAGTACGTGCCGTGGAGCGACGCCCGTAACTTCCCGGGTCTGTTCGAGGACGGGGAGGCCTGGGAGAAGGGCCAGTCGAAGGTCACGGAGGTCGGCCGGATCGCCCTCGTGGTCAACCTGCTCACCGAGGACAACCTGCCGAGCTACCACCACGAGATCGCCACGCTGTTCGGCCGCGACGGCGCCTGGGGCACCTGGGTGCACCGCTGGACGGCCGAGGAGGGCCGGCACGGCATCGTGATGCGCGACTATCTGCTGGCGTCGCGCGCGGTGGACCCGGACCAGCTGGAGCGCTTCCGCATGGCGCACATGAGCGAGGGCTTCGAGTCCGACAACGGGCACTCGATGCTGCACTCGATCGCCTACGTCGCGTTCCAGGAGCTGGCCACGCGGATCTCGCACCGCAACACCGGGCACCAGTCCGGCGACCCGGTCTGCGACCGCATGCTGGCCCGCATCGCGACCGACGAGAACCTGCACATGGTGTTCTACCGCAACCTGCTCAAGGCCGCCTTCGAGCTCGCCCCCGACCCGACCATGGAGGCGGTCCGGGACGTCGTGGTGAACTTCCGCATGCCCGGCCACAGCATTCCCGGCTTCGAGCGGGCCGCCGCGCAGATGGCGATCGGCGAGGTCTACAACCTGCGCATCCACCACGACGACGTGCTGCAGCCGGTGCTGCGCTTCCTGAAGGTCATGGAGATCGACGGCCTCGGCCCCGCGGGACTGCGGGCGCAGGAGGAACTCGGCATGTTCCTGGGCGGGCTGAACGCGGAGGCTTCGAAGTTCGACGAGAAGCTGGCCGCGCGCAAGGCCCGGATGGCGGCGCGCGCCGCGGGCTGACGGCCCGCGCGCGCAGGCCGGACCGGGTCAGCGGGCGGTGCGCCGGAGGGCGAGGCGTTCCTTCTCCGACAGGCCGCCCCAGACACCGAACCGCTCGTCGTGGGCGAGCGCGTACTGCAGACAGGCCGGGCGCAGCTCGCACAGTGCGCAGATGCGCTTCGCCTCGCGCACCGAGCTGCCGGGCTCGGGGAAGAAGAAGTCCGGCCCGGTCTGTGCGCACAGGGCCTGTGCCTGCCAGGTTTCGTCGGCCGGGGTCATGGTGTCGAAGTGCATGGCCAGAAGCCTGCCCGGGACAGAAAAACGTTCGATCAACGCCGGCTCAACGACGGGCCCGGGGCCGCCGGCCGCCCCGATCATGTCTCCTCGGTCCCGACGCGCGCACGGCGGCGCGCGGAGCCGGCGCGAAAACCCGGGGACCCGGGGAACCCGGGGAAGGGTGCGGGCGGCTCACGCGGAGGCGCGGCGTACCAGGGTCGTCGGCAGGATCACGCTCCTGCCCGCCGTGCCCGGGACGCCGGCCGTCGTACGCTCCCGGTCCCGGACCTCGGACAGGCCCTCCAGCAGCAGGCGGGCCATCAGCCGGCCCATTCCCTCGATGTCCTGACGTACCGTCGTCAGCGGCGGATCGGTCTGCTCGGCGACCGGCGCCATGTCGTCGAAGCCGGCCACCGCCACGTCCTCGGGCACACGTCTGCCGCGCTCGCGCAGCACCCGCAGGGCACCGAGCGCGGTGAGGTCGTTGGCCGCGAACACGGCGTCGACGTCCGGGCAGCGGTCGAGGAGTTCGCGCATCGCCCGTTCACCGCCGGCCGGGGTGAAGTCGCTCTCCACGACCAGCCGGGGATCGCCGGCGCCGGGCACGTCGGCGACGGCGTCCCGGTAGCCGTCGAGCCGGTCCACCGCCGACGTCTGGTCCAGCGCCCCGGTCAAGTGGGCGACACGCCGGCGGCCGAGGTCCAGCAGATGCCGTACCGCCGCGCGGGCCCCGCCCCGGTTGTCGCAGTCGACGTACACCACGCCGGGGTCCTCCGTCCCGGGGCCGGTGCCCCAGTGCGGGCGCCCGCCGAACACGGTGGGCACGCCGGCGTCGCGTATGAGGCCGGGCAGCGGATCGTCCAGGTGCAGGGAGAAGACGAGCGCGCCGTCGACATGGCCGCCGGCGAGATAGCGGGCCACGCGCGCGTGGTCGGCGCGTCCCTCGGTGAGCAGCAGCACCAGCTGGTTGTCGTGCGCGGTCAGCTCCTTGCTGATGCCGCGCAGCTGGAGCGCGAAGAAGGGATCGGCGAAGACCCGGGTCTCGGGTTCGGCGACGACGACCGCGACGGCGTCGTGGCGGCGGGTGACCAGGCTGCGCGCGGCCTGGTTGGGGACGTAGCCCAGCTCCTCCACGGCCCGCCGGACCCGCTCGGCCAGCGGCTCGCGGACCCCGTCGCCGCCGTTGACCACCCGGGACACCGTGGCCCGGGACACCCCGGCCCGCGCGGCCACGGCCTCCAGGGTGGGACGCGACACTGCCTCGGTCACTTCGGGACACTCCTCGTCGGCGGCTGGCGCTCAGGATAGCCGCGCGGTGCCGCCCGGGCCGGTGCCGCGGCAGCCCGTCCGGGCGGCTCGGCCCAGCGGGCCGACCGCCGTCCCGGCACCCCGGCGCACCGCCTCCCGGTACGCGTACCAGGGCGGCCCGACCGGGGCGTACACCGGGCGCTGCCGTGCGGAAGTCCTCGCGCGGGACGGTGAGGCAGGCCGCCGGGTCCGGCGGCGCTGCCAGGTCGCTCCGGGCCGGCACACGGGTCGTCCCGCCGTTGTCCTCGGACGGGCGGGGGCTCAGTGCGGTGGTGCGCGGCGGGCGCGGCTCGGCTGGACGCGGGTGGGCTCGCCAGGCATCTTCGGGTACTCCGGCGGGTACGGCAGGTCGCCCAGGCCGTGGTCGTGTTCGTCCCGGCGGGCCAGTTCCAGCAGCGCGTCCAGGGAGTAGGCGTGGTCGTCCATGTCGGCGTGCACGTCGCCGAGTTCGGCGAACCGGGCCGGCATGGTGGCGAGGTCGAAGTCGCGGGGGTGGGCGACGCCCACCTCCTCCCAGCGCAGGGGCGCCGAGACGGGGGCGTGCGGGCGGGGACGCACCGAGTAGGCGGAGGCGATGGTGCGGTCCCGTGCCGTCTGGTTGTAGTCGAGGAAGATGCGGCGCCCGCGTTCCTCCTTCCACCACTTGATGGTGACGTGCTCGGGCATCCGGCGTTCCATCTCGCGGCCGACCGCGATCGCCGCGCGCCGCACCTGGGTGAAGGTCCAGCGGGGCTCGATGGGGACGAAGACGTGCAGGCCCCGGCCGCCGGAGGTCTTCGGCCAGCCGCGCAGCCCGCCGAACTCGTCCAGTACTGCGCGCAGTTCGCCGGCGGCGCGGACCGCGTCGTCGTAGTCGGTGCCGGGCTGCGGGTCGAGGTCGATGCGGAGTTCGTCGGGGTGGTCGACGTCGGCGGCGCGGACCGGCCAGGGGTGGAAGGTGAGGGTGCCGTACTGGGCGGCCCACACCACGGCGGCCTCCTCGGTGGGGCACATCTCGTCGGCGCTGCGCCCGCTGGGGAAGGTGATGTGGGCGGTCGGGATCCAGTCGGGCATGCTCTTGGGGGCCCGCTTCTGGTAGAACCACTCGCCGCCGACGCCGTCCGGGTAGCGCTCCAGGGTGGTGGGGCGCTCGCGCAGGGCGCGCAGGATGCCGGGGGCGACCGAGGCGTAGTAGCGGGCGAGGTCCAGCTTGGTGAAGCCCCGCTCCGGGAAGAACACCTTGTCCGGGCTGGACAGCCGTACGGTCCGGCCGCCCACCTCCAGTTCCACCGCATCGCCCATGCGGCCACCGTAGGCGCAGCCCGCACAGCGCGCATACCAGGCGAAGCCGTATGTATGCGAGCAGAATCGGAACATGGATCTGCCCGTCATGCCGCCCGTGAAACCCATGCTCGCCAAGTCGGTGGCGAAGATCCCGCCGGGCATGCACTACGAGGCGAAGTGGGACGGCTTCCGGTCGATCGTGTTCCGCGACGGAGCCGAGGTCGAGTTGGGCAGTCGCACCGGCAAGCCGCTGACCAGGTATTTTCCCGAGCTGGTCGAGGCCCTGAAGGAGCGCGTGCCCGAGCGGTGCGTGCTGGACGGGGAGATCGTGATCGCGCGCGGCGGGCGGCTGGACTTCGACGCGCTGACCGAGCGCATCCATCCGGCGGCCTCCCGGGTGCGGACGCTGGCCGAGAGGAACCCGGCGTCCTTCGTCGCCTTCGACCTGCTGGCCCTGGACGACCACGCCCTGCTCGACGTGCCCCTCACCGACCGCCGTGCCCTGCTGGACCGGGCCCTCGCGGACGCGGCCCCGCCGGTGCACGTGGCTCCCTCGACGACCGACATCGAGGTGGCCCGGCGGTGGTTCGAGCAGTTCGAGGGCGCCGGTCTGGACGGGGTCGTGGCCAAGCCGCCCGGCCTGCGCTACCTCCAGGACGAGCGGGCCATGTTCAAGGTCAAGCACGAGCGGACGGCGGACGTCGTCGTCGCCGGGTACCGGCTGCACAAGAGCGGCCCGGTGGTGGGCTCGCTGCTGCTGGGGCTGTACGACGAGCGGGGCCGGCTCCAGCACGTCGGCGTGTCGGCCGCCTTCTCCATGAAGCGGCGCGCCGAACTGGTGGAGGAACTCCGGCCGCTGCGGATGGACGATGTCGCCGGGCACCCGTGGGCCGCCTGGACGGACGAGGCGGCGCACGAGACGGCGCGGCTGCCGGGCGCGCCGAGCCGCTGGTCCGGGAGGAAGGACCTGTCCTGGGTGCCGCTGCGGCCGGAGCGGGTGGCCGAGGTGGCCTACGACCACATGGAGAACGGGCAGCGGTTCCGGCACACGGCCCGCTTCCGCCGCTGGCGGCCGGACCGTACGCCGGAGGGCTGCACCTACGCCCAGCTGGAGGAGCCGGTGCGCTACGACCTGGCGGAGGTGCTCGGCGAGAGATCGTGACCGGCGCGCCGGCGGCTGCCGGGCGCTACGGCCGCATGAGGACCTTGACGGCGCCGTCCTGCTTGCGCTGGAACATCTCGTACGCGTGCGGCGCCTCCGCCAGCGGCACCCGGTGCGTGGCGAAGTCGTCGACGCCGAGCGGGTCCTCGTCCGTCAGGTACGGGATGATCCGGCTCGTCCAGCGGCGGACGTTGGCCTGGCCCATGCGGAGCTGGATCTGCTTGTCGAAGAGGGTGAGCATCGGCATCGGGTCGGCCATGCCGCCGTAGACCCCGCTCAGCGAGATCGTGCCGCCGCGCCGGACCAGGTCGATCGCCATGTACAGCGCGCCGAGCCGGTCGACGCTGAAGCGTTCGGCGAGCGGGCCACTGAGCTTGCGGGGCATCATCGAGGTCGCCGTCTGGGCGAGCTTGGCGGCGGCACTGCCGTGCGCCTCGGTGCCGACGGCGTCGATCACGGCGTCCGGGCCCCGGCCGCCGGTCACGTCCCGGATGGCATGGACCAGCGCCTTCTCGTCGTCGAAGGCCCTGAGGTCGTACGTCTCGACCCCGCGCCGCTGCGCGCGGGCCAGCCGCTCGGGCACCAGGTCGACCCCGAAGACCCGTTCGGCGCCGCGTGCCCTGGCGATCCGGCAGGCCATGTCGCCGATCGGGCCGAGCCCGAGGACCGCGAGGGTCCCGCCGGGCGGGACGGCCGCGTACTCGACGGCCTGCCACGCGGTGGGCAGCACGTCGGAGAGGTAGACGAACCGGTCGTCCGGCGGGCCCTCGGGGACCTTGATCGGGCCGAACTGCGCCTGCGGCACCCGCAGGTACTCGGCCTGGCCGCCGGGCACGGCGCCGTACAGACGGGTGTAGCCGAACAGGGCCGCGCCCATGCCCTCGCCGGTGACCTGGGTCGTCTCGCACTGGGTGGGCAGGCCCGTGTCGCACATGAAACAGTGCCCGCAGGCGATCTGGAACGGCACCACGACCCGGTCGCCGGGCCGCAGGTCGGGCACCTCGGGGCCGACCTCCTCCACGATGCCCATGGGTTCGTGGCCGAGGATGTCACCCGGGGTCATGAACGGGGTGAGCACCTCGTACAGATGCAGATCGGACCCGCACAGTCCGCTGGACGTCACGCGGATGACGGCGTCCGTGGGTTCCTCGATCCGCGGGTCTGGCACGTCCTCGACCCGGACGTCCCGCTTTCCCTGCCAGGTGACTGCCTTCATGCGTCGCACTCCCTCGGTCACGTACGGCCTCGTCCGTGTGCGGTGGCGGCCGGGTACCCGTGCGGGCCGGCACCGAACCCGGCACCGGACCCGGTACCGACGAGGGCGGCGGGAGGGCAGGTGCCGTGGCGCGGTCAGGCCTGGGCGGCCAGCGGCTCGGCCGGGTTGCGCAGGTCCTCGGCGGCGTCGGCGACCCGGCGGATCAGGTCGAAGAACACGCTTTGCTCCTCGGCGGACAGCGGGGCGAGGAACACCTGGTTCATCCGGGCGGTGCGCACGGACAGCTTGCGGTGGACGCGCGCGCCCTCGTCGGTGAGGCGGAGCAGGAAGCGCCGGCCGTCCCGCGGGTCGCGCACCTTGTGCAGCAGTCCCCGGCGGTCGAGGCGGCTGATCACCTCGGCGATCGTGGAACGGTCGAGGCCCACCCGCTCCCCCACGGTCCGCTGGTCGAGTCCGGACTCGGCGACGAGCGCGTTCATGACCGCGAACTGCGGCGAGGTGATCTCCTCGGAGACCATCGTGTTCCACAGCAGGTAGTGGGCCTGCTGGAGCCGCCGGGCGAGGTGTCCGGGATGGGTGGCGAGGTCCACCGCGGCCATGTGCGCTCCTCTGATCGATTCGTTGGTGCACTGAACGATACCGGCCGCCGAACCGACTGTCCTGTTATGTGTGTGGGAAAAAATACAGGTCTTGACGGCCTACGTCTCCGATGGCAGCGTGAGCGGCACCTCAGCCAAATACTCAGTGCCCTGACTATCTGGGTCGGAGAGACGGAGCTTCACGGATGGACAAGGTGGTGGCCGGCGCCGTCGAAGCGGTGGCCGATGTGCCGGACGGCGCTTCCCTCGCCGTCGGCGGGTTCGGGCTCAGCGGTGTGCCGGACGTGCTGATCCGGGCGCTGTACGAGCGCGGTGTCGGCGCACTGAGCGTGGTGTCGAACAACTGCGGGGCGATGGAGTCCGGACTGGCGGTGCTGCTGGCCGCGGGCCGGATCACCCGGGTGACCGGCTCGTACATCGGCGGCAACAAGGAGTTCGCGCGCCAGTACCTGGCCGGCGAGCTGGAGCTGGAGCTGATACCGCAGGGCACGCTGGCCGAGCGGCTGCGCGCGGGCGGCGCCGGCATCCCCGCCTTCTACACCCCGGCCGGCGTCGGCACCCAGGTCGCCGAGGGCGGACTGCCCTGGCGCTACGACGGCTCGGGCGGCATCGCGCTGGCCTCGCCGCCGAAGGAGGTGCGGGAGTTCGACGGTGTGGAGTACGTGCTGGAGCGCGGCATCCGCACCGACTTCGCGCTGGTCAGGGCCGCGCGCGGGGACCGGCACGGCAATCTGGTGTTCCGCAGGTCGGCCCGGAACTTCAACCCGCTGGCCGCGATGGCCGGCCGGATCACCATCGCCGAGGTGGAGGAGCTGGTCGAGCCCGGCGAACTCGATCCGGACGCGGTGCACGTGCCGGGCGTCTTCGTGCAGCGGGTGGTGCCGCTCACCCCGGAGCAGGCGGCGGACAAGCGGATCGAGTTCCGGACGGTGAGCGGCTGATGGCCTGGACACGCGAGCAGATGGCCGCCCGCGCGGCGCGTGAGCTGCGCGACGGACAGTACGTGAACCTGGGGATCGGGCTGCCGACGCTGATCCCGAACCACCTGCCCGAAGGGGTCGAGGTGGTCCTGGAGTCGGAGAACGGCATTCTGGGCACGGGTCCGTATCCCACGGAGGGCCAGGTCGACCCCGATCTGATCAACGCGGGCAAGGAGACCGTGACGGTGCTGCCGGGCGCTTCCTTCTTCGACTCGGCGCTGTCGTTCGCGATGATCCGGGGCGGGCACATCGATGTGGCCGTGCTCGGTGCGATGCAGGTGTCCTCACGGGGCGACCTGGCCAACTGGGCGGTGCCCGGGAAGCTGGTGACCGGGATCGGCGGCGCGATGGACCTGGTGCACGGGGCCCGGCAGGTGATCGTGGTGATGACGCACACCGCGAAGGACGGCTCGGCGAAGATCCTCAAGGAGTGCACGCTGCCGCTCACAGGCAAGGGCTGCGTGAACCGAGTCATCACGGATCTGGCGGTACTGGACGTCACCGAGAACGGACTGACACTGGTCGAGACCGCGCCGGGTGTGAGCGTGGACGAGGTCGTCGCCAGGACGGACGCGGAACTGACCGTTGCGGGGAGTCTGCTGTGAACCGCGCTCACATGCCCAAGCCCGTGTACATCGTCGACGCCGTCCGCACCCCGTTCGGCCGTTACAACGGCGCCCTGTCCGCCGTCCGCCCCGACGACCTGGCCGCCCACACCCTCCGCGCCCTCCTCGCCCGCACCCCGGACCTGGACCCCGCCCGGATCGACGACGTCTACCTCGGCAACGCCAACGGCGCCGGCGAGGAGAACCGCAACGTCGCCCGGATGGCCGCGCTGCTCGCCGGCCTGCCGACCTCCGTGCCCGGCGTGACCGTGAACCGGCTGTGCGCCTCCGGCCTGGAGGCGGTGGTCCAGGCGGCCCGCGCCATCGCGCTGGGCGACGCGTCCCTCGCCGTGGCGGGCGGGGTGGAGTCCATGACCCGGGCGCCGTACGTCCTGCCGAAGGCGGACAGCCCGTTCCCGGCCGCCCACACCGAGCTGTACTCGACCACGCTCGGCTGGCGCATGGTCAACCCGCAGATGGACCCGCAGTGGACCATCCCGCTGGGCGAGAGCGCCGAAAGGATCGCCGACAAGCACGGCATCACCCGCGAGCGGCAGGACGCGTTCGCCCTCGCCTCCCACCGCAAGGCCGCCACCGCCCGGGAGCAGGGCCTCTTCGACGCCGAGCTGGCGCCCGTCCCCGTCCCGCGGCGCAAGGGCGAGCCGGTGGACCTCGCCGCCGACGAGTGCGTACGGCCGGACGCCTCGCTCGCCGCCATGGCGAAGCTGCGGCCCGCCTTCCGCGCCGAGGGCGGCACGGTCACCGCGGGCAACGCCTCTCCCCTGAACGACGGCGCCGCGGCGCTGCTCCTCGCCGACGAGGAGGGGTTGCGGGCCACCGGCCGGGAGCCGCTGGCCCGGATCAGCGCGACCGGCCTCTCGGCCACCGACCCGCAGTACTTCGGGCTGGCGCCCGTGGAGGCCGTCGACCGGGCCCTCGCCAAGGCCGGCAAGGGCTTCGGCGACCTGTCGGTCCTGGAGCTGAACGAGGCGTTCGCCGCCCAGGTGCTCGGCTGCCTCGCCGAGTGGCCGCAGTTCGACCCGGCCGTCCTCAACCCCCAGGGCGGAGCCATCGCGCTCGGCCATCCGCTCGGCGCCTCCGGCGCCCGGCTCGCCGGGACCGTCGCCCACCAGCTCGCCCGCCGCGGCTCCGGCACCGGCGTGGCCACCCTCTGCATCGGCGTGGGCCAGGGCCTCGCCCTCGTCCTCGAACGATAAGGAAGCGTCAGGTACCACCATGGCCCTCACCCAGCAGGACATCGACCAGGAGATCGCCGCCGAGCGCGCCGCGTACGACAAGCGCCTCGCCGGCGGGGCGCCGGTCGAGCACCATCCGCGCCGCGACTACGCGCCGTACCGTTCCTCCGTGCTGCGCCACCCGAAGCAGCCGCTGGTGGAGATCGACACCCGCCAGGACCCGGAGCTGGTGGAGCTGCGCTCCCCCGCCTTCGGGGAGCGTGACGTCACCGAGGTCGACAACGACCTCACCCGGCAGCACACCGGCGAGCCCGTCGGCGAGCGCATCACGGTCTCCGGGCGGCTGCTGGACCGCGACGGGCGGCCGGTCCGCGGCCAGCTGATCGAGATATGGCAGGCCAACTCCGCCGGCCGCTACGCCCATCGGCGCGAACAGCACGACGCGCCGCTGGACCCGAACTTCACCGGGTTCGGCCGCACCCTCACCGACGCCGACGGCCGCTACCGCTTCACCACCATCCAGCCGGGCCCCTACCCCTGGCGCAACCACGTGAACGCCTGGCGCCCGGCCCACATCCACTTCTCGGTGTTCGGCACGGCGTTCACCCAGCGGCTGGTGACGCAGATGTACTTCCCGAACGACCCGCTGTTCCCGTACGACCCGATCCTGCAGTCGGTGACGGACGACGCGGCCCGGCAGCGCCTGGTCGCCACCTACGACCACGCCCTGTCGGTGCCCGAGTTCTCCCTCGGCTACCACTGGGACATCGTGCTGGACGGCCCGGCCGCCACCTGGACCGAAGAAGGACGCTGACCGCCATGACGACCATCGACCCGGGCAGCCCGGAGCAGGTGCCGCCCACCCCGTCCCACACGGTCGGCCCGTTCTACGGTTACGCGCTGCCGTTCCGCGGCGGCGAGGAGATCGCTCCGCTCGGCCATCCGGACACGATCACCGTGCACGGGTACGTCCTCGACGGCGCGGGCGGGCCGCTGCCCGACGCGCTGATCGAACTGTGGGGCCCGCGCCCGGACGGCACGGTGCCGCGGGTGGACGGCTCGCTGCGCCGCGACCCGGCCACCGGCGGCTTCCTGGGCCGCAACGGCGTGGAGTTCACCGGCTGGGGGCGGATCCAGACGGACGCGAACGGCCACTGGTACGCGCGTACGCTGCGCCCCGGCGCACGCGGGCGCAACGCGCCGTACCTCGGCGTCTGCGTCTTCGCGCGCGGCCTGCTGGTCCACCTGTTCACCCGGATCTACCTGCCGGGCGACGACGCCGCGCTGGCGGCCGACCCGTTGCTGACCCGGGTGGGCGAGCGGCGCGACACGCTGATCGCGGGCGACGAGGGGAACGGCACGTACCGTTTCGACATCCGCCTTCAGGGCGAAGGCGAGACGGTCTTCCTGGAGTTCCGGTGACATCCGAGTCCTCACCCTGCGCCGACACCGGTCTGCTGGACCCCGGACGAGAGGCGGCGGGCGGCGCGTGCGAGACCGGCGACGCCGCTTACCTGCGGGCGCTGCTCGACGCCGAGGCCGCGCTGACCCGGGCGCAGGCCGCGCTGGGGCTCGCCCCGGCCGACGCCGCTGCGGTGGTGACCGCGGCCGCCGACCCGGCCCGGTTCGACCTGCGCTCCCTGGCCGCCCGCGCCGCCGGCGGCGGCAACCCGGTCATCCCGCTGGCCGCAGACCTGACCGCGGCGGTCGGCGCGGAGTACGGCCCCTACGTGCACCGGGGCGCCACCAGCCAGGACATCATGGACACGGCGACGATGCTGGTGGCCGTGCGCGCCCTCGGCCCGGTCCTGGCCGGCCTCGGGCGCGCCGAGCGGGCGCTGGGCCGCCTCGCCGCCGGGCACCGGGACACCGTGCTGCCGGGCCGGACGCTCACCCAGCACGCCGTACCGACCACGTTCGGGCTGAAGGCGGCCGGCTGGCGGGCGCTGGTCCTGGACGCGCGCGACCGCCTCACCCGGGTACGCGGCTCGCTCCCCGTCCAGCTCGGCGGGGCCGCCGGCACCCTGGCGGCCTTCCAGGCGTACGGCGCCCCGGACCCGGCCGCGCTGACGGAGCGTTACGCCCGTGAACTCGGTCTCGCGGCACCCGTGTTGCCGTGGCACACGCTGCGCACACCGATCGCGGACCTGGCCGGGTGCCTGGCCTTCACGGCGGGCGCGCTGGGCAAGCTCGCCGTGGACGTGCTGACGCTGTCGCGCACCGAGACCGGCGAGGTGAGCGAGGACGGCGGCGGCTCGTCCGCCATGCCGCACAAGGCGAACCCGGTGCGCGCCACCCTCCTCGCGTCCGCCGCCCGGCGCGCCCCCCAGCTCGCGGCGACGCTGTACGGCTGCCTGGCCGCCGAGGACGAGCGGCCGGCCGGCGCCTGGCACGCCGAGTGGGAACCGCTGCGCGACCTGCTCCGGCTGGTGGGCGGCGCGGCCGGGCACGCGGCGGAGCTGACCGAGGGACTGCGCGTGCACCCGGACGCGATGCGCCACAACCTCGCCCGCACCCGGGGACTCATCGTCTCCGAGCGGCTGACCGCCCTCCTCACGCCCGTCCTCGGCCGGGCGCGGGCCAAGGAGCTGCTGACCGAACTGGCCCGCCGCGCCCACGCCGAGGACCGTCCGCTGCGCGAACTCCTCGGCGAACAGCCGGAGCTGGCGGGTCTGGACCTGGACGAGGCGACCGATCCCGCCCGGTACACCGGTTTCGCCGGGCCCCTCACCGACCGCGCACTGGAGCGACGTTGACCGTGACCCTCCTCAACCACCGCGCCGAAGGCCCCGCTTCCGCGCCGCCGCTGCTGCTCGGGCCCTCACTCGGCACCTCGCTGGCCCTGTGGGACCAGGTGGCGCCCGAGCTGTCCGCGACCCACCGGGTGGTCCGCTGGGACCTGCCGGGCCACGGGGGTTCGGCGGCGGACCTGATCGGGCCGGGCGCGAGCGTCGGCGACCTGGCCGCGCTGGTGCTGGCGCTCGCCGACGCGCTCGGCATCGACCGGTTCGCCTACGCGGGCGTGTCCCTGGGCGGCGCGGTCGGCCTGCACCTGGCCGTCCACCACCCGGAGCGGCTGACCTCGCTGGCGCTGCTGTGCTCCTCGGCCCACTTCGGCGGGGCGGCGCCGTGGCGGGAGCGGGCGGAGCGGGTGCGCCGGGAGGGCCTGGAGTGGCTGGCGGAGAGCGCCGACGCGCGCTGGTTCACCCCCGGGTTCAGCGTGCCGGAACTGGTCCGGGACCACCGGTCGGCCGATCCGGCGGCGTACGCGGCCTGCTGCGACGCGCTCGCCGCGTTCGACCTGCGCGACCGGCTGGCCGCGATCACCGTACCGACGCTCCTCGTGGCCGGCCGGGAGGACCCCGCGACCCCGCCCGCGCATCTGCGGGAGATCGCGGACGCGGTGCCGGGGGCAGCGCTGGTGGAGCTGCCCGGTGCCTCCCACCTGGCCCCGGCGCAGGTCCCCCGGGCCGTGCTGGCCGCGCTGCGCACCCAGCTGGACGGGCCGCCGGCGAGCGGGCTGGCGATGCGCCGGCAGGTGCTCGGCGATGCCCACGTGGACCGCGCGCAGGCCCGGCAGACCCCGTTCACCGCCCGCTTCCAGGACTTCATCTCCCGCTACGCCTGGGGGGAGATCTGGACCGACCCGACGCTGTCGCGCCGCGAGCGCAGCATGATCACGCTGACGGCGCTGGTCGCGCACGGCCACTACGACGAGCTGGCGATGCACGTCCGGGCGGCGCGGCGGGGCGGGCTGACGCCGGAGGAGATCGGCGCGGTGCTGCTGCAGACCGCCGTGTACTGCGGGGTGCCGGCGGCCAACTCGGCGTTCGCGACGGCTCAGCGGGTGCTGGCCGAGGAGGAGACCGGCTGAGCGGCGCCGAAGCCGCTGCTGTGCGGCGGGTGCGACGGCACCCGGCCCGCGCGGGCGTACGAGGCCGCGTACGGCCTTCGGGTACGGCACCGGCCGGCGCGCTCAGCGAGCGGTTGCCGGACCGCTGGACCGGGCCCGCACTAGCGCGGGCCCGGTACCGAGGCCAGCGCCTGACGGGCCGTGGCCGCCAGTCCGTCCGCGCCGCACAGCCGCGCGAGGTCCAGGCCACGGGTGAGGTCCGCGGCCGAGCCGGCGGCGATGCCGTACTCGATCCGGGCCGCCGCGTGCTCGTACTGGCAGGGCGAGGCCTCCAGATAGGCCACGGCCCGGGCGGC
The DNA here is from genome assembly GCF_033366695.1 of Streptomyces sp. SCL15-4. NCBI lineage: Bacteria > Bacillati > Actinomycetota > Actinomycetes > Kitasatosporales > Streptomycetaceae > Streptomyces > Streptomyces sp. SCL15-4. The sequence goes on from NZ_JAOBTQ010000001.1 coordinate 1,656,161, forward strand.
GAGGCGTACCGCGCGCTGGCCCGTCTCCAGGGCGGCGGCGCAGCGCAGGGCCTCGCCGATGGCGGTGTCCGTGCCGAACCGCTCGGCCTGCTTGCGGGCGTCGGCGGCGAGCCGGGCGGCGCGGGCCGGGTCCGCGGCGGCGAGGGCCCGGGCGAGGTCGACGGACCAGGGCGCGAGGACCGGGTTGTGGCCGCCGCGGGAGGCGGCGGTCTTCTCGGCGGCCTCCAGTTCGCCGATGCCCTCGGCGGTGCGGCCGACGGCGAGCAGCAGCCGGCCGCGCACCGAGCGGATGTCGGGCAGCACGATGGTGGAGGGGTACGGCGGCGCGAAGCCGTACTGCTCGGCGACCGACCAGGCCTCCTCGACGCGGCCGCGGGCCAGCAGGGTGTCGACCAGTCCGCAGGTGGCCGACCAGTACAACGGCAGGCGGCGGCCGACGCGTTCGGCGAGGCGCACGGCCTCGCGCAGGGTGGACTCGGCGTCGGGCAGCCGGCCCTGTCTGCGGTAGGCGAGTCCGAGGAAGGCGTTGGCCAGGGAGAGGTGGACGCCGCGCCAGCCGGCCGAGGTGTAGACGCGCCGGGCTTCGGAGAACAGGCTCTCGGCGCGGTCGAGCCGGTCGGCGTAGGCGTACGCGCTGCCGAGCATCATCAGCAGTTCCATGCCCCACTCGGGGTCGGTCCAGCCGAGGCCGGGCGCGAGGCGGCCGTTGACGAGGGCGCGGTCGCACAGGTCGACGACCGCGTCGGCGCTCTCGCCGTGCGTCATGGCGTCGAAGGCGCGCAGGATCAGCAGGGCGCGTTCGGCGTTGTCGCGACCGGCGCAGGTGCTCGCGAGTTCGGCGAGGCGCCGGGAGCGGGCCGGGGCGACGGTCTCGCCGTGGATGCCCTCCCACATGAACTGGAAGGCCTGGAGCCGCAGCCGGACCGGGCCGGCCGCGTGCCGGGCGGTCTCGGTGCCGACCGTGCGGACGGCCTCCTCCAGTTGGTCGTTGTGGAGCAGGGCCTGGGAGAGGCGGACGACGGCGTGCACCCGGTCGTCGCCGTCGAGGCCGGGCATGCCGAGCGCGCTGCGCAGCTGGTCGATGGAGACGGCGGGGTTGGTGAGCAGGGTCGCGCAGCCCAGTTCGTACAGGACATGCGCGTACACCTCGGGGCGGGGCGGTTCCCGCAGCGCGCGTTCCAGACAGCGGCGGGCCGCGTCCGGCGCGCCGACGGCGAGGTGTTCGCGGGCGGCCTGGCGCAGTTGCCCGACGAGTTCGTCGTCCTCGTCCGGGTGCACCTTCAGTAGGTGCCGGGCGGCCTCGGCGGCGCCGCGGTCCAGCTCGGTGATGATCTGCGCGGCGACGCCGTGCATGGCGGTGCGCACGCCGGAGGGGATGGACTGGTAGACGGCGGTGGCGATGAGCGGGTGGACGAACTCCAGCTCGTCCGCGGTGCGTTCGCCGTCCTCGGCCGGGTGGCGGCGGGTGAGGATGCGGGCGGTGCACAGTACGTCGGCGCATGTGCGGGCGAGGTCGTCGTCCATGGTGGCGAGGCGGGCGACCATGTCGACGGTGATGCCGGTGCCGAGGATGGCGGCGGCCCAGGCGAACCGGGTGGCCTCCAGGCCGAGGCTCCTGATCCGGTCGACGAGTCCGCCGCCGCGGGCCGCGCGGTTGAGCGCGCGCAGCTCTCCGGCGTACGCCTCGACCGGCCGGAGTTCGCTGTCGTGCACCTTGGCGAGGAGTTCGACGGTCTCGTAGGGGTTGCCGTCGGTGACCGCCCAGACCTCGCGGCAGAACGCGTCGTCGGCGTGCCGGCCGAGGGTGGCGCGGGTGAGTCCGGCGGTGGCGTCCGGGGTGAGGGCGCTGAGGTCGTTGACCGGCCGGCCCGCGGCGGCGGCGACCGCGTCGAGATGGCGGGCGCCGGCCCCGCCGGTCTCGTCGGGCCTGCGGGCGACCACGACGAGGACGGGCACGTCGGCCAGGCGTTCGGCGAACGCGGCGAGCCAGCGCAGGGTTTCCGGGTCGGCCCAGTGGGCGTCGTCGAGGAGCAGCACCAGCGGCCAGGCGCGGCGGGCGATCCTGCGTACGGCGGAGACGAGTCCGTCGCGGACGTAGTGCGGGTCGGCCTTCTCCCCGCGCGGCCGGATTATGCCGAGGGCGGGGCCGGCGATGTCGTGCCAGTCGCCGAGGTACTCGCGGGCCTCCTCGTCCGGGAGGGACAGCAGCGCGGGCTGGAGCAGTTGCCGCAGCACGTGGAAGGGGACAGACCTGAGGGTCTCGGCGCCGCGGGCGGACCAGACGGCGCAGCCGCGGCGTTCGGCCATGCGGCGGGTCTCGGCGAGCAGCGCGGTCTTGCCGAGTCCGGCCTTGCCGCGGAAGACGAGCAGGCCGCCCGCGGAGTTCCGGTCGGCGCACAGGGCGTCGAGCGCCGCCGCGACGGTGGCGATCTCGGCATCCCGCTCCCACAGGGGTGCCGAGCCGGCCGCCGATGGCCGTGCGTCCGTCATCCGTTCCCTCCCCGGTCGCCCGTATGACACACCGGCACCGAGCGTAGCCGTCCGGCGGGGCACCGCGGGGGTGGTCGGGGCAGGTGCTGCCCGGCCGGGTGAAAGACGGTACGCACGGGCGACACCGGCGTGACGTCACAGCGATATGCCCCGGTTCGCTCGCGCGGGCGGCAGATCCTCTCATCCCCTTTTCACCGTCACCTCATACCGTGGGGGCATGACGCAGGCGACTCCTCCCGGGTGGTACCCCGACCCCGGGCAGACGAACGACGGTCCGCCCACCGAGCGCTGGTGGGACGGCACGGCCTGGACGGACCGCACCCGCCCGGCGGGCACGGCCGCCCCGTGGGGTCCCCCGGCACCGCAGGCGGCGCAAGCGGGCGCCTCGGCCCCGGGCGAGTACGGCGGATACTCCGCGTATCCCGCCTGTCCGGCGCCGCCGCCGGCCCGGTCCCGGCGCGGGCTGCGCACCGGGATAGCCGTCGCGGTGACGGCCGCGGTACTGGCGAGCATCGGGGTCGGCGTGTACGCCCTCGCCAAGGACGACGGCGGCGGCGACCGCGCGGGGTCCCGGCAGGGGCAGGGGCCGGGGCCGGACGGCGGGTCCGGAGGTCCGGGCGGGTTCGGCGGCCCTGGCGGGTCCGGCGGGTCCGGCGGATCTGGCGGGTCCGGTGGATCTGATGGGTCCGGCGGGTCCGGCGGGAAGTCGCCGTCCCCGGGGCCGTCCGGGGCGCCGGAGATCGAGGGCGGCGGCACGGTGCCCGACCCGGTCAACGGGATCAGCCTGCCGGTGCCGAAGGGCTGGACCGGGCAGACGACGGGGGCGGGTGCGCGGGTGACCTCCGAGGACACCTACAAGTGCCCCGGGGACACGACGCAGACCTGCACCGCGGGCGGTGCCTACACGGCGCCGGCAATGGCGCTGCGCGTCAAGGGCGAGACCGCCGAGGAGGTCGCGAAGGCGGACATCGCGGCCAACGCCAAGGAGTCCTACGGCGGCACCTCCTACGGCAGCGTCACCTCGCACGAGGTGCTGGCCGACAAGGCGGTGACGGTGGCCGGGCAGAAGGGCCACCTGGTCCGCTGGAAGGCGGTCACCAGCAAGGGCGCGGACGGCTACGTCGAGTCCGTCGCCTTCCCCTCCCCCGACGACCCCGACCGGATCGTCGTGATCCGCTTCGGCCTGGACGTCGGCCAGGACCCGTCCGTCATCGACCGGATCGTGAAGGGGATCAAGGTCTCGTCCGCCACCGGCACGGGCGACGGACAGGCCGTGTGACCGCCGGCCGCACCGCCGTCGGGTCACCCGCACCCGGCGACGAGGCGGCTCGCGCGGGCGCCCGGCCGGGGCCCTCGGCCGAGCACCGCGAGCGGACGGCCTCAGGCGCCCGCCGTGCCCGACCCGCAGAACCGGCACCCGACGCGCTCCAGGCGGGACAGGCGCCCCTGGGCGTCGTACTGGTAGTCGTCGCGCACGGACCCCCGGCAGCCGCCGGTGGCACACGGCGCCGCCCCGGTCAGGCGCCCGTACGGGCTGGAGCGGAGCGTGCCGGCGTTGCACTCCAGACACGGGAAGGGGTGCAGTCCCCCGTCGTTGACGACGTACGCGATCGTTTCCGCGAGATGGCAGTGCGGACAGATGGCGGCCATCCGGCGTGATCCCTTCGAAGGGTCGTCCAGGGTCGTCCGAGAAGCACATCGCCAACGACTGCTCCCCGGTCCCGGTTACCCGGGCCCGGGCCGGCTCGCCGCGGCGGCGGCGGGACCGGAAACGCCAGTCGGCCGGGTGGGGTTCCCCTCCGCTCAAGGGGAAGCCCACCCGGCCGGGGGGTGCGCGCCGCCCCCGTCCCCACGGTGCGGCGCGAGCAGGTCGCCGTTCAGTCATCCCGTGAACGGCGGCCTGGGTCTCATCTCAGTCCGAGCGCCGGCAGCACGGCCGCCTCCACGAACCGGACCAGGTAGTCGGCGTCGGCATACTGCCCATTCAGGACCGGCCGTACCCGTAGAACGCCGAACATCATCGCGGGGATGTACTCCAGCGCCGGGTGGCCCGCACGGATCTCGCCACGTTCCACGCCCCGGGCGAGCATCTCCTCCAGTGCGGCGATCTCCGGGTGGACCAGGGCCTCGCGCAGCGCCCGGGCCAGTTCCTGGTCCGATGTCACCGCGTGCCCCAGGGCCTGGAGCAGCCGGGTGTCCTTGCCGGACCAGTCGCCCGCGGCCCGCGCGGCCTGGCGCAGGTCCTCGGCGAGCGAGCCGGTGTCGATGCCGGCGAACCGCACCCGGCGGCTGGCGCGCAGCGCCGCCGCGACGAACTGCGGCTTGGTCTTCCACTGCCGGTAGAGCGTGGACTTGCTGCAGCGGGTGCTGGCGGCGACGCCCTCCATCGTGACGGAGTCGTAGCCGCACTCGCGGATCTGTTCCAGCACGGCGTCGAAGAACTCCCGCTCACGCTCCGGCGTGATCTTGGAGCGGCGCGAGGCGACGACCGTGTCCGGTCCCTCCGCGGCCTGCGACGTCATGCGGTGCTTCCCCTCACTCGTGCTGTCTCCAGTGTGGCGCACATCAATCGATACGCCAGTGTACCGGTACTCAAGCGTATCGGTACACTGGCGTATCGGTACGGAAACGTATCGATCAGTTCCGGCGACCGGCCGGGACGTACGCACCACCACACGCACCACCGTCAGCGAAGGGGCCGGGGGATGAATGCCCGAACCGAGCCTGCGGAGGCGGAAACGGCACCGGGGAACCCGGCACGTCCGCCTCTGATACGTGAGTTCCTGCTGGTCGCCGGGCTCTTCCTCGTCTACAAACTCGGCCGCGTGCTGGCCACCGGCCACACCGGCGACGCCTTCCGCAACGCCCGCCGCCTGTGGGACCTGGAGCGGGCCGCGCACCTCCCCCACGAGAACGCCGTGCAGTCCGCGCTGCTGCACGGCGACACCCTCGTCCATCTGGCGAACACCTATTACGCGACCGTCCACTTCCCGGCCACGCTCGCCTTCCTGGTCTGGCTCTACGTACGCCGGCCCGCGCACTACGTCTGGGCCCGCCGCGTCCTCGCGGTGGTCACCACGGCCGCCCTGGTACTGCCGTTCACCTTCCCGCTGGCCCCGCCGCGGATGCTGACCGGGACGGGGCTGGTGGACACCGGCCGCCTCTACGGCCCCTCCGTGTACGGCCCGCCCGCCAGCGACCACCTGTCCAACCAGTTCGCGGCGATGCCCTCGCTGCACTTCGGCTGGGCGCTGATGGTGGCCATCGGCCTGATCGCCGCGACCCGCTCCCGGTGGCGCGCGCTGTGGCTGCTACACCCGCTGATCACGCTGCTGGTGATCGTGGGCACGGCGAACCACTACTGGCTCGACGCGCTCGTGGCCACCGTGATGCTCGCTCTCGCCCTCGCCGCCATCCACCCGCCCCGGCGCACCGCCACCACGGCGGGACGCGGCACCGGCCTGCCGGTCACCCGGGAGCCCGCCCTGGCGGGAGCCGGCCGATGAGCGCCGCCGCCCTGGCCGCCCTCGGCCTGTCGCTGGTCTCGGCCGTCGCCTACGCGCTGGCCGCCGTCGCCCAGGAGCGGCTGGCCGCGCGCAGCCCGGGCACCGGACTGCTGCGGTTGCTGGGCACCGGCGCCTGGTGGTCGGCGGTCGGGCTGAACGCCGCCGCCGCGCTACTGCACGTCGTCGCCCTGAAATACGGCCCGCTGACCGTCGTACAGCCGCTGGGCGCGCTCACCCTGGTCGCGGCCGTGCCCCTGGGCGCGCGGGCGGCCGGGCGGCGGGTCAGGGCGGTGGAGTGGCGCGGTACGGCGCTCACCCTGCTGGGGCTGGCCGCGCTGCTGCTCGCCGCGTCCGGTCCGGCACCCGCGCGGGTGCTGTCGCTGCCGGCGGCGCTGGCGGTCTCGGGGGCGACGGCCGCCGCCATCGGCCTGCTGTCCTGGCCCGGCGCGCGGCCGGGCCTCAGGCACGCGACCGCGTCCGGCTTCGCCTCCGGAGTGGCCTCCGCGCTCACCCAGACGGTGACGGTGGCGGCCACGGACCGCTCGGGGCCCGTGCTGAGCACCGAGGTGATCGTGGGCGCCGTGCTCGTCGCCGCGTTCGCCGTCGGCGGGCTGCTGCTGTCCCAGACCGCCTACCGCGGCGGGCTGGGCGCGCCGCTGGCCGTGGTCACCCTCGCCAACCCGGTGGCCGCCGCGGTGATCGGCCTCAGTCTGCTGGGGCAGGGCCTGCACGGCGGGGCCGGTGGGGTACTGCTGGCCCTCGTCGGCGCGGGACTGGCCTCCTGGGGTGTGCTGCTCCTCACCCGTGCTGCCCCCGGGCCCGCCGGCCCGGCGGTGGACGAGGAGCATCCGGTGGCGGCCGTACTGGCCCTGGAGCCCGGCACGGCCACCGCGGAACCGGCCCTGGCGCCGAGGCGGCCCGGGCAGGCGACGGCCACCGGGGAACCGGCCCTGGTCCCACGGCGGCCCAAGCCCGGAACGGCTGCCACGGAACCCGCGCTGGTGCCGCGGCAGCCGGAGCAGCCGGGGCACCTCACCGCGCTCTGAGCGGATACGGCGACGGCCGGTGCCTGCGGGAGATCCCGCCGGCACCGGCCGCGCTGTTCCCGTCGCTCCGGGTCACCCCCAGCCGCGCGCGTCCTGCTTCAGCGCGGTGTCGACCGTCAGCGCGGTCGCCACCACGAGGCTGAGCAGGGGCTCGGGCAGCTGGTAGTGGATCTGCAGGACGTAGTTGTCCGCGGTCGTGAAGAGCGTCTTGGCCAGGCCTTCCCAGGTCTTGGTGATCCGGGCGACCTCGCTGTCCGCGTGGTCGACGATCGCGAAGTTCCAGGCCCGCCAGTTCTCGGCCTTGATCGCGCCGACCTGCTGGCCGTTCGCCATCATGGCGAAGTTGATCTTGCCGATCATGTTCTTCTGGACGATCTCGCCGACCGGGGAGCCGTCCGGGCGGGTCACGACGACCCGGGACTTGAAGATCTTCGCGGGCCGGGTCAGCAGCAGCTGCGGCTGGCCGTAGGCGTCGCGGATCTCCAGCTTGTGGGTCAGGAACTGGTCCAGGCTGGAGACGAAGCGCAGGATCTTGCGCAGGATGCCCTGGCCGACCTGGGTGACCGAACCGATCTCCCGGCCGCTCTGGTCCATGACCTTGTACTCGTTGGTCAGCTCGATGAGCTTGGCCTTCTGGTTCACGACCAGGACGGGCTCGGTGAAGAGGGTGCCGCCGCCGGCGCCGCCGGCCGCGACACCGGCCTGCTGCCGCACCTGGCGCTGGACCTTGGGGTCGGCGGCGGCGGCCTGCTGCGCCGGGTTGGTGTGGTCGGTCCACTGCGTGCCGTCCCAGTAACGGAGCGTGTTCTGCGCTCCGTGCGGGTCCGGGTACCAGCCGGCAGGGGTGTTCGATTGCGTGGTCACCGGGGCACACTACCCTGATGTGACCGGTACCTGACCAGTCCGCACGGAGCGGTGCTCATCGGTCGTTCACCCCGTGGCGATCGCCGGATCGCTGACTCCGGGCCGCCCGTTCTCCACATGGCCGGCGAAGCCGCGCAGGAAGGCCGGGTCGGCCTCCGAGGTCACGGTCAGGTCGTACCAGCGCTTGCTCGCCGCGAGGCCCACGGTCTGCCGCACGGTCGCGCCGGGCCGCACCGTCACCGTGACCGGGGCGGTGCCGTAACCGTCGGTGATCTTCAGCCGCGCCGTGCCGGAGCCCTTGTTGGTGAACGTCAGCTCGATGTCGTCGCCCGTGTGCCGGGCGGTGACCTCGGGACCGGCCACCTTGTTGCGGCCCTTGAAGACGCGCAGGAAGCCGTTGGGACCGTGCACGGTGAGGTCGTAGTCGCCGCCGGAGTACACCGAGTTCCAGGTGTCCGAGAGCGTCTTGCCGGCCTCGGTGGTGTAGGTCCAGGGGCCGTCGGTGCGGCTGTTGGACGTCACCAGGAAGGCGGCACCGGCGCCCGCCCCGGAGGCGAACGTGAGCGTGAACCTGCCGGCCGCCGTGTCCGCGGCGCCGTCCACCACGGGTGCGTACCTCAGCGGGCGCGTGGGCCGGCTGCCGGGCTCCTGCCGGGGCAGCGTGCCCTGGGCGGGCGGCTTGGGCACGTAGTCCGGGTGCCGGTCGCGGTCCGGCGGCCGGTAGCCGGCCGTGGAGGGCAGCGGCGCCGGCGCGGTGTCCTGGCGGGAGAAGTCGAAGGCGCTGGTCAGGTCGCCGCATATGGCGCGGCGCCAGGGCGAGATGTTGGGCTCCCGGACGCCGAAGCGGCGCTCGATGAACCGGATGATCGAGGTGTGGTCGAAGGTCTCGGAGCAGACGTAACCGCCCTTGCTCCACGGGGAGACGACCAGCATCGGCACCCGCTGGCCGAGCCCGTAGGGCCCGGCCGCATGGCCGCTGTCGCCCTTGAACAGGTCGGGCGCGGGGTCGACCGTCGACTTGCCCCGGGCGGCCGAGGCCGGCGGGTGGGGCGGGATGACGTGGTCGAAGAAGCCGTCGTTCTCGTCGTAGGTGATGAACAGCGCCGTCTTCGCCCACACGTCGGGGTCGGCGGTGAGCGCGTCCAGGACCTGGGAGATGTACCAGGCGCCGTAGTTGGCGGGCCAGTTGGGGTGCTCGGTGAAGGCCTCGGGAGCGACGATCCAGGAGACCTGCGGCAGCGTGCCCGCCGTGACGTCCGCCTTCAGCCGGTCGAAGAAGCCCTCTCCCTTGCGGGCGTCGGTACCGGTGCGGGCCTTGTCGTACAGCGGGTTCCCGGGCTGGGCGGTGCGGTACTGGTTGAAGTAGAGCAGCGAGTTGTCGCCGTAGTTGCCGCGGTAGGCGTCGTTGATCCAGCCCCAGGAGCCGTTCGCGTCCAGGCCGTCGCCGACGTCCTGGTAGATCTTCCAGGAGACCCCGGCCCGCTCCAGGCGCTCGGGATACGTCGTCCAGCCGTAGCCCTTCTCCTCGTTGCCGAGGACCGGTCCGCCGCCCTGGCCGTCGTTGCCGGTGTAGCCCGTCCACATGTAGTAGCGGTTGGGATCGGTGGAGCCGATGAACGAGCAGTGGTAGGCGTCGCAGACGGTGAAGGCGTCGGCGAGCGCGTAGTGGAACGGGATGTCCTCGCGCGTCAGGTACGCCATCGTGGTCGCGGACTTGGCGGGCACCCACTTGTCGTACTTGCCGCCGTTGAACGCGGTGTGGCCGTCGTTCCAGCCGTGCGGGAGGTCCTGGATGAAGGCCAGGCCCAGGTCGTCGGCGTCGGGACGGAAGGGCAGGATGTCCTTGGTGCCGTCGGACTGCTTCCAGACGGACCTGCCGTTCTGGGTGACCGGGCGCGGGTCGCCGAAGCCGCGTACTCCGCGCAGGGAGCCGAAGTAATGATCGAAGGAACGGTTCTCCTGCATCAGGACGACGATGTGCTCCACGTCGTCCACCGATCCGGTGCGGTAGCGGGCGGGCAGGGCCGCCGCGCGCTGGACACTGCCGGCCAGTGCCGTGAACGCCGTGGTGGCGCCCGTGAGTTGGAGGAAGCGCCGCCGGTTGACTTCGGGCATGGGTCGAGGGTCCCCTCTCATCCTGACGCACACGGTGCCGCCAGATGACGGAATGTGCGCGGAGCGAGTGTTCCAAGAGCAGCAAACGTCAGGGAAGGGTGTGGTGGCCCCGATGTGAACTCATCGCTACATGAGGTGTGCGGCACCCGCCGACCGGGGAGGGACGCGATCATGACAGGCAAGCAGACGACGGCACCGGAGCGGACGAGGCGGTCCGCGCGACAGCTCGTTGCCGCATCCGTGGGCAACGCCGTGGAATGGTACGACTGGTACGCCTACACGTTCCTCGCCACCTACATCGCCGCCGCGGTCTTCCCCAAGGGCACCGGCAACTCCCTCGTGCCGCTGCTGTCGACGTTCGCCGTGTTCGCGGTCGGCTTCTTCATGCGCCCCGTGGGCGGGCTGCTCATGGGGGCCGTCGCCGACCGGCGCGGCCGACGGGCCGCCCTCACCGTCACCATCCTGCTGATGGGCGGCAGCAGCCTGCTGGTGGGGCTGACCCCGACCTACGCCTCGGCGGGCCTCGCGGCGCCGGTGGTGCTGGTCGCCGCGCGGCTGCTCCAGGGGCTGTCGGTGGGCGGCGAGTTCGCGGCCTCGACCACCTTCCTCGTGGAGTCGGCGGGACCGGGCCGGCGCGGATTGTTCTCCAGCTTCCAGTACGTCTCGACGACCGCCGGACAGCTGGTCGCGTCCGGCATCGCCACCCTGCTCGTGGACACGCTCCCCGGACCCGCGATGGACGGCTGGGGCTGGCGGGTGCCGTTCTGGCTCGGCGGGGTGTTCAGCCTGGTCGGCTTCTGGATCCGGCGCGGCGCCGAGGAGACCCGCAGCGCCGCGCAGCGACGGGCGCCGCGGCCGGGCCTGTTCGAGGCGCTGCGCCGCCATCCGCGCCAGTCCCTGCTCATCGCCGGCATCACCGCGGGCGGCACCATCGCCTACTACACCTGGACGTCGTACCTGCCGACGTACGCCGAACTCAACGCGGGCGTCGAGAAGTCGGACGCGCTGCTCGCGAGCACGATCTCGCTGGCCTTCTTCGCCCTGCTCCAGCCGCTCGGCGGGCTGCTGTCCGACCGGGTGGGGCGCCGGCCGCTGCTGCTGGGTTTCGGCGTGGGCTTCGCCGTGCTGTGCGTGCCGCTGCTGCACCTGCTGCGCGACTCCTTCGCCGTGCTGCTGCTGGTGAGCTGCGCGGGCATGGTGCTGCTGACCGGGTTCACGTCCGTCAGCGCGGCCGTCAACGCCGAGGTCTTCCCGCCCCGGGTGCGCGCGGCCGGCATCGGCTTCCCCTACTCCCTCACCGTGGCGCTGTTCGGCGGCACGGCCCCGTACGTCGGCACGCTGTTCAAGGAACTGGGCCGCTCCGGGCTCTTCCCCTGGTACGTCGCCGCGCTGTGCCTGCTGTCCTCGCTGGTGTACCTGCGGCTGCCGGAGACGGCCCACCGGGAGCTGGAGCGCTGAGAAGGGAGCCGCGCCCCGGCGTCCGGGCCCGGCTCCCTCGGTGTCCGGTCAGGACGAGTAGGCCTCCACCTCGCCGAACTGGCCCGCCGGCCAGCCGGTGTTGGCGCTGACGGTCAGGCGCAGGTGGCGCAGGCTGGTGCCGCCGGGCAGGGACACGGTCACGGTGTTGCCGGTGGCCGGGTCGAAGCGGTAGCCCTGGGCGCCGAGGACCGTGGAGTAGGTGGTGCCGTCGGTGCTGCCGAGCACCGCGACGGTCTGGGTGCGTGCGCCCCAGGCCGCGGACGGCGGCAGCTTCAGCACCAGGCGGCGCACGCCGTAGGAGGCACCGAGGTCGACCGTCCAGGACTGCGGGAAGGCGTTGTTGGCCGACTCCCAGTAGGAGTTCGGGTCACCGTCGACCGCCTTGCCGGGCGCGTAGACGTCCTGCGAGCCGGTCGCGGTGGCCGGGCGGCCCTTGGCGAGGTTGCGGTTCGGGTCGGGTTCGGGATTGCCCTGGCCGGGCCGCGGCCAGGTGGAGCAGTCCGACCAGGTGCCGGACCAGCCGGAGTTGCCGCCGCCGTCGGTGAGCGTGAAGGAACCGGAGTTCGCCGGGAAGGGGCAGTTGTACACGCCGGCCGCGCCGACCTGGGTGGCGGTGACGTTCTTGAACACGGCCGCGCCCTGGGCCTCGGCCTGGACGACGACCGTGCCGGTGTTCCGTACCGTCGCGCCGGTGACGGCGACGTTCCGTACCGGGTAGCCGTGCCCGCCGCCGGAGACGAACTCGAAGGCGCTGTACGGGCTGTCGGTGATCGTGGTGTTGGTGATGTTCACGGTGGCGTTGACGGCGCTGTCGTAGGAGTCGACGCGCAGCGCGCCCATCGGATGGTTCCAGTTGGGGTTCATGGCGCCGGCGCGCACCAGCGTGTTCCCGTCGACCGTGATGGTGCCGGCCAGGGGGCTGAAGGGGTCCAGGAACTTCTGGTTGGAGATCGCGATGCCGCTGCCCAGGGCGTTGGTGTCGGCGACCAGGTTGTCGCGTACGGCGATGTCGGTGCCGCCGTAGACGGCGATGCCGTTGGCGAGGTTGGGCTGGGAGATGGTGTTGTGCTCGAAGCTGGAGTCGGTGTCCGGGGCGTAGAGGGACCACATGGCCAGGGCGTCGTCGCCCTGGTTGCGCAGGAAGTTGTCCCGCACCCGGACGCCCCTGGCGTTGCCGTTGAGGTTGAGTCCGTCGGCGGTGGTGTCGAGGATGCGGTTGCCCTCCACCACCAGGTTGTCGTTGTTGCCGGTGAGCCACAGCCCGACCTTCAGGTGCTGGAGCCACATGCCGGACACCGAACTGTTCGGTCCGAGCGAGCCGTTGACGAAGTTGTCCGGGCTGGAGTCGACGCGCTCGGTGACCTCGCCGATGACCGCGAAGTCCTTGATGTGCACGTTGCCGGCGGAGCCGGACTGGTCGATGAAGCGGGAGGTGTGCACGACCGAGTACCAGTGGCCGGCGCCCTGGAGGGTGACGTTCTGCACGCCGTTCAGGGAGGAGGTGATCCGGTAGTCGCCCGGCGGGATCCACACCGTGCCGCCCTGGGCGGCGGCGATGGCGTCCCGGAACGCCTGGGTGGAGTCGGCGTTGCCGCCGGGATCGGCGCCCTTGGCGACGACGGACACCGAGCCGGCGGGCTGCGCGGCGGCCGGTGCCGCCTGCTCGAAGTCGGCGACGTCGACGGTGACTTGCACGCCGGCCGCCTCCACGGCGACCTTGTCGCCGGCCTGGACGGTACGGCCCAGCAGCAGCCGGGTGTTGTCGAAGAAGTGGTGGGTCTTGGAGCCGGTGATCCAGCCGGTGTCGACGTAGGAGTACTTGGCGGTCACCGGGAGGGTCTTGGCGAGCCTGGTGCCGTTGACGTACACGTTCAGCGCGCCGGACTGGCCGTCCGGGACGCTGTAGGCGAGGTTCAGCGCGTCGGCCGTGCGCGGCACGGTGAACTCCACGCGCTGCCCGGCGGCCAGCCGGACGGCCTGCCGGCCGGAGGCCTCCGAGGCGAGGGTGCCCTGCGTGTGGTCGGGGCCGATCCTGGTGCCGTCGGTGCTCGCCGACTCGGCCTCCACGGAGGTGAAGGGGAGCGTGGCGCCGGCCGCCGCGTGCGCGGCCGGGGCGAGGGTGACGAGCAGGCCGGCGGCGAGGGCGACGGCCGCCCCGATGGCCGGCATGCGCCTGACATGTCTGGCGGTGCTGCTGTGCATGTGCCGATCCCTTCGTGGTGGGGTGCGTGGGACAGCTCGGTGGTGCGTGGAGGCGTGGCTCACAGACGCAGCCAGGCCGCCGTGTCCCGCGGCAGCCGGCCCGCGTCGTCCAGCGGGCCGCTGCCGAGCAGGAGCCGGGAGTGCGCGGGGAGGGGGACGGGCGTGGCCGCGAGGTTGACCACGCACAGCGCGTCCGCGCGGGAGAAGGCGAGCACGCCGTCGGGGGCGGGCAGCCAGGTCAGGGGGCCGTCGCCGAACACGCGGCGCAGGGCGATGGCCGAGCGGTAGAGGGAGAGCACGGAGTGCGGGTCCCGCCGCTGGCGGTCGACCGCGTACGACGCCCAGTCGGCCGGCTGGGGCAGCCACGGCTCCTCGCGGGAGCCGAATCCGGCGTGCGGCAGGCCGGCGGCCCAGGGCAGCGGCACCCGGCAGCCGTCGCGGCCTGGGTCGGTGCCGCCCGAGCGGAAGTGCATCGGGTCCTGGATGCGGTCGAGCGGGATGTCGGCCTCCGGCAGGCCCAGTTCCTCGCCCTGGTAGAGGTAGACCGCGCCGGGCAGCGCCAGCGACAGCAGGGCGGCGGCGCGGGCGCGCCGGGTGCCGAGAGCGAGGTCGGTCGGGATGCCGAAGGCCTTGGTGGCGAAGTCGAAGGCGGTGTCCGCGCGGCCGTAGCGGGTGACGGTGCGGGTGACGTCGTGGTTGCACAGCACCCAGGTGGCCGGGGCGCCGACCGGGGCGTGTTCGGCGAGGGTGGTGTCGATCGAGGCGCGCAGCCGGCCGGCGTCCCAGGGGCAGGCGAGGAAGGAGAAGTTGAAGGCGGTGTGGAGTTCGTCGGGGCGCAGGTAGCGGGCGAAGCGCTCGGCGTCGGGCAGCCAGACCTCGCCGACGAAGACGCCGTCGTACTCGTCGGCCACGCGCCGCCAGGAGCGGTAGACGTCGTGGAGTTCGTCGCGGTCGAGGAACGGGTGCGGCTCGGGGCGGGCGGCGAGGTCGGGCAGGTCCGGGTCCTTGGCGAGCAGGGCCGCCGAGTCGATGCGGACGCCGGCGACGCCCCGCTCGAACCAGAAGCGCAGGATGTCCTCGTGCTCCTGGCGGACGGCCGGGTGGGCCCAGTTGAGATCGGGTTGTTCCGGGGTGAACAGGTGCAGGTACCAGTCGCCGTCGGGCAGCCGGGTCCACACCGGTTCGGTGGAGCCGGCGAACTGCGAGGGCCAGTCGTTCGGCGGGAGTTCGCCGTGCGGGCCGCGTCCGGGCCGGAAGTGGAAGAGTTCGCGTTCGGGGCTGCCGGGGCCGGCGGCGAGCGCGGCGCGGAACCAGGGGTGCTGGTCGGAGACGTGGTTGGGCACGATGTCGACGATGGTGCGGATGCCCGACCCGGCGGCCTCGGCGATGAGTTTCTCCGCTTCGGCGAGGGTGCCGAAGGCCGGGTCGATGGTCCGGTAGTCCGCGACGTCGTAGCCGCCGTCCTTCAGCGGTGACAGGTACCAGGGGGTGAACCACAGGGCGTCCACGCCGAGTTCGGCCAGGTACGGCAGCCGGGCGCGGACACCGGCGAGGTCACCGGTGCCGTCGCCGTCGCCGTCCGCGAAGCTGCGCACGTACACCTGGTAGATGACGGCGTCGCGCCACCAGTCGGGGTCTTTCCGGGCAGGGGTGGGCTGTCCCACGGGGCTTGACCTTTCTGTGGACGGGGCGGCGGCGTCAGCCCTTGGTGCTGCCCGCGCCGATCCCGGCGATGATGTGCCGCTGGAAGACGAGGAAGAGCGCCACCATCGGGATGCTGGCGATCACCATCGCGGCGATGAGCACGGTGAGCTGGACGTTCTGCGACAGCTGCACCAGGGCCACGCTGATCGGCTGCTTGCCGGTGTCGGAGAAGACCATCAGCGGCCACAGGAAGTCCTGCCAGACGGCGACCAGCGCGAAGATCGACACCACGCCGAGCACCGGCCGGGACATGGGCAGGACGACGGACCACAGGACGCGCAGCCGGCCCGCGCCGTCGATCTCGGCGGCCTCCAGGACATCGCGCGGCAGCTGGTCGAAGAACCGTTTGAGCAGATAGAGGTTGAAGGCGTTGGCGACCGCCGGCAGCCAGATGGCGAGAGGGTCGTTGAGCAGGCTCGTGTGGATCAGCGGGAGATCGGCGACGGTCAGGTATTTGGGGACGACCAGCGCCTGGGCCGGAACCATGAGGGTGGCGAGGATGCCGCCGAGGACCACCTTGCCGAACGCCGGCCGCAGCTTGGACAGGGAGTAGGCCGCGGCGGTGCAGAACACCAGCTGGAAGGCCCAGGCGCCGGCCGCCTGGACGAGGGTGTTCTCCAGGTGCGCCGGCAGCTGCATCAGGTCCCAGGCGTCGGTGTAGCCGCCGGGATGCCAGTGCTCGGGCAGCAGGGCGGGCGGGGTGCGGGCCACCTCGTCGGGGGACTTCAGCGCGCCGGTCACCATCCAGTACACGGGGAAGAGGAAGGCGAGCGCGAAGAGGACGACGACGGCGGTGAACACCGTCCAGTAGAGGGCCTTTCCGCGCGGGCGGGCGAGGGCGGCCGGTGAGATGAGGGTGCGGGTGCCCGGGGTCATGCGTCCCCCTCGGTGCGGGTGAGCCGCAGGTACAGGGCGGAGAAGGCGCCGAGCAGGACCAGGAGCATCACGCTGAGGGCGCAGGCGCCGCCGAAGTCGTTGTAGAGGAAGGCGTATTTGTAGATGAGGTACAGGACCGTGACGGTGGCGTTCTCCGGGCCGCCGCCGGTGATGACGTACGGCTCGGTGAACACCTGCATGGTGGCGATGATCTGAAGGAGCATCAGCATCAGGATGACGAACCGGGTCTGCGGGACCGTGACGTGCCGGATCCGCTGGAGCAGGTTCGCGCCGTCCAGTTCGGCCGCTTCGTACAGCTCGCCGGGGACGGACTGGAGCGCGGCGAGGTAGACGAGGACGGTGCCGCCCATGTTGGCCCAGGTGGCGACGAGTACCAGGGAGACGAGCGCGGTGTCGGTGCCGTTGGTCCAGTTCGAGGTGGGCAGGTGCACCAGGCGCAGGGCCTCGTTGGCGAGGCCGGCTCCCGGGTCGTAGAACCACTTCCAGAGCAGGGCGCTGACCACCGGAGGGATCATCACCGGCAGGTAGACCACGACCCGGAAGAACGCTCTGGCGTGCCGCAGTTCGTTCAGGACGAGGGCGAGGACGAAGGGGATCGCGAAGCCGATGAGCAGGGCCAGCAGGGTGAAGGCGAGGGTGTTGCGCCAGGCGTCGGCGAACTCGGGGTCGTGCAGGACGCGGGTGAAGTTGGCGGTGCCGGCCCACTCGGGCGGGGAGCCCGGGGTGTACTTCTGGAAGGAGATGACGACCGCGCGGATCGCCGGGTACCAGGAGAAGAGGGCGAAGCAGAGCAGGCCGCCGAGGAGGAAGCCGTAGGCGCGGGCCTGGTCGGCCAGGCGGCGCCGGCGGTGCCGGGCCGTGGCGGGGGCCGGGAGCGGGGGGACGGGCGGGTGGGCGACGGGCCGTCGCTCGGCCGTCTTCGGCATGGCCGTCAGCTCCGGGACAGAATGCTGTCGATCTTGCCGGACGCCTCCTCCAGGAGCCGGTCGATGTCGGCGTCCTCCTTGGTGAGGACGGCGGAGACGGTGCCGTCGAGGACGGAGTAGATCTGCTGGGCGTGCGGCGGCTCTATTCTGAGCCGCAGCTTCCGGTTGCCGTCGAGGAACGCCCGGTAGTTCTCCACCGGGACGTTGGCGTTGGCCTGTTTCACCCGCTGGTCGGTGGCGTCGGCGGCGCCGGTGAACAAGCGCGGCTCGGGCAGGCCGACGGGAGCGTCGTGCTTCCTGGCGCGGGCGTAGTCGCCGAGGAAGCCCTTGCCGGGCGTGAGGAACATGTGGTCGAGCCACTTCAGGCCGGCGCGGATCTGCGCGGGCGTGGCCTTCTTGCCGAACATGTAGCCGTCGCCGCCGACGAGGGTGGCGCGGCCGCCGGGCATGGGGGCGAGGGCGAGGTCCTTGTAGTCGCCGCCCTTCTCCTTGACCAGGATCGGGATGTTGTCGGGGGCGGCGAGGTACATGCCGAGCCTGCCCGAACCCATCAGCTGCTGCACGTCGTTGATGACGAGGAGCTGTTTGCTGCCCATCGAGTCGTCGGTCCACCGCATGTCGTGCAGGTTCCGCAGCACGGCGCGGCCCTCGGGGGTGTCGATGGCGGCCTTCTTGCCGTCGACGCTGACGACGTCGCCTCCTTGCGCGTACAGCTCGGCGGTGAAGTGCCAGCCGCCCTGGTTCTGCGCGCTGTAGTCGGCGTAGCCGACCGTGCCGTCGCCGAGGGCCGCGATCTTCCTGGCGGCGGCGCGGACCTCCTCCCAGGTCGCCGGGGGCCGGTCGGGGTCCAGGCCGGCCTCGCGGAACAGGGCGCGGTTGTAGATCAGCCCCATGGAGTAGCCGGTGCGCGGGATGCCGTAGACCTTGCCGTCCACCGTGTAGATGTCCCGCAGCTGCTTCTGGATGCTGCCGTAGCTCTTCAGTTCCTTCAGGTACGGCGTGAGGTCGGCGGCCTGGCCGATGTCCACGACGTGCCGGGCGTCGGTGAAGTACGTGTAGAAGACGTCCTCCATCTGGCCGCCGGCGAGCTTGGCGTCGAAGGTCTTCGGGTCCTGGCACGGGAAGGCGTCGTGCGCGACGACGTCGATGTCCGGATGGGCCTGTTCGAAGGCGGCGAGGTCCGCCTCGAAGAAGGCGCGGTCGGCCTCGGCGCTCTTGGGCGGCTCGCAGTTGACGGTGATGCGGGTCTTGCCGCTCGCCGCGCCGCCGGCCCCGGACCCGCAGGCGGTGGCGGCGAGGGCGAGGGAGGAACAGACGCCGATCGCGACGACGGTACGGCGGAACCCGGTGTGTCTCATCGGTGGACCCCTCATGGCACTCATGGCAGGAGCGGTGGGCGCCGCACACTCAAGCACCGCCGACATCCGTTCGCAAGATGTCGCGCAGACTCTGTAATTATTCGACAGCTGACCGGATCTTCCGGAAGGTCAGTCGCGCGGAGCTTGCGCGGTGGAGCCGCGCACCACGAGTTCGGGCTCGAACAACAGCTCCTCGGCGGGTACGGCGGTGCCGCCGATCTGCGCGTTCAGCAGCTCGACGGCCGCGCGCCCCATGGCCTCGATGGGCTGACGGACGGTGGTCAACGGGGGCTCGGTGCAGTTCATGAACGCCGAGTCGTCGTAGCCGACGACGGAGACGCGGCCGGGGACGTCGCAGCCCTTGCGGCGGGCCGCCCGGACGGCGCCCAGGGCCAGCGGGTCGGAGGCGCAGATGATGCCGGTCACGCCGCGGTCGATCAGCCGGGAGGCGGCGGCGTGGCCGCCCTCGATGGAGAAGATGGCCCGCGCGACGAACTCCTCCGGCAGGTCGCCGGCGACGGCCCGGGCGGCGGCGAGTTTGCGGGCCGAGGGGACGTGGTCGCCGGGGCCGAGGAGCAGGCCGATGCGCTCGTGGCCGAGGGAGGCCAGGTGTCGCCAGGCCTGTTCGACGGCTACCGCGTCGTCGCAGGACACGCCCGGGAAGCCGAGGTGTTCGATGGCCGCGTTGACCAGCACGACCGGGATGTTGCGCTCGGCGAGCAGCCGGTAGTGACCGTGCGGCGCGTCGGCCTGGGCGTACAGGCCGCCGGCGAACACCACGCCGGAGACCTGCTGCTGGAGCAGCAGCTCCACATAGTCCGCCTCCGACACCCCGCCCTTGGTCTGCGTGCACAGCACCGGGGTCAGCCCGTGCTGGGCCAGAGCGCCGCCGATGACCTCGGCGAACGCCGGGAAGATGGGGTTCTGCAACTCGGGCAGGACGAGGCCGACGAGCCGGGCGCGTTCGCCGCGCAGCTGGGTGGGGCGCTCGTAGCCGAGGACGTCGAGGGCGGTCAGCACCGCCTGCCGGGTGGCGTCCGAGACCCCGGGTTTTCCGTTGAGCACCCGGCTGACGGTGGCCTCGCTGACCCCGACCTTCTTCGCCACTTCCGCAAGTCGTCGCGTCATGAGCGCAAGGGTAGCGCAAGCTTTGCAAGTGGCTTGCGTAAGCGACGGGAGGCGGCTCGGGTCCGGCGGGCCGGTCAGGCGTCGGGTGTCGGGACGGCCGTGAGGTGGGAGGCGGCGCCCCGGGCCCGGCGCGGGCGGCGTACCGGCGCGGCGGGGCGGCGGGACTCGCGCAGCACCATCGTCAGGCGCCGGTAGCCCAGCTCCCGCAGCGGCTGCGGCGCCTCCTCCACGATGCGGCACTCGGTGCGCCCGTGGCGCGGGTCCGGGTGGTGCAGCAGGCGCACGGCGCCGTCGAGGCGGGTCGCGGCCTCGCCGACGGCGTGGATCCAGTGCGGCAGGCCGTGCCGGTAGGCGGCGTCCATGATCGGGTCCTGCGCGATCTCCCGGCGCACGGCCTGGAGTTCGTGGTCGTGCGCGCAGGACTCCAGGGCGGTGCGGAGCTGGGCCAGCATCGGCAGGCACCAGTCCGGCTCGTGCTCGCCGAGGATCTCGCCCGCGTCCGGGTGGAACAGGACGAACCGCAGGAAGTTCTCCCCCGGCATGGCCGACGGATGCGGGCGCACGCCGCCGAACAGCGCGTCGAACGCCCGGTTCGCCATGACCACGTTCCACTGGTGGTCGACGACCAGGGACGGACACGACAGGTACTCCAGCAGCGTTCCGTAGTCCTGGAGGTACCCCTGGGTGTCGCAAGTGTCGGGGACGGGCCGCGGTGCCGGCCGCTGCCCTCCTGCCTGATGTGCCATCGGGAGGTCACCCCTCTTGCCTCTGCGGCCTTTCACGCGGCGATGCGATCCTGCTGCCCAGGCCGGAGTCGTGTCAACTATCGTGGCATTTCATGCCGGTTGACGGCTGAAATTCGCCACAGTTGTGGCGACACCTGGATGTGGGTTCCGGACACGGGCTACTCTCCGGGAAGTTCACGGCGATCGCTCGTGAGAAGCACGGACGCACCTGAAGCCCTCTTTAGAGACGTAGGAGTTCTGTCGGTGACGGATGGCTACGAGGATCCGGGCGCCTCGGCGACCGCCCAGCTGCCGGCCGTCGTCGCCCGCGTCACCGCGCTCGCCGACCGCCTCGGCGTACCGCACGCCGAGGTCTTCGACGTCGGGCGGCTGTCCATCGCCTGCGGGGTGCCCGAGCCGGTGGTCCGGGCCCTGCTCAGCGGCCGGCCGGCCGGCGAGCCGGATGTCCAGGCCCGGTTCCTGCAGCGCTTGGACCTGCTGCGCCGCACCCGGCTGAAGCCGGGCGGACGCCGGTACACCCAGCAGGAGATCGCCGACGGCGCGGGCATGTCCCGGCAGCAGGCCGGGGCCCTCATCAACGGCGACCGGCGGCCCACCATGGAGCACTGCGACGCGTTGCAGCGCTTCTTCCGGGTGCACGCCGGCTTCCTCACCGCGGAGGACCCCGAGGCGCTGGCGGGCGCGTTGCAGCGCGTCGAGCAGGAGCTGCTGCAGAAGCTGGCGGACCGGGAGCGGGCCGACGTCGAGGCCGCGCAGGACCCGCTGGAGCGGCTGCTCCAGGACCACGGGGTGCGCGGAATCGCCTGGCGGGCCGCGCAGTTGCCCACCGACCAGCACCGGGACAAGGTCGCGGAATGGCTGGACATGCTCCTGGAGAGCGTCAAGCGGCCCGAGTCGTGAGCTGAGCGGGCGAACGCGGGCCGAGCCGGACGGGATTGTCAGTGGCGCGCGGCAAGCTGGGGGTGTGCGCCGCAGGACGCGGTGCACGGCGCCGCAGGGCGCGTGACCGTGACGCCTACCCCGGGGAGAGCCGACCGATGCCCACCGCCGTACCGACCGACCGCGAGCGCACCGCCGTCCAGGCGTATCTGCGGCTGCTGCACACGGTGCGCGCCGCCCTCGACGGACCGGACGGCGGCCGGCCCGCCGTCGTCCCGCCCGCGGTCCTGGCCGAGACCGAACAGGCGCTCGCACACGCCGGACTGGCGGGAAACGAGGCGGAGTTCTTCCGTCTGCTGCGCGACGGGTACCCGCCCGTCTGACGGCCCCGGCGCCGCGCGGGACACCGGCCGTCAGGAGCGCGGACGGGTGCGGGACGACGGGCGCGGGGCGGCGGCCGTCAGGGGCGCGGGGCCGCGGAGGCGTGCGGGACGACGACGGATGTGGCCGCCACTCCGTCCCGGACCATCCACCGGCCCTCGAACACCTGTAGGCGCCGGCCGCCGACCAGCGGACCGGGCACGAGGAGTTCGGCGCGCAGGGTGCCGTACGGCTCGCCGCCGGGGTCCGGGTCCAGGGTGATGTCGGCCTCGGAGAAGTCCAGCCACTTGCGGGTGAGCGGGAACCACGCCTTGTAGACGGACTCCTTCGCGCTGAACAGGAGCCGGTCCCAGTGCACGGCGGGCCGGCGCACGGCCAGCTCGCCGAGGCGCGCGGACTCGGCGGGCAGGAACACGGAGTCGCCGACGCCCTCCGGGAGCGGGCCGTGCGGTTCGGCGTCGATGCCGAGGGAGGCGAGGTCGGCGGCGCGGACCAGCGCGGCGGCGCAGTAGCCGTCGCAGTGGGTCATGCTGCCGGTCAGCCCGGCCGGCCACAGCGGTGCGCCCCGCTCGCCGCTGAGCACGGCCTGCGGCGGTACGCCGAGCTTCTCCATGGCGCGCCGGGCGCAGCCGCGCACGGCGGCGAACTCACGGCGCCGCTTGGCCACCGCGCGCACGACGAGCGCCTCCTCCGCCGGATAGAGCGGGGTCTGCCACAGCGGGTCGTCAGCGTGCGCCTCCACGGCCACGACCGACTCCGGGAGCAGCTCCTCGATCACCTACTTCGACCTCCATCGGCAGGATGCGGCGCAGCCTTCCCGGAGGGTCCGGACGCTTGCGCCATTCGCGCGGGTATCCCACGGAGACCTCCATGAAGCGGACTCCGTCGTGCCAGGTGGTGCGGGGGATGTGCAGATGGCCGTAGACCATCGTGGCGACCCGGAACCGGCGGTGCCAGTCGGCGGTCAGCCCGGTGCCGCACCACATGGCGAACTCCGGGTGCCAGAGGATCTCGGTGGGGTGCCGGTGAAGCGGGTAGTGGTTGGCCAGCACCGTCGGCAGGTCCTCGGGCAGCTCGGCCAGCCGGCGCTCGGTCTCGGCGACCCGGGCGCGGCACCACGCCTCGCGGGTCGGGTAGGGGTCGGGGTGGAGCAGGAACTCGTCGTTGCAGACGATGCCCGTGCCCTCCGCGTAGGCCAGGCCCTCCGCCTTGGTGGCGCAGCCGGCCGGCAGGAACGAGTAGTCGTACAACAGGAACAGCGGGGCGACGACGACCGGGCCGCCGGCGCCGTGCCACACGGGATAGGGGTCCTCCGGGGTCACGACGCCCAGCTCCCGGCACACCTCGACCAGGTGGTCGTAGCGGGCGACGCCGCGCAGGGTGACCGGGTCCCTCGGATGGGTCCACAGCTCGTGGTTGCCGGGCACCCACAGCACCTTGCGGAAGCGGCTCGCGAGCGTGCCGAGGGCCCAGCGGATGTCGGCGACGGTCTCCGCGACGTCGCCGGCCACGATCAGCCAGTCCTCGTCGCTCTCGGGCCGCATGGCCTCGACGAGGGCACGGTTGTCC
Organism: Streptomyces sp. SCL15-4; assembly: GCF_033366695.1. NCBI lineage: Bacteria > Bacillati > Actinomycetota > Actinomycetes > Kitasatosporales > Streptomycetaceae > Streptomyces > Streptomyces sp. SCL15-4. The sequence continues at coordinate 1,679,451 of NZ_JAOBTQ010000001.1, forward strand.
GGATAGCCGATGTGCAGGTCGCTGATGGCCAGCAGCTGTCCGGCCCCGGCCGTCGACTCCACCCCGCCACCCCTTCCGATCATCCGATGGCACCACAAGAACACATCGACCCGGCCCGGGACAAGAGGCTTCTGGCCGGGCGTCAGGTACCAGTGCGCGGCGGCGTCTTGACGGATCATGGTCGTTATCCGGACACCGTCGAGGAGATACGCGGACGGTTTCCGCCGCGGGTCCGGGTCGCGAGGGATCGCCGCTCCACCGTAACGCGATCGTCCGGCCAGGCGCTCGTTCAGATCGTGCACCGGAATGCGCCGGTCCGCCCGCCGTCGCCGGACTGGCCGGATCCCGACGGTCCCATTGAGGGAAAGTTCGACAGTACGCAACTATGCGAACTGTCGTATGAGCTGGGCCGCCCTGCCCATGACCCGAAGGGCCGACCATGTCCACCTCCCCCAGGCCGCACACGCAGCCGGCCGGCCCCGGCCGGACCCGGCCGGGCTGGAGCCTGGCGCTGCTGGCGCTGGCGCAGCTGATCTTCTCCCTCGACCTGAACATCGTCTTCGTCGCCCTGCCCGACATCGGCGCCGACCTGGACTTCCCCGGCCAGACCCAGCAACTGGTCGTCAGTGCCTACGTCGTCTTCGCCGGCGGCTTCCTGCTGCTCGGCGGCCGGGCCGCCGACCTGCTCGGCCGGCGCCGCATCTTCGTGCTCGCCCTCTCCGTGTACGCCGTCTCCTCGCTGGCCGGCGGACTGGCGGGCAGCCCGGAGATCATCGTCGCGGCGCGGGCGGTGCAGGGCATCGGCGGCGCGCTGCTGCTGCCGTCGACCCTGTCGCTGATCAACACCCTGTTCGAGGAGGGCCCCAAGCGGAACCGGGCGCTCGCCGTGTGGGGCGGGGCGGGGGCCAGCGGCCTGACCGTCGGCGCGCTGCTGGGCGGTCTGCTCACCGAGGCCTTCGGCTGGCCCGCGGTGTTCTTCGTCAACGTGCCGCTGGCCGGGCTCGTGGCCCTGGCCGCCGTGTTCGTCATCCCGCGCGACCCGGCGGGCACCGCGGGCCGCCGGTTCGACCTGCCCGGCGCCCTGACCGTCACCGCCGGCGCCACCCTGCTCGTCTTCGCCCTGGTGGAGGGCCCGGAGTGGGGCTGGACCTCCCCGGCGGTCATCGGCGCGGCCGTCGCCGCCCTGGTGTGCCTCGCCGCGTTCGCCGCGATCGAGTCCCACAGCGCGGACCCGCTGATGCCGTTCCGGCTGTTCCGCAACCGCAGCCTGAGCGTGGCCATCACGGTGACGTTCCTGTACATGGCCACGTTCGGCACCCTGCCCTACTTCCTCACCGTGCTGCTGCAGTCGGTGCACGGCTTCAGCGCCCTGGAGACGGGCCTCGCGTTCCTCGTGCCCTCCGTCGCCATCGCCGCCGGCACCCAGCTCGGCGAGCGCATGACCACCCGGCTGGGCGCCCGCACCACGCTGATCGCGGGCTTCCTGGTGGGCGCGGTGGGCACCGCGGTCCTCTCCCTCGGGTTCGACGCGGACGCCGGCTACGGCATCGCGGTGCCCGGGCTGATCGTCTCCGGGGTGGGCCAGGGCATCGTGTGGACGGCGATGTGGATCGCCGCCGCCACCAAGATCGCGCCCGAGGAGCAGGGCATCGCCAACGGCATGGCCTCCACCACCCTCAACCTGGGCAACGCCATCGGCCTGGCCGTGCTCACCGCGCTCGCCGACGCCGGGACCGGCGGCAAGACCGGTGCGGCGCTGCGGGCCGCCACGGCGGACGGGGAGTTCCTGGTCGTCCTGCTCACGGCGGCCGGCATGGCCCTCGGCCTGCTGATCGCGCTCTGGCTGCCCCGTGCCCAGGCCGCCGGCGTCCCCGTCGCCAGCTCGCCGGAGGCCGGGGAGCCGGCCGCCGCGGCCGCCGCCGTTCCCGGTCCGGCGGCCGGCCAGGAACCCCTGACACACGGGAGGCGTCCTTAACACGCGCGTTGCACGAGGGGGTGCCGGTTGGCCGTATGATCGCCCCGACACCGGCGCCCCCGATCCCCTTTCGCACAGGGCCGTTTGGTGACCCTTCCACCCACCTGCCCGGGCACGGGCCGCTCCGCCCTGCCCGCACACCCGAAAGGCGGCCTGCATGCTCTCTCGCGTACGCGTCTGGCTCAACCGCACGTACGCGGAGAACGTGTTCTTCATGGAGCAGCTGCGGAGAAACCCCGGCGACCGGGCGGTCGAGATCCATGCCACGCACGGTGACCCGGACTCCCCCGTGCTGGCCGCCGCCGACACCGCTGAGCTGGAGCCGGAGGGCCTGTCCCCGGCCGCGTACGTCGAGTACGCCCTCGACCAGTGCGTCCGGCGGGGCATCGACGTGTTCGTGCCCCGGCTGCACCAGGCCGCCGTCGTGGCGCACCGGGCCGAGTTCGCGGCGGCCGGTACGGCGCTGCTGGCGCCGACGCCCGAGGCGGTCGCGGTGTTCGCGGACAAGGCGACCGCGTACGAGGCGGTGCGCTCGGTGGGCGTCCCGGTGCCGCCGTGGTGGCGGGTCCGGACGGCGGACGAACTCCTCGCGGCGGTGGAGGAGTTGGAGTCGGCCGGGCACCGGGCGTGCTTCAAGCCGGCCGCCGGCGCGGGCGGGGCGGGCTTCCGGGTGATCACCCGGTCCCCCGTGTCGCTGCCGCAGCTGAGCGGCTTCCCGGGCCCGGACGTCCAGCTGGACCTGGTCGTCGACGCGCTGCGGCGGGCCGGGGAGCCGGCGGACTGGCTGGTGATGCCGCGCCTGGAGCAGCCGGAGGTGTCCGTGGACTGCCTGACCGGTCCGGACAACCGGGTGCGGCTCGCGATCGGGCGCACCAAGAACGGCCGCCGCCGGGGCTTCACCCTGGACGAGCGGTGGCTGGCACCGGCCCGGCTGATCGCCGAGGGTTTCGGGCTGCACCACCTGTCCAACATCCAGTTCCGGATGCTCGGCGACCGGCCGGTGCTGCTGGACGTCAACACCAGGCCCGCCGGAGGGCTGCATCAGCTGTCGCTCTGTGGGGTGAACGTGCCCTGGGCGGCGGTGCGGCTGGCACTGGGCGAGGACCCGGGAGTGATCGAGCCGCCGTTCCTCGGGCAGGACTACACGGTGGTGGCGGGACCGCGTCCCCTGATGCCCGCCGGGCTGCCCCGGCAGCGGGTGGAGCCGGCCGAGGCGCTGCTGCCGGCGGTGCCGGCCCCCGCGCGGACGGCCTCGGCGGGTGAGGTGCTGCCGCTGTAGGCGCCCGGCCTCTCCAAGGCGCCCGGGCTCTTCTCGGCCGGCCGTCACGGGGCTCGTGCGGAGGTTTCACGGGCGGCGGTACCGGCCCGCTCCCGGAGCGGAACCGCCGGCGCCCGCGGGACGGACCCGCCGGCTCCGCTACGCGAGATAGGCCAGCCCAAGATGCGCGGCGGTGTACTCCTCCACCAGCCGGCGGGCGATGGTCACGGAGTCCACCAGCGGGTGCAGGGCGAACGCCTTCACCGCGGTCGCGCGCGAGCCCGACTCCGCCGCGGCGAGCACCTGCCGCTCGACCTCCTTGACCGCGCACACCAGACCGGTGGCGTGACCGGGCAGCGGATCGGCGGCCAGCGGGTGCGCGCCGTCGGCGTCCACCAGGCACGGCACCTCGATGACGGCGTCCGCGTCGAGGACGCGGAGGGTCGAGCGGTTGCGGACGTTGAGGATGAGGGTGGCGCGCTCGTCCCGGGCGATGGCCCGCATCAGGGCCAGCGCGACCTTCTCGTAGCCGCCGGACAAGTCCTCCTCCTCCCGTTCGCCGGCGCCGGCGCTCTCCCGGTTCTCCGCCATGTAGGTCGCCTCGCGCTCGGCGCGGGTGCGGTCCCAGGCGCTGAGCGCGGAGCCGCCGGGACCGGCCGCCTCGGTGTAGAAGCGGGCCTGCTGGTCGCGCAGGAAGGCGCCGCGGGTCCGCTCGGCCTCCTGGTAGGCGCGGACGGCCTCCCGGTTGAAGTAGTAGTAGTGCAGGTACTCGTTGGGGATCGCGCCGAGCGAGCGCAGCCAGTCGGCGCCGAACAGCCGGCCTTCCTCGAAGGAGCCGAGCAGCGCGGGATCGCCGAGCAGCCGGGGCAGTTCGTCGCGTCCGGCGACCCGCAGGCCGCGCACCCAGCCGAGGTGGTTGAGGCCGACGTAGTCGACGAAGGCCCGCTCCGGGTCGGCGCCGAGCACCCGGGCGATACGGCGGCCCAGGCCCACCGGCGAGTCGCAGATGCCGATGACGCGGTCGCCGAGGTGGCGGGTCATCGCCTCGGTGACCAGGCCGGCCGGGTTGGTGAAGTTGATGACCCAGGCGTCCGGGGCGAGCCGGGCCACCCGCCGGGCGATGTCCACGGCGACGGGGACCGTGCGCAGTCCGTAGGCGATCCCGCCCGCGCCCACGGTCTCCTGGCCCAGCACTCCCGCGGCGAGCGCGATCCGCTCGTCCTCCGCCCGCCCCTGCAGCCCGCCGACGCGGATCGCGGAGAAGACGAAAGCGGCGCCGCGCAACGCTTCGTCCAGGTCGGTGGTGGCGGACACCGCGGGCGCGTCGGGGACCGCCTCGGCCTGCTCCGCCAGCACCCGGGACACCGCGCGCAGCCGGCGTGCGTCCAGGTCGTGCAGCACCACCTCGGTGACCCGCCCCTCGGCGTGGTCGGACAGCAGCGCTCCGTACACCAGCGGCACCCGGAACCCGCCACCACCCAGAATCGTCAGCTTCACACCGGCACCTTCCTTCCCGCCCGCACCCTGCTTGTCTGCCGCACCCTTGGTAGCAGACGAAAACCGCGCGGGCGGACCACCGGGCGGTCGCCGAGGCGGTGCCGGCCGGTCAGGCGCGGCAGCGCAGCATCTCCAGCGGCGGGGACGCGAGGAGGTCCGCCCAGAAGTCCTCGCCGAACTCGCGGAGGCCGGCTTCGGACACCCCGAGCGGAACCCACTCCACCGCGCCGAACCCGGCCGCCCGCAGACACTCCTCGTACACCTCGCGGCGCGGGACCGTGCTGACGATGCTGATCGGCCGGGGGTCGAGGAGAGCCGTGACCCGCACCCGCGGACCCGCCTCGGCCTCCTCGCCGGTCGGCTCGCAGCGGAACCCGTACGCCTCCAGGGACGCGCAGTCGAACCGGTAGTCGGGCCGCTGGGCGAACACGAAGAACTCTCCGCCCGGCACCAGGCTGCGGTGGATGGCGCGGCACATCCGCTCCAGCCCCGCGACGTCCTCGGCGTAGTTGAGGCACTGCACTCCCACCGCGAGGTCGAAGCGGCGGTCCGGGGCCCGCAGTTCGGCCACGTCGCCGACCTCGTAGCGCACACCCAGCGGATCACGCTGCTCGATCCCGCGCGCGACGGCGATCATCTCGGCGGAGATGTCGACACCGAGGACATCGGTGGCGCCGCGCCGTTTGAACTCCCTGCTGTAGAAACCGGTGCCGCACGCCGCGTCGAGAACCGACCTGCCGCTCACGTCCCCGACCATGCCGAGGAAGCTCGGCACCTCTGCGTAACGTATCAACGGCAAGGACTTGAACCCCTCGAAGGCCTCGCCGATCTCGTCGTACTGCTGCACGCTCATGTGCATCCCCCTCCAGTGCCTCGTCCGCCACACGGCCGTCCCGGCGCCGGGCGCGAAGGATCGGCTCCGGCGCGGACGTCCGCCGGGCCGCGGCCATGGCAGGCAGTCTTCACCGCCCCGGCCCGGTCGCCGTACTGGCGGATGACACGAGAAGCCGGCCGGGCGAATCCCGCATCGCCCAACACCGGAAGGGCGCGCGGCCGTCACGGCGGCGTACCGCGCAGCGCCACCACGGGGATCACCGCGAGGGCGAGGACTCCTGCCGCCGCCGCCAGGAACGGGTAGCCGCTGCCGGTCACCACCAGGCCCGACACCATGCCGCCCGTCGCACCCGCCACGGACATGCCGACGTCGGCCAGGCCCTGCACCGTGGCGCGGTTCTCGGCGGGGGCGGCCCGCGTGAGCAGGGCGGTGCCGCCGACTAGGGCCAGGTTCCAGCCGGCGCCGAGGAGGACGAGCGCGCAGGCCGACAGGGCGACGGAAGCGGGCGGGGCGAGGGCCGCCAGCAGGCCGGCGAGCAGCAGGACGACACCGGACGCCGCCGCCACGGGCCGGCCGCCGGCCCGATCCGCGAGCAGGCCGCTGAGCGGTGACGGCAGGAACATCGCGCCCACGTGCAGGGAGATGACGAGACCCGCGGCCCGCGTTCCGTGTCCGTGGCCGGTCAGGTGCACGGGCGTCATGGTCATCACGGCGATCATCACCAGCTGTGCGGTGATCATCACGGTGGCACCGGTGACGACGCCGAAGCTCCCGCGCGCCGGCCGGCGCGGCCCGATGGCGGACTCCTCTGCCGCGCCGGGGCCGTCCGCGGCCGGGGACGGCCGGAGGGGGCGCGGCCAGGCCAGCAGCACGAGGGCCGCCGCGGTGTAGGCGGCCGCCGCCAGGAGGAACGGTCCGGCCAGTCGCGGGATGCCCCAGGCGTGGGCGAGCGCGCCGGTGGGGCCGACGAGGTTGGGTCCCGCGACCGCGCCGAGGGTCATGGCGAACAGCACGGTGCCGGTGGCCCGGCCGCGCCGCCCGGGCGGGGCCAGTTCGGCGCCCGCGTAGCGCGCGAGCAGTCCCGTGGCCGTACCCGCCCCGTACACCAGGAGCGCGGCCAGCAGCAGGACGGGCCAGCGGGCCGCGGCGCCCACGACCACCGCCGTGCTGCCGGCGGCGGCCACGCCGTTGCCGAGCGCCAGCCCGACGCGGCGCCCCCGGCGCTGGCAGACCCGTCCGAGGACCGCGGCTCCGAGGGCCGCGCCGATGGTGAACAGCGCGACCGGCAGCCCCGACAGGCTCGCCGAATCGAACAGGTCCCGGGCGAGCAGGGCGCCGACCGTGATGCCGGCCGCCATGCCGGCACCGCCGAGCACCTGCGAGACGACGAGCACCGTCAGCGCGCGGCGCGGTGCCCGGAAGAGGGCCGGCCCGGCGCCGAGCGGGACCGTCCCGGTCACGCGCCCGACCGCACCGGCTCCGGTTCCGCCGTCGCCGCGGGCCGGCCGGATGTCCGATCGCCGTCGGCCAGTGCCGTCATCTGCGCCAGGGACAGGCCGAGTTCGTCGCGCAGGAACCGTACGATCGTCCAGTGCGGCACGGCGTCCTCGTCGAAGGGGCCGAACGCGGCGGTGTAGAGAGGGATCCAGCGCAGTGCCTCCTCGGCGGCGGCGGCCCGGCCGGGAGCCTGCTGGTAGTCACCGTAGGAGATACTCCGGTGGTGGATGAACCGGGCGCCGGGCAGCCGCTGTTCGCACAGTTGCCGGTACTCGCGGGTCTGCAGGATGAGGTAGTGCCAGATCTCGTCGATGTCCTGCTCGACCGGGAGGAAGAGGCCACCGAGCCAGTCGGGGTGGCGGGAGACCAGGTACAGGTAGCGCAGGCATTCGCGGACCTGGTGCCGTACGACGGCTTCGCAGGGGCTGCCGGGCTTGGCCAGGAAGTGCCGGACCACTTCGTCGTGCAGGACGGGGCCGAGCAGTTCCTCCGCGGAGGGAGCCGGTCCGGCGGCGGTGCCGGCGGGGACGGACGCTGCGGACGTGGGCATGGGGATCCTGTCGGGGTCGTGGCCGGGGCCGGGCGGGCGCATGAGCCCGTCGCCGTATGTCAGTTCGGGTCGGACGTGGTCAGCCAGGAGTACTTGCCGGAGCGCCCGATCGGTATGCGGGCGCGGTGCTCGACCCGGCAGGAACGCCCGGTCAGGGCGGCGACGGACGCGGTGAGCCGGGCGGTGTCGCCGGGGCCGAGCGGTACGCCGTCGAAGGTGGTGTACGCCAGCCGGCACGCGTCCGGGCCGGTCAGGTGCAGTCGGTGCAGGAAGACGCGGTCGCTGACCTCGGTGACGCGGCTGTCGAGGTCGGCCTGGGCGACGGGACCCGCGCAGGTGGGCAGGAGTTCCTTCTCCCGTCCGCAGAAGGAGACGATCCGCTCCGGGTCGGCACTGCCGTCGCGGGTGCGGACGCAGTCGCCGGACCGGTAGCGCACCAGCGGCATGTACGGGTTGCGGACGCTGGTGACGATGAGGCTGTGGATGCCGCTGCCCGGTGCGACCGGGATCAGCTCCACGCTCATGTCTTCCAGGTACGGCCGGTAGCGGCCCTCGGCGTCGCTGTAGAAGAGGTAGCCGAGTTCGGTGCTGCCGAAGAGGTCGACCACGGGGCAGTCGAAGTGGGACCGCAGGTGGGCACGGACGTTCAGCGGGGCGTACTCGTAGGCGTGGACGATGCCCGCCGGGCGGGGGAAACCGTCCCACAGGTTCCACGCGGCAACCGCGCGGATGAGATGGGCCAGGTGGTAGCCGGAGCAGTCGAGGAGATAGGCGCCGTCGGGATGGGCGCCGGCCACGTCCCGGATCTCGCCGAGCATGCGCTCGACGTCGGCGCGGTCCCAGTCGGCCGGGTCCAGGCGGCGGTTGAGGTACAGCGTGCGGTCGTCGAGCCAGCGTTCGCCGGGGGTGGCGCCGGGTCGGCGGGCGTTGACGCGGGCGACGTGTTCGGTGGCCAGCACGGTGGTCAGCGAGACCCGCCGGGCGCCGGCGCGCCAGGAGGCGCCGAGTTCGGGGTGCTGCTGCCAGAGGCGGTAGTAGGAGCGGAGCAGGAACAGGGGCGGCCGGATGAGCTGCATACGGGCGTGGTTGGTGCCCGTGGACAGCACGAATTCCGCCTCTCCCGTCTCCAGCGCGCGGGCCAGCCGCTCGGTCATCCAGTTGCCGGGGAAGCCCCGGGCGATCTCCGGTTTCTCCAGGATCGGGAAGTGGCCCCGCTCGACAAAGGCGCGGTAGATCGGGATGTCCCGCACCTGGTCCAGGACGTCGGCGCTCGGCATGCGGTTCACGGGGGCTCTCCGGGGCGGTGTCGGCGGCGAGGGCGGAGGCCCGCCGGCGCGGCGAGGGCCGCGCCGGCGGGCCGGGGCCGGCGGAGCGGCCCGGACGTCAGCGGGAGATACAGCCGCTCTTCGCCGTGACGCTGATGCAGCCGCTCTTGGGCGCGGCGCTGATGCAGCCGTCCTTCGCCCCCTCGGCGGAGTTGACGGCGACCCACCTCCGCCACACGGATTCCTCGGTCATGCGCTTGATGAGCTGGTCCATGGGAAACCTCCGGAACGTACGAGACTTAACGTTTCTGCATGCACAGACGGTCCAGGGCGCTGACGCTCGCCCATCACCACCGAAGGTAAAGAGATGGTCAATCACCAGTCAATAGACGGTAGGGTGGTTGGCCGGAAACACACCACACCGCACCCGCGTACGCGCGCCCGGCCTCAGCGCAGATCCGCCCGGAACGCCACCGGTGTCTGGCCGGTGTGCAGATGGAAGAACTTGGAGAAGTTGGCCGCGTCGGGAAAGCCCACGGCCACCCCGACACGGCCGATCGGCATCTCCGTGTGGGCGAGGAGGCGCTTGGCCTCCAGCACGACCCGTTTATCGATGAACCCCTTGGGGGTCTCGCCGGTGGCCGCGCGGACGGCGCGCACCAGGGTGCGGCGGGAGTAGCCGAGGGCGTCGGCGTAGGCACTGACGCTGTGGTTGGTCGCGAAGCCCTGCTCGACGGCGGCCCGGAAGCGGGTGAAGGTGCTGTCGGTGTGCTGCGGGGAGGTCTCGGCGGCGCTGGCGGCGAGATGGGCGAGGCGCAGCAGGAACGCGGTCAGCGTGTGCCGCAGGACGGCCGTGTGCAGGCTGAGCGGGAGCGTGACGGCGTCCTCGTACTCCCGGCGGAGCTGGTCGAGGGCGGCCTGGAGCGCGGTGAGCTGCGCCGGGCCGGGGTGCAGCAGCGGCGGCAGGTCGTAGCGGTACAGGCCCGTGGCCTCGACGGTGGAGCGGGGCAGAAAGCCGGGTTGCATGGTCAGGACGGTTCCGCGGTACCCGGACTCCCGGGAGAAGCGGTGGACCTGCCCGGGGCGGATCCACAGCAGGTCGCCGGCGCCGGCCTCGTACTCGGCGAAGTCGATCATGTGACGTACGGGGCCGTCGGTGAAGAGCATGACCACGTGGAAGTCGATGCGGTGGACGCGGTGAAGGGGGGCCTCGGCATGCCAGGTGCGGTCGGTGCCCATGGGCCCGACCTGCATGCCGACGCCGCCGACGGCCAGCTCGGCCGGGAAGGGGAAGGTTCTGATCCCGTCGCCGCCGGTCCCGTCGTCGCCCGCCTGGCCCATCATGCCCGCCATGTCTTTTTCGTACCGTTTCTGTGCCGTGATCACTGTCCCAGATTCACCACAGGCTGACACACCCCGACCTTTCCTCGAAAAAGTCAGACTTTTAAGTTTGAACACGTCAGGCCAGCCATCCCGCACTCAACGAGGACTTCTTGAAGATGACGACGCAGACTTCCGACGGCTTCGAGTGGACCGACCTCGACCGGCGTGCCGTGGACACGGCGCGGCTTCTGGCGGCCGACGCGGTGCAGAAGGTGGGCAACGGACACCCCGGCACCGCGATGAGCCTGGCCCCTGCCGCGTACACGATCTTTCAGAAGGTGATGCGGCACGACCCGGCGGACCCGGAGTGGACCGGCCGTGACCGCTTCGTCCTCTCCCCCGGCCACACCTCGCTGACCCTCTACACCCAGCTCTACCTCTCCGGGTACGAGCTGGAGCTGGAGGACCTGAAGGCGTTCCGCACGCACGGCTCGAAGACGCCGGGCCACCCCGAGTACGGCCACACCGCCGGTGTGGAGACCACCACCGGCCCGCTCGGGCAGGGCGTGGCCAACGCCGTCGGCATGGCGATGGCCGCCCGCTACGAGCGCGGCCTCTTCGACCCGGACGCCCCGGCCGGCACCTCCCCGTTCGACCACACCGTCTGGGCGATCGTCTCCGACGGCGACCTCCAGGAGGGTGTCTCCGCCGAGGCGTCCTCGCTGGCCGGCCACCAGAAGCTCGGCAACCTGGTCTTCCTCTACGACGACAACCACATCTCCATCGAGGGCGACACCGCGACCGCCTTCTCCGAGGACGTGCTGAAGCGGTACGAGGCCTACGGCTGGCACACCCAGCGGATCGAGCCCACCGCCGAGGGCGACATCGACGCCCCGGCCCTGTACCGGGCGCTGAAGGCCGCGCAGGCCGAGACCGAGCGGCCCTCGATCATCGCGATGCGCACGATCATCGCCTGGCCCGCCCCGAACGCCCGGAACACCGAGGCCTCCCACGGCTCCGCGCTCGGCGAGGACGAGATCGCCGCCACCAAGCGCCTGCTGGGCTTCGACCCGGAGCAGACCTTCGAGGTGGCCGACGAGGTCCTCGAGCACACCCGCCGGGCCCTGGACCGGGGCGCCGAGGCGCACGCGGCCTGGGACAAGCGGATCGCCGAGTGGCGCGCCGCCCGGCCCGAGCGGGCCGAGCTGTTCGACCGGGTGAGCAAGGGCGAGCTGCCCGCCGGCTGGGAGGACGCCCTGCCCGTCTTCGAGGAGGGCAAGTCGGTCGCCACCCGCGCCGCCTCCGGCAAGGTGCTCCAGGCCCTCGGCCCCGTCCTCCCCGAGCTGTGGGGCGGCTCCGCCGACCTGGCCGGCTCCAACAACACCACCATCGACAAGACCAGCTCCTTCCTGCCGGCGGGCAACCCGCTGCCGGAGGCCGACCCGTACGGCCGTACCGTGCACTTCGGCATCCGCGAGTTCTCCATGGCCGCGGAGATGAACGGCATCGCCCTGCACGGCAACACCCGGATCTACGGCGGCACCTTCCTCGTCTTCTCCGACTACATGCGCAACGCCGTGCGGATGTCGGCGCTGATGCAGCTGCCGGTGACGTACGTGTGGACGCACGACTCCATCGGCCTCGGCGAGGACGGCCCCACCCACCAGCCGGTCGAGCACCTGGCCTCGCTGCGCGCCATCCCCGGGCTGAACGTCGTCCGCCCGGCGGACGCCAACGAGACCGCGATCGCCTGGGCCGAGATCCTGAAGAGGCACGCCACGCACCCCGCCCCGCACGGGCTCGCGCTGACCCGCCAGGGCGTGCCGGTGTACGCGCCGAACGAGGACGCGGCCAAGGGCGGCTACGTACTGCGCGAGTCCTCGACGGAGGTCCCGGAGGTGATCATCATCGCGACGGGCTCCGAGGTGCACCTGGCCGTGGCCGCGCGGGAGCTGCTGGAGGCCGGGGGGACCGGCACGCGGGTGGTGTCGATGCCGTCCGTGGAGTGGTTCGAGGAGCAGCCGCGCGAGTACCGCGAGCGGGTGCTGCCGCCGGCCGTGAAGGCCCGGGTCGCCGTGGAGGCCGGGATCGGCCTGACCTGGTACCGCTATGTCGGCGACGCCGGCCGCGTCGTCTCGCTGGAGCACTTCGGTGCGTCGGCCGACGCCAAGACCCTGTTCGCCGAGTTCGGCTTCACCCCCGAGAACGTCGCCGCGACGGCCCGCGAGTCGCTCGCCGCCGCGCGCGCCTGACCCGACGCACCCCTGAGACCGGCGCACACCGCGCCCGATACCGACGCAGAAGTAGAAAGATGAGCACAGTGACCGAAGCAATCGCGACCCCGGGAGCCCTCAAGCGCCTCGCCGACGAGGGCGTGTCGATCTGGCTGGACGACCTGTCGCGCAAGCGGATCACCTCGGGCAGCCTCGCCGAGCTGGTGGCGAGCGGAAGCGCCGTCGGTGTCACCACGAACCCGTCCATCTTCCAGGCCGCCATCGGCTCCGGTGAGGGCTACGAGGAGCAGCTCGCCGACCTCGCCGTACGCGGCGTCACGGTCGACGAGGCCGTACGGATGATGACCACCGCCGACGTGCGCGACGCCGCCGACGTCCTGCGGGAGGTGTACGACGCCACGGGCGGCCGGGACGGCCGGGTCTCCATCGAGGTCGACCCGCGCCTGGCCCACCACACCGAGGCCACCGTCGCCGAGGCCAAGCAGCTGGCCTGGCTCGTCGACCGCCCCAACGTGATGATCAAGATCCCGGCGACCCGGGCCGGCCTGCCCGCGATCACCGAGGTGATCGGCCTCGGCATCAGCGTCAACGTGACCCTGATCTTCTCCCTGGAGCGCTACCGCGAGGTCATGGCCGCCTACCTGGCCGGCCTGGAGAAGGCCCGCGAGCGGGGCATCGACCTGTCCACCATCCACTCGGTGGCGTCCTTCTTCGTCTCCCGCGTGGACAGCGAGATCGACAAGCGGCTGACCGCCGTCGGCACCGACGAGGCCCTGGCCCTCAAGGGCCGCGCGGCCCTCGCCAACGCGCGTCTGGCCTACGAGGCGTACGAGGAGGTCTTCGCCTCCGGCCGCTGGACGGCGCTCCAGGAGGCCGGCGCCACCAGGCAGCGTCCGCTGTGGGCCTCCACCGGTGTGAAGGACCCGGCGTACAAGGACACCCTGTACGTGGACGAGCTGGTCGCGCCCGGCACGGTCAACACCATGCCCGAGGCCACGCTGAACGCCGTCGCCGACCACGGCGAGATCACCGGTGACACGGTGACCGGCGGCTACGACCGGGCCCGCGCCGACCTGGCCGCCGTGGAGCGGCTCGGCATCTCCTACGAAGAGGTCGTCCAGCAGCTGGAGGACGAGGGCGTCGCCAAGTTCGAGGCGGCGTGGCAGGAGCTGCTGGACGCCGTCGCCACGTCCCTGAAGAGCAAGGGAGCTGACGCCCGATGACCGACAACGCCACCGCCGCACCGGCATCCGACCAGGTGCCCGTGCCGGTGATCCCGGCCGCCGACTGGGCGAACCCGCTGCGTGATGCCCGCGACCGCCGCCTGCCCCGCATCGCCGGGCCGTCGGGCCTGGTCATCTTCGGCGTGACCGGCGACCTGTCCCGCAAGAAGCTGATGCCGGCCGTCTACGACCTGGCCAACCGCGGGCTGCTGCCGCCGGGCTTCTCCCTCGTCGGGTTCGCCCGCCGCGAGTGGGAGGACCAGGACTTCGCGCAGGTCGTCCACGACTCCGTGCGCGAGCACGCCCGCACCCCGTTCCGCGAGGAGGTGTGGCAGCAGCTCGCCGAGGGCATGCGCTTCATCCCCGGCGACTTCGACGACGACACCGCCTTCAAGCAGCTGAAGGACGCCGTCGACGAGCTGGACGCCTCCCGGGGCACCGGCGGCAACTTCGCCTTCTACCTCTCGGTGCCGCCGAAGTTCTTCCCGAAGGTCGTGCAGCAGCTGAAGAAGCACGGCCTGGCCAGCCCGCCCGAGGGTTCCTGGCGCCGCGCGGTCATCGAGAAGCCGTTCGGGCACGACCTCGCCAGCGCCTGCGACCTGAACGCGATCGTGCACGAGGTGTTCGAGCCGGACCAGGTGTTCCGCATCGACCACTACCTCGGCAAGGAGACCGTCCAGAACATCCTGGCGCTGCGCTTCGCCAACCAGATGTACGAGCCGATCTGGAACCGCAGTTACGTCGACCACGTCCAGATCACCATGGCCGAGGACATCGGCATCGGCGGCCGGGCCGGCTACTACGACGGCATCGGCGCCGCCCGCGACGTCATCCAGAACCACCTGCTCCAGCTGATGGCGCTCACCGCCATGGAGGAGCCGATCGCGTTCGACGCCGAGGCGCTGCTCACCGAGAAGCTGAAGGTGCTGAAGTCGGTGCGGCTGCCCGACGACCTGGGCCGGCACACCGTGCGCGGGCAGTACGCGGCCGGCTGGCAGGGCGGCGAGAAGGTCGTCGGCTATCTGGAGGAGGACGGCATCGACCCCAAGTCGAAGACCGACACCTTCGCCGCGATCAAGCTGGGCATCGATAACCGCCGCTGGGCCGGAGTGCCGTTCTACCTGCGCACCGGCAAGCGGCTGGGCCGCCGGGTCACCGAGATCGCGGTCGTCTTCAAGCGGGCCCCGCACTCCCCGTTCGACTCCACCGCCACCGAGGAGCTGGGCCAGAACGCCATCGTCATCCGGGTCCAGCCCGACGAGGGCATGACCGTGCGGTTCGGGTCGAAGGTGCCGGGCACCTCGATGGAGATCCGGGACGTGTCGATGGACTTCGCCTACGGCGAGTCGTTCACCGAGTCGAGCCCGGAGGCGTACGAGCGGCTCATCCTGGACGTGCTGCTCGGCGATGCCAACCTCTTCCCGCGCCACCAGGAAGTGGAAGAGTCCTGGAAGATCCTCGACCCGATCGAGGAGTACTGGGCGGCACACGGCAGGCCCGCGCAGTACGCGTCGGGCAGCTGGGGACCGAGGGAAGCCGACGAGATGCTCGCACGAGACGGACGGAGCTGGCGCAGGCCATGAAGATCGACCTGACCGACACCACGGCAAGCAAGATCAACAAGGCGTTGGTGCAGGGCCGCCGCGCCATCGGGACGCCCGCCGTGGGCATGGTCCTGACGATGGTCATCGTCACGGACGAGGAGAACGCCTACGACTCGATCAAGGCCGCCGAGGACGCCTCGCGCGAACACCCCTCGCGGACCCTGGTCGTCATCAAGCGGCACGCCCGCACCCTGCGCGACCGCACCCACTCCCGGCTGGACGCCGAGGTACGGGTCGGCTCCGAGGCCGGCACCGGCGAGACGGTGGTGCTGCGCACCTACGGCGAGGTGTCCGACCACGCCGACTCGGTGGTGCTGCCGCTGCTGCTGCCGGACGCCCCGGTCGTCGTGTGGTGGCCGGTGGAGGCCCCCGAGGCTCCCGCCAAGGACCCCCTGGGCGCGCTCGCCCAGCGCCGGATCACCGACCTGTACGCCGTCGACCGGCCGCTGGAGGTCCTGGACACCCGCGCCCGCTGCTACGCGCCCGGCGACACCGACCTGGCCTGGACCCGGCTGACCCTGTGGCGCTCGATGCTGGCCGCCGCCCTGGACCAGGCCCGGGTGCCGATCACGTCGGCGATCGTGGAGGCGGAGGCCGAGAACCCCAGCGCCGAGCTGCTCGCGCGCTGGCTCCAGGCCCGCCTGAAGGTGTCCGTGGACCGGGTGCACAGCGCCGGCCCGTTCGTGACGGCCGTCCGCCTCGGCACCGCCGGCGGCGAGATCGTCGTGGACCGGCCGGAGGGCCCGCTGGCCACGCTGACCCTGCCCGGCCAGCCGCCGCGCACCCTCGCCCTGAAGGTCCGCGCCACCTCCGAACTCATCGCCGAGGAGCTGCGCCGCCTCGACGCCGACGAGATGTACGCCATCGCCCTCCAGGGCGAGGCCCCCAAGGAGAACGCCTGAGATGGCAGAGTTCCCGAAGCTCACCCACCGCCCCGAGTGGACGGCCCTCGCCGACCACCGCGCCCAGGGCCGTCCGCACCTGCGCGAGCTGTTCGCGACGGACCCCGGCCGCGCCGAGCGGTACGTCGTACGGGTCGGCGACCTGTACATCGACTACAGCAAGCACCTGATCACCGACGAGACCCTGGCCCTGCTCCAGGAACTCGCCGCCGCCACCGGTGTGTCCGCGCTGCGGGACGCCATGTTCCGCGGCGAGAGGATCAACGTCACCGAGGACCGGGCGGTGCTGCACACCGCGCTGCGCGCCCCGCGGGACGCCGTGATCGAGGTCGACGGCGAGAACGTCGTGCCCAAGGTGCACGCGGTGCTGGACAAGATGGCCCACTTCGCCGACCGGGTCCGCTCCGGCGACTGGACCGGACACACCGGCCGGCCGATCCGCAACGTCGTCAACATCGGCATCGGCGGCTCCGACCTCGGCCCCGCGATGGCCTACGAGGCGCTGCGCCCCTTCACCGCGCGCGACCTGACCTTCCGCTTCGTCTCCAACGTGGACGGCGCCGACCTGCACGAGGCGATCCGCGACCTGGACCCGGCGCAGACCCTGTTCATCGTCGCGTCCAAGACGTTCACGACGATCGAGACGATCACGAACGCGACCAGTGCGCGCAAGTGGCTCCTCGACGGGCTGGACGGCGACGAGAAGGCCGTGGCGAAGCACTTCGTGGCGCTGTCCACGAACGCCGGTAAGGTCGCCGACTTCGGCATCGACACGGACAACATGTTCGAGTTCTGGGACTGGGTCGGCGGGCGGTACTCCTACGACTCCGCGATCGGCCTGTCCCTGATGATCGCGATCGGGCCGGACCGGTTCCGGGAGATGCTCGACGGCTTCCGGCTGATGGACGAGCACTTCCGCACCGCGCCCGCCGAGGCCAACGCGCCGCTGCTGCTGGGTCTGCTGGGCATCTGGTACGGCAACTTCCACGACGCGCAGTCCCACGCGGTGCTGCCGTACTCGCACTACCTGTCGAAGTTCACCGCCTACCTCCAGCAGCTGGACATGGAGTCCAACGGCAAGTCGGTGCAGCGCGACGGCCACCCGGTGGACTGGCAGACCGGGCCGGTGGTCTGGGGCACGCCCGGCACCAACGGGCAGCACGCCTACTACCAGTTGATCCACCAGGGCACCAAGCTGATCCCGGCGGACTTCATCGGCTTCGCCGAGCCGGTCGCCGAGCTGAGCAGTGAACTCAAGGCCCAGCACGACCTGTTGATGGCCAACTTCTTCGCCCAGACCCAGGCGCTCGCCTTCGGCAAGACGGCCGAGGAGGTCCGCGCCGAGGGCGTCGCCGAGGAGCAGGTGGCGCACCGCACCTTCCGCGGCGACCACCCCACCACCACGATCCTGGCCCGCGAGCTGACCCCGTCCGTGCTCGGCCAGCTGATCGCCCTCTACGAACACAAGGTGTTCGTCCAGGGCGCGGTGTGGAACATCGACTCCTTCGACCAGTGGGGCGTGGAGCTGGGCAAGGTCCTCGCCAAGCGCGTCGAACCCGCGCTCACCGAAGGCGCCGACGTGCCCGGTCTCGACCCGTCCAGCAAGGCCCTCGTCGCGGCCTACCGCACTCTCAAGAACGCATCGGAGAACTGATCATGCAGCTCGGTCTCATCGGTCTCGGCAAGATGGGCGGCAACATGCGCGAGCGGATCCGCCGCGCCGGCCACACCGTCATCGGCTACGACCGCAACCCGGAGGTCTCCGACGTCAAGAGCCTCGCCGAACTGGTCGAGAAGCTCGACGCGCCCCGCCATGTGTGGGTGATGGTCCCGGCCGGCACCGCCACCCAGACCGTCATCGACGAACTCGGCGACCTCCTCTCCCCCGGCGACACCGTCATCGACGGCGGCAACTCCCGCTGGACGGACGACGAGAAGCACGCCGCCGCGCTCGGCATCAAGGGCATCGGCTTCGTCGACGCCGGTGTCTCCGGCGGGGTGTGGGGCCTGAAGAACGGCTACGCGCTCATGGTCGGCGGCGAGAAGGAGTACGTGGACCGGCTGCGGCCGATCTTCGACGCGCTCAAGCCGGAGGGCCCCTACGGCTACGTCCACGCGGGCCGGGTCGGCGCCGGGCACTTCTCCAAGATGGTCCACAACGGCATCGAGTACGCCATGATGCAGGCCTACGCCGAGGGCTGGGAGCTGCTGGAGAAGGTGCACTCCGTGGAGAACGTCCGCGAGGTGTTCCGCTCCTGGCAGGAGGGCACGGTCATCCGTTCCTGGCTGCTGGACCTCGCGGTCAACGCGCTGGACGAGGACGAGCACCTCCAGGGTCTGCGCGGCTACGCGGAGGACTCCGGCGAGGGCCGCTGGACGGTGGAGGCGGCCATCGACAACGCCGTGCCGCTGCCCGCGATCACCGCGTCCCTCTTCGCGCGGTTCGCCTCGCGTCAGGACGACTCGCCGCAGATGAAGATGATCGCCGCGCTGCGCAACCAGTTCGGCGGCCACGCGGTCGAGAAGAAGGGCTGACCCGCCGTGGGGGACCTGCTGCTGGTCCGCCACGGTGAGACGGAGTGGAGCAGGTCGGGACAGCACACCAGCTGGACCGACCTGCCGCTGACCGGGCACGGCGAGGAACAGGCCAAGTCCCTCGCCCCGCTCCTCACCGGCCGGACCTACGCCCGTGCGCTGTCCAGCCCGCTGGGCCGCGCGCTGCGCACCGCCGAACTGGCCGGCATACCCGGAGTCGAGCCCGACCCCGACCTGCACGAGTGGGACTACGGCGGCTACGAGGGCGTCACCACCGTCGAGATCCACCGCACCCGCCCGGACTGGGACCTGTGGACCGACGGCGTCCCGCCCGGTCCCGAGGGACACCCCGGGGAATCGCCGGCCGGGATCGGCGCCCGCGCCGACCGGGTGCTGGCCCGGGTGGAAGCCGATCTGGCCGAGGGTGACGTGGTCCTCGTCGCGCACGCCCACTTCCTGCGCGTCCTCACCGCCCGCCGCCTGGGCCTGCCGCCCGCCGACGGCCGCCTGTTCCAGCTGGCCACGGCCACGGTCAGCCGCCTGTCCACGGAACACGGCCGTCCGGTGATCGCGGAGTGGAACGTCCGGCCGTAAACCGCTGCCGCGCCCCCGGCCTTGGGCCGGGGGGTGGCGAACCGGCCGGAAGCGCGTACGCCGTCGACGCTCCGCCCCGCCCGGTATCAGCTGTCTCCGGCCCGCGCGTCCGGGCCGTGAGCCCTGTCGCGAGGGGGAGACGTGCGGTGGGTGGGACGGGCCGCCGTCGTGGTGGCGTTGTCGGCTGTCTGCGCGACGGCGGTGCCCATGACCTCGGCGAAGGCCGCGGGCGAGGCGGGCCGGCCGGGCACCCGCCCGGTGAGCGCCGCGGCCGACGGGACGGGCGGGTGTTCCGACTCGGGTACTCCTCGGATCAGCGCGAACGGACGGTATGTCGCCTTCGGTTCCTGGTCGGCGAACCTGGTACCGGGCGACACCGACGGCCGTACGGACGTCTTCGCACGCGCCGTCCGCTGAGCGGGCACAGCCTGTGTGACAGGCGCTGCCCGATGCGGCCGGGACTCCGCGCTCGCGCCGCGCGGGCCGACGCCACGCTCAGCCGCCGTCCGTGACCCGGCCGGTCACCAGCAGGTCCGTCCAGGACGCCGCGACCCGGTCCAGCGCGTAGGTCCGCCGTACCTGGGCGCGGGCCGTCTCGGCGGCGGCCCGCCAGGTGTCCCGGCCGGCGCCGAGCCCGGCGATCGCCTCGGCCATCGCCCGCGGGCCGGCGTGGATCCACCGCCGGTCGTAGATCTCGTCGGCGCCGGGCCACGGCAGCAACGCGGGGACGGCGCCGGAGGCCATGCCCTCGGCCGGGGCGAGGTGGAAGGACTCGTCGTCGCTGGTGGACAGCACGTGCCCGACGCGGCGCAGCCAGTTGGGCACGTCCGCGCCGAAGTCGTCGAAGACGACGGCTCCTTCGAGCAGCGGCGAGGTCTGGACGCGGCGCAGGATGGCCTCGTAGTGGGCGCGTTCCTCCGGCTTGTTCCAGATCCACCAGTACTCCCACGGCGGCTTGGACTTGACCGACAGCCGCCAGCGCCGGTCCTCGGCGCGCAGCAGTTCCAGGACGTCCAGGCCGAGGTCGAGGCGTTTGCGGCTGGGCGCGATGCCGATCATGCCGAGGCGGAAGCGGGCGCCGGGCGCCTTGGGCCGGTCGAGCTGGTCGGCGTCCACCCAGTTGGGCACCACGACGACCTTGTCCGCGGGCCAGCCGGTGTGTTCCAGGGTGCGGCGGGCGTAGTAGGGGCTGACGCAGACGACCCGGTCGACGGCGTCGATGTCGACCTGCCGCGGCCACTCGGCGTCGAGTTCGAACCGGTGCAGCCGGATCACCAGCCGGCTGCCGCGCCGCTTGTGGCGGCTGTACCAGACGGCGGCCGGGCCGCACCATTCGACGACCACCACATCGGCCCAGTCGGCGAGTTCGCGGCTCGCGGCCTGGTCGTGCCGGGCCAGCGCGGGCCAGGCGTCCACGCGGACGTCGAGTCCGGGCAGGGCGCGGAAGTGGTCCAGCAGCCGGGTGAGGAACTTCAGGTCGTGGCCGGCGACGCCGATCCGCAGCGGGCGGGCGCGGTGGG
This sequence comes from Streptomyces sp. SCL15-4, assembly GCF_033366695.1. Taxonomy (NCBI): domain Bacteria; kingdom Bacillati; phylum Actinomycetota; class Actinomycetes; order Kitasatosporales; family Streptomycetaceae; genus Streptomyces; species Streptomyces sp. SCL15-4. The sequence continues at coordinate 1,700,263 of NZ_JAOBTQ010000001.1, forward strand.
CGACGGCGGGGGGCGCGGGCGGGAAGACCCGGTCGAGGTGGGCGCGCCAGCGGCCGGCGGCGGCCGTCAGGGTGAACCGGCTCGCGGCCTGCCGGCAGCGGTCGGCGGCGAGCCGGCGGGCCTCGGGATCGCGGGCGGCCCGGGCCACGGCCTCGGCGGCGTCCTCGGGTTCGGCCCGGCCGGGGACGTAGAGGGGGTAGTCGCTGCCCAGCAGTGCCTCGTGCGCGGGGGTGCGGTTGAGCACGACGGGCAGGCCCAGGGCACCGAACTCCAGGACCTTCGTGGACAGTTCGAGGCTGGCGTCGAGCCGGGGATCGCGCCAGCCGAGGCCGAGGTCGCAGCCGGCGGCGATGCGCATGGCCTCCTCGCGGGGCCGGCCGCCGTGGTGCCGGACGCCGGGAGTGCCGTCGTGCAGGGCCCGGTGCATGGCCTCCTGGAACTCCGGGTGGCCGGGGTCGTCGTGGATCTTGTCGCCGACGGTGTGGAGTTCGGCCCGGACGCCCCGCTCGGCGAGCAGGGCGGGCAGCCGGGTCATGGGCAGGGTGTTCCACAGCGGGGCGAACTTGCCGGTATAGACCAGGCGCAGCGGATCGTGCGGCCGGTCGCGGTCCGGCACCGGGAAGCCGGGCTCGGGGACGGCGGGCGGGCAGAGCACGCTGCGGCCGCAGGCCCCGGGCACCCAGGTCTCCAGGAAGCAGCGCAGTTCCTCGGTCTGGCACAGCAGCAGCCGGGAGGCGGCGGCGATGCGGCCGAGTTCGGCGCGGGCCCGCTCGGTCATCGCGGCGGCGGACTGCGGGATGTCGGTCAGGTAGGCCCAGATCCGTCCGTCGAAGTGGCCGTCGGTGACGACCTGGCCGACGATCCGGCGCCCGCGCAGCACGAGCAGGTCGCACGGCTCGTCCCGGTCGAGCCGGGTGAGCAGGCGCGAGGCCTGCACCGGGGACAGCGGCCGGCCGGCCTGTCCGGCGACCAGCCGCTCCTCGGCGGGCCTGACGACGCTCACCCCGGGCAGTCCGGCCAGCGGATCGGTCAGCCGGCCGGTGAGCACCGGCGACTTGAGCACCAGCCGGACCTCGCAGCCGGCCAGGGACAGCGCCTGCACGGTCGACTGGGCCCAGACGGCGGAGCCGTCGATGAGGTTGAGGTCCACGTCGCCGTAGACCAGGGCCCGTACCACTCGGCTCATGACGGCTCCTTCCCGCGCACGGCGAACAGTCGGTGGCCCCGGCCGCACCAGCTCTCCGGCGGCGCGCCCGCGAGGTGCAGGGAGCGGCGCACCAGCAGCGGCCGGCACAGCTCGGGGACGAAGGTGTAGTCGGCACCGCCGGCGGCGTGGCCGAGCGCGTCGGCGCCCGAGTACTCCTGGGCGCACATCAGGTCCAGCAGCAGCGTGTCCGGGCGGTCCTCGGCGGGGCCGGTCCAGTCGGCGACCCAGGCCGCGGTGGGCGGCCCGGTGCGCAACGCGACGCCGGCGGCGTCGAGTTCCTCCAGGCCGGCCGGGTCGGGGACGACCACCTCGGCCGGGCGGTGCTGCTGGCCCAGGACCTGGGCGACGAGCAGGGCCGCCTCGCGCCGGTCACGCGGGGCGGCGAGCACGGCGACGCGGCGTCCGGCCAGCGGGTCGGGCGCGCCGACCAGCCGGGCCAGCTCGGCCAGCCGTACCCGGGTGCTGTCCCACTGGAACGCCTCCCGCAGCCGTTCCCGGCCGTCCCCGCGCGCGTCCAGCCGGGACAGCCGTACGCCGGTGTCGGCGTCCAGTACGGCGTCCCAGGCCAGCTGGGCGAGGCCGGGCGCGGCGGACGCCGGCGCGTCCCGCCACAGCACGGCCCGCCGGCCCAGCGCCCGCGCCTCGGTGAGGAGTTCGGCGAGCCGCCGGTCGAGGTCGGGGGCCGTGCCGGTGCCGGTGAGCGCCCAGGGGCCGTGTCCGGTGCAGGCGCTCAGCTGGACCACGACCGCGTCGGGGTCAGTGCGCCGGACGAGCGCCGGGCCGTCGTGCGGGAGCGGCCGGTTGACCACGGCGTCCGCCGCGAAGTCCTCGGCGGTCTCGTCGGTGAGCACCGCGGTGATCACCAGGCGGTCGCGGGGGGTGGCGGCGAACGCCCGGTGCACGAGGTGGAGGCGGTCGTCGGCGCCCACGGGAGCGGGCCGGCCGGCGGCCGTCCGGGTGCCGGGCGCGGCTCCCCGCGCGGAGCGCGTGCGCCACAGCCCGTACAGCTCGCGGGGCAGTGCGGGCATCTCGCGCCGCGGCGAGCGGGCCGCCGACACCAGGGCCCGGCCCACCTTCAGGGAGGTGGAGCCCTCCAGCATCGCCACCCGCGCCTGGAGCACGTGGACCCGGTCGCGGGCCTGCCGCAGGGCGGAGGCCAGCTGCTCCTTCTCCCGTACGGCGGCGGACAGCCGGTCGGCGAGGCCGTCCTCGCGGACGGCGTCCCGGGCGCGTTCCGCCTCCTCGGCCCGGCGTTCCAGGTCCTGGTGGCGGGCGCGCAGGGTGCGGGCGGCCAGGTCGGCGAGGACGTACTCGCCGGCCATCCGCAGCGTGGTGGCGAAGCCGTCCGTGGGCACCGGGCGGCCGAACCAGTCGTGCGGGGTCAGGAGTTCGTCGGCGGCGAGGCGGCTGAACACCGCGCCGGCGCGCAGGTGGACGTAGTCGAGCGGGGCGGCGCGCAGCAGCTGGCAGCGCTGGGTCACCAGGTCGTCCAGGAGCCGGTGCCAGGGCGGTTCGGGTCCGGGGTGGCCGGACAGCAGCAGGCCGCGGGCGCCGGGCCGCAGGCGGCGCAGTACGGCGAGCAGGGCGTCCTCGGTGCCGTGCACGGCGGGGTCGGGGCCGTACGACAGGAGGACCAGGTCGCCTTCGCCGAGGGCGCGACGGCCGTCGTCGTGGTGATGGGCCACGCCGTCGGGGAGGTGGAGGCAGGACGCGAGGCGCAGGCCGCGGCCGGTGGCGTCGACGACCGTGGTGACGCCGTCCAGGTGCGGGTGGAGCAGATCGGTCAGACGCATCAGCGGATCCTCGTGAAGACGTGGAAGCCGACCTCGGTCTCGCGGAAGCCGTACGGCCGGAACTCGGTGTGGCCGAGGCCGAGGGGTGCGAGCGCGGCGCGGTAGTCGGCCGCGGGCCGGTGCAGGAGACGGCCGCGCCGGGCCCGGGGCACGGGCGTGTCCGCGTCGGTGACGACGAGCCGGCCGGTGAGACGGACCAGGGAGGCCAGGTTGCGCAGGGCGGCCCACCACTCGGCGTCGTCCCGGAGGTGGAAGAGCACGTCGAGGCAGAGCACGATGTCGTACGGCCAGGGGCTGCGCCACCGGTCGATGCGGGACAGGGCGCAGCGCGGTCCGCCGCCGGCGGCGCGGGCCCGTTCGACCGCCTCCTCGTCGGCGTCGATGGCGTCCACGCGGTGGCCGCAGCGGGCCAGGGCGCGGGCGACGTGTCCGTCGCCGCAGCCCGCGTCGAGCACGAAGAGCGGGGCGGCGGGGTCGCCGAGGTCGCCGATGAGGGTGAGCAGGGTGCCGAGCCGGAGGGTGTGGAACAGTTCGCGGCCGGCCCGGTCGAGGCCGGGGAGGAAGCCGCCGGGCGGGCCGGGACGGTCGAGGGTGGCGTCAGTCATGGTGCTCCAGCCACTGGGTGATCAGGCGGGCTATCCGGGGGCCGGCCTTGCCGTCCCACAGCGGCGGTCCCTCGGCGGGCGCGGCCGGGGCGCCGTCGAGTGCCTTGCACAGGGCGGGGACCAGTTCGCCGGGGCCGACGAGGCGGTTGGTGCCGTGGGTGACGGTGACGGGGCGTTCGGTGGTGGTGCGCAGCGTCAGACAGGGCACGCCGAGCACGGTGGTCTCCTCCTGCACCCCGCCGGAGTCGGTGATGACGGCGGCGGCGCCGCGCACCAGGCTCATGAACTCGAGGTAGCCGAGGGGTTCGAGGAGGTGCACGCCGGGCGCGCCGTCCAGTCCGGCCGCGCGCAGCGCGTCCCGGCCGCGCGGGTGCAGCGGGATGGCGAGGTCGAGGTGGCGGGCGGCCTCGGTGAGCGCGCGGGCGGCGGCGCGGGCGGCACCGGGGTCGTCGACGTTGGCCGGGCGGTGCAGGGTGACGACGCCGTAGCGCTCGGGCAGCCGGTGCGCGGCGCGGGCGGCGGCCGGGTCGAACAGGTCCAGGTGGGTGAGCAGGGTGTCGATCATCGGGTTGCCGACGAAGTGCACCCGGGCCGGGTCGGCGCCCTCGCGGGCGAGGTGGCCGACGGCTTCGGGGCTGGTGGCGAACAGCAGCCCGGCGAGCTGGTCGACCAGGCGCCGGTTGACCTCCTCCGGCATCGTCATGTCGAAGCTGCGCAGGCCGGCCTCGACATGGGCGACGGGCACGCCCAGCTTGGCGGCGGCCAGGGCGGCGGCGAGCGTGGAGTTGACGTCGCCGTAGACCACGACGAGGGCCGGGGCGCGGGCGGTCAGCTCGGCCTCCAGGGCCACCAGCAGGTCGGCGGTCTGCCCGGCGTGGCTGCCGGAGCCGACGCCGAGGTCGGTGTCCGGCCGGGGCAGCCCCAGCTGGCGGAAGAACACGTCCGACATCCGGGCGTCGTAGTGCTGTCCGGTGTGCACCAGGGTCTGGTCGCAGCCGGCCGAGCGGAGCGCGGCGACGACCGGTGCCGCCTTGACGAAGTTGGGCCGGGTGCCGACCACATGGAGTACTGGGCCGTTCGTGACGCCGTTCATGTCCTCGCCTTCCACGGGCGGTCGAGCAAGGGGCAGCGGACGGGGGGACGAGGGGAGCGTGGTGCCCTTGCCGGCGCCGGCGCGTGGTCGCGCCGAGGCGCCGCGAGCCGGGTCGGCCTACCGTGGCGGCATGTCCCGTCGTCTCCCCCGCGCTGTCAGTCTGGCCGCATCCGTGGCCTGGGGCGAGTTGCGCCAGGACCCCGCCCGGGCCGCGCTGCTGGCCTCGCGGCTGCTGCCGGCGCGGCTCGGGCGCCGGGTGCGGCCGGTGCAGCGGTGGCTCGGTGCCCGGGCCCGGGCGGCGGGGCCGGGCGCGGTGCCGTCCGCCGTTCGGGTGAGCGCGCCCGCCGGGCGGCCGGTGCGGCCGGTGCCCGGCCGGGTGCTGCATCTGGTGACCAACTCGCTGCCGTTCGCCCACGCCGGCTACACCGTGCGCACCCAGAAGCTCGCCGAGGCGCAGCGGGCCGCCGGGCTGGACCCGCACGTGGTGACCCGGATCGGGTTCCCGGTGGCGCGGGGCGTGCTGGACGCCGGTCCGGTGCAGCTGGTGGGCGGGGTGCCGCAGCACCGGCTGCTGCCGTTGTGGCTGCCGTACGGGCAGGGGCCCGCGCTGGTCCGCAACGCCGAGCTGGCGGGGCGGCTGGTGGAGCGGCTGCGGCCCGCCGTGCTGCACGCGGCCACCGACCACGGCAACGGGCGGGTGGCCCTGGCCCTGCGAGAGGCCTACGGCCTGCCGGTGGTCTACGAGGTGCGGGGCTTTCTGGAGGAGACCTGGCTGAGCCAGGACCCGGCGCGCGGCCCCGCGGACCCGGTCTACCGCCGGCGGCGGGAGCTGGAGACGGACTGCATGCGCCGGGCCGATCTGGTGCTGACGCTGGGCGCCGCGATGAAGGCCGAGATCGTGGCGCGCGGGGTGCCCGAGGAGCGGGTGCTGATCGTGCCGAACGCCGTGGACGGGACGTTCCTGGGGCCGCCGCCGGACGGGTCCGCGGTGCGCGCCCGGCTCGGGATCGCCCCGGAGGCGTACGTGGTGGGCACGGTCGGCAGCCTCACCCCGCACGAGGGGATCGGCACATTGCTCCATGCGGGTGTAGAGCTGCGGCGGCGCGGGGTGCCGTTGCGGCTGCTGATCGTCGGGGACGGTCCGGAGCGGGCCCGGCTGGAGCGCCAGGCCGCCCGGCTGGGCCTGGCCGGTGACGGCACCGCCGTGTTCACCGGTCGCGTGCCGCACGGCCAAGTCCGCGATTTCTACGCGGCGTTGGACGTGTTCGCGGTGCCGCGCACGGCGGCCCGGGTGTGCCGTCTGGTGACCCCTCTCAAGCCGGTCGAGGCGATGGCGAGCGGGCTGCCGGTGCTCGCCAGCGATCTCCCCGCGCTGCGGGAGCTGGTCGAACAGGAGGTGAACGGACGGCTGATTCCCGCTGAATCACCACACGTCTGGGCGGATGAACTCGAAAGGGTGCTTTACAGTCATAAGCGGCGGATCGAATGGGGAGCCGCCGCCCGCGCGAGGGTCGCGCGGGAACGCACCTGGGACCGGGTCGCCACGACGACCCGCGAGGCGTATCGCTCGCTCGGATGCGTCTGACGCCCCGCGAACCCCACCAGCGCAGCCGTGAAGGCCGGGTGAATCCCTATGCAGGTCGAACGGATACAACCGCTCGGGGACAAGGAAGGGCCGGGACCGCAGGGGCCGGAACCGGTCTACGACATGGAACTCGCCGTGATCGGTCTCGGCTACGTCGGACTGCCACTGGCCCGCGAGGCGGCCTCGGTCGGCCTGCGCGTCGTGGGCCTGGACCGCGATCCACGGGTCGTCGCGGGACTCAACTCCGGCCGCTCGCACGTCGGTGACGTCCCCGACGAGGAGGTGCGGCGGATGCGGGAGGCCGGTTTCACCGCGACCGCCGACGACGCCTGTCTGGCGCGCGCGCAGACCGTGGTCATCTGCGTGCCGACGCCGCTCGGCGAGGACGGCGGCCCCGATCTGGGCGCGGTCGTCTCCGCCACCCGCGCGGTGGCCGGACGGCTGCAGCCCGGGCAGCTGGTGGTGCTGGAGTCGACCACGTATCCGGGCACCACCGAGGAGGTCGTGCGGCCGCTGCTGGAGGAGTCCGGGCTGCGGGCCGGCGAGGACTTCGCCCTCGCCTTCTCACCCGAGCGGATCGACCCCGGCAACACCCAGCACGGGCTGCGCGACACCCCGAAGGTGGTCGGCGGCTGCACTCCGGCCTGCGCGCTGCGCGCGGTCGCCTTCTACGCCAAGTTCGTGAACATGGTGGTCCAGGCGAGGGGCACCCGCGAGGCCGAGATGGCCAAGCTGCTGGAGAACACCTACCGGCATGTGAACATCGCGCTGGTCAACGAACTGGCCATCATCAGCCGCGAGTTGCATGTGGACGTGTGGGACGCGATCCGCTGCGCGGGCACCAAGCCGTTCGGCTTCCAGGCCTTCCGGCCGAGCCCCGGGGTGGGCGGGCACTGCATTCCGATCGACCCCAACTACCTGTCGTACAAGGTGCGTTCGTCGCTCGGGTACGACTTCCGGTTCGTCGGGCTGGCCCAGGAGATCAACCGGCGGATGCCCGAGTACGTGGTGCGCCGCGCCCAGGACCTGCTCAACTCCGCCGGCCGGCCGCTGCGCGGCTCCCGGGTGCTGCTGCTCGGCGTCACCTACAAACCGGACGTCGCCGACCTGCGCGAGACCCCGGCGGAGCCGGTGGCCCGGCTGCTGCGGGAGCGGGAGGCCGCCGTCGCCTTCCACGACCCGCAGGTACCGCGGTGGTCGGTGGACGGGGCCGACGTGCCCCGCGTCGGGGACCTGACGGCCGCGCTCGGCGAGTACGACCTGACGATCCTGCTCCAGGACCACTCCGCCTACGACCTGACGGCCCTCGCGGACACCGCGCGGCTGCTGTTCGACACCCGCGGGCGGATCCACCGGCCCGGCGTCGAGGTCCTGTAGGCACCTCGCGAACCTCCGTGCGTCCTCGGGGAGTCGGAAGGACCTGCCATGCGGATACTCGTCGTCACCGTCGTCCACCATCCGGAGGACGCGCGCATACTGCACCGCCAGATCGCCGCGCTGCGCGAGCGCGGCCACCAGGTGGTGTACGCGGCGCCGTTCGCGGCCCGGGACGCCGTCCCCCGGCCGTACGTCGAGGGCGTGGACCTGCCCCGGGCGCTCGGCCGGGACCGGGGCGCGGCGCTGCGCGCGGCCCGGGCGCTGCTGGCCGAACGCGGCCCGGCGGCGGACGTGATACTGCTGCACGATCCCGAGCTGCTGCTCGCCCTGCCCGGCACCCTGCGCCGGCTGCGCCGGTCCGGGGCGGTGCCGGTGGTCGTGTGGGACGTGCACGAGGACACGGCGGCGGCCCTGGCGATGAAGGACTGGGTGCCCCGGCCGCTCAGGCCGCCGCTGCGCGCGGCGGTGCGGGCGGCCGAGCGGCTGGCCGAGCGCCGGCTGCGGCTGCTGCTCGCCGAGGAGGCCTACCAGGACCGGTTCCGGCACCCGCACCCCGTCGTCCCCAACCTCGCCGCCCCGCCGCCCGGCCCGCTCCCGGCGCCCGGCGACGACCGGGTGGTCTACCTGGGCCAGCTGTCCCGGGCGCGCGGCGCGCTCGATCTGATCGCCCTGGCGCGGCTGCTGGCCCCCGCCGTGCGGGTCGAGGCGATCGGCACGGCGGACCCCGACGTGCGCGACGCGCTCGCGGCGGCCGACCGGGCGGGGGTCTTGCGCTGGTACGGCTTCCTGCCCAACGACCGTGCGCTGGCCCGGCTGTCCGGCGCCCTGGCCGGGCTCTCCCTGCTGCACGACCAGCCCAACTACCGGCACTCCCGGCCCACCAAGGTCGTGGAGTACATGGCCCACGGCGTGCCCGTGGTCACCACGCCGACGCCGCTGGCCGCCGGCCTGATCGAGCGGTACGGGTGCGGGCTGGTGGTGCCGTACCAGGACCCGCCGGCGGCGGCGCGGGCGATACGGCGGCTGGCCGGCGACGCCGACCTGCGGCTGCGCGCCGCCCGCCGGGGCCGGGAGGCCGCCGTGACGGAACTCGACTGGCGCCACCGGGCGGCCGACTTCGTGGACCTGCTGGAGATGTGGGTCAAGGAGGAAACCTCCGGAGCGGGCCCCACGAGCACCCTCTGACCCGGCGCACAGGCAAGGGCGTGCGACGGCACACCGGACAGCCCGCCAGGTCACGGGTGGACGGCGGGCCGCCGCGTCACCGGCGGGCGGCGGCGTCGAGCAGCGGGCCGAGTTCGCGGACGGCGGTGGTGAGGGGGGCGGTGTCCTGTGCGGCGCGGGCCATCAGGATCGCGCCCTCCAAGGTGCTGATCATGAGGGTGGCCAGCGGCTCGGCCCGGGAGGCGGGCACGCCGAGGTCGGTCAGGGCCGCGGCGAGCGGTGCGCGCCAGGCCGTGAACGCGGCGGCGGCCGCCCGGCGGGTGGCGTCGGCCGCGGTGGCGCAGTCGACGGTGGCGGCGGCGACCGGGCAGCCCGCCGCGAAGCCGTCCGCCGCGTACTCGTCGGTCCACTGCGCGGCCATCGCCGCGAACAGCGCGCTCGGCGCCGGCGCGTCCAGTCCCGCGAGGAAACGGGCGATCCGCTTGCCCGCGTACCGTCCGGCCCACTCGACCGCCTCGTTGACCAGCTGTTCCTTGCCGCCGGGAAAGTAGTGCCGGAGGGAGCCGCGCGGCGCGTCCGCGTGCGCGGCTACCTCGCGCATGCCGGTCGCGGCGACCCCGTGCCGCCGGATGAGCTGGGCCGCGCTGAAGACCATCCGCTCCCGCGGTCCGGGCCGGGCCTTCGTCATGCCTCGCCTCCGTTTCCTCGCCTCCCAGCCTATGACCGTCGTCATAACGCGCGCTACTATGACCACTGTCATAAGCGGCGCGCGGCGCGAAGGGCGGCCGGCCATGGATGTCGGATTCATCGGTCTCGGAGTGATGGGCGGGCCCATGGCCCTGCGGCTGGCGCGCGCCGGCACCGCGCTGGTGGTCTGGAACCGGACCCCGGGCCGGGCGGAGCCGCTGCGCGCGGCCGGCGCCGAGGTCGCGGCGGACGCCGCCGAGGTCTTCGCGCGGGCGGAGACGGTGCTGCTGATGCTCGCCGACGAGGCCGCGGTGGACGCGGTCCTCGGCCGGGGCACACCGGATCTGGCGGCGCGCGTCGCGGGCCGGACCGTCGTCCACATGGGCACGACCTCCCCGGATCACTCCCGCGCCCTGGAGGCGGACGTCCGCGCGGCCGGCGGCCGGTACGTCGAGGCACCGGTCTCCGGGTCCCGGGAGCCGGCGGAGCAGGGCCGGCTGGTCGCGATGCTCGCCGGCGAGGAGGACGCCGTGGCCGCCGTACGGCCGCTGCTCGCGCCGCTGTGCCGCGAGACGTTCGCGTGCGGCGCGGTGCCGGGCGCGCTGCTGATGAAGCTGTCGGTGAACCTCTTCCTGATCACCCAGGTGACCGGGCTGGCCGAGGCGTTCCACTTCGCCGAGCGGCAGGGCCTGGACCGCCGGCTGTTCCTGGACGTCCTGGACGCGGGCCCGATGGCCAGCGCGGTGTCCCGGATGAAGGCGCCCAAGCTGCGCGAGCGGGACTTCGCGGTGCAGGCGGCGGCGCTGGACGTGCTGAAGAACAACCGGCTGATCGCGGAGGCGGCCCGGGAGGCGGGCCTCGCCTCCCCGCTCCTGGACGTCTGCCACACCCTGTTCCGGGAGACGGTGGCGCGCGGTCACGGCGGCGAGGACATGGTGGCCGTGCTGCGGGCGATCGAGGCGCGGACCGCCGAGGCGCCGTAGCCGGGCGGCCCCGTTCCGCCCGGCCCCGCCACGCGGGTCAGCCCTTGCGCGGGATGCCGTACGCCCGTTCGACGTGCAGCCGCAGCACCAGACGGCGGTCGCGGACCATGGCGGCCCGGAAGTCGTCCCAGTCGGGGTGCTCGCCGAGGACGTCGCGGTAGAGCCGCTCCAGTTCCGCCACGGTGCCGTCGGCCGGGTCGGCGGCGACCGGGGTCAGCTCGGCGGTGCCCTCGGCGACGGTGTACGCCCAGCGGTCGGCGCTGGTGACGTGGTACGAGGCGCGCGGGTCGCGGCGCAGGTTGCGGGTCTTGGCGCGGTCGTCGGTGACCGAGATCCGGATGATCCGCTCCTCCGGGTAGTACGCGTGGCTGACGTTGGACAGCTGGGGGCGGCCGTCGCGCCGGAGGGTGACCAGTACGCCGCCGTGGCCTTCGGAGAGCAGGCCGAGCAGCGCCTCTTGGGTGGTGTCCTGAGTCATACCCCGGTCAACCGGCCCGGCCGTCCCGCGCATTCCCGCCGCCCGGCTCCAGTAGACACCGTCTACACTCGACCGGCAGACGAGTAGACGGTGTCTACGAGCGGCTGGTAGACACCGTCCATGACCGAGTCCGACACCTGCCTGCGCGACCGTCTCGTGGACGCCGGCGTGGAACTGCTGGCCGCCGAGGGCCTCCAGGCGCTGACGCTGCGGGAGATCGCCCGGCGCACCGGCGTCTCGCACGGGGCGCCGCGCCGCCACTTCCCCACCCATCTGGACCTGCTGTCCGCCATCGCCCGGCGGGGCTTCGCCGACCTGGCCGGGCGGGCGCGCGGCGCACTGGACCGGGAGACCGGCGGCGTCCGTGCCCAGGCGGCCGCGCTGGCCCGGGCCTACCTGGAGTTCGCGCTGGAGCAGCCCGGCATGTACGACCTGATGTTCCGTCACGATCTGCTGGAGAGTGACCGGCTGGGGCTGCGGGAGTCGAGCCTGCCGCTGTTCTCGCTGCTCACCGGACTGATCGCCGCGGACGGACCGGACACCGACGCTCCGCGCGTGGCGGGCGCGCTGTGGGCCAACCTGCACGGCATGGCCCAGCTGTGGCGCCGGCGGAGTCTGCAACTCGCCACCGGGGAGGAGGACTTCGAGGCGCTGCTGGAGACCGTCCTGGCCGCGCACCTGGGTCCCGGGGACGGCCGGTGAACCGGGCATGGACGCTGGCGAGCAGCGTCGGCGGCGCGGTGGTCGTCGCGCTGGACGGTACGGCCCTCACGGTCGCGCAGCCCGGCCTGCAACGGGACCCGGACGCGTCGTTCACCGAGGTGCAGTGGACCAGCACCGCCTATCTCGTCGCGGTGGCGAGCCTGCTGGTGTTCGCGGGGCGGCTCGGCGACCGGTACGGGCAGTGGCGGGTGTTCGGGCTGGGCATGCTCGGGTACGGCGCCGCCTCGGCGGGCATCGCCGTGGCCCCCGGGGCCGGCTCGGCTTGCAGCAGACCGCGCTGAACGTGGGTCCCGCCGTGGGCGTGGCGGCGGCGACCGCGCTGCTCGGCGCGGGCACCGGGCCCGCGCTGCCCGCCCTGGCGGCGGTGGCCGCGCTCGCCCTGCCCGTGGCCCGTCTGCTGCCGGGACCGGCGGCCGTGACACCGCGCGCCTGCGCCGCGCACGGGTCTGTCCCGGCCGGTGGTCCTGCGCGACGATGAGGGGCGGGACGGACGCGACGGAGGAGAGCGATGGGACGGCTGCGACAGGACGTCGACCCGGCGGAGGCGGGCCTGGACCCCGGGGCCCTGCACCGGCTGGACGGGCACTTCGTCCGGTACGTGGACGAGGGGCGTCTGCCCGGCTTCCTGGTGGCGGTGGCGCGCGGCGGCAGGGTCGCCCATCTGACCACGTACGGGCTGCGGGACGTGGCGGCCGGGCTGCCGGTCGAGCCGGACACGCTGTGGCGGATCTACTCGATGACCAAGCCGGTCACCGCGGTGGCGGTGCTGCTGCTGGTCCAGGACGGCCTGCTGTCCCTGGACGATCCTCTCGACCGCCATCTGCCCGCCTTCGCCCGGCCCCGGGTGTACACCGGCGGCTCGGGCGACGACGTGCGCACCCGCCCGGCCGCCGGACCCGTCCTGATCCGCCACCTGCTCACCCACACCGCGGGCCTGACCTTCGGCTTCTACCACCGCCACCCGGTGGACGCGCTCTACCGCGCGGCGGGCCTGGAGTACTCGGTGCCGCCGGGCAAGGACCTCGCCGAGACTATCGAGCTGTACGCGCGGATGCCGTTGCAGGCGGACCCGGGCACCCAGTGGAACTACTCGGTCGCCTCCAATGTGCTGGGCCGGGTCATCGAAGTGGTGTCCGGTCGGCCGCTGGACGCGTTCTTCGCCGAACGTGTCCTCGGCCCGCTCGGCATGACCGACACCGGCTTCCACGTCGGTCCCGGACAGGCCGGCCGGCTGGCCGAGTTGTACGGCGAGACGGACGAGGGCGGGATCGAGCCGGTGCCGGGGCTGCCGGTGCACGGCCGGCCGCTCTTCCTGTCCGGCAGCGGCGGCCTGGTCTCCTCCGCGTACGACTACCACCGGTTCACGGAGATGCTGCGCCGGGGCGGCGAGCTGGACGGCACACGGCTGCTGCACCCGGACACGCTCGCCCTGATGACCCGCAACCAGCTGCCCGGCGGCGCCACCATCCGCTCCTTCGGCGCGCCGGTGCACCGGGAGCCGGGCATGGACGGCCTCGGCTTCGGCTTCAACGTCTCCGTCGTCACCGACCCCGCCCGCACCCTGGCCCCGTCCCACCTCGGGACCTACGGCTGGACCGGCGTGGCCACCACCGCGTTCTGGGTCGACCCGGCCCACGACCTGACCGTGCAGTTCCTGACCCAGGTGCGCCCCAAGAAGCTGAAGGTGTTCCCCGAGCTGCGGCGGCTGGTGCACGAGGCCGTGCGGGACTGAGCGCACCCGCCGGCTACTGGCCCAGCGTCAGCGTGAACTCCAGTCCGTCGTCGACGAGTTCGGCCAGCCAGCGATCCGCGCGCTGCGGGGTCTCCGCCGCCCGGTGCAGGCCCGCCGGCAGACTGCCGTCCAGGATGTGGCGGACGCCGAGGGCGAGCGGACGGGAGACGCAGCGGGCCATCGCGGACTCCTCGGTGCCGCCGGTCAGGTCGAGCAGATACGCGCCGGTCCAGACGCGTCCCCGCCCCGCGTCCACCTCCAGGCGGACGGAGAGCACCACCCGGTCCCGGTCGGCCTTGGTGGCCGGGTAGGCCGCCGCCAGCTTCCGGGCCAGCGCGGCGATCCGCTCGTCGTCGCCCTCCGTCAGCTCCGCGAAGACCGGCTCCCACGCCTCACGCCAGCCGTCCGGCCGGAGGGTGCCGCGCACGAAGGTGTGCGGGGTCCAGGCGGCGGGCAGGTCGTAGCGGGTGATGAACGGGACGCTGTCGCGGTTGGGGTACGCCTCGAATCTCTCGCCGGCCAGGACCAGCGGCCGGGTCGCCTCCCAGGGCCGGCCGGCCCTGGTCTCGGTGCCGTCCTGGAGGTAACGGGCGGGTGAGCGCAGGGCGTTGAGGACGCCGAGCGGGGCCCAGCTGAAGCGGTACCGGAAGCCGTCGGGCACCGCCGGGATGCCGCCGCAGTAGGAGGTGAGCCGGTAGGAGGCCGGGGTGTGCGCGCCGATCCGGGCCCGGGCCCGGCCGATCAGGCTGTGCGCGAAGAGGTGGTCGACGCCCGGGTCCAGGCCCGCCTCGGTCAGCACGGTCAGGCCGGCCGCGCGCGCCGCGTCCGTGTGCGCGAGCAGGTCCGGTGCGGCGTAGCTGGAGCAGGCGAAGTGCGCCCCGGCGCGCACGCACGCGGCGAGCAGTCCGGCGTGCCGGGCGGCCGGGAGCATCGACACCACGACGTCCCCGGGTTCCAGCGCGGCGGCGAGGACGTCCGGGGCGAGGGCGCGGGGCTCGGCGCGCCCGGTCAGGCCCCGGCGGGCCAGGGCCTCGGCCGCGCGGTCGGCGGTGCGGTGCCACAGCAGGACCCGGCCGGCCGTGGCGCACAGGGCGGCCAGTCCGCTGCCGGTGGACAGTCCGGCGCCGACCCAGTGGACGGTGCCGCTGGCCGGGACACGGTCGGTCATGCTCCTACTCCCTCTCGCGGATGCCGAGTTCACGGCAGACCTGGTGGAACCGGTCGAGACAGCGGCCCCAGGCGCCGCCGGGGCCGAAGGCGAGCAGCTGCGGCAGCAGCGCCGCCGAGAAGTCGGTGCTGGACTCCCGGGGCAGCAGAGACGGCAGGTTGTCGATGGCGATCAGGTCCAGCGGCGGGTCGTCCCGCAGCCGGCGCACGGGCCGCGCCCAGTCGGTGGTGCGGTCGTAGACGGGCAGCACGTTGAACGGGGAGCCGACGTCACAGGTGACGTCGCACAGGGTGCGCAGCCGGCGGGCCGGGGAGTCCAGGTCCTCCCGGCGCAGGAACGGCGGGACGAAACCGGTGGCGAGGACCGCGTTGACCAGCACGTCGTGCCCGAGCAGGGCCGGCCGGTCCAGGTCGCGGGTCTCCGCCAGGTCCCAGCGGGTGGCCTCGGTGCCCGCCGTGCGGAAGGCGGCCACGGCGCCGCGCCCGCTGCGGCCCAGGGCGCCGATGACCAGCGCCGTGAACTCCTCGTCCCCGGCCCGTGGCCGCAAGGCGGCGTCCAGGTCGTCCTTGGCCGTGGGGGCGAGCGGCGCGGTGAGCCGGCCCCGGTGCCGGAGCACGGCGAGCGCGGCGCCGAGATAGCCCGCCCAGAACCCGAAGGCGGCGAGCCTGCGCCCGTCCTCGTCCACCAGGTACTCCAGGTCCAGCAGCGCGCCGCCGCCGGCCGCGAACCGGCGCAGCAGCCCGGCGGCACCCGGCTGGCCCTTGTACGCGTGCCCGAAGTAGATGTGACGGTGGATCAGCTCGGGTGGCTCGTCGGGGAGTTCCTTGAGTCCGAGGATCACGGCGTCCCGGGGTGCGCCGGTCCAGGAGCCCGCCGGGGCGGGCCGGCAGCCGGCCGCCTCGTACTCCTCCAGCGGGAAGATCCGCTGCGGGGACTCCTCGACGGTCAGCGTCGCCCCGGCGTCCACCAGGCGGCGGGCGTCGGCGGGCACGACCGGCGTGCGCCGTTCGGTCGTACGGGGCTCGTGGCGCAGCCACAGGTGGAGCGTGGTCATACCAGGTTGGCCTCCGGGCGCGGGGCGTCGGCCGCGAACCGGCCGGCGCTCAGGGGGCTGACGTCCAGGAAGGGTACGCGCCCGAGGTACAGGTCGCGGATCACCTCGCCGACGGCCGGTCCCTGGAGGAAGCCGTGTCCGGAGAATCCGGTGGCGTACAGGAACCGGGACACCGTCGGCGCCTCCCCGATCAGGGCGTTGTGGTCGGGCGTGTTCTCGTACAGGCCCGCCCAGCCGCCGGTGCGCGGCAGGTCCAGCAGGGCGGGCGCGCGGGCGCGCATCGCCTCGGCGAGCCGGGGGATCCAGCGGTCGTGGGTGCCGGTGGCGAACCCGGGCCGCTCGTCCGGGTCGGACATGCCGAGCAGCAGGCCGGGGCCCTCCCGGTGGAAGTAGAGGCTGGTGGTGAAGTCGATGGTCATGGGCAGGGCGGCCGGCAGGTCCGGCACCGGTTGGGTGACGGCGATCTGCCGGCGCAGCGGCTCCACCGGCAGGTCCACGCCCGCCATCGCGCCGACCGCCCGCGACCAGGCGCCGGCCGCGCAGACCACCGTGTCCGTGGCGATCTTGCCGCGAGAGGTACGGACGCCGGTGACGGTGCCGCCGCGCAGGTCGATGCCGGTGACCTCGGTGTGGCGCAGGACGCGGACGCCGAGGGCGCGGGCGGCGCCCGCGTAGCCGTGGACGACGGCCTCGGGGGTGCAGTGGCCGTCGTCCGGGGAGTACGCGGCGGCCAGCAGGCCGTCGGTGGTGATCAGCGGGGAGAGCCGGCGGGCCTCCTCCGGGCCGATCAGGCGGCTGGGCACCCCGAGGGAGTTCTGCAGCCGCACGCCCGCCTCGAAGGAGGCCACCTGCTCCGGGGTGGACAGCAGGAACAGATAGCCGACCCGGTGCAGCCCGATGTCCTGTCCGACCTCCCGCTCGAAGCGGCCGAACGCCTCCAGGCTGCGCGCGCCGAGCCGGATGTTCAGCTCGTCGGAGAACTGCGCGCGCACCCCGCCGGCGGCCTTGGAGGTGGAGCCGGCGGCGAGTTCGTCCCGCTCCACGAGGACGACGTCCCGCACCCCGGCGCGGGCCAGGTGCCAGGCGATGCTCGTGCCGATCACCCCGCCGCCGACGACGACCACCCGTGCCCGCAGCTCCATCGCGCCGCCTTTCTCCTCCTCACCGCCGCCTCGTCAGGACCCGTGGGCGACGGCGTCCAGATGCGGCAGGTGGTGGTCCATCCGCTCCCGTTTGGTGCGCAGATAGGTGATGCTGCTCTCGCACGGCTCGATCAGCAACGGCACCTGCTCGGCGACCTGGACGCCGTGCCGGACGAGCGCCTCCCGTTTGCGCGGGTTGTTGGACAGCAGCCGTACCGAGCGCACCCCGAGGTCGTGCAGGATACCGGCGGCCGCGCCGTAGTCGCGGGCGTCGACCGGCAGGCCCAGCGCGAGGTTCGCCTCCACCGTGTCCAGTCCCTCCGCCTGCAGCGCCATCGCGCGCAGCTTGGCGAGCAGTCCGATGCCGCGTCCCTCGTGGCCGCGCAAGTAGACGACGACGCCGCTGCCTTCGGCGACGACCGCGCGCAGGGCCGCCGCGAGCTGGTCGCCGCACTCGCAGTGCCGGGAGCCGAAGGCGTCCCCGGTCAGGCATTCCGAGTGCAGCCGGGTCAGCACGTTCTCGGTGCCGATCCCGCCGTACACCAGGGCCACTTGTTCGTCGCCGCGGTCGTGGTCCAGGTAACCGATGGCCTGGAATTTCCCGTACACGGTGGGCAGCGGCGCGTTCACGACGCGTTCGACGCCGGAACGCCGGAGGGATTTCTTGCCGAGTACGCCGATGTCGGCGCCGATGTTTTCTGTCATGATCTGATTCCTCAGCAGATATGAAAGGCAGTGAAAAGATGAGTGGTTCGGGTGCGCGGACGGACGGCTGGAAAGCGGCGCACGGAGTGCTGCCGGCGGACACCACCGAGGACGTGCGGACGCGCGGCGCGCGGGTCGCCGTCCTTCCCGTGGGCAGCTTCGAGCAGCACGGCCCGTATCTTCCGCTGGCGACCGACACGCTGGTCGCCTGCGCGGTGGCACGGGGAATCGCCGCCGCGTATCCGGTGCACCTCCTTCCTCCGGTGACGGTCTCCTGCTCGCACGAGCACGCGGCCTGGCCCGGGACCGTCAGCATCTCCGCGGTGACGTTGCACGCCGTGGTCTCGGACATCGCGGCGTCGCTGCGCCGCTCGGGCGTGGCCGCGCTGGTCGTGGTCAACGGGCACGGCGGCAACTACGTGCTGGGCAACGTCGTCCAGGAGGCGTCCGCGCACGGTGAGCGGATGGCCCTGTTCCCGGCCGCAGAGGACTGGGAGACGGCGCGTAAGCGGGCCGGGGTGGCCACCTCGCTGCTCACCGATATGCACGCGGGAGAAATCGAGACGTCCATTCTGCTGCACGCTCACCCCGAATTCGTCCGGCCTGGCCACGAGTCCGCCGATTTCATCGCCGACGACCGCCGTCATCTGCTCACGCTGGGAATGTCCGGCTATAGCGAATCGGGTGTCATAGGCCGTCCTTCTCTGGGCTCGGCGGACAAGGGCAGGAAACTGCTGGCGAGTCTGGCGGAATCCTTCGCGCCGTGTCTCGCGCTGCTCGCCGCTCCGGAATAGCGGGCGGGAAGCCGTCGCGGAGCGTGGGCCCGGCGCGTACGGCCGCGCCGCGGCGCCGGAGCAGGACGGCGGCGCCGGGCAGGCTCGCCAGGAGGCTCAGGACGCCGTAGACGACGGCGACCGCGACGCCGCGGTCCGCGCCGAGCCCGGCCGCACCGAACGCCCACGCCGTGACGCCCTCGCGGGGCCCGAAGCCGCCGACGTTCAGCGGCAGGCCCATGGCCAGCAGGGCGAGTACGGCGAGCGGCAGCAGCACCGCCACCGGGGCGGCCGAGCCGGCGACCCGGGCCGCCACGACGAACAGGGCCAGGTGCCCGGCCAGGACGACCGCGGAGGACAGCGCGACACCGGGTCCGCCGCGCCGCGACGCCAGTCCCTGCCGGGCCTCGCCGAGACGTCGGCGCAGGGCACCGGCCCGGCGGGCCGGCGGGCGGTTCATCCGGACGGCGAGTACGACGGCCAGCACACCGACGGCGGCGAGCCCGGCCGGTGGCGCACCCGCCCGGACCTCGGCGCGCACCGGGGACGGCAGGGTCGCCAGCAGCACCGCGCCGGCCACGGTCAGCGCGAGCTGCCCGGCGACCCGCTCCAGCACCACCGCCGTCACCCCGCGCCGCACGTCACCGGCGCCGCGCCCGTGCCGTACCGCCCGGTGCACATCTCCCAGGACGCCGCCGGGCAGGGCCGCGTTGAGGAACAGCGCGCGGTAGTAGTCGGCGACGGCCGGGCCCAGCGGCAGCCGCAGCCCCAGCCCGGCCGCCACCAACCGCCAGCGCCACGCGCTGCACACGGTGGTGACCGCGCCGATCCCCAGCGCGACCGGCACCGTCCGGACGTCGATCCGGCGCAGCCCGTCGAGCAGCGGGCCGGTGCCGAGCCGCCAGAACAGGATGCCGAGGAGGACGGCGCCGGCGAGCGTGCCGAGGTGCGTGCGCAGGGCCGGGGATCGCCGTGGGGTGGCGCCGTGGGGCGTGGACACCGCCGGCGGCGTGACAGGGGTGCGAGGGGTCTCCTCCGGCACCGCGCGCGTAGGCACCGGGTGCGCCTTCGATGCTCCGCGCATGGGTGCCGGGGGCGTCTGCGGTGTCCCGCGCGGACGTACCGGACCGTCCTCGCGCGCCACGCTCCCGCGCACCGGCCCGGCCTCCGCCACGACGGCCGCGCGCGCTCGACTCGCCGGCGGCCTGCGCGCGTACGTGCCGGTGTCCGTGGCGCGGGACGTCCTCGGGCGCGGTCCCGTCGGTCTCGCGGTCATGCGGGACCGCCCGTCGGCCGGGGCAGCGCCAGCAGGTCGGTGTGGTGGACGGTGACGCGCAGCGTGCCGGTCGCGCAGGCGGTGAGGCGGGCGGTCAGGTAGCGCTCGGCGGCGCCGCGCAGTTCCGGCCGCTGCTCGACCGCCGCGCCCACCCAGCCGCGCAGCCACTGCTCGGTCAGCGCGGCGTCCGCGGGGCCGAGCCGCCATGGACTCGGGTGCGGACGGACCGTCGCGCCGCGCTCGGCGAACACCCGGCGGGCCACCGTGACCGCGTCCGGGCCGAGCAGTCCGGCGCGCCGCTGGTGGGCGTTGAACGCCTCGGTGATCACGGCGTCCAGCGGGTCGGCCGGGGTGAGTTCGACGCGCCCGGTGACGGAGAGGGTGAGCAGGGCCGGGCAGCCGGCGCCCGCGCAGGCGTCCGCCAGGGTCTCGATCTCCGCCCGGGTGAGGACGTCGAGCAGCGCGGACGCGGTCACCAGCGAGGCCCCGGCCAGCGCCCCGGGCGTGAGCCGGGCTAGGTCGCCGCGCCGGGTCTCCACGGTGACGCGGCTGCCGTCGGCGGCGCGGCGCGGGGCGCCGGCGGCGGCGAAGTGCAGCAGGTGGGGATCGCGGTCGTGCAGGACCCAGTGCTGGGCGCCGGCCAGGCGCGGCGCGAGCCAGCGGCCCATCGAGCCGGTGCCGCAGCCCAGGTCGTGCACGACCAGGCCGCCGCCGGCCGGCCGGACCCGCAGCGGGTCGAGCAGTTCCCGCGCGCGGGCCGCCGCGTCGGCGCCCTCCCGCAGCCGCAGCCACTCGGGCGCGTACCGCGGCGGCTCCTCGGACCTCCCGCCGCGCAGCCGCACGGTCTCCCGCTCCCCGGGCCGTCCCACGGGCCCGGCACCGGCGACGGCCGGGAAGGGGCCGCCTCCGGAACCGTACGACTCCTCCGGCACGCCGTCACAGGACCCGCCGTCCCGCTCCACCGCCTCCGCGCCGCCGCCCGACGCACCGGCCCTGTGGCCGGCCGCGCGCACGGCCCGCGCCTCCGCGCCGCCGGCGCTCCGGCCCGGCGGACCGTTCCGCTCCCCCGTGCTCACGCCTCGCGTCGTCCCGCCGCGCGACACACCGTTCCGCCCCTCCCCGCTGCCCGCGCCGCCGTCCGGCACACCGCCGCGCTCCCCCGCCGCGCCGCCGCCCGCACGCACACTCCGCGCCTCCGCACCGCCCGCACCCGCACCCGGTCCCTCCCCGCTGCCCGTGCCGTCGTCCGGCACACCGCCGCGCTCCCCCGCCGCGCCGCCGCCCGCACGCACACTCCGCGCCTCCGCACCGGCACCCGCACCCGGCCCCTCCCCGCTGCCCGCGCCGCTCGTCCGGCACACCGCCGCCGCCGCGCCGCCCGCACGCACACTCCGCGCCCCGCACGCACACTCCGCGCCTCCGCACCGCCCCCACCCGCACCCGGCCCCTCCCCGCTGCCCGCGCCGCTGTCCGGCACACCGCCGCGCTCCCCGGCCCCGCCGCCGCCCGCACGCACACTCCGCGCCTCCGCACCGCCCCCACCCGCACCCGGCCCCTCCCCGCTGCCCGTGCCGTCGGCCATCGGTAGCGCTCCTCTCGGTTCCGGCCGGACCGGGATCGCGTTGCCGGTCGCCGTTTCGGGAGTGTTCATGCCGGCCTCCGCCCAGGGTGCGGGAGCCGGTGGAGGACGGTGGCCACGGCGCGGGCCGTGGCGGGCCAGCCGGTGAGCGCGGTGCGGCGGCCGCGGGCCGCCGCCCGGAGGCGGCGGCGTACGTCGGGGTCGCCGGACCAGCGGCGCAGCGCGGCGGCGAGCGCGCCGGGGTCCTCCGGCGGGACGAGGATGCCGGGCACCCGGCCGTCGGGGGCGCGGCCGACCGCCTCGGGCAGGCCGCCGACGTCGGTGGCGAGGACCGGGACGCCCCGGGCGAGGGCCTCGGTGACCGCCATGCCGTAGGTCTCGGCGCGGGAGGCGAGGACCATCAGGTCGGCGGCGGCGTAGGAGGCGTCCAGTGCGGCACCGGAGCGGGGGCCGGTCAGGCGCAGCCGGCCGGTGAGGCCGTGGCGGGCGATCGACTCCTCCACCCGGGCCACGTATGCGGGGTCGTGGCCGAGGCCGCCGACGCACTCGCAGGTCCACGGCAGGTCCCGGACCGCCGCGAGCGCCTCCACCAGCCGGTGCTGGCCCTTGCGCGGGGTCACGGCGGCCACGCACAGCAGCCGGGACACGCCGTCGGTGCCGGGCGCGAGGGGCGCGATGTCGGCGCCGGGCGCGGCCACGTGCACACGGTCGGGGGCGAGCCCGTGGTGGGAGACGAGTCGGCGCCCCGCCCAGCCGCTGGTGGCGATCACCGCGCCCGCGGCCCGCAGCACCGCCCGCTCACGGATGTCCAGGCCGGCGGCGACGGCCCGGTCCAGGCCGGTCTCGTCGCCGAGCGGCAGATGGACGAGGACGGCGAGGCGCAGCCGCCCGGCCTCCGGGACGACGATCTCCGGGACGCCGCAGGCCACGAGTCCGTCGAGCAGGACGACGGAGTCGTCCGGCAGGTCCCGCAGGGTGCGGGCGAGCCGGTCGCGGGCGGGGCGGTCCGGCCGGGGACGGCCGCCGGGGACGGGGTGCCGGGTGACCTGCCAGCCGAAGCCGGGCAGGTCCAGGCAGATCCGGCGGTCGTAGACATTGCCGCCGCTGGGCGCGGCCGGGTCGTCGACGCCGCCCGGCAGCACGAAGTGCGCGGTGCGCAGGGTCATGGGAACGGTCCGGATGGTGTCCTCGGCGGCGGGCGGACGGGGGTGGCGGGTGCGCCGCGCGGTCAGGCCGGTCACAAGGCACGCTCGTAACTCGCCCAGGCGATGTGCGACTCGTGCAGGGTGACGGTGATGCCCGCGAGGGCCTTGGCGCCCTCCCCCAGCCGGCCCTCGGCGATCCGCTCGGCGAGCCGGTCGGCGATGACCTTGGCGAGATACTCGGTGGAGGTGTTGACGCCGCGGAAGTCCGGCTCGTCGTCCAGGTTGCGGTAGTTCAACTGCGCCACTACCGCGTGGAGTTCCCGGGTGGCCAGGCCGATGTCGACCACGATGCCGTCCTCGTCCAGCTGTTCGCGGCGGAAGGTCGCGTCCACGAGGAACGTGGCGCCGTGCAGTCGCTGCGCGGGTCCGAAGACCTCGCCGCGGAAGCTGTGGGCGATCATCAGGTGATCGCGGACGGTGATGCTGAACAACGGACGACCCTCCAGGTGCGGCGCGTCTGCTCCCCCTGCCCTTGCCCGCCGGGGGATGCCGTGTAGTACGGCTCGTCGCTTCCCCGTGTTCAGCCTGTCTCACTCTTCTCTCAGGTCAGGCGGTCCCGGTGTAGCGGATGCGGTGGCACAGGGCGGGGATCTGGCCGGACGCCAGCTTCGGCAGCACGGACGGGAGTTCCTCGAAGGGGCTCTCGCCGGTGACGAGGGCGTCCAGCGCGGAGTCGCCGAGCAGGTCCAGGGCGAGCGTCATCCGGTCGGCGTAGGTGCGGCCGGCGCGGGCGGCCGGGGAGACGGTGCCGACCTGGCTGCCGCGCAGGGTGAGCCGGCGGGAGTGGAAGGCCTCGCCGAGCGGCAGGGCCACGGTCCGGTCGCCGTACCAGCTCAGTTCGACGACCGTGCCTTCGGGGGCGAGGAGGGCGAGGGCCCGGGTGAGGCCGGCCTCGGTGGCGCTGGCGTGCACGACGAGGTCGCAGTCGCCGAGGGCGTCGGCGGGCCGGGCGAAGTCCACGCCGAGCGCCCGCGCGGTCTCCTCGCGTGCCGGGTCGGTGTCGACGAGCTGGAGGCGGAGGCCGGGGAAGCGGGCGAGCAGCGCGGCGACCGCGCAGCCGACCATGCCGCCGCCGACGACCGCGATCCGGTCGCCGATCAGAGGGGCCGCGTCCCACAGCGCGTTGACGGCGGTCTCCACGGTCCCGGCGAGGACGGCCCGTTCGGCGGGCACGGCTTCGGGGACGACGGTGACGGCGCTCGCCGGGACGACGTACCGGCTCTGGTGCGGGTACAGGCAGAAGACCGTACGGCCGGTCAGCGCGTCCGGGCCCTCCTCCACCACGCCGACGCTGAGGTAGCCGTACTTCACCGGGCCCGGGAAGTCGCCCTCCTGGAACGGCGCGCGCATCACGGCGCGCTGACTGTCCGGCACCCCGCCGCGGAAGACGAGCGTCTCGGTGCCCCGGCTCACCCCGGAGTACAGGGTGCGCACCAGGACCTCGTCCCGGGCGGGTTCGGGGAGGGTGACCTCGCGGAGTTCTCCGTGGCCGGGCGAGCGGAGCCAGAACGCGCGGGCGCAGCGGTTCATCGGCGTCCTCCTGAACGATCGGGAAGCTGTTCGCGTACCGGGTGGTGCACAGGCCGCGCACGGTACGCGGCGTTGATCGACTCTGTCACTCGGCCGGAGGATGTGCGGTGGCCCTGAACAACACGTACGACGCGAGGCTCCGGCGGGAGACCGCCGTGGGAGCGGGCGGGCAGGTGCTGCTCATGGCGCTGCTCGGCCTGGGGCCGGCCGGCTGGCTGACGGGGCTGGGTTTCGCGTGCGCCACCTGGGTGGTGCTCTCCCGTGCCGGGCACCGTTCCCGGCTGCGCCGCCTAGGGCCGGCGAACCGGGTCACGCTGGGCCGGGCCGGTCTGGTCGGCGGGGTGACGGCGCTGGTCGCGGACTCCTTCGCGAGCGCGCCGCCGGTGCCGGTGCTGGTCGTCCTGACCGCCGTGGCGCTGCTGCTGGACGGCGTGGACGGCCTGGTGGCCCGGCGCACCGGCACCGCCTCGGCGCTGGGGGCCCGCTTCGACATGGAGGTGGACGCGTTCCTGATCCTGGTGCTCAGCGTGTACGTGTCGGCGCGGCTGGGGCCGTGGGTGCTGCTGATCGGCGCGATGCGCTACGCGTTCGTCGCCGTGGCCTGGTGTGCGCCGTGGCTGACGGCGCCGCTGCCGCCGTCCTTCGCCCGCAAGACCGTCGCGGCCGTGCAGGGGGTGTGCCTGCTGGTGGCGGGCTCCGGGCTGCTGCCGTACGCGGCGGAGCTGGTGGTCGTGCTGCTCGCGCTGGGCTCGCTGGTGTGGTCGTTCGGTCGGGATGTGGTGTGGCTGTGGCGTACCGCGCGAGCGTCGGCCGGGGTGCCGTCCGGGATGCCGGGGATGGTGCCGGCCGGGCGGACCCGGCAGACCCGGCTGCCGGAGCCGGTGGCACGCTGAGCCGGACTCGAGCCGCTTTCCGCGCGAACCGCGGCGCACCGGACCGGACCCGAGCCGGCCCGGACGCGGCCGGCACGGGCGGCGCGCGGGGCCCGGCTCACGCCGGCTCGGGTGCCGTGCCGTGGGCGGGCCGGTCCCTGGGCAGGATCAGCACCGCCGCCAGGGGCACCGCCGCCAGGACCGCCCAGGGCAGCGCCGGGGGCAGCCCGAGGTCGAGGAGCGCGCCGGAGGCGGTGCTGCCGAGCAGGACCAGCAGGCCGGAGACGGAGGACAGGGCGCCGGTGTAGAGACCGATGCGGCCGGGCGCGGCGAGGTCGGGCAGCCAGGCGCGGGCGACCGGCGCGACCAGCATCTGGCCGAGGGTGAGCAGGACGACCAGGGCGGCGAGCGGGGCCAGTCCGGCCATGCCGGTGAGGCCGGCGGGGCGGGCCGCGGCGACGGCGGCGAATCCGGCGCCGGTCAGCAGCAGCCCGGCGGCCAGCGAGCGGCGCGGGGTGAGCCGGCGGCCGGCCCAGCGGGTGACGGGCAGTTGGGCGGCCACCACCAGCAGGGAGGACAGCGCGAACAGCCAGGCGACCGGCGCCTGGGAGCCGGAGGTGCGCCGGACCTCGGCGGGCAGGGCGAGGTAGAGCTGGTTGTAGGCGAGGAGTTGCGCACCGTATCCGCAACTCAAAGCGAGGAAGCGGCGGTTGCGCAGCAGCGGACCGAGTCCGCCGCGCACGGCGACGGGTTCGCGGCCGGGCAGGTGCCGGGGCAGCAGGACGGCGTGTCCGGCGAGGACGGCGGTGAAGACGGCCGCGCCGGCCAGGCAGACCGTGCGGAAGTCGGCCGTCAGCAGCAGGGCGCCCAGCAGCGGGCCGGTGAAGGCGCCCGCCTGCCCGGCGACGGTGAACAGGGCCAGTACCCGGGCGCGCGGACCGCCGCCGGCCTCCTCGCGCAGCACGGCCTGCCGGGCGACCTCCGATTCCACCGCCGGGGAGAACAGCGCGGCGGCGCAGCCGATCAGCAGGACGGAGCCGATCACCGACCAGGTGCGTTCCGCGTATCCGAGCCAGGCGAACCCGGCGATGCGCAGCGCGCACCCGGTGAGGACGACGGGCCGCACGCCGTACCGGTCGGCGAGGGCGCCGCCCGCCACGAACAGTCCCTGCTGGCTGAAGGTGCGCAGTCCGAGGACGACGCCGACCAGCCAGCCGGCCATGCCGATCGCCGTGCCGAGGTGTTCGGCGAGGAACGGCAGGACGGCGAAGAAGCCGATGTTGAAGGCGAGTTGGGTGAGAATCAGCAGCCGCAGCAGCGGCGGCAGCGGGGTCCGGCCGGTGCGCGCGGCGCTCATCGGGCGGTCGTCTCCCTTGTGGCGGTGGCGGGTCGGGCCGGGCGGCGGCGGTGGACGGCGCCCGCGGAGGTCACCGCCAGCGCGCCGAGGACGGCGAGGACGGCGGCGGGCGCGAGGACGGCCCAGGGGGCGCGCTCGGCGTAGGGCTGGTTCTCGGCGAGCAGCCAGCCCCACTCGGGGGACGGCGGCTGGGCGCCGAGGCCGAGGAAGCCGAGCGCGGCGAGGGCGAGTGCGGTGCCGGGCAGCCGCAGCAGGGCGTGCCGGGTGACGGGCGGGACGACGGCGGGCAGGAGTTCGTGGCGCAGGAGGTACCGGCGGCCGGCGCCGAGGGCCCGGGTGGCGGTGAGGTGGAGGGCGGCGCGTTCCTGGCGGAGCAGGGCGGAGGTGTGGGTGGCGAGGGGGGCCCAGGCGACGGCGGCGACGGCCAGCGCGGGGGTGGCCGGGCCGCCTCCGGTGACGGCGGTGACCAGCAGCGCGGCGAGCACGGGCGGTACGGCGTTGACGGTGTCGGCGAGCGGTCCGGACAGCCGGGGCAGCAGGCCGAGCAGCAGTCCGGCGAGCAGGGTGCCGGCGCTGATCGCGAGCGCGAGCAGCAGGGTGTCCAGGGCGCCGTGGGCGACCCGGGCGAGCAGGTCGCGGCCGAGCGCGTCGGTGCCGAACGGGTGGGCAAGGGAAGGGGGTCGCAGGCGGGCGGTGGTGTTCAGGGCGAGCGGGTCGCGGGGCAGGCCGGCGGCGAGGACCGCGAGCAGCGCCCCGCCGAGCAGCAGCGGCGGGGTGCGGCGTACGGCCGGGGTGAGGCGGGGCGGGGCGGGCAGGGCGCCGTCGCGCAGGGCGGGGCCGGTGAGCAGCCGGACGGCGAGCCGGGCCGCGCCGGTGGCGAGCGCGGCGAGCAGCAGCAGGGCGAGGGTGCCGGCCTGGAGGACGGGCAGGTCCTGGGCGAGGGCGGCCTGGAGGGTGGTGCGGCCGAGGCCGGGGATGTCGTAGAGCTGCTCGACGGCGACGGCGCCGCCGGTCATGCCGACGACGAACAGGGCGGTGTTCGGCAGCAGTCCGGGCAGGCAGCGCCGCAGCGCCTGGCGGGCGACGCGCGCGCGGGGCAGTCCGCGCGCGGCGGCGGCGCGCGCCCAGGGTTCGGCGAAGGCGCCGGGCAGCTGGTCGTCGAGGAGCCGGCCGAGGACGGCTCCGGCGGGCAGGCCGAGGGCGAGCGCGGGCAGCACGGTGTACCGGGGCCCGTACCAGCCGAGGGCGGGCAGCCAGCCCAGCTGGACGCCGACGACGGTGGCGAGGACGGAGGCGGTGAGGAACTCCGGCAGGGTGGCGAGCACGGCGGAGCCGGTGCCGCCGGGCCGGGTCCGGCCGCCCCGGTACAGGGTGCGGGCGCAGACGGCGGCCGCGGTGCAGGCGGCCACCAGGAGGGCGACCGCCATGAGCAGCAGGGAGGCACCGAGGGCCCGTGCCACGAGCGGTCCGGCCTCGGCCCCGGAGATCCAGGACCGGCCGGCGTCCCCGCGCGGCAGTCCGCCGAGCCAGCGTCCGAGCAGCGTCAGCGGGCCCGCGTCCAGGCCGAGTTGGTCGCGGATGGCGGCGAGCACGGCGGGGTCCGGGTCGCGGTCCTGGGCGCGTGCCTTGAGCACGGTGAGCGCGGGGTCGGTGCGGCTGAGCCAGGGCAGCAGGCCGATCCCGCACACCAGGGCGGCGGCGAGGAAGGCCCGCCACAGCACGGTCCGCACGGGTCAGCGCCGGGTGCCGGTGCCGATGAGGGTGCGCTCGTAGGGGTCGAGCAGCACGCCCTTGACGGAGCGGCCGACGCCGGTGATGACGCGCTGGTGGACCAGCGGTACGACGGAGTCGGTGCCGAGGACGTGTGCCTCGGCGCGCAGCGCGGCGTCCTGCCGCTCGACGGGGTCGGCGGTGCGCTCGGCCTCGGCCACGGCCCGGTCGACGTCCTTGTCGCACAGCTGGGCCAGGTTGTAGCCGCCGTCGCAGGTGTAGTCGCCGGCGAGGATGGCGACCGGGTCGCCGGTGTCGACGAGGCTGTTGCGGGCGAGGACGAAGGCGTCGAACCTTCCGGCGAGGGCGTCGCTCTCCAGCCGCGCGTACTCGCGGACGACGAGCTTGACGCGGAAGCCGGCCTTCTCCAGCTGCTGGCCCAGTACCTGGGCGGCCTCGGGGAGTTCGGGCCGGTTGTCGTAGGTGGCGAGGGTGATCCGGGTGCCGTCGGGCCGCTTCGGCGTGGCCCTGCCGACCGGCGCGGGATGGCGTCCCTCGGCCCAGCTGACGGCGGGGCCGTAGATTCCGGTGCCGCGGTCGGCGTGGCCTTCGTAGACGCCCTTGGCGAGGGCGGAGGTGTCGACGGCGGCGCGGGCGGCGGCGCGCAGCCGCGCGTCCTCGAACGGGCCGGAGCGGTGGTTGAGCAGCAGGCTGGTGGTGCGGGTGGTGGCGGTCTCGCGGCGGGTGTCCGGGCGGAGCGTGGCCGCCTGGGCCACCGGGACGGCTTCGGCGATGTCCGTGTCGCCGCTGCGCAGGGCGTTGGTGCGGGCGGTGCCGTCGGGGACGAAGCGGACGTCGATGCCGGCGGCCTGGGCGCGTCCGCCCCAGTAGCCGTCGTACCGGTCGAGCGTGGCGGAGGCGGCGCCGGTGACCTTCTTCAGCGTGAAGGGGCCGGTGCCGGTGCCGGCCGGGTCGACGCGGTCCTTGTCCCGGTAGGCCTTCGCGGAGAGCACGGCGAGGCTCGGACTGGACAGCCTGAGCGGCAGGATGGGGTCGGGCCGGCCGGTGCTGACGCGTATCCGGTGCCGGTCCACGGCCTTCGCGGTGAGCGTCACGCCGGACAGGGCGGCCGGGGCGGGCCGGGCGTGGGCGGCCCGGCCGAGCGAGGCGGCCACGGACGCGGCGGTGACCTCGGAGCCGTCGTGGAAGGTGGCCTCGCGCAGGGTGAACTGCCAGGTGCGCTCGTCCTGCCGGCGCCAGGAGGAGGCGAGGGCGGGAGCGGCGGTGCCGTTGCCGTCGAGCGCGGTCAGGCCCTCGGTGACGCCGAGCCGGCTGAGGATCGTGGCGTCGGCGCCGTACGGCGAGAGCCGTTCGGCGGGCGGGAAGGCGAGTGCGACACGGAGCCGCGAGCCGTCGGCGGGCTTGTCGTCCGCCTCGCCGGAGGAGGCGAAGCACCCGGCGAGGAGGGGCGTGGCGAGTAGGGCGGCGAGCAGGCGGGAAGGGCGCGGGGCAGGCATGGTCCTCGTTCGTGCGGGTGGAGGTGACGTGCGGTCGGAGCGAAAGATTACATGGAAATCATTTCCAATAAACCCTGGCTCGCTCGGGACCGTCCGCGGCGCCCACGGTCCGCTCCAGAGGAATCTCGAAGTGCACGACGCCCTGACCGCCTCCGGCGTCCTCGCGCTCGTCGTGCACGACCGTGCCGAGCGAGCGCCAGAAGGGTTCGGCGCCGGGCACGGCGGGGTCGGTGTGCAGGTACACGGACCGGTAGCCGCCGTCCGCGGCGGCGAAGTCCAGCAGCCGGACCACCAGTTCGCGCGCGATGCCCCGGCGCCGGTGCCCGGGGCGCACGTACACGCGGCGCAGTTGCGCGGTCTCGCCGGAGGGGTACCGCTCGGCCAGCCGGGGCGGGTTCGGCGGCGACTGCGGGCCGCGCGAGTCGAGGGCGCCGGTGCCGACGACCCGGCCGTCCGCGTCCACGGCGACGAGCAGGGTGTGCCGGACGGGCTCCAGGTAGCAGGCGGCCGGGTCCACGATGTCGGCGTGCCACCGGGGCACGTACCCGGTGCCGAAGTCGCGGTAGACGGTGTCGAGCATGACGGACCTGGCACTGTCGAGGTCGTCGGCGGTCGCGGGCCTCACGCTATACGTACGCACTTGCACATCATATGCATTAAGCCCGAGGTCATGATCACGGGGCAACCTTCCCGCCCGCTCGGCGGTCGCCTCTGCGGAGGCGACGCCTCCGAGCCGCGAGCGCGGCGTCCGGCCCTCCTGAGCGAGAGACCTTGAGCGAGAGCACCACCACCCTTCGGGACGGGCACGCCCCCGTCCCGCCCGCCCCCGCGGAGATACGCGCCGAGCGCCGCCGGCTGATCGAGTCGGTCCGCGCCCTGCGCCGCCTGCTGGACGGTCGCCGCGCCTTCGAACTGGCCGACCTGCGGCGGCTGAACCGCGAGGCCCGGGAGCGCGGGCGCGCCGAGGCCGCCTGCGCGAAGACCCTGCAACGCGTCCACGAGCGGCGGCTGCGCCGCGAACGCTCCCTGGCCCGGCGGCTCGACGGCCTGGACGGCAAGCGGGAGCATCAGGAGCGGCGCGCCCTGACGGTGCTGCGCCGGGAGTCGGTCGAACGCTCGCTGCGCGCCACCCGGCTCACCACGAGCGAGATCAACGGCATCGGCGCGGGCCTGATCCGGGACCTCGGCGCGGCCGGGATCCGCACGGCCGCCGACTTCACCCGGGTCAGCTGGGGCAAGGCCCCCCACGGCAAGGGCGGCGAGGTGCTGTACCTCCACCGTCCGCACGGCCGCAAGGTGCACATCAACGGGATCGGCGAGCACCGCGGCCGGCCGCTGATGGAGTGGCGCCGGGCCGCCGTGGCCCGCGCCAAGGCCCGGGCGCCGCGGGAGCTGCCGCCGGACCAGCGGCACCGCATCGCCGAGATCATCGAGACCGAACGCGCCCGGCTGAAGGCGGAGGCGGCCGAGCTGCCCCGGGAGGCGGACGCGGCCCGCGAGGACGCCGTACGGCTGCGCACCGAGGCGCTGTCCCGGCTCGCCGAGGCGGCCCGCGAGGCCGGGCGGGCGGCCGCCGAACGCCGGGCGGAGTTCGACGCGATGGCCGAGCGACTGCTCGCCCTCCAGGCGGAACTCGCCGCCCACCAGGACCGGTACGGCGACGCGGGCCGCCGCCTGCGCCGCGCCCAGTCCCGCGCCCTGCGCCCGCTGCCGACCGTCCCGGGCCCCCGCGCTCCGGAGGACGGCTCCGGCGCCGGGGAAGGCGCGCCGGTGAGCGAGCCGGGGACCGCGGGAGAGCCCGGCACGCGGGTGCGCGCCGGCCTCGGCTGGCTGCTGCCCGTCCTGCTGTTCGCGCTGTGCAGCGTGACCGGCGTGGGCGAGCTGGGCGAGGTCACGCCGCCGCTGTGGCTGCGGGTGGGCTCCCGGCTCGCCGCGCTCGCGACCACCGCGGAGCTGCTGCGCCTGTGGGTCCCGCGCAGACGTCCGGCGACGGCGGCCCCGATGCCGCCCGGCACCGGCACGCAGGCCGCCGGCGTGTTCCTCGCGCTGGCCGCGGCGGGCATGTCCGGCTCCGGGGACCACGGCGTCGTGGCGGCCGCCTGGGCGACCGCCCTCCTGTCGGCGCTGCTGCTGGCGGCCGGGACGCGGCGCCGCGCGAAGGACTGAGCGGCCGGGCGCCGGCCGCCGCGCCGCTCCCCCGGCGCGACGGCCGGCCCGGCCCTTCCGTCCTCCCCGGCACGGCGGCCGGTTCAGCCCTTCCGTCCCTTTCCGGCCGACGCCGGCTCAGCCCTTCTGCTCGACCCGCACCCAGTCGATCTCGGCCCGCACCGCCCCGGACGCGACCTTGTCGACACTGGACTGGGGCAGGCCCCAGTACGGGCTGGTGACCTTGTTCCAGCCGGCCGGGTAGGCGCCGCCGAGGGCGAGGTTCAGGATGAGGTACTGGTCGTGGTCGTAGACCCACTGGCCGCGGGTGGACTCCAGCTTGTTCCGGGTCGTCTCCTGCACCACGCGGTCGTCCACGAAGAAGCGCAGCGCCGTCGGGGTCCATTCGACCGCGTACGTGTGCCACTGGCCGGCCGTGCCGCCGTTCGGGTAGGTCTGGCGGGCGCCGATGTTGCCGTCCGCCGAGTAGCCGGGGCCGTGCAGGGCGCTGCTGGTCCAGTCCGGGTAGCCGATGTTCTCCATGATGTCGGTCTCGCCGGACGCCGGCCAGGACACCGAGGGGTCGTCGACGTTGCTGCCGAGCAGCCAGAAGGCCGGCCAGAACCCGTCGCCGACCGGCAGCCTCATCCGGGCGCTGACCTTGCCGTAGGTGAAGTCGAGGTGGGTGTGGGTGTCGACGCGTCCGGAGGTGAAGTCGTAGGTGCCGCCGCCCGCCCGGGTGCAGCCCTTGCAGTACGCGGCCTTCAGGACCAGGCTGCCGTCGCGGGTGGCGACGGTGTCCGGCGAGTCGACGTACGCCTGGGACTCGCCGTTGACCGGGCCCATCTCGGTGCCGGTGCGCACCACCCGCCACTTGGAGCGGTCCAGCGCGGCGCCGGTGAAGTCGTCGAAGAAGGTGGTGCGGTAGCCGCCCGGTGGATCGGCCGGGAGCGCCGGGTACGCGGCGGAGGCGCTGCCGCCCGTGCCCCAGACCTCGAACTCGTAGAGCGAGTAGCCGAACTGGGCGGTGGCGGGGGCCGGGTTGTAGAAGGAGCGGCGCTCCTTGCCGAGCATGCGGACGTAGCGGCCCGTCACGGGCGCGGGCAGCCGGACCGAGTCGTGCACGCCGGCCGCGTCGGACGGGGACTTGACGTCGGCGCGGCGGGCGGCGACCTCGGCGGCCGACGGTTGGTACACCGTGCGCCAGGTGCGGTTGTCGTCGGACACCTGGAGGAGGTAGTCGACGGCGTAGGCCGACTCCCAGTAGAGGTCCACCGTGTCGACGGCGGAGGGCGCGCCGAGGTCCACCGACACCCAGCGGTCCGTGTTCCAGTCGCTGGACCAGCGGCTGGCGTCGCCCTTGAGGTCGGCGGGCCGGCCGCCGTCGGTCACGAACGCCGGTGAATGGCCCGCGTCCTGGTAGTAGTTCGCGTACGCGGGGTGGTGCAGGGCGAGGTTGGCGCGGGTGGCCGAGGCCGGCGCCGGCTCGCCGCCGTAGACCTTGAGGCTCCACAGCGAGTAGCCGTAGGGCGTGGCGCGTTCCAGGCCGCGCAGCCGGACGTAGCGGCCGGTGACCTCCTGCGGGTGGGTGTGCGCGGTGACCGAGCCGCCGGTGCCGGCGGTCTCGGTGAAGAAGGGTGTCCAGTCGGTGCCGTTCTTCGAGACCTCCAGGACATAGCGCTTGCCGTAGGCGGCCTCCCAGTCGAGGGTGACGCGGTCGACCCGGAGCACGGAGCCGAGGTCGACGCGGATCCAGGCGTCGTCGGCGAAGTCGCTGGACCAGCGGGTGGCCGCCTGGCCGTCGAAGGCCAGGCCGGGGCCGGTGCCGGCGTTCTCGCTGCCGGAGGCGGTGACGGCGGCCGGGTTCAGCGCGTAGGCGGCGGCCGCCCGGTCGGTGTCCCAGCCGGCGGCGGCGGGCGCGGCCAAGGCGGGTGCGGCCGACAGCGGGCCCGAGCAGAGCAGGGCGGTGGCGGCCAGGGCGGCGAGCAGGGTGCGGGACGGCATGCGGCGCTCCTTGTGGGGTGGAGGTGCACTACTGCTTTTTGGCGTGCTCATGACATACATGGGGTGCGGTGTGCCGGTGGACACGGACTCCCCAGCCGTGTCCACCGGCCGTCCGGGCCGGGCTCAGGCGGCCCGGCGTGTCCGGCCGCGGTGGGCGCGGACCAGGTCCGCGTACCGCCGGCCGCTGCCCTTGATGGTGCGGACCTGGGTGCGGTAGTCGACGTGGACCAGCCCGAACCGCTTGTCGTAGCCGTAGGCCCACTCGAAGTTGTCCAGCAGGGACCAGGCGAAGTAGCCGGCCAGCGGGGCGCCCTTGCGGACGGCGGCGGCGCAGGCCGCGAGGTGGCGCTCCAGGTAGTCCTGGCGCTCGGGGTCCGCCACGCTGCCGTCGGGGCGTACGACGTCCGGGAAGGCGGAGCCGTTCTCGGTGACGTACAGCGTGCGGGCGCCGTACTCCTCGGTGAGCCGCAGCAGCAGCGTCTCGATGCCGGAGGCGTCGATCTCCCAGTCCATGCCGGTGCGCGGGACGCCCTCGCGCCGGACGGAACGGGCGTACGGCGCCGGCCCCTCGGGGTCGTCGGCGATGTGCGCCGGGAAGTAGTAGTTCAGGCCGAGCCAGTCCAGCGGGGCCGCGATGGCGGCCAGGTCGGCGTCTTTCAGGGGGAGGTCGACGCCGTAGGTGTCCACCATGTCGGCGGGGAAACCGCGGCCGTGCACGGGGTCGAGCCACCAGCGGTTGACATGGCCGTCGTGCCGGCGGGCCGCCGCCACGTCCTCGGGGCGGTCGGTGGCCGGGTGCACGGTGGAGAGGTTGTTGACGATGCCGACCCGGGCGCCGGGTGCGGCGGCGCGGATCGCCTCGGTGGCCAGGCCGTGGCCGAGGAGCAGATGGCAGGACGCGCGCACGGCGGCGGTCAGATCGGTCCAGCCCGGCGCCATCGTGCCTTCCAGATGGCCGATCCAGGCCGAGCAGGACGGCTCGTTGAGGGTGGTCCACAGGGTGACGCGGTCGCCGAGGCGTCCGGCGACGACGGAGGCGTACTCGGCGAACGCCTGCGCGGTGTCCCGCTCCGGCCAGCCGCCGCGGTCCTGGAGCACCTGGGGCAGGTCCCAGTGGTAGAGGGTGACGGACGGGGTGATGCCCGCCGCCAGCAGGGCGTCCACCAGCTCGTCGTAGAAGGCGAGGCCCTTGTGGTTCACCGGTCCGGTGCCGCCGGGCAGCACGCGGGGCCAGGCGACCGACAACCGGTAGGCGTTGAGGCCCAGTTGCCGCATCAGGCCGATGTCCTCGCGCCAGCGGTGGTAGTGGTCGCAGGCGACATCGCCGTGGTCGTCGTTCGCGATCTTCCCGGGAGTGTGCGAGAAGGTGTCCCAGATGGAGGGCGTACGGCCGTCCTCGGCCACGGCTCCCTCGATCTGGTATGCCGCGGTGGCCGCGCCCCACAGGAAGTCGGGCGGGAAGGCGGCGAGGTCGATGGGTTCGGACACGGAAGTCCCTCCGGGATCAGGGGGTGGGGGTCACTTGACGGCGCCCGCCGTCAGACCCGCGACGAGATAGCGCTGGAGCAGCAGGAACCCGGCCACCACGGGCACGCTGACGACCAGCGAGGCGGCCATGATCTGGTTCCAGTAGACGTCGTTGAGGGTGGAGTAGGCCTGGAGGCCGACGGCGAGGGTGCGGGTGGTGTCGTTGGTCATGACCGACGCGAAGAGCACCTCGCCCCAGGCGGTCATGAAGGCGTAGACGGCGACCGCCACGATGCCGGGTACCGCGGCCGGCACGACGATCCGCAGCAGCGCCTTCAGCGGCCCGCAGCCGTCCACCAGCGCCGCCTCGTCCAGGTCGCGCGGCACCGAGTCGAAGTACCCGATCAGCATCCAGATCGAGAACGGCAGCGAGAAGGTGAGGTACGTCAGGATGAGGCCGCCGCGCGAGCCGAACAGGGCGATGCCGGTGGCGTTGCCGATGTTGACGTAGAGCAGGAACAGCGGCAGCAGGAAGAGGATGCCGGGGAACATCTGCGTGGACAGCACGGTCACCGTGAAGACACGCTTGCCGCGGAAGTCGTAGCGGCTGACGGCGTAGGCCGCGAACACGGCGATGACGACCGAGCAGACCGTCGCGGCGCCCGCCACGATCAGCGAGTTCACGAAGTACCGCGCGAGCGGGACCGTCGACCAGATGTCGATGTACGGGCGGACGGTCAGCCCGCTGGGCAGCCAGTGGAACTCGCCGCTGACGTCCGCGAGCGGCTTCAGCGAGCTGGAGACCATCACGTACACCGGGACCAGCACGAATCCGGTGAGCAGGGTGAGGAAGATCCGCCGGAGCCACAGGAACGAGCGCGCCGGTGCCATGGGCGAGCGGGCGGGCGCCGCCGGCGTGCGGGTGTGCGGCACCGGCGTGCGGGTGCTAGACATCGGCGGCCCTCCGTCCGCGCGAGGTGAGCAGCAGGTAGCCGCCCGTGACGACGAGCAGGAAGAGCAGCAGCAGGACGGACATCGCCGAGCCGGTGCCGAAGTTCCAGGTGACGAAGGACGCCTGGTAGATGTGGACGGAGACCAGGTCGGCGGCCTCGGGCGCGGACCTGCCGAACAGCACGTACGGCGTGTTGAAGTCGTTGAACGTCCACAGGAACAGCACCAGGACGAGGACCTGGTTGACCGGGCGCAGCGAGGGCAGGGTGATGCGGCGGACGCGCTGCCACGTTCCTGCGCCGTCGAGCGCGGCGGCCTCGTACAGCTCGCCGGGGATGTTCTGGAGCCCGGCCGTCACGATGAGGAAGGCGAACGGCCAGCCCTTCCACACCGAGACGGTCAGCAGGGCGTAGAAGCTGTTGTCGCCGATGAGCCAGAAGGAGGGCTTGTCGGTGAGGTGCAGCTGGTCGTGCAGGACGTGGTTCACCAGGCCGTTGTCGTGCTGGAACATGAACGCCCAGGTGATGACGGCGGTGTAGACGGGCAGCGCGTACGGCACCAGGAACAGGGCGCGCAGCAGCCCGCGGCCGCGGAAGGTGTCCTGCATGAAGACGGCGGCGGCGGTGCCGATCAGCCAGCACAGGCCGACGGACAGCAGGGTGAAGCCGACGGTGACGAAGAAGGAGTGCAGCAGCGCCTCGCCGACGGGGGCGTCGAAGTCCACCGACACCTGGTAGTTGCCGAGGCCGGACCACGGGGCGGTGCCCCAGTCGCGGATGTAGAACTGGGTCAGTTCCTTGAAGCTCATCACGATGCCGATGACCATCGGCACCAGGTGGACGAGGAGTTCGAGCAGCAGGGCGGGCAGGAGCAGCAGATACGGCAGCGAGATCCGGCGCAGCCGTCCGGGTCGGCGGGGTGCGCGGGCCGCGGCCCCGGACGAGGCCTGGCGCACCGGTTCCTTGAAGGCGGTGGTGGTCATCGTCGGTCTCACGCCGCCGGCATCTGCTGCTGGGCCTTCTGCAGCTTCGCCTCGACCGAGCCGGTGGTCACCGGGCGTCCGGCGGCGGCGTCGGCGAACAGGTCCTTGACGGCCGTACCGACCGCCGTCTCGAACTGCGACTCGGAGGCGACCTGCGGCAGCGCGGCGGCGCTGGTGGCCAGGGTGTCCTTCAGCACCGCGGTGTCCGGGGCGGCGAAGGCGGGGTCGGCCTGCGCGGACTTCACCGGCGGGATGGCGCTGTAGGCCTTGTTGAGGATCTTCTGCTCCTCGTCGGAGGTCATGAACTTCACGAACCGGGTGGCGCCGTCGAGGTTGTCGGTGTTCTTGAAGACGGCCATGTTGATGCCCATGACCGGCGAGTTGACCTGGGTGCCGTCGCCGGGCGTGCCGGAGATCACCGGGACGGGCGCGATGCCGTAGGCGTCCTCGCTCATCCCCTGGGACTTGAGGTTGGCGGAGGCCGTCTGCCACAGCAGCATGGCCTGCTTGCCCTTGGCGAAGTCGCTGACGGATTGGTTCTGCGCGTACTCGGCGTCGCCGGCCGGGATGACCTTGTCCTTGGCCATCAGATCGACGTAGCTCTTGACCGCGTCGACCACCTTGGGGTCGGTGAAGTCGGGCTTGCCGTCGGCGGTGAAGAAGTCGGCGCCGTGCTGCTTGGCGAAGACGAAGACGTGGTGGATGTTCTCCGACAGGTTCGCACCCTCGGCGCCGAGCGGGGACACGCCCTCGGCCTTGATCTTCTTGCCGTCGGCGACGAGTTCGGACCAGGTGGCCGGGGGCTTGGAGATGCCGGCGTCGGCGAAGATCTTCTTGTTGTAGTAGAGGGCGTACGCCATCGAGTACAGCGGAACGGCCGCCGGGTCCTTGCCCTGGGCACCGGTCGAGCCGAGCGCGGTCTCGGCGAAGCGGTCCCGGCCGCCGATCTTGGCGAAGTTCTTCTCGTCCCAGGGCAGCAGCGCCCCGCTCGCCTGGAGGGAGGCGCTCCAGGTGTTGCCGATGTTCAGCACGTCCGGGCCCTGACCCGAAGTGGTCGCCGTCAGGATCCGGTTGAGCAGATCCGACCAGGGCACGACCTCCAGCTCGACCTTGATGCCGGTCCGCTGCTCGAACTTGTCCAGCTCGGGCCGGAGCACCTTCTTGTCCGCCTCGATGCTGGCTCCCTGGTTGGACGCCCAGTACGTCAGCGTCTTCGGCGAGTCGTTGGACCCGCTGCCGGTGGCCGATCCGCCTCCGCAGGCCGTGGCCGCGAGGGCGAGTGACAGGGTGACGGCGCCTACGGCCGCGGCTCGGATGCTGCGCATGGGTCCCGGTGTTCCCTTCGGGGATTGCACTCATGACTTAATTTAGGACGTGAGTTAATCCGCCGGAAGGACGATCGTCAAGGGATTCGACAGCTGATCGTCAGGGATTCACGGCCGCGCGGCGGGCCGGCCGCCGGCGGGTCGGCTCTCGCGCACCGCTTCCGGCACCTGTGCCACCGCGTCCTGCGCGCCGGGCCGCGCGCGGCCGAGTTCGGGCAGGACGGTGAGGAGTCCCGTGGCGGCGAGGCCGGCGCCGAGCCAGAGCGGGGCGCGCAGGCCCCACAGGCCGATGGCGACGGCGCCGAGGGAGGAGCCGATCATGACGCCGAACGTGATGAAGGAGGAGTGGACGGTGTTGACCAGCGGCCCGGCGTTGCCCGCGCGCTGCACCCGGGTGACCATCGCCGGGTTCATGGTGACGCCCACCAGGCCGATGCCCAGCATGCAGACCACGGCGGGGGCGGGCGCGCCGGCGAAGACGGCGAAGCCGGTCAGGAAGAGCAGGTTGAGCAGCAGGCCGACGGCGAGGACCGGCAGGGCGCGCCGGTCGGCGAGCCGGCCGACGACCGTGTTGCCGACGACGGTGGCGGCGCCGTAGGCGATCAGGAGCAGCGGGACGGTGCCCGCCGAGAAGCCGGTGAGGCCGGTGAGGACGGGGTTGAAGTAGCTGAAGGCGGAGAAGGTGGCGCCGATGATCAGCGTGCTGGTGGCCAGCGCCAGCCACAGGCGGGGCCGGGCGAAGACGCCGGCCTCGGCGCGCAGACCGCCGCTCGGCGCGGGGTCCAGGCGCGGCACACCGGCGGCGGTGGCCGCGGCGGCGGCCAGCGCGAGCGCCGAGACCGCCCAGAACGCGGCGCGCCAGCCGAGCCGTTCGCCGATCAGGGTGGACAGCGGCAGCCCGAGCAGGGTGCCGAGCATCAGCCCGTTCATGGCCACGGCGACGGCCCGCCCCCGGACCTCGGGCCGGGTGAGGCGGGCGCACAGCGAGAGGGCGACGCCGAAGAAGGCCTGGGAGGCGACGCCGGTGACGATGCGCGCGGCGAGCATGGCGCCGTAGCCGGTCGCGGTGGCGGCGAGCACGTTGCCGGCCAGGAAGACGGCGAACAGCACCGACAGGGCGGTGCGGGGCGGGAGTTTCATCACCGCCACGGTGAGCACCGGTCCGCCGAGGGCCATGGCGGCGGCGAACGCGGTGATGAGATAGCCGATCTGCGGGACGGTGGCGTGCAGGCCGGCGGCCATCTGCGGCATCAGACCGGCGACCGCGAACTCGCTGGTCACCATGGCGAAGATGCCGAGTGCCAGGACGTAGACGGCTCGGGGCACGAGGGGACTCCTTTGGCGTGGCTAGTTATGTACGGTTCAGTTCAAAACCGGGACGCGACCGAGGTCATTCTGGATGGATCAGTTCAAAATCAGGACAGCCGTACAGCGCACGACCGGATCACCGTCCGGCGGGACGGGACCGGAGGGCCGGGAGTTCGGGCAGTCGGCTGTCAGACGGTCAGGGCGTCGAGGGCGACGGCGGCGATGGCGTCCAGGGCGGTGCGGTCGGCACCACCCTGGGCGGAGACGCGCAGGCCCGCGATGGTGGCGTTGAGGAACCGGGCCAGGTCGCCCGCGTCCCGCGAGGAGGTGATGCTGCCGTCACGCCGGCCGGTCTCGACGGCCGCGCGCAGCGCGTCCAGCCGGTGAGCCGTGTCACGCTCCAGCATCCCGGCCGCGACGGCGTCCCGGCCGGCGAGTT
The DNA here is from genome assembly GCF_033366695.1 of Streptomyces sp. SCL15-4. NCBI lineage: Bacteria > Bacillati > Actinomycetota > Actinomycetes > Kitasatosporales > Streptomycetaceae > Streptomyces > Streptomyces sp. SCL15-4. Next base: position 1,740,199 of record NZ_JAOBTQ010000001.1, read on the forward strand.
CGACGGTCGAGTTCACCCCGAGACAGCCCAGGCTGCGGCCGGCAGGCCGGTTCCGCGCGTCACCGTCGAGCACGAGGGCGAACAGGTCGCGGATCCGGTCGGCCCCACTGCGCGCCGGATCCTCCAGCACCGCCAGCTGACCGGCGTTCATGGTGGTCATATAGCGGTGCAGGACCCGCTGGAACAGGGCGCGCTTGCTCTTGAAGGTGTTGTAGATACTGCTGCGCCCCAGCCCCGTGGCGGCACACAGATCCTCGGTGGAGGTGCCTTCGTACCCCTTCCGCCAGAAGATCCACATCGCCGCGTCGAGCGCCTGCTCCTCGTCGAACGTCCTCGGTCGGGCCATACCCGGACCCTAGCCGTTTTGGACTGCCCATTGCAATACCAACCACCGCCCGCCCCGCTCGGCCGGTCACCCCGCATCCCGGAAAAACAGAAAGACCCCAGATCGACTGGGGTCTTCGCTGGTGTCCGAGGGGGGACTTGAACCCCCACGCCCGATAAAGGGCACTAGCACCTCAAGCTAGCGCGTCTGCCATTCCGCCACCCGGACCAGGTGTCTGCCGCCTCGCGGGTGTGTTCCCCGCGGCGACATGGACAACAATACCAAGGTTTCGGAGTGCGTTTCACCTGCGTATCCGTCGCCGGGCGGCAGGCGGAAGGGCCTCCCACCAGCACGGGTGCCGTGTGTGCACGATCCGCGAGGACGGCCGCACGCACCGTGAGGCCGGCCTGGCCGAAAGTGCGCACGCCCTCTGGACACCGCTCACCGGATGCGGGATAACCAGTCCATACAGTATTCGTCGACTGTATGCAATGTGCGGTATGCACACCTACGAAAGGGACCTCGTCATGCCCGACCAGGACCTGATCTCCGGCGGCCACCTCGTCGCCAAGGCGCTGAAGGCCGAAGGCGTCGACCGCGTCTACACCCTCTGCGGCGGCCACATCATCGACATCTACGACGGCTGCGTGGACGAGGGGATCGAGGTCGTCGACGTCCGTCACGAGCAGGTCGCCGCGCACGCCGCCGACGGCTACGCCCGGATCACCGGCAAACCGGGCTGCGCGGTGGTCACCGCAGGCCCCGGTACGACCGACGCCGTCACCGGCGTCGCCAACGCGCTGCGCGCGGAGTCCCCGATGCTGCTCATCGGCGGCCAGGGCGCTCTCTCGCAGCACAAGATGGGGTCCCTCCAGGACCTGCCGCACGTCGACATGATGACGCCGATCACCAAGTTCGCGGCGACCGTGCCCGACACCGCCCGCGCCGCGGACATGGTGTCGATGGCCTTCCGCGAGTGCTACCACGGCGCCCCCGGCCCCTCCTTCCTGGAGATCCCCCGGGACGTCCTCGACGCCAAGGTGCCGCGCGACCGGGCCCGCGTCCCCGGCGCCGGCGCCTACCGGGCGTCGACCCGCTCGGCCGGCGACCCGGAGGCGGTCGAGCGGCTCGCCGACCTGCTGGTGCACGCCCACAAGCCCGCGATCCTGCTCGGCAGCCAGGTGTGGACGACCCGCGGCACCGAGGCCGCCGCCGAGCTGGTGCGCACCCTGAACATCCCGGCGTACATGAACGGCGCCGGCCGCGGCACCCTCCCGCCCGGCGACCCGCACCACTTCCAGCTCTCCCGGCGGTACGCCTTCTCGCACGCCGACGTCATCGTGATCGTCGGCACCCCGTTCGACTTCCGCATGGGCTACGGCAAGCGCCTCTCCCCCGACGCGACGGTCGTGCAGATCGACCTCGACTACCGGACCGTCGGCAAGAACCGCGACGTCGGCCTCGGCATCGTCGGCGACGCCGGACTGGTGCTGGCGTCCGTCACCCAGGCCGCGTCCGGACGGACCGACGGCGGGGCCGTGCGGCGCAAGGAGTGGCTGGAGGAGCTGCGCGCGGCCGAGCAGGCGGCCGTCGAGAAGCGGCTGCCGCAGCTCAGGTCGGACGCCACGCCCATCCACCCGTACCGGCTGGTCAGCGAGATCAACGACTTCCTCACCGAGGACTCGGTCTACATCGGCGACGGCGGCGACATCGTCACCTTCTCCGGGCAGGTCGTCCAGCCCAAGTCGCCCGGCCACTGGATGGACCCCGGCCCCCTCGGCACCCTCGGCGTCGGCATCCCCTTCGTGCTCGCCGCCAAGCAGGCCCGTCCGGACAAGGAGGTGGTCGCCCTCTTCGGCGACGGCGCCTTCTCGCTGACCGGCTGGGACTTCGAGACCCTCGTCCGCTACGACCTCCCCTTCGTCGGCATCGTCGGCAACAACTCCTCCATGAACCAGATCCGTTACGGCCAGGCCGCCAAGTACGGCAAGGACCGCGAGCGGGTCGGCAACACCCTCGGCGACGTGCCGTACGACGAGTTCGCGCGGATCCTCGGCGGTCACGGCGAGGAGGTCCGCGACCCCGCCGACATCGGCCCCGCCCTGCGCCGGGCCCGCGAGTCCGGCAAGCCGTCGCTGGTCAACGTCTGGGTCGACCCGGACGCGTACGCCCCCGGAACCATGAACCAGACGATGTACAAGTGAGGTGAACGCCCATGACCACCAAGGCACTCGAAGGCATCCGCGTCCTCGACATGACGCATGTCCAGTCCGGGCCGTCCGCCACCCAGCTGCTCGCCTGGCTCGGCGCGGACGTCGTCAAGCTGGAGGCGCCGGCCGGCGACATCACCCGCGGGCAGCTGCGGGACCTGCCGGACGTCGACTCGCTGTACTTCACGATGCTCAACTGCAACAAGCGCAGCATCACGCTGAACACCAAGACCGAGCGCGGCAAGGAGATCCTCACCGAGCTGATCCGGCGCTCGGACGTCATGGTCGAGAACTTCGGGCCGGGCGCGGTCGACCGGATGGGTTTCACCTGGGAACGCGTCCAGGAGATCAATCCGCGGATCGTCTACGCCTCCATCAAGGGGTTCGGGGACGGCCCATACACCCGGTTCAAGGCGTACGAGGTCGTCGCGCAGGCCATGGGCGGGGCGATGGCGACCACCGGTTTCGAGGACGGGCCGCCACTGGCGACGGGGGCCCAGATCGGGGACTCGGGCACGGGGGTGCACGCCGTGGCGGGAATCCTCGCGGCCCTGTTCCAGCGCGAGCGCACCGGGCGCGGGCAGCGGGTCGACGTGGCCATGCAGCACGCCGTGCTCAACCTGTGCCGGGTGAAGCTGCGCGACCAGCAGCGGCTGGCCCACGGGCCGCTCGCCGAATACCCCAACGAGGACTTCGGCGAGGAGGTCCCCCGCTCGGGGAACGCCTCCGGCGGCGGTCAGCCGGGCTGGGCGGTCAGGTGCGCGCCGGGCGGCCCGAACGACTACGTGTACGTCATCGTCCAGCCCGTCGGCTGGCGGCCGATCACCAAACTCATCGGCCGGCCGGAGCTGGCCGACGACCCCGAGTGGGCCACGCCCGAGGCCCGGCTGCCGAAGCTGAACAAGATGTTCCAGCTGATCGAGGAGTGGTCGGCCACGCTGCCCAAGTGGGAGGTGCTGGAGCGGCTGACCGCGCACGGCATCCCGTGCGGCCCGATCCTGTCCACCAAGGAGATCATCGAGGACGCCTCGCTGGCCGCCGACGGCATGGTGGTCCGCGTCCCGCACCCCGAGCGCGGCGAGTTCGTCACCGTCGGCAGCCCCATCAAGCTCTCCGACTCACCCGTGGAGGTGACGGCCTCGCCCCTGCTCGGCGAGCACAACGAGGAGGTCTACGGCGCCGAACTGGGCCTCGCCGAGGACGCGTTGCGCCTGCTGAAGTCGGACGGGGTGATCTGACGTGGGGACCGAGGACCGGGTGGCGCGGGTGCGGGCGCTGCTGGAGTCGGTGCGGGCCGAGGGCCGTACCGCGCTGACCGCGCCCGAGGGCAAGGTGGTCGCCGACGCGTACGGGATCGCCGTACCGGGCGAGGAACTGGCCGGGGACGTGGACGAGGCGGTGGCCGCGGCGGCGCGGCTGGGCGGGCCGGTGGTGCTGAAGATCGTCTCGCCGGACATCCTGCACAAGACCGAGGCCGGCGGGGTCGTCGTGGGAGTGGAGGGCGCGGCGGAGGTGCGGGCGGCGTTCCACCGGATCGTCGCGGGCGCGCGCGCCTACGACGCCGGGGCCCGGATCGAGGGCGTGCAGGTGCAGGAGCTGCTGCCGGCCGGACAGGAGGTCATCGTCGGCGCGGTCACCGACCCCGCGTTCGGGAAGGTGGTGGCGTTCGGGCTGGGCGGGGTGCTGGTGGAGGTGCTGAAGGACGTGACGTTCCGCCTCGCGCCGGTGCGTACGGACGAGGCGCTGTCGATGCTGGACTCCATCCGGGCCGCGGAGATCCTGCGCGGGGTCCGCGGGCGGGCCGGGGTGGACCGGCGGGCGGTGGCCGAGCAGATCCGGCGGGTGTCCGAACTGGTCGCGGACTTCCCCGAGATCGCGGAGGTGGACCTCAATCCGGTGATCGCGACGGCCCATGGCGCGGTCGCCGCCGACATCCGGGTGATCCTCGCCGAGCGGCGGCAGCCGGCGCGCAGGACGTACACCCGCGAGGAGATCCTCGCCTCGATGCGCCGGCTGATGCGGCCGCGTGCGGTCGCCGTGATCGGCGCCTCCGGCGAGCCGGGCAAGATCGGCAATTCGGTGATGCGCAACCTGGTCGACGGCGGCTTCGCCGGTGACATCCACCCGGTCAACCCCCGGGCCGACGACATCCTGGGCCGCAAGGCGTACCGCAGCGTCACCGACGTGCCGGGCGAGGTGGACGTGGCCGTCTTCGCCATCCCGGCCCGGCGGGTGGCGGCGGCCCTGGAGGAGGCGGGACGCAAGGGCGTCGCCAACGCGGTCCTCATCCCGTCCGGGTTCGCGGAGACCGGCGAGCACCGGCTCCAGGAGGAACTGGTGGAGATCGCCGAGCGGTACGGCGTCCGCCTGCTCGGCCCGAACATCTACGGCTACTACTCCACCTGGCAGGACCTGTGCGCCACGTTCTGCACGCCGTACGACGTCAAGGGCCCGGTGGCGCTGACCTCGCAGTCGGGTGGCATCGGGATGGCCGTCCTCGGCTTCGCGCGAACCACGAGGACGGGCGTGTCGGCGATCGTCGGCCTCGGCAACAAGGCGGACCTGGACGAGGACGACCTGCTGACCTGGTTCGGCGAGGACCCGCACACCGAGTGCGTCGCCATGCATCTGGAGGACCTCAAGGACGGGCGGGCGTTCGTGGCGGCGGCCCGCGAGGTCGTGCCGAAGAAGCCGGTGGTGGTGCTGAAGGCGGGCCGTACGGCGGCGGGCGCGAAGGCGGCCGGCTCGCACACCGGGGCGCTGGCGGGCGACGACGCGGTCTACGACGACATCCTCCGGCAGGCCGGGGTGATCCGGGCGCCGGGCCTGGACGACCTGCTGGAGTACGCGCGCGCGTTGCCGGTCCTGCCCGCCCCGAAAGGCGACAACGTCGTCATCATCACCGGCGCCGGCGGCAGCGGGGTGCTGCTGTCGGACGCGGTGACGGACAACGGGCTGTCGCTGATGGAGATCCCGCCCGACCTGGACGAGGCGTTCCGCCGGTTCATCCCGCCGTTCGGCGCGGCCGGCAACCCGGTGGACATCACCGGTGGCGAGCCGCCGTCGACGTACGAGGCGACGATCCGGCTGGGCCTCGCGGACCCCCGCGTGCACGCCCTGGTGCTCGGCTACTGGCACACCATCGTCACTCCGCCGATGGTGTTCGCCGAGCTGACCGCGCGCGTGGTGGCCGAGTTCCGCGAACGCGGCGTGGAGAAGCCGGTGGTGGCGTCCCTCGCCGGTGACGTGGAGGTCGAGGAGGCCTGCCGGTACCTGTTCGAGCGCGGGGTCGTGGCGTACCCGTACACGACCGAGAAGCCGGTGGCCGTGCTCGGCGCCAAGTACCGGTGGGCGCGGGCGGCCGGCCTGCTGCGGGACGGTTCATGAGATGACCTCGGGCTCGGTCCCGAGAAGACCCGCCCGCCTCCCGCCTCTCCCGAACGGCCTCTCCCGTACGGCCTCCGCCGACACGGCCTCTTCCGCACGGCGCCGGGCGCCGGCCCGTGCCCGGCGCACCGCCCGTCCCCCAACCCCCCGACCCCCCACCCCCCATCGGCGAGGAGCTGGCCCCACATGACGTCAGATCCCATGAAGACCCGGAAGACTCCGGCCGGACCGGAGGCGCCGTACCACGCCTACCGCGAGGTGACCGACGCCCGCGGCCGGGTCTACCGCGTCGGCGAGACGGACCGGGACATCCTCGGTCACTCGCGCAAGCTCATGGTGTACCTGCCCTGGATCTCCATGATGGCCATCAGCGTCTCGGAGTACGCCTACGGCTCCGCGGAGGACACCTTGTCCTCCGCCCACGCCTGGACGCAGAGCGACACGTTCTGGATCCTGAGCGTCTGGATCTTCTTCCAGGCGGGCATCGCGTTCCCGGCGGGCTGGCTGCGCGAGCGGGGCCTGCTCACGGCGCGCCGGGCCATGTACATCGGCGCCGTGATGTGTCTGCTCGGCTTCCTGGCCCTGTCCCACTTCCACGACGTCCTGCCGGCCATCCTCGGCTTCGGTGTCGTGGGCGGTGTCGGCTCCGGGCTGATCTACGCCACCTGCATCAACATGGTCGGCAAGTGGTTCCCGGAGCGGCGCGGGGCGAAGACCGGATTCGTCAACGGAGGCTTCGCCTACGGCTCACTGCCGTTCATCTTCATCTTCAACTACGCGTTCAACACCGGGGATTACGAGCGGGTGCTCGACCTGATCGGCGGTTACGTCCTGGTGGTGGTCGCGGTCTGCGCGTTCTTCTTCCAGGACCCGCCGAAGAACTGGTGGCCGGCCGACGTGGAGCCGCCGGCCCGCTCCGGGAGCGGCGCCGGTGCCGCGAGCCTGGCGAAGAACCCGCCGGCGGTACGCCAGTTCACGCCCGGCGAGGCCGTCCGGACCGGAATGCTGCCGCTGATGTGGGTCCTGATCGTGATGACGGCGGGAGTGTCGATCTTCGGGATCTCCTTCCAGGTCGACTTCGCCAAGGAGGTCGGCTTCGGTCCTCTGGTCGCCGCCTCCTCGATGGGCGTCATGGCCGTCGTCAACGGCGTCGGCCGCGCGGTGGTCGGCTGGCTGTCGGACCTGTGGGGCCGCAGGACGACGCTGGTGTTCGTCATCGTGGTGCTCGGGCTCGCGCAGTTCGGTGTCATCTGGGCCGGCGAGTCGCGCAACCAGTGGCTGTTCCTGTTCTTCGCCTTCCTCTCCGGCTTCGGCGGCGGCGCGTTCTACCCGCTGTTCGCGGCGCTGACCCCGGACTACTTCGGCGAGAACTACAACGCCACCAACTACGGCCTGGTGTACAGCGGCAAGCTGGTCAGCGGCCTGTTCGGCGGCGGCCTCGGCTCGATGGTGGTCGGCGCGTGGGGCTACGACGGGGCCTACGCGCTGGCCGGCGGTGTCTCGATGGCCGCGGCGGCGCTCGCCCTGCTGCTGCGGCAGCCGGGCCGGGACCGCGCGGACCGGGTGGCGGCACCGAGGCCGCGCCCCGCCGCCTGACGCCCGGCTCACCGCCTTCTCCCGGGCGTTCACCCGTCCACGGCCGGACGGGTGAACGCCCGGCGGGTGTCGCTCAGGCGGTCTCGCGCTCGTGGTACGACCGCCGTGTGTGCTCGGTGTGCGCGCGCATCAGCTGCGTGGCGCGCTGTTCGTCCCGGGCCTCGACGGCCGCGATCAGCTCCCGGTGCTCGACCCACGACTGACGGCCGCGCTGCCGGGCCACCGGCGTGTAGTACCAGCGGACCCGCCGGTCCACCTGGGCGGCGAGCCCGGCGAGGACGGTGTTGCCGGCCAGCTCCATCACCTTGCTGTGGAAGGCGGCGTTGAGGGCGACCGCGCGGTCCACGTCCTCGGCCGCCACCGCCTGCTCGCCCTCCGCGCACAGCTCTTCGAGGACGGCGATGCCGGCGCTGTCCGCGTGCGCGGCGGCCAGCCGGGCCGCCTCCGCCTCCAGCAGGGTGCGGACGGTGAGCAGCTGGTCGGCCTCCTCCTCGGTCGGCTCGTGCACGAACGCGCCCTGGGCGGGCCGCAGATCGACCCAGCCCTCGGTGTTCAGGCGTTGCAGCGCCTCGCGCACGGGCTGCCGGGAGACGCCGAGGTGTCCGGCGAGTTCGCTCTCCACCAGGTGCTGGCCGGGGCGCAGGGCGCGGGTGGTGATGAGTTCGAGCAGCGCCTCGTACACGCGCTCGCGCAGCGGGCCGGGCCTCTCCAGCCTCGGCACCGACCCTTGCGGCAGTCCGGTCGACAACATCGCGGTCCTCCTGGCGGGTCCGGCGCGTGGGCATGGACGCTCAGTATCGATTGTCTTTCGTCTACAGTCTACGGTGCACAGGATCCCGTACGGCCGGTGCGGGCGGCGGGGACGGCGGGGCACGCGGGAGCCGTACGCACGACGGCCGACCCTCAGGGGCAGCGCACGACCTGCCCGGCGTACGACAGGTTGCCGCCGAACCCGAACAGCAGCACCGGGTCGCCGCTGCGCAGGGCGCCCTGTTCGAGCAGCTTGGAGAAGGCGAGCGGGATGCTGGCGGCCGAGGTGTTGCCGGACTCGGTGACATCGCGGGCGACCACGGCGTTCACGGCGCCGAGCTTGCGGGCCAGCGGCTCGATGATCCGCAGATTGGCCTGGTGCAGCACGACCCCGGCGAGGTCCTCGGGCGCCGTCCCGGCCTTCTCGCAGGCCTGGCGGGCGATGGCCGGCAGCCGGGTGGTGGCCCAGCGGTAGACGCTCTGTCCCTCCTGCGCGAACCGGGGCGGAGTGCCCTCGATGCGCACGGCGTTCCCCATCTCCGGCACCGATCCCCACAGCACCGGCCCGATGCCGGGCTCGGTCCCCGGCGGGCACGCGGTCAGCACGGCGGCCCCGGCCCCGTCGCCGACCAGGACGCAGGTGCTGCGGTCGGTCCAGTCGGTGACGTCGGACATCTTGTCGGCGCCGATGACCAGGGCGCGGGTGGCGGCACCGGCCCGCAGGGTGTGGTCGGCGGTGGCGAGCGCGTGGGTGAAGCCCGCGCAGACCACGTTGACGTCCAGCGCGGCGGGCCCCGGGATGCCGAGCCGGGCGGCGACCCGGGCAGCGGTGTTCGGGGAGCGGTCCACGGCGGTGGAGGTGGCGACGAGCACCAGGTCGATGTCGCCCGGGGTCAGGCCGGCCGCGGCGAGGGCCTTGGCGGCGGCGTGCGCCGCCAGTTCGTCCACGGGCTCGTCGGGGCCGGCGATGCGCCGGGTCCGGATGCCCACCCGGCTGCGGATCCACTCGTCGCTGGTGTCGACCATGGCCGCCAGGTCGTCGTTGGTGAGCACCCGGGCGGGCTGGTAGTGGCCGATGGCGACGATGCGCGAGCCGTTCATGCGGGAATCCCCTCGTTGCCGTGGGTGGCGGGATCCACCAGTGTGGCCAGTGACCGGCGGGTACGGCGGCAGGTGAGGCCACAGGAAACCGGCGTCGGGATTGTCGGCTCCGGTCAGACTGTCGGACGTCCATATAAAACGGCCCACCGCACGGCCCGCACCCCGCCCGGTCCTCCACGCCCCGTGTACCGGACAATGAGACACATGGGACGAGTCACGGAACGACGCAAGGTCCTGCGCATCCGGGACGGGGCGGTCTCCACCCGGCCGGACACGCTCGTCGCGGAGGAACCCCTGGAGATCCGGCTGAACGGCAAGCCGCTCGCGATCACCATGCGGACCCCGGGCGACGACTTCGCGCTGGCGGCCGGCTTCCTGGTGAGCGAGGGCGTCCTGGCCACGGCGGCGGACCTGCGGAACATCGTCTACTGCGCGGGCGCCACGGCGGACGGCTCGAACACCTACAACGTGGTCGACGTGCGCACCGCTCCCGGTGTCGTCCTCCCGGACTTCACCCTGGAGCGCAACGTCTACACCACCTCCTCGTGCGGCCTGTGCGGCAAGGCCAGCCTGGACGCCGTACGGACGACCGCGCGCTGGCCCATCGCCGACACTCCCCCGCTGCGGGTCGCTCCCGAGCTGCTGGCGGACCTGCCCGGCCGGCTGCGGGCGGCCCAGCGGGTGTTCGACCGGACCGGGGGTCTGCACGCGGCGGCCCTGTTCGACGAGGACGGGGAGCTGCTGGACACCCGCGAGGACGTGGGCCGGCACAACGCGGTCGACAAGCTGGTGGGACGGGCGCTGCGGAACGACGCGCTGCCGCTGTCCCGGACGATCCTCATGGTCTCCGGGCGGGCCTCCTTCGAACTGGCGCAGAAGGCGGTCATGGCGGGCATCCCGGTGCTGGCGGCCGTCTCGGCGCCGTCGTCGCTGGCGGTGGACCTGGCCGCGGAGACCGGCCTGACCCTGGTGGGCTTCCTGCGCGGCACCTCGATGAACGTGTACGCGGGCGAGCACCGGATCGCCCTGCGCGAACCGGCCGCCCGCGGCTGACGGGGGCGGCGGGGCGGCGCCGTCAGTCCTGCGTGCCCGAGATCCGGGCCAGCATCCCCATGAACCGCTCCCGTTCGGCGGCCGACAAGGGGGCCAGCAGTTCGTCGTTGGCCTCGCGCGCGGCCTTCTCGCAGCGCCCGAGGAGCCGGGCGCCGTCGCCGGTGAGGGAGACGGCGTTCTTGCGCCGGTCGCGGGGGTCGGGTGCGCGCTCGACCAGGCCCCGGGACTGGAGGTCGTTCAGGATGCCGACCACGTCCTTGGGGTCCAGGCGCACACTGCGGCCGAGGTCGGCCTGGGCGACCGGAGCGAGGTCGCGGACGGCGGAGAGCACGACGTGGTGCCACATCTTCAGCCCTTCGGCCGCCAGGGCCTCGGCGACCAGGGCGCGGCCCCGGGCGGCGGCCCGCCCCAGGAGCCAGCTCGGCAGGGAACGGATCGCGGGCAGGGGTGCTTCGGCCATGACGGCAGCCTAACCGAAGAATCATTGGGCTTCCCAATGAACCGAACCTCCTCTACCGTTGGGACTCCCAACGAATTCATGGGTGTTCCCCACGACCGGCCCCACGGCCGACGGGGCCGGTGTGCCCGGCCCGAGGAGGTGTGCGATGCGTCGCGTCCGGTACGAGTCCGCCGGCGGCCCCCTGGTCCTCCAGGAGGCGCCCGTCCCCGAGCCCGGCCCCGGCGAGCTGCTGGTGCGCTGCGCCGCCGTCGGCGTCACCCTGCCGATGGTCCGCAAGGTGGCCGAGGCCGCCGGGCCGGTGCCGCTGGGCGGGGAGGTCGCGGGCGAGGTGGTGGCGGCCGGCCCCGGCACGGCCCGCTTCCGGGCCGGCGACCGGGTGACCGGGCTGTGCTTCGGCCACGGGTACGCCGACTTCGCCGTGGTCCACGAGGCCATGGCCTCGCCGGTGCCGGACGACGCCGGCTTCGTCACCGCGGTCGCGCTGGTGCGCAGCGGCCTGGTGGCGTACGGCGCGCTGGAGGCGGCACGGTTCGCGCCGGGCGAGTCGGTCCTCGTCACGGCGGCGGCGAGCGGCGTCGGCCACCTCGCGGTGCAGCTGGCCCGGGCCCGGGGCGCGGCCCGGGTGGTCGGGGCCGTCTCCGGAGCCGGGAAGGCCGGCTTCGTCCGCTCCCTCGGCGCGGACGACTGCGTCCGGTACGACGACGACGGCTGGGGCGAGCCCGTCGACTGCGTCCTGGACGCCGTCGGCGGCGAGCTGCTCGGCCCGGCCCTGGCCGCGCTCGCCCCGCACGGCCGCCTGGTCGCCTACAGCTCGGGCGGCGGCACGATCCGGGCGTACGACCTGCTGGTGGGCGCCAAGTCGGTGACCGGCTTCCAGATGGCGCTGCTCGCCCGTGAGCGGCCGAAGGTGTACGAGCGGTGGCGGCGGGAGCTGTGGCGGCTGCACGCCGAGGGCGTCCTGAGGCCGGCCGTGCACGCGGAGTTCGGCCTGGAAGAGGCGGAGGCCGCGCACCGGGTGATCACCGGCCGGGCCAACCTCGGCAAAGTCGTGCTGTGCCCGTGAGTGCACGCTCCTTGTGAGCCGCGCACCCCCGAACTACCTTCGGGAGCACGCACGTTGGACGTGGGATGTCCGGATGTCCGCTTGTCCGGCCGACGAAGGGCAGGTCGCACCGTGCCGTCACACCTCCGCGCCCGTCCCGGTTCCGTACTCGCCACCGCCGCCCTCGCCGCCGCCGGACTGCTCCTGGCGTTCCTGCCCGCTCCACCGGCCCACGCCCAACCGGCCTCTGCGACACCGGACTTCGAGCAGCAGGTGCTGTTCAAGGCCGCCCAGGACCCCGGTTACGCCTGCTTCCGCATCCCGGCGATCGTACGGACCACCGACGGCACGCTGCTGGCCTTCGCCGAGGGCCGGGTCCTCAACTGCGGGGACGCCGCCGACATCGACATCGTGCTCAAGCGCTCCACCGACGGCGGGCGCACCTGGGGCCCGCTGCGGGTCGTCACCGAGGGCGCCGGCGACACCCACGGCAACCCCGCGCCGGTCGTGGACCGCGACACCGGCCGGATCTGGCTCGCGCAGACGTACAACACCGGCCGTACCGACAGCGCCGGTTGCCGGGTCCCGTGCGACCGCACCCCGCACCTCCAGTACAGCGACGACGACGGCGAGACCTGGTCCGCGCCGCGCGATCTGAGCCCCGAGATCCTGCCCGCCGACTGGAACTCCTGGTACGCCACCGGCCCCGTGCACGGCATCCAGCTGACCCGCGGCCGGTACGCGGGCCGTCTGGTCTTCGGCGTCAACACCGAGACGTGGGACGGGACCAGGGTCACCGCCAACCACGCGGCGCTGATCGTCAGCGACGACCACGGCGGGCACTGGCGGATCGGCGCCACCGACACCTGGCCCGTCGCCGCCGACGGCACCTTCCGGCAGAAGCCCTCCGAACTCACCCTCGCCGAGCGCGCGGACGGCTCGGTCCTGGTCAGCGGGCGGGAGCAGGACGGCACCGACCTCGGCCACCGCACCCAGGCGGTCGGCCGCGACGGCGGCACCGCCTTCACCGGGCCCTTCCGCGGCCTGCCCGACCTGTACACCCCGCAGGTGCAGGGCTCGCTGCTGCGCCTCGGCGACCGGCTGCTGCTCGCCTGCCCCGGCGACCCCGACCGGCGCCGCACCATGATGATCCGCTCCTCCTGGGACGGCGGGCGGACCTGGGACGGCACGGACCGCGGCACGGTCGTCACCACGGACTGGTCCGGCTACTCGGATCTGGTCCGCATCGGCTCCGCCGGGATCGGCCTGCTGTACGAGGGCGGGGCGGTGGACGCCCGCGACGAGATCCGCTTCGCCCGCTTCACCGAGGACCGGCTCGCCCCGCGCCGCGGCCCCGGCCCGGTCACCCCCGACCTCGCCCGGCACGCCCGCCCGGCGGCGGTGCTCGGCGGCCCGGAGGACACCGACGGCGTGTCCGGCGGCGCGCTGGCCTTCGACGGGACCGACGACGCGGTCCGGCTGCCGTACCGCGCCGCTCTCCCCCTCGGAACGCGGGACTTCACGGTGTCGCTGTGGTTCCGGTACACGGCGACGGCCGGGGAGCAGCCGCTGCTGTGGATGGGCGGGACCGGCACCGGCCAGCCGCAGGTGTGGCTGCGCGGGGAACCGGCGAGCGACCGGGTGCAGGCGCTGATCACGGTACGGAACGGGGCCGCCGCGCCGCAGTCCGCGTCCGTGCGCACCCAGGCCGCCTACAACGACGGCCGGTGGCACCACGCCGTGCTCCGCCGGGGCGGCGGGCTGCTGTCGCTGGCGGTCGACGGCACGGCCGTCACCACGGCGGACAAGCCGGGCTCGGTCAGCCGTAACTCGCCTTTCGGCGTGCACCTCGGTCAGCGCGTGGACGGCCGCGCCTTCCTCACCGGCGCGCTGGACGAGGTGCGGGTCTGGGACCGGGCGCTCGCCGACGAGGAGCTGACGGACCCGGACGTGCTGCGGTCAGCGCAGGACACGGTTCTGTGGCTGCCCCTGGACCGGGTCCGCGGCTGATCCCCGCGGCGCGTCCGCCGGCTCCGCGGACGCGTCCTCGGCCGCCTCCGGGTCGTGGGACCGGCGCTTGGCGATGACCGCGCACACCATCAGCTGCATCTGGTGGAAGAGCATCAGCGGCAGCACGGCCAGGGAGGCGTGGCTGCCGAACAGGACGCTCGCCATCGGCAGCCCGGAGGCGAGGGACTTCTTCGACCCGGCGAACTGCACGGCGATCCGGTCCGCCCGGCCGAAGCCGAGCGCCTTGGCGCCGTACCAGGTCAGGGCCAGCATGACCGCCAGCAGGACGGCCTCCACGCCGAGCAGGGCGGCCAGCCGCACGGGACTGACCTGGTGCCAGATGCCCTGGTTCATGCCCTCGCTGAACGCGGTGTAGACGACCAGCAGGATGGAGCCGCGGTCGACCAGGCCGAGGACCTTCTTGTGCCGGGTGACGAACTCCCCGATCCAGCGCCGCAGCACCTGACCGGCGACGAACGGCACCAGCAGCTGGAGCACGATCCTCAGCAGCGAGTCCGTGGAGAACCCGACCGCGTCGCCGCCGAGCAGCCCCGCCGCGAGCAGCGGGGTCAGGACGATGCCGGCGAGGGAGGAGAAGGACCCGGCGCAGATCGCCGCGGGCACGTTGCCGCGGGCGATGGAGGTGAACGCGATGGACGACTGGATGGTGGACGGCACCAGCGTCAGGAACAGCAGGCCCTGGTAGAGCGGCTGGGTCAGCAGCACCGGCACCAGGCCCCGGGCGGCCAGCCCGAACACCGGGAAGACGACGAAGGTGCAGATCAGCACGGTGAGGTGGAGCCGCCAGTGGCGCAGTCCGTCCAGCGCCTCCCGGGTGGACAGCCGGGCGCCGTAGAGGAAGAAGAGGAAGGCGATGGCGGCCGTGGAGGCGCCGGAGGCCACGTCGGCGGCGGTGCCCCGGGCCGGGAGGAGGGCGGCGAGCCCCACCGTCCCGAGCAGCAGCACGATGTACGGGTCGATCGGCAGCCAACTGGGCCGGCGCAGGCGTGTCACGGTGCTCCGTCTGTTCTGTGTCCGGTTGCTGTTCTGGGTCGGGTCGCTCTGTGTCGTTCGGGTCGCTCTGTGTCGTACGGTCCCGGGCCCGCAGGGCCCCTCTCCATCGTCCTCCTGCCACCGTCGATCGGGAATCCGGTATACCGCTCTGACTGCCATCGCGTTTCGTGATGACCGCGCTAGGCTCCGAGGGTGTACGAGCCGACGCACCTGCGCACCTTCCTGGCGGTCGCCCAGACGCTGAGCTTCACCCAGGCCGCCCGGCGGCTGGGCCTGCGCCAGTCCACGGTCAGCCAGCACGTGCGACGGCTGGAGGAGGCGGCCGGCCGGCAGCTGTTCTCCCGGGACACCCACTCGGTGGAGCTGACCGAGGACGGCGAGGCGATGCTCGGGTTCGCCCGCCGCATCCTGGAGGTGCACGAGCAGGCGACGGCGTTCTTCTCCGGCACGCGGGTGCGGGGCCGGCTGCGCTTCGGCGCCTCGGAGGACTTCGTGCTGACCCGGCTGCCGGAGATCCTGGAGGGCTTCCGCTACGACCATCCGGAGGTCGACCTGGAGCTGACCGTGGAGCTGTCCGGCACCCTGTACGAACGGCTGGCGGCCGGGAAGCTCGACCTGGTGCTGGCCAAGCGGCGCCCGGAGGACCCGCGCGGTGAGCTGGTATGGCGGGACGACCTGGTGTGGATCGGCGCCGAGCGGCTGCGGCTGGAGGCGGACCGGCCCGTTCCGCTGATCGTCTATCCGCCGCCGGGCATCACCCGGGCCCGGGCCCTTGAGGTACTGGAGCGGCAGGGCCGTCCCTGGCGGATCGTGTGCACGAGCGGCAGCCTCAACGGGCTGATCGCGGCGGCCCGGGCCGGACTCGGGGTGATGGCGCACTCGCGGCGGCTGATCCCGCCGGGCCTGTTCCGGCTGCCGGACCGGGCGGCCCTGCCCGAGCTGGGCAAGGTCGACTTCGTGCTGGTCCACGGCCGCCGCCGGGGCCCGGCCGAGGACGCCGCGAACGCGCTGGCGGCGGCGGTCCTGGCGGGCGGCGAACACCTGCGCCGCAGCGCCGGCTGACCGGCACGGCCGCCCGGAACGGCGGTCCCCGTAATCGGCGCGTACAGATTCGGTGGAGATTACGGTACCGAAACTTACGGACCCGTCGGTAACGTGTCCGGCCCTTCCCCATGTGCGGGCATTTCCCCGGGGTCGTCCGGGCGGAACGCGAGGTTTGCCCGGCTTCCGTACCCCTCCCGCGCACCGATCGTGTGAGGTAGCTTTCACCGCGCTGCCGCGGTGCGTGGACCGACGACGCCGAGGCGCGAGAGACGGGGAGCGAGGTTGCGCGAGTTCACCAACCCTGCGCTGGTGTCGCCGCCGCCCGCGGGCGGTCTGGCCGACATCGTCTTCGAGCACGCCCTGACCGATCCGCTGCGCATAGCGCTCGGCCGCAAGGACGCCGCCGGGCACTGGCGGGACGTGACCGCCGCCGAGTTCCGCGACGAGGTCATGGCCCTCGCCAAGGGCCTGCTGGCCGAGGGCATCCGCTTCGGCGACCGCGTGGCGATCATGTCCCGCACCCGCTACGAGTGGACCCTCTTCGACTTCGCGCTGTGGACCGTCGGCGCCCAGGTGGTGCCCGTCTACCCCACCTCCTCGGCCGAACAGTGTCTCTGGATGCTCCACGACGCCGAGGTGACCGCGGCGGTCGTGGAGCACGAGGACCACGCGATGACCGTCGCCACCGTCATCGACCGGCTGCCGCGGCTGCGCCGGCTGTGGCAGCTGGACGCCGGCTGCGTGCAGGAGCTGTACGACGCGGGGGCGCACCTGGACGACGAGGTGGTGCACCGGCACCGGCAGGCGGTCACCCCGGACTCGGTCGCCACCGTCATCTACACCTCCGGCACCACCGGCCGGCCCAAGGGCTGCCTGCTGTCCCACGGCAACTTCATGTGCGAGGCGGACACCGTGCTGCGCGGGTGGGAGCCGGTGTTCCACTCCAGGAAGGGCGACGAGGCGTCCACACTGCTCTTCCTGCCGCTGGCGCACGTCTTCGGCCGGATGGTCCAGGTCGCCGCGATCCGCGGCCGGGTCCGCTTCGGGCACCAGCCGCAGTTGCACGCCGCCGCCCTGCTGCCCGACCTGGCGGCGTTCCGGCCCACGTTCGTCCTCGCGGTGCCGTACATCTTCGAGAAGGTGTTCAACGCGGCCCGCCGCAAGGCCGAGCGCGAGGGCAGGGCGGGGCCGTTCGAGAAGGCCGTCGACATCGCCGTGAGGTACGCCGAGGCGGTGGAGGCCAAGGCGTGGGGCACCGGGCCGGGCCCGTCGGCGGGGCTGCGGATGCAGCACCAGCTGTTCGACAAGCTGGTGTATTCCAAGGTCCGCGCCGCGATGGGCGGCCGCATCCGCAACGCGATGTCCGGCGGCTCGGCGATGGACCGCCGGCTGGGCCTGTTCTTCGCGGGCGCGGGCGTGCAGATCTACGAGGGCTACGGCCTGACCGAGTCCACGGCCGCCGCGACCGCCAACCCGCCCGGGCGCACCCGCTACGGCACCGTGGGCCCGCCGATCCCGGGCGTGACCGTGCACATCGCCGACGACGGGGAGATCTGGCTGCGCGGCGGCACCGTCTTCCAGGGCTACCTCAACAACCAGAAGGCCACCGACGAGACCCTGCACGACGGCTGGCTGGCCACCGGCGACCTCGGCGCGCTGGACGGGGACGGCTATCTGACGATCACCGGCCGCAAGAAGGAGATCCTGGTGACCTCCGGCGGCAAGAGCGTCTCCCCGGCCGTGCTGGAGGAGCGGGTCCGCGAGCATCCGCTGGTCAGCCAGTGCATCGTGGTCGGCAACGACCGCCCCTACATCGCCGCCCTGGTCACCCTGGACCAGGAGGCGGTCGAGCACTGGCTCCAGATGCGCTGCAAGCCGGGGATGACCTCGGCCGAGCTGGTGCGCGACCCGGATCTGGAGGCGGAGGTGCGGCGGGCGGTGGTGGCCGCCAACACGCTCGTCTCGCAGGCGGAGTCGATCCGCACCTTCCGCATCCTGGCCCAGCCGTTCACCGAGGAACACGGGCTGCTGACACCGTCGTTGAAGCTCAAGCGCAAGGCGATCGAGAAGGCGTACGAGAACGAGGTGGAGGCTCTCTACCGCGCCTGACGCCTCGCCCCGGGCACCTCGGCGGGCCTTCGGCAGGGGTGGATCGCGCGGTCAGGAATGCGGAACGGCCCGTGATCGTTGACCATGGGAGAGACACATGCCGACAAGCGAAGGACCAAGAGGCTCGTGAGCAGCAACGTCCCCCCGATCATCCTCAACAACGGCGTCGAGATGCCCCAGCTGGGATACGGCGTCTGGCAGGTGCCGGACGACGAGGCCGAGCGAGCCGTCGCCACGGCGCTGGAGGCGGGTTACCGCAGCATCGACACCGCCGCGATCTACGGCAACGAAGAGGGCACCGGCAAGGCCATCACCGGCTCGGGCCTGCCGCGCGAGGAGATCTTCGTCACCACCAAGCTCTGGAACAGCGACCAGGGCTACGACGCCACGCTGCGCGCCTTCGACACGTCGCTGGCGAAGCTGGGGCTCGACTACGTCGACCTGTACCTGATCCACTGGCCGCTGCCGTCCCGGGACACGTACGTCGACACCTACAAGGCGTTCGAGAAGCTGTACTCCGACGGCCGGGTGCGTGCCATCGGCGTCTCCAACTTCCTGCCCGAGCACCTGCGGCGGCTGGCCGAGGAGACCTCGGTCGTCCCGGCGGTCAACCAGATCGAGCTGCACCCGCACCTCCAGCAGCGCGAGTCCCGCGCCGTCCACGCGGAGCAGGGCATCGCCACCGAGGCCTGGTCGCCGCTCGGCCAGGGCAAGGGCCTGCTGGAGGTGCCGGCGATCGTGGCCATCGCGCGCAAGCACGACCGCACCCCGGCCCAGGTCGTGCTGCGCTGGCACCTCCAGCTCGGCAACATCGTGATCCCGAAGTCCGTGACGCCGTCGCGGATCAAGGAGAACATCGCGGTGTTCGACTTCAGCCTGGACGACGAGGACCTCGCGGCGATCAGCGCGCTCAACGAGGACCGGCGCATCGGCCCCGACCCCGCCGCCTTCGACCTGGCCTGACCACCGGCCCGGCGCGACGCGCGGCTCAGTCGAGGCGCACGTCGGCGTACACGACCTCGAACTCCTCCAGGCCGACCACGTCGACGCGCGCCTCGGCCGACGCCTCGTGGCGCACGGCCGCCAGGGCCGCGCGCGAGGCGGCCAGCGCGGCGCGGTCGCGGAACACCGTGCCGGCCACGGCCCGGCCGTGTTCGCGGTCGAGCAGCAGGGAGATCCGGCACAGGCCCGGCAACGACTCGGCCCGCGGCACCACCGTGGCCCGGAAGGCGTCGACGACCGGGTCCGCGTCGCGCGGGTCGAACTCCAGCCGGGCGGCGCGCAGTCGGCTGCCCGGCCTGGGGTGCTCGGTCCGGTGGGAGACCGCGGCCTCGTAGCGGGCGACCGAGACCGTGCCGGCGAAGGGCTCCAGCAGCGCCTCGCGCCGTTCGCGCATCACCTCGTCGCTGTGGTGCCGCGCCTGCTCGGTCTCCCACCAGCTCACCGTGAGGAGTTTGCCGACGTCGCGGTCGACGAAGATTCCCGCGCCCCGGTATCCCGGGCGTTCCTCCAGCAGGTCCCGCCCCTCGCTGTTCAGCGTCCGGACGGCCGTGTCCAGCAGTGCCGGATCACCGGTCGCGTACACCGCGCGTACGAACATGGGACTCGCCTCCGGAAACGGCGACCGCGGATCGAGTCGAACCTCTGGGACGTATCCGACCCCACCAGTCTCTCCAGCTACCCGGATCACCGCAATGCGCCCGCGTTTCATCCGTTCGCGACCCGGGGGTTGACGAGGGCATGCCGCCGGGGCACGGTGGAACGCATCCGGTAAGGAAACTTTCCTAACAGAAGGGTCCCACCGTGCGCCTCCGAACCCTCACCCTCGCCGCCGCCTCCGGCACCGCCCTGCTCGCCGCCGGCCTGCTGCCCGCCCACGCCTCCGCCGCCGCCTCCCCGAGGTCCGCGCAGGAGGGCACGGTCAGCGCCGCCGACCTGCTCGCCAAGGTGACCTCCTGTTCGCAGATCTCCAACGGCAAGTACCGGACCGACGAGGAGACCTCGGCCACGGTCCCCGTGTGCGGCAAGAACGGCGCGGTGTTCTGGAAGGCCGACATGGACATCGACTGCGACGGCCAGCGCACCACCAACTGCAACGAGGACCGCGACCCCTGGTTCCAGGACGACACCGCCTTCCACCAGTCCGACGGCAAGCCGCTGAAGGCGGAGACGCTGCCGTACGTCGTGGTGCCCAGCGCCAGCTCCGTCTGGGACTACTCGGGCGCCGGCATCAAGGGCGGCGGTGTGGTCGCCGTCATCTACAACAACAAGGTCGAGTACGCCGTCGTCGGCGACACCGGCCCCTCGAAGATCATCGGCGAGGCGTCGTACGCCACCGCCAAGGCGCTCGGCATCGACCCGGACCCGGAGACCGGCGGCGCGGACTCGGGGGTGACCTACATCCTGTTCAAGAACTCCAAGGTCTCCCCCATAGAGAGCCACAGCGCCGCGGTCTCCCTGGGAGACCAGCTGGCCAAGCAGTTCCTGGCCGCCAACTGAGGCCCGTCGTCCGTCAGGTGGGCTGGCCCACCGGGCGGACGACCACCGTGTTGACGTCTACCCCGGCCGGCTGCCGGATCGCCCAGAGAACCGAGTCGGCGATCTGATCGGCGGTCAGCAGGTGGCCCGGTGGCAGGCTGCCGTAGCCGTCCCAGAAGGGCGTCTCCACCCGGCCGGGGGCCACCAGGGTGACCCCTACACCGAACTCCGTGACCTGCCGCCGGGTGTTCTCGGCGAGTCCCGTCACCGCCCACTTGGTGGCGCCGTAGAGGTTGCCCGGGCCGTGCACGAACCCGGCGACGCTGCCCACGAGGACGATCCGGCCCCGGGTCTCCTTCAGCGCGCCGACCGAGGCCCGGATGAGCAGGGCCGGACCGAGCACATTGGTGAGGACCATCTCCCTCCAGCCGGACGGGTCGCCGTCCGCGACGGTGTCGTGGGTGGCGAAGCCGGCGTTGGCGACGACCGTGTCCAGCCGGCCGTACGCCTCGAGCGTGCGGTCGACCGCGTGCCGGACGTCGGCGAAGTCCGAGGCGTCGCCGGCCAGCGTCAGCAGCCCTCCGGGACGGCCGAGACTCTCGGCGAAGTCCCGCAGCCGGCGCTCGCCGCGCCCGGTGACGGTCACCCGGTGTCCCGCCGCCAGCAGTCGCCGCGCCACGGCGGCGCCGATCCCGCTGCCGCCGCCGGTGATGAGCGCGACCGGAGAGTCGTTCGTGGTCATGTGTGCGGCCCCCTGTGCGTCGATGAACGCCCGGAGTCCATCACTTGGAGAGCACTTCAGGTCAAGTGCCGGATCAGCCCCGGCGGACGGCGGTGTGCACGGTGTACGCGCCGAGCACGAACACGTCCGGCCGCACGTGCACGCTGGACGGGTCGGACGGGTCGAGGAGCCGGTCGAGGGTGGCGCGGTCGTCGGCATCCAGCGCCTCGCCGACTCCCTCGCGCAGCCGGGACAGGTGCGCGGCGACATAGGCGCGGGCCCGGTCGTCGACCGGGGCGGGCAGGTCGAGCAGGAAGGTGCGGGTGCCGGTGTGCGCCAGGCCGGCCGCGGTCAGCAGGGCGGGCCAGTCCTCGGTCTCGGCGACGGAGCCCGGCAGCTCGGCCCGCATCCGGGTGAACCACTCCTCCTCCAGCGCGTCGAGCCGGGCCTGGAGGCCGGGGCGGCCGATGCCGGGGTCGCGCGGCAGGAAGCGGGAGGGCAGTCCGCCCTCCAGGAGGGCTAGGGTGCCGCCGGGGGCCAGGTGGCCGGCGAACGCGGCGAGCGCGGCCCGCTGGTCGCCGAGGTGGTGCAGGCTGCGGCTGGCCCACAGCAGGTCGGCCGGGCGGTCCAGCCGGCCGAGCGCCTCGGGCAGGTCGCCGGCGACGGTGTCGAAGCGGTCGGCGACGCCTTGCCGGGCGGCCCGGTCGCGGGCCCGCTCCAGCAGCGGCGCGGTGCCGTCGACGGCGACGACCCGGGCGCCGGGGAACGCCTCGGCGAACAGGCAGGAGACGACGCCGGGGCCGCTGCCCGCGTCCACGACGAGGCCCGGCTCGGCCACCTCCCGCGCGAGCCAGGCCATGGCCTGCCGGTAGACGGGAGCGAGCAGCTCCGCCTGCGATTCCAGCAGGGGCGCCAGTTCGTTCCAGTCGATGTCCGTGCCGTGCCCGTGTCCATGACCGTGGCCGTGCCCGGTGTCGTGCCGGTGCTGCTGCTCGTGGTGTACGTGTGCCATGGTGGTCAGCCTTTCGTCCGGTTGCCGTCAGGGTGCGACGGCGCACCGGCCGGAGGCCACTTCCGTTGCCGTTCCGGCAAACGCGTATGCCGGAACGGACCGCCGGGGCCCGGGGGTCGGGCGGGCCCCGGCGGAGTCACCGCGTCAGGACAGCGGCGGGTAGGCGTTCTGCATCAGCTGCTGGAACTGGGCGGAGAACCAGTGCCCGGCCAGCGGCGAGTTGGGCAGCGCGCCCGAGGGGTTGTTGCCGTTGCGCGCGTTGCCACCGTAGGTGGGGTCGCACATCTGGTCGAAGCCCTTGCCCTCGTCGTTGCTGATGGCGGAGCTGGCTCCGTCGGACTCCCCCGGCGGCTTGGCCCACACGTAGGCGTCTATCCCGGCGGCGGGAGCGGCGGTCGGCCGTTCGCCGAGTCCGGCACCGCTCTGGTTGCACCAGTTGCCGACGTGGATGCGCCGGTCGATGCGGCCGCCGTTGACGTAGTTGTCGACCGAGGTCAGCGGGCCGGGGCCGGAGGGCCGGGCGGTCCCGCCCCAGCCGTTGCGGGAGGTGTCGATCAGCATGCCGATACCGGAGTTGAACCCGGACGCCACCAGCTTGTCCCGCAGGCCCTGCGCGTACGACTGCTCGTCCACGTACTGGTTCCAGTCGACCCACTTCGACTGGCGGACGGTCTGGCCGTTCACGCTGTCGGAGACCTTGAAGTAGGGCTCCTTGGTCGGGCTGTAGTTGGCCGTGTTGACGATGAAGCCGGCCACGTCGCTCAGGCTGGCGCCGTTGGTCGTGGCGACCTTGTAGAACTCCTGGGCGGTCGGGCCGAGGTTGGTGTCCCAGCCGAGCCAGCCGTGGTGACCGGCGTCGATGTAGTTGTAGACGTTCGAGAGGTTGCCCAGCTTGTCCAGCGCGTAGCTGACGCCCTTCTCGTAGTTGCCGTTGGACTTCATGGTCACGCAGGCGTCGGTGGTGGTGTTGGTGCCGCCGGCGTTGGTGACCAGGTTGGGCAGCGAGTCCGGCTCGATGAGGGCGGAGATGCGCAGGCCCGCGTACTTGGCGTCGGACAGGATCGAGGCGATGGCGTCGATGTACTGCGTCTTGTACTTGTCGATGTCCGTCGGGCCGAGTTCGCCGTTGGAGGCGAGGGCGGCGCAGTCACGGCCGGGGAGGTCGTAGATGACCAGCTGGACGACCAGTTCGCCGGAGCCCTTCTGCTTCAGGGCCTCGTCCAGGTGGGCGCGCAGGCCCATGCCGCCGTTGACGCCGTTGATGGCCGCGATGCGGTCCAGCCAGACGAAGGTGGGCTGGTTGGAGACGCGGCTGCCGCCCGGTTCGGCGGCGGCCAGCTTCGACCACTCCGGGTTCACGTACACCTTGGAGCCGGCGTAGGGGTTGTCGACGCGCCCGGAGGTGCCGCCGCCGCCGTTGTCGCCCCCGCCGCCGTTGTCCCCGCCGCCACCGTTGTCGCCGCCCCCGCCGTTGTCGACGTTGCAGGTGACCCCGTCGAGCGTGAACGTGGCGGGCACCGCGTTGGTGCCGCTGTAGCTGCCCTGGAACCCGAAGCTGACCGTACCGCCGGTGGCCAGCGCGCCGTTGTAGCTCTCGTTGGCGGCGGTGACCGCGGTGCCGCTCTGGCTGAGCTTGGCGTTCCAGCCGCTGGTGACCTTCTGGTCACCGGCGTACGACCACTTCAGCGACCAACTCGACTTGGCCGGCGCGTTGTTGGTGACGGTCACCGCGGCGGTGAAGCCGGTGCTCCACTGGTTCTGCACCTTGTAGTCCACGGTGCAGGGGACGGCGGCGGCAGTGGCCGAGGCCGACTGCATGCCGATCGCCGTCCCGGAGGCCCCGGCGACCAGCGCCAGGGCGGCGAGCAGTGATGTTCTGGTACGACTCATGAGTGCGGGTGTCCTTCGGTGTGCTGTGGGTGTGTGGTGCCGTGTCGGGGAACTACGGATGGACGGCGCGGGGGTGGTCGCGCGGCCCGGCGCCGTACGCGGCGGGTGTGCCGTCGCAGGCGGAGGCGGGGCGGGCGGCGGGGAGTCCGCCCGCCGGGTCGGTGGGTTCGCGGGTGTTCCACTGGCCGAGGCCGTCGCGGCACGCCGCCCCGCCGGAGCGGTGCGAGCCGGGCGGGCGGCGGCCGGCGCCGTCCGGCCGGAGTGCGGCCGGACCGGTGGCGCGGCCGGACCGGGTCCTCACCGGACCCTGGAAGTCCTTCGCCCACTGGCCGGCGACGGTTGCACGTACTGAACGCGGGGGGTGACGCATGAGCGAGTCCTCGCAGTGTGGCGCGTCCTGACGACGCGTCGACTGATGGAATCGCTCCCACTGGTTGCGAAGGAAGGTAGCGCCAACTGGCCGGAAAGCCCAGGGGGGTTGCTTTACTTTTTCGCGATCGGGCCGGTCGAATCTTTTCGCATCGTCTAGGTCTTGACCGTCCGTTACCTCGTCTTCACTATGGGAGCGCTCCCACTGGTTCAAGCCTTGACTTCTCCCCGAGCCGCAGCCGCAAGGAGGAACCAGCACATGGATCCTGGACGCAGACGCAGAACCGTGCGTCGGTTGTGGACGGCGGTGGCCGCCGCCGCGGCCCTGCCGCTGTCGATGCTCGCCACCGGCACGGAGACCGCCCACGCGGCCGCCGTGCAGTGCAGCGTCGACTACAAGACCAACGACTGGGGCTCGGGTTTCACCGCCGACCTCACGATCACCAACCGCGGTACGGACGCCGTCAACGGATGGACGCTGACGTACGCCTACGCGGGCAACCAGAAGCTGACCAGCGGCTGGAACGGGACCTGGTCCCAGTCCGGCCAGTCGGTCACCGTGAAGAACGCCTCGTACAACGGCGCCATCGCCGCGGGCGCCGCCGTCTCCACCGGCGCGCAGTTCACCTACAGCGGCGCCAACACCGCTCCCACGTCCTTCGCCGTCAACGGCACCACCTGTGCCGGCGCCCACCAGCCCCCGGTGACCGTGCTGACCAGCCCGAGCGCGGGCGCGGTCTACGGCCAGGGGGACGCCGTACCGCTCGCGGCGACCGCGGCGGCGGCCGACAACGCGACCATCAGCAAGGTGGAGTTCTACGACGACACCACGCTGCTGG
Organism: Streptomyces sp. SCL15-4; assembly: GCF_033366695.1. Taxonomy (NCBI): domain Bacteria; kingdom Bacillati; phylum Actinomycetota; class Actinomycetes; order Kitasatosporales; family Streptomycetaceae; genus Streptomyces; species Streptomyces sp. SCL15-4. Next base: position 1,765,609 of record NZ_JAOBTQ010000001.1, read on the forward strand.
GCACGGACACCAGCGCGCCGTACTCGCTCTCGGCGTCCAGTCTGGCCGTGGGCAGTCATTCCCTGGTGGCGAAGGCGTACGACAGCCTGGGCGCGTCCGGCACCTCCACGCCGGTGGGCATCACGGTGGCCTCCGGCCCCGCCGTGGTCGCCTCGCCGTCCCAACTGGGCGTGCAGCAAGGCAAGTCGGGCACGTTCTCGGTGAAGCTGTCCACGCAGCCGAGCGCGAACGTGACGGTGAGCACGGCTCGCACGGACGGCAACACCGGCCTGTCCGTGACCGGCGGTTCGTCGCTGACCTTCACCCCGTCGAACTGGAACACCGCGCAGACCGTGACCATCACGGCCGACTCCTCCGGCACCGGCAGCGCGACCTTCACCGCGTCGGCCACCGGCCACGCCAAGGCGACGGTCACGGTCACCGAGCTGCCCGCGGCGAAGGCGTACGACGCCCGCTTCCTCGACCTGTACGGGAAGATCACCAACCCGGCGAACGGCTACTTCTCCCCCGAGGGCATCCCGTACCACTCGGTGGAGACGCTGATCGTCGAGGCCCCGGACCAGGGTCACGAGACCACCTCCGAGGCGTACAGCTACCTGCTGTGGCTCCAGGCGATGTACGGCAAGGTCACCGGCGACTGGTCGAAGTTCAACGGCGCCTGGGAGATCATGGAGAAGTACATGATCCCCACGCACGCCGACCAGCCGACGAACTCCTTCTACAACGCCTCCAAGCCGGCCACCTACGCGCCCGAGTACGACACCCCGAACGAGTACCCGGCCAAGCTGGACACCTCGGTGTCGGTGGGCTCGGACCCGATCGCCGGTGAGCTGAAGAGCGCGTACGGCACGGACGACGTCTACGGCATGCACTGGATCCAGGACGTGGACAACGTCTACGGCTACGGCAACGAGCCCGGCAAGTGCGAGGCCGGCCCGACCGCCACCGGACCGTCGTTCATCAACACCTTCCAGCGCGGCTCGCAGGAGTCCGTCTGGGAGACGGTCCCGCAGCCGACCTGCGACGCCTTCAAGTACGGCGGCAAGAACGGCTACCTGGACCTGTTCACCGGCGACAGCTCCTACGCCAAGCAGTGGAAGTACACCAACGCCCCCGACGCGGACTCCCGCGCCGTGCAGGCCGCCTACTGGGCGAACCTGTGGGCCAAGCAGCAGGGCAAGAGCGGGGACGTGTCCGCGACGGTCGCCAAGGCCGCCAAGATGGGCGACTACCTGCGGTACGCGATGTACGACAAGTACTTCAAGAAGATCGGCAACTGCACGAGCCCGTCCTGCCCGGCCGGTACCGGCAAGGACGCCTCGCACTACCTGCTGTCCTGGTACTACGCCTGGGGCGGCGCCACGGACACCTCCGCCGGCTGGGCCTGGCGGATCGGCTCCAGCCATGTCCACGGCGGCTACCAGAACCCCCTGGCCGCCTACGCGCTCAGCTCCGTCGCCGACCTGAAGCCCAAGTCGGCCACCGGCGCCACCGACTGGAGCAAGTCGCTCCAGCGGCAGCTGGAGTTCTACCAGTGGCTCCAGTCGTCCGAGGGCGGCATCGCGGGCGGCGCGACCAACAGCTGGGCCGGCCGCTACGCCAGCCCGCCCACCGGCACCTCCACCTTCTACGGCATGGCCTACGACCCGGCTCCCGTCTACCACGACCCGCCGTCCAACCAGTGGTTCGGCTTCCAGGCGTGGTCGATGGAACGGGTCGCCGAGTACTACCAGCAGACCGGGAACGCCCAGGCCAAGGCGATCCTCGACAAGTGGGTGAAGTGGGCGCTGTCCAAGACCACGATCAACCCGGACGGCACCTACCGCATCCCCTCCACCCTCCAGTGGTCGGGCCAGCCCGACACCTGGAACGCCTCCAGCCCCGGCTCCAACAACGGGCTGCACGTCACGGTCGCCGACTACACCGACGACGTCGGAGTGGCCGCCTCCTACGCCAAGACGCTGACGTACTACGCCGCCAAGTCCGGTGACGCGACGGCCAAGTCCACGGCGAAGGCGCTGCTGGACGGCATGTGGAACAACTACCAGGACAGCCTCGGTGTCGCCGTGCCGGAGACCCGGACCGACTACAGCCGGTTCAACGACAGCGTGTACGTGCCGAGCGGCTGGACCGGCACCATGCCGAACGGCGACGCGATCAACTCCTCGTCCACGTTCTCCTCGCTCCGGTCCTTCTACAAGAGCGACCCGAACTGGTCGAAGATCGAGGCCTACCTCAAGGGCGGCGCAGCGCCCGTGTTCACGTACCACCGCTTCTGGGCCCAGGCGGACATCGCCACGGCCATGGGCTCGTACGCGGAGCTGCTCGAATAGTCCCCGCCGGCGCTCCGTGTACCCGGCCCCGCCACAGGGCGGCGGGGCCACCCGGGCCGGGCGGCCCCCGACCGCACAGGGGGGCCGCCCGGCCCGTCCGCACCACCACCTCCGTGACCTTTTCGCGTCTCCGTCAGGAAAGGCAGCCCCACCGTGCGCAGAACCCGCATCCTCGTGGCCGCGTTCTCGCTGGCCGCCGGACTGCTCGCCGGCACCCCGCCCGCACTGGCCGCGGCCACGTCCGCCCCGCCACTGGCCGCCGACACCTACACCTGGAAGAACGCCCGGGTCGACGGCGGGGGCTTCGTCCCCGGGATCGTCTTCAACCGCACCGAGAAGAACCTGGCCTACGCCCGCACCGACATCGGCGGCGCCTACCGCTGGCAGCAGTCGACCAAGACCTGGACCCCGCTGCTGGACTCGGTCGGCTGGAACGAGTGGGGCCACACCGGCGTGGTGAGCCTCGCCTCCGACCCGGTCCAGCCGGACAAGGTCTACGCGGCCGTCGGGACGTACACCAACAGCTGGGACCCCACCGACGGAGCGGTGCTGCGCTCCGCCGACCGGGGCGCGAGCTGGCAGAAGACCGACCTGCCGTTCAAGCTCGGCGGCAACATGCCCGGCCGCGGCATGGGCGAGCGGCTGGCGGTCGACCCGAACAAGAACAGCGTGCTGTACCTGGGCGCGCCGAGCGGCAAGGGCCTGTGGCGGTCGACGGACTCCGGGGTGACCTGGTCGCAGGTGACGAGCTTCCCCAACCCCGGCACCTACCGGCAGGACCCGAGCGACACCAGCGGATACGCGAGCGACAACCAGGGCATCGTCTGGGTCACCTTCGACGAGTCGACCGGCACGTCCGGGACCGCGACGAAGATCGTCTACGTGGGCGTCGCCGACAAGGACAACGCGGTCTACCGCTCGACGGACGCGGGCGCCACCTGGACGAGGCTCGCGGGCCAGCCGACCGGATACCTGGCGCACAAGGGCGTCCTGGACGCCGTGAACGGGTACCTGTACCTCGCCTACAGCGACACGGGCGGCCCCTACGACGGCGGCAAGGGCCGGCTGTGGCGGTACGCGACGGCCACCGGCACCTGGACCGACATCAGCCCGGTCGCGGAGGCGGACACCTACTTCGGCTTCAGCGGACTGACGGTCGACCGGCAGCACCCGTCCACCCTCATGGCCACCGCCTACAGCTCCTGGTGGCCGGACACCCAGTTGTTCCGGTCCACCGACAGCGGCGCCACCTGGACGAAGGCCTGGGACTACACGTCGTACCCCGACCGCGCCAACCGCTACACCATGGACGTGTCCTCATCGCCGTGGCTCACCTTCGGCGCGCACCCCTCGCCGCCCGAACAGAGCCCGAAGCTCGGCTGGATGACGGAGGCGCTGGAGATCGACCCGTTCGACTCCGCCCGCATGATGTTCGGCACGGGCGCCACGGTCTACGGCACCGAGGACCTCACGAAGTGGGACAGCGGCGGACAGTTCAGTGTGAAGCCGATGGTGCGGGGCCTGGAGGAGACGGCGGTGAACGACCTCGCCGCCCCGCCCTCCGGCGGCGCCCGGCTCTTCAGCGCCCTCGGTGACATCGGCGGCTTCCGGCACACGGACCTGACCGCGGTGCCGTCCATGATGTACACCTCGCCCACCTTCACCACGACCACCGGCCTGGACTTCGCCGAGGCGAACCCGGACACGGTGGTCCGCGTCGGCGACCTGGACTCCGGCCCGCACATCGCGTTCTCCACGGACAACGGCGCCAACTGGTTCGCCGGCACGGACCCTTCGGGGGTCTCGGGCGGCGGGACGGTCGCGGCGGCGGCGGACGGCAGCCGGTTCGTGTGGAGTCCGGCCGGCACCGGCGTGCGCCACACCACGGGCTTCGGCACCTCCTGGGCGGAGTCGGCCGGCATCCCGGCGGGCGCGATCGTCGAGTCCGACCGCGTCGACGCGAAGACCTTCTACGGCTTCAAGTCCGGGAAGTTCTACGTCAGCACGGACGGCGGGGCGACCTTCACCGCCTCGGCCGCCACGGGCCTGCCGAGCGGGGACAGCGTGCGCTTCAAGGCGCTGCCCGGCACCAGGGGCGACGTATGGCTGGCCGGCGGAGCGGCGGACGGCGCCTACGGGCTGTGGCACTCCACCGACGGCGGCGGGAGCTTCACCAAGTCGGCGAACGTGCAGCAGGCCGACACCATCGGCTTCGGCAAGGCCGCGCCGGACGCCTCGTACCAGACGCTGTACACCAGCGCGAAGATCGGCGGGGTGCGCGGCATCTTCCGGTCCACGGACAAGGGCGCGTCCTGGACCCGGATCAACGACGACGCCCACCAGTGGGGCTGGACCGGCGCGGCCATCACGGGTGATCCTCGGGTGTACGGCCGGGTGTACGTGTCGACGAACGGCCGGGGCGTCATCTACGGCGACACCTCCGACACGAGCGGCGGAGGCGGCGGAGACGGAGGCGGCGGCACGGACCCGACGCCGGTGCCCACGGGTGCCTGCACCGTCAGCTACAAGATCACCAATCAGTGGGCCGACGGCTTCCAGGCCGACGTGCGGCTCACCAACACCGGCTCGGCGGCCTGGAACGGCTGGTCCCTCGGCTGGTCCTTCGCCGACGGCCAGAAGGTCACGCAGATGTGGAACGCCGGCTACAGCCAGTCCGGCACCGCGGTCACGGTGAAGAACGTGAGCTGGAACGGCACCGTGGCGGCGGGCTCGTCGGTGGCCTTCGGCTTCACGGGCAGCCGGGCGGGTACGAACACCGTACCGGCCTCGTTCAAGCTGGGCGGCCAGAGCTGCGCGGCCGCCTGACCATCGGCCCGGCGGGGGTGCCGTCCACGAGCGGCATCCCCGCCGCGGCCCGCTACCCGACGGTCCCGGTGAAGATCGACGCGTCCGAGTCGAAGTCGGGACTGACCTCGATCTGGACGAGCTTCTCCGACTTGGGCAGTTCGCAGCCCCAGGGCACGTTCAGGGAGCGGCCGGGGAGCAGCTTGGTCTCCGGGCCGCCGTCCAGGCCCGCGTCGGAGTCGAACACCGAGTCGCTGCTCTTGCCGTCCTGTCCGTAGGAGCAGTTGACGGTGAGCTGGGTGACGTCGAGGGCCTTCTTACCGCCGTTCTTCACCTTGACGGTGAACTTGAGGTACGGCGTGTTCTCCGGCTCGGCGTACTCGCCGGTGACGGACCGCTTGAGCCCGAAGAGGGCGACCTCGGTGTCCGGTTCGTAGACGGCGGTGTCGTCCAGGGCGTAGACCCCGTCCTCGTCAGCGGCGTCGCCGCTGTCCGCTTCGTCCGCGGCGTCCGCGTTCTCCGCGTCGTCGTCGGCCGCCGTCGCGTCCTCGCCGGTCCCCTCCGCGCCGTCGTCCGCGGCGGCGGTCTTGGTGACGGTGGCGGTGGGCGCCGGCTTCGCCTCGGCGTCTCCGTCGACGCCCGCCGTGATCAGGGCCGAGACCGCGGCGGCGACGACGGCCGCCGCCACGGCGATGAGCGCGGTGCGGGATTTCCTCGGCGGTACGGGCGGCGGAGGGACCGGCGGTCCGTAGCCCGGCATGGGCGGTGGTGTGAAGTCGGTGCTCATGGGCCCCCCAGGGACGTGCTGTGTGATCTTCGCATCATCCCCGCTCCAAGCGGAATGTGAAAACCCTGTGATGGAATCGTGTCCCTGGCCCGAAGTCGCGACCTCAGGCCGAGGCCGGTGCTGCTTTCCGGAACGCGCGCACGCCGAAGACCGGGTCGGCGCGCGGGCGGTCCTGGTCGGGAAGTCCGGCCAGGTGCGCGGCGAACTCCTCGGTGCGCGGCTCGCCGGGCGGCAGCAGGGTGAACCAGCCCCGGCGCAGGTCGGCGATGGTGCCACGGGGGCTGCGGCCCTGTCCGGGGCTGCGGAAGGAGCCGTGCCCGGCGGGCCGCAGCCCGTGCCGGGCGGCCTCGGCGGTGACGGTGCCGGGGGCGTCGGGCGCGGGCCGGCGCGGGCGGTCGGCGAGGACGGCGTCGATGTCGCTGCCGACGTCGTGCGCGGCGGCCTTGTCGACGGTGGTGACGTACACCCCGCCGGGCCGCAGCACCCGGGCGCACTCGGCGACGACCGCGCGCAGGTCCCGTGGGTCGTACAGCAGGTGCAGCAGCCAGATGGTGGTGACGGCGTCGAACGTGCCGTCGGGAAAGGGCAGTCGGCGGCTGTCGGCCCGGACGATCGCGCCGGGCAGCCGCGCCGCCGCCCGGCGGGCCATGGCGGGAGTGAGGTCGGCGCCGGTCACCCGCAGCCCGGGGCGCGCGACGGCGAGCCGCCGGGTGACGCTGCCGGTGCCGCAGGCGATGTCGAGGAGGCGTCCGGGTCCGGGCGGTATCAGGCCGAGGACGGTGTGCGCGGCGGCCTCGGCGCGGGCCTCGCCGCCGCGGGAGGCGTCGTAGTCGGCGGCTTCCTTCTCGTAGTCGAGCACATCGTTCAGTGTGCTCCGTGGCCTGGGGCGATGTCCTCCACCCTGCGGGCGAGTTCGAAGTCCTTGGCGGTGAGCGCGCCGCCCGCGCTGTGGGTGTGCACGCGCAGGGACACCGTGTCGTAGCCGAGGGTCAGGTCGGCGTGGTGGTCCAGCTCGTCCTGGATGCCGGCGATGTGCACCACCAGCGCCGTGGCCGCGAAGTGCGAGGCGAGCCGGTAGGAGCGGCCGAGCCGCCCGTCGAGCACCGACCAGCCCCGCAACGCGGCCAGGCGGTCCTCGATCTCCTGCTGCGACAGCGGTTCCACGGCCATGACCGTTCGCTCCCTTCCGTGTCCGGGGGTACGGACCCAGCCTGCCACGCGGGCGCCGCGGGCGGCCGGGCGACGCGTGTCCGGCTCGACTAGGGTCGCTCGTATGACCGTTGCCGCCTCCCCTCCCTCCGTCCCCACCGGCGTCGGCCGGGGTGCCGGCCCGTTGCTGCGCGCCTGGCGCGAGCGGCGGCGGATCTCCCAGCTGGAACTGGCGCTGCGCGCCGACTCCTCGGCGCGGCACATCAGCTTCATCGAGACCGGACGGTCCCGGCCGAGCGAGGAGATGGTGCTGCGGCTGGCCGAGCGGCTCCAGGTGCCGGTGCGCGAGCGCAACGCGCTGCTGCTGGCGGCCGGTTACGCGCCGCGCTATCCGGAGACCCCGTTGGACGATCCGGCGCTGGACGCGCTGCGGGACGGGCTGGAGCGGCTCATCCGGGGCTACGAGCCCTATCCGGCGCTGGTGGTCGACGCCGGTTACACGGTCGTCGCCGCGAACCGGGGCATCGCCGTACTGCTGGAGGGGGTGCCGGAGAAGCTGATGAGCCCGGCGCCGAACGCGATGCGGCTGACGCTGCACCCGGAGGGGCTGGCGCCGCGCATCCGGAACCTGCGGGAGTGGCGCGGGCACCTGCTGGCCCAGATGGAGCGGGAGATCGCCCTGCACCGCTCCGACCGCTTGCGCGCGCTGTACGAGGAGGTGGCGGCGTACCCGGTGCCGCCGGAGGAGCCCGGCGCCGAACCGGCCGAGCCGGTACCGTACTTCGCGCTGCCGCTGCGGGTGGAGCACGCCGGGCGGGTCCTGTCGTTCGTGTCCTCGATCTCCACGTTCAACACACCGATGGACATCACGGTCGCCGAACTGGCCATTGAAACCTTCCTCCCGGCGGACCGCGCGACCGCCGCCCACCTGCGCGCCCTCGCCGACTGACCGGACTCCGGCTCCCTCCACCCGCGTCGGCCATATGTGCGAAAGCGCGATCGCATGGCAGACTGCTGCCCGCGTTCATCGGCACGTAGGGGAGGGCGTGGCTGTGAGTGAGCGGCGGGCCGCGCCCACCGTGGGGCAGGTGGTGCTCGGCAAACGGCTGCAGGAGCTGCGGGAGACCGCGGGGCTCAGCCGTGACGAGGCCGCCCGGGTCCTCCGGGTCACGTCGGCGACCGTACGGCGGATGGAGACGGCCGAGGTCTCGCTGAAGATCCCCTACGTACAGGTGCTGCTGACCACCTACGGGGTGCCGGACGAGGAGGCCGAGGCGTTCGTCCGGCTGGCCGAGGAGGCGAACCAGCCGGGCTGGTGGCAGCGGTTCCACGACGTGCTGCCGGACTGGTTCAGCCTGTACGTCAGCCTGGAGGGCGCGGCCCGGATCATCCGCTCCTACGAGCCGCACTTCGTGCCCGGCCTGCTCCAGACCGAGGACTACGCGCGAGCGGTGATGGAGGCCGGCACCATCGGGCACACCTCCCCCCAGACGGTCGACCGGCATGTGTCGCTGCGCATGGAACGGCAGCGGCTGCTGGACCGCGCCGATCCGCCCCACCTGTGGGTGATCATGGACGAGACGGTGCTCCGGCGCCCGGTGAGCACGCACCCGAAGGTGCAGCGCGACCAGCTCGACCGGCTGCTGGAGTACGCCGAACGGGACCGGGTGACGCTCCAGGTCGCCGAGTTCGCGGCCGGCCCGCACCCGGGGACGTACGCGCCGTTCACGCTGTTCCGGTTCGCCGAGCCGGAGCTGCCGGACATGGTGTTCACCGAGTACCTGACCGGCGCGCTGTACCTGGACGCGCGCCGGGAGGTGGCCGCGCACCTGGAGGTGCTGGACCACATGACGGCCCGGGCCGCGTCCGCCCAACGCACCCTGAAGCTGCTGCGGGAGTACCGCGAGCGCCTGTGACCCGGCCCGCCGTCCGGCGTGACCCGTACGGGTCTGCGGACAGGTGGCCTCCCGGGGCAGCCCCTAGGTTCTGAGTACGGGGTGAACCGAGGAGCGCACGTGACCGACACGCGGAGACCGCCCAGGGAGCCCGGCGCGGCCCTGCTGGCCGCCGGCCGCTTCTTCCGGCCCGGCACGCCCACGCCCGACCTGCACGGCGTCACACTGACCGGCGGCCGGCAGGGGGACGCCTTCTACCGGGACCGGTGGAGCCACGACAAGGTGGTGCGCTCCACCCACGGGGTGAACTGCACCGGCTCCTGCCGCTGGAAGGTGTATGTCAAGGACGGGATCATCACCTGGGAGACCCAGGAGACGGACTATCCGTCGGTGGGCCCGGACCGGCCCGAGTACGAGCCGCGCGGCTGCCCCCGCGGCGCCGCGTTCTCCTGGTACACCTACTCCCCCACCCGGGTGCGCTACCCCTACGTCCGGGGCGTCCTGCTCCAGATGTACCGGGAGGCGAAGCAGCGCCTCGGGGATCCGGTGCTGGCCTGGGCGGACATCCAGAGCGACCCCGAGCGGCGCCGCCGTTACCAGCGGGCGCGCGGCAAGGGCGGACTGGTGCGGGCGCGCTGGGAGGAGGCGGTGGAACTGGTCGCCGCCGCGCAGGTGCACACCATCAAGACCCACGGCCCCGACCGGATCGCCGGGTTCTCCCCGATCCCGGCGATGTCGATGGTGTCGCACGCGGCCGGCGCCCGCTACCACTCGCTGATCGGCGCGGCCATGCTGTCGTTCTACGACTGGTACGCCGACCTCCCGGTGGCCTCCCCGCAGGTCTTCGGCGACCAGACGGACGTACCGGAATCCGGCGACTGGTGGGACGCCGCCTATCTGATCATGTGGGGCTCCAACGTCCCGGTGACCCGCACCCCGGACGCGCACTGGATGGCGGAGGCCCGCTACCGCGGCCAGAAGGTCGTGGTGGTCGCGCCGGACTACGCGGACAGCGCCAAGTTCGCCGACGCGTGGCTGCACCCGCACCCGGGCACGGACGGCGCGCTGGCCCTGGCGATGGGCCATGTGATCCTCAAGGAGTTCTTCGTCGACCGGCAGACGCCGTTCTTCACCGACTACGTACGGAAGTTCACCGACCTGCCGTTCCTGGTGACGCTCGCCGAGCGGGACGGGGCGTGGGTGCCGGCGAAGTTCCTGCGCGCCGACGGCATCGGCCGGACCGGGGAAGGCGCCGAGTGGAAGACGGTCGTCCTGGACGAGACGACCGGCCGCGCGGTGGTCCCGGGCGGCTCCCTGGGCTTTCGCTGGACCGACTCCGGCGAGGGCCGGTGGAACCTGGACCTCGGTGACATCCGGCCCCGGTTGAGTCTGTACGGCAGCGAGGTCGCGGTGCCGGTGGAAGTGCTGCTGCCCCGGTTCGACACCGACGGCGGGACGCACGGACAGGGACGCGGTGAGGTGCTGCGGCGCAGCGTGCCCGCCACCCGGCTGGGCGGCGCGGACGGCCCGCTGGTGACGACCGTCTACGACCTGCTGCTGGCCCAGTACGGGGTCGGCCGGCCCGGGATGCCCGGCGACTGGCCCGCCTCCTACGACGACGGCCGCGCGCCGGCCACGCCCGCCTGGCAGGAGACGCACACCTCCGTCCCGGCCGCCCAGTGCGTGCGCATCGCCCGGGAGTTCGCGCGGACCGCCGAGCGCTCCCGGGGCCGCTGCATGATCATCATGGGCGCGGGCACCAACCACTGGTTCCACTCGGAGACGATCTACCGCGCCTTCCTGGCGCTGCTCCAGCTCACCGGCTGCCAGGGCCGCAACGGCGGCGGCTGGGCGCACTACGTGGGCCAGGAGAAGTGCCGTCCGGTGACCGGCTGGGCGACGCTGGCCGCCGCCTCCGACTGGTCCCGCCCGCCCCGGCAGGCGATCGGCACCGGGTACTGGTACCTGCACACCGACCAGTGGCGCTACGACCGCTTCGGCGCCGACGTGCTGGCCTCGCCGCTCGGTGAGGGCCGCTTCGCCGGGATGACCGCCGCGGACTGCCTGGCGCTGTCCGCCCGCGCCGGCTGGATGCCGTCGTACCCCACCTTCGACCGCAACCCGCTCGACCTGGGCGCGGTGAGCGGCGATCCGGTGGCGAAGGCGGTGGCCGGGCTGCGCGCGGGCACCCTGAGGTTCGCCTGCGAGGACCCGGACGCCCCGGAGAACTGGCCGCGGGTGCTGACCCTGTGGCGGGCCAATCTGCTGGGCTCGTCGGCCAAGGGCGCCGAGTACTTCACCCGGCATCTGCTGGGCACCCACTCCTCGCTGCGGGCCGAGGAGGCCGCGCCCGGCGAGCGCCCGAGGGACGTGACCTGGCGGGAGCGGGCGCCGGAGGGCAAGCTCGACCTGCTGCTGTCGCTGGACTTCCGGCACACCTCCTCCACGCTGCTGTCGGACGTGGTGCTGCCGGCGGCGACCTGGTACGAGAAGCACGATCTGTCCTCCACCGACATGCACCCCTTCGTGCACTCCTTCACCCCGGCCGTGGACCCGCCCTGGCAGGCCCGCACCGACTTCGACACCTTCAAGGCGCTCGCGGAGAAGCTGAGCGAGCTGGCGGTGGACCACCTCGGCGTCCGCAAGGACCTGGTGGCGAGTCCGCTCCAGCACGACACCCCGGGCGAGATCGCCCAGCCGGGCGGGGTGGTGCGGGACTGGAAGGACGGCGCGTGCGAGCCCGTGCCCGGCAGGACCCTGCCGAACCTGACCGTCGTGGAGCGCGACTACACCGCCGTCGGCGCCAAGTTCGCCGCGCTCGGCCCGCTGGCGGAGAAGCTCGGCCTGCCCGTCAAGGGCATCGTCCTGCGGCCGGACGAGGAGGTGGCGCGGCTCAGGGAGACGAACGGCACCGGCTATCACGGGCGGCCCTCGCTCGATACGGCCGTGAAGGCGGCGAACACCATCCTCGCCCTGTCCGGCACCACCAACGGCCGCCTGGCCACGGAGGGTTTCCGCACGCTGGAGCGGCGCACCGGGCAGCGGATGGCCCACCTCGCCGCCGAGCACGAGGGCAAGCGGGTCACGTACGCCGACACCCAGGCGGCACCCGTGCCGGTGATCACCTCGCCGGAGTGGTCGGGCAGCGAGTCCGGCGGCCGGCGCTACACGGCCTTCACGCTCAACACCGAGCACGGCAAGCCCTGGCACACCCTCACCGGCCGTCAGCACTTCTTCCTCGACCACGACTGGATGCACGAACTCGGCGAGGCGCTGCCGGTGTACCGGCCGCCGCTGGACATGCACCGGCTGTTCGGCGAGCCGCGCCTCGGCCCGGACGGCCAGCGGGAGGTGACGGTGCGTTACCTCACTCCGCACAACAAGTGGTCGATCCACTCCGAGTACCAGGACAACCTGTTCATGCTGGCCCTCTCCCGGGGCGGGCAGACCATCTGGATGTCGCCGCAGGACGCCGACGCGATCGGAGTGCGGGACAACGACTGGGTGGAGGCGGTCAACCGCAACGGCGTGGTGGTGGCCCGGGCGATCGTCTCCCACCGGATGCCGCCCGGCACCGTCTACATGCACCACGCGCAGGAGCGCACGGTGAGCGTGCCGAGGACGGAGACCACCGGGATGCGCGGCGGCATCCACAACTCCCTGACCCGGCTGCTGCTCAAGCCGTCCCACCTGATCGGCGGATACGCCCAGCTGTCCTGGGCGTTCAACTACCTGGGCCCGACGGGCAACCAGCGCGACGAGGTGACCGTGATCCGGCGCCGCGGCCAGGAGGTCGAGTACTGATGCGCCCGATGGCCCAGATCGCGATGGTGATGAACCTCGACAAGTGCATCGGCTGCCACACCTGTTCGGTGACCTGCAAGCAGGCGTGGACCAACCGGCGCGGCATGGAGTACGTCTGGTTCAACAACGTGGAGACCCGGCCAGGACAGGGCTATCCGCGCCGCTACGAGGACCAGGAGAAGTGGCGCGGCGGCTGGGAGCTGAACCGGCGCGGCGCGCTCCGGCTCAAGGACGGCGGCCGGTTCAAGAAGCTCGCCGGGATCTTCTCCAACCCCCGGCTGCCCGAGGTCAAGGACTACTACGAACCCTGGACGTACGAGTACCGCAACCTCACCGACGCCCCGCTCGGCGACGACTACCCGGTGGCCCGGCCGGTGTCGTCGATCACCGGTGAGCCGATGAAGATCGAGTGGTCGTCGAACTGGGACGACAACCTCGGCGGCGCTCCCGCCTACGGCGACCTGGACCCGATGGTGGAACGCCTGCGCCGGCAGGCTTCCGACAAGGTGCGGTTCGCCTACGAGCAGGCGTTCATGTTCTATCTGCCGCGGATCTGCGAGCACTGCCTGAACCCGTCGTGCGTGGCCTCCTGCCCGTCCGGGGCGATGTACAAGCGGGCCGAGGACGGCATCGTGCTGGTCGACCAGGACCACTGCCGGGGCTGGCGGATGTGCGTGACCGGATGCCCGTACAAGAAGGTGTACTTCAACCACGCCACCGGCAAGGCCGAGAAGTGCACCCTGTGCTACCCGCGGATCGAGGTCGGCCTGCCGACGGTGTGCTCGGAGACCTGTGTGGGCCGGCTGCGCTATCTCGGCGTGCTGCTCTACGACGCCGACAAGGTGACCGCCGCGGCCTCGGCACCGGACGAGAAGGACTTGTACGAGGCCCAGTTGGGAGTGTTCCTCGACCCGGACGACCCCGGGGTGCTGCGCGCCTGCGAGGACGCGGGCATCCCGCGCGACTGGACCGAGGCCGCCCGGCGCTCTCCCGTGCACGCGCTGATCAGCCGGTACCGGGTGGCGCTGCCGCTGCATCCCGAGTACCGGACGATGCCGATGGTCTGGTACATCCCGCCGCTGTCACCGGTGGTGGACGCGCTGGCCGAGACCGGGCACGACGGGGAGGACGCGGGCAATCTGTTCGGCGCCATCGACACCCTGCGCATTCCGCTGGAGTACCTGGCGGAGATGTTCACGGCGGGCGACACCGGACCGGTGCGGTCGTCGCTGGAGAAGCTCGCCGCGATGCGCTCCCACATGCGGGCCGTCAACCTCGGCGAGGTCCCCGACCCGGCGATCGCCGCGTCGGCCGGACTGCGCCCGGCCGACGTCGAGGCCCTGTACCGGCTGCTGGCGATCGCCAAGTACGAGGAGCGGTACGTCATCCCGACCGCCGCCCTCGGGGACGCCCGCCGGCTGGAGGAGTCGGCGGTGCCCGAGGAGTGCAGTCTCGACGTCGCGGGCGGGCCCGGCATGGGCGGCGACGGTCCGTTCGGCCGGGACTCCGGCCGCCGGCGGCTTCCGCTGGTGTCCGTGGAGAACTTCCACCTGCTGCGCGGGCGGCAGACCTCGGACGACGCGGAGGACGCCTGATGCCCTCGGACACGGTGCTCTACCAGGCGGCGGCCCTCTGCCTGACCTACCCGGACGACGACCTGATCGCCCGGCTGCCGCTGCTGCGCGAAGCCGCTCCGCAGCTACGGGAGTTCGCCGACCACGCGGCCCTCACCCCGCTGCTGGACCTGGCCGCCCACTACGTGCAGGTCTTCGACCTCAAGAACCGGCACAGCCTGTACCTGAGCTGGTGGCAGGACGGCGACACCCGGCGGCGCGGGATGTCCCTGGTGCGCTTCAAGGACGTCTACCGCCGGCACGGCCTGGAGTTCAGCGGCGAGGAACTGCCGGACTTCCTGCCGGCGGTGCTGGAGTTCACCGCGCGGACCGGCGACACCGGCCTGCTGACCGAACACCGCGCCGGGCTGGAGCAGTTGCGCACCCGGCTGACCGCCTGCGGCACACCGTACGCGGGCGTCCTGGACGCGGTGTGCGCCGCCCTGCCCGCCTGTCGACCGGGGGTACGCCGATGACCGTCCTCCTCTGGGGCGCCCTGCCCTACACCGCCTTCGCCCTGCTGGTGGCCGGCCTTCTCTGGCGCTACCGCTACGACAAGTACGGCTGGACCACCCGCTCCTCGCAGATGTACGAGTCACGGCTGCTGAACACCGCCTCCCCGGTCTTCCACTACGGCATCCTGTTCGTGCTGGCCGGACACCTGGTGGGGCTGTTCGTGCCGGTGTCCTGGACGGAGGCGTTCGGTGTGGGCGAGCACACCTACCACCTGCTGTCGCTGTACGGCGGGACGGCGGCCGGGGCGCTGGCGGTCGCCGGGATCGGGCTGCTCGTCTACCGCCGCCGCACCCGCGCCCCCGTCTTCCGGGCCACCACGGCCAACGACAAGGCGATGTACGTGCTGCTGGTCGGCGCGATCGTGCTGGGCATGGTCGCCAAGCTGATGCACACCGGTGGCGACGGATACGACTACCGGCACACCATCGCGCCCTGGGCGCGCAGCCTGTTCACGCTCCGGCCGGAGACGGAGCGGATGACGGGCGTGCCGGTGCTGTACCAGGTACACGCGGTGGTCGGCATGGTCCTGATCGCGTTCGTGCCGTACAGCCGGCTGGTGCACATGTTCAGTGCGCCGGTGCGGTACCTGTTCCGGCCGTACGTCGTCTACCGGACCCGGGACCCCCGGCAGCTCGGCCCGCGGCCGGAGCGGCGGGGCTGGGAGCGCCTGGGCGGCTGAGCGGCCCGGACACGCCGCGGGCCGCGCCCGGTGCGAGGGCGCGGCCCGCGGGTGCGGACGAGCGTCAGGCCAGCTCGGCCGTCAGGGTGATGGTCGTACCGCTCAGGGCCTGGCTGACCGGGCAGTTCTTCTTGGCGTCCTCGGCGGCCGAGGCGAAGCCGTCCGCGTCCAGGCCGGGCACCTCGCCGCGCACGGTGAGGTGGATGCCGGTGATGCCCTCGCCCGGCTGGAACGTCACGTCGGCCTTGGTCTCCAGCCGGGTGGGCGGGGTGCCGGCGCCGGCCAGGCCGTGCGAGAGGGCCATGGAGAAGCAGCTGGAGTGGGCGGCGGCGATCAGCTCCTCGGGGCTGGTCTTGCCGTTGGCCTGCTCGGCGCGCGAGGGCCACGACACCGGCTGCTGGCCGATGCCGGAGGAGTCGAAGGTGACGACTCCGTTGCCTTCGAGCAGGTTGCCTTCCCAGACGGTGTGGGCGGTGCGCGTGGTTGCCACGATGCTTCCTTTCACGAGGGTCGCGGTCTCCGGGGTTCCCGGTGCCCCCCTATCCGATCACATCCCGCCTCGTCCCACTCCGAAGACCGGCCCACGGGGGGTGAACGGCAGGTGATGACCCGGCGGCCGGACGCCCACCGGGCGTCCTCAGGCGGCGCGTTCCTCCTCCGCGGCGGGCGTCAGCGGCACCTGCGGGCCGTTCAGTTCGGCCAGCCAGCGGCGCAGGACGTGGTGGATCTGCTCGGCGCCGGCCGGCTCCGTGCCGTCGGCGGTCGGCGGCGAGAGGTCCACCGGGGAGAGCAGGAACGGGCGGGACTGGGCGCCGCCGAGGCCGCCGTGGGAGCCGATCTGCTCCTCGAAGGCGAGGACCTCGCCGTCGGCGGGGTCGTAGGCCGAGTTGACCATGATGTCGGCGGTGTGCGGGAAGGCGTGGGTGCGGCGGACGGCGTCGGCGGCGCCGGGGCCGAAGCGGGCCAGCGGGCCCGGCTCGTCGTCCAGCCGGTCCAGCGGTATCTCGGCGCCGTGCGCGCCGAGCACCACGCCGCCGTGCTCTTCGCTGCGCACCAGCAGGAAGCCGATGCCGGGATGGTTGGCGAGGGTGGTGAGCAGGGCGGGGTGGCGGGCGTCGATCTCCTCCTTGGTCATCCGGTGCGGGACATCCGGGAAGGAGACCAGGCCGAGGTTGCCGGAGGCCAGCACGACCGGCTCGCGGCGGCGGGCCGGGCGGTGGTGCTCGCCCTTCTCCTCCACCGGGCGGCGCAGCGCGGCGCGGACGGCGGCGCGGGCCTCGGCGCCGCTGTGGGTCTGCTCGGCCCGGCGCGGCACCGGCAGTCCGCAGCCGGCCCGGACCAGGTCGCCGAGGCCGAGGCCGTAGCGGGCGCGGAACGTTTCGCCGGGACTCTGTCCGTGGTCGGACAGGACGACGATCCGGTAGGGGCGCGGGGCGTGTTCGGCGACGCGTTCCACCAGGGCCAGACAGCGGTCCAGGCGCTGGAGGACCTTCTCGGCGTCGCGGCCGCGCGGGCCGGAGTGGTGGGCGACCTCGTCGTAGGCGACCAGGTCGGCGTAGACGGCGGTGCGGCCGGCGAGCATGTCGCCCATGACCGCGGCGACGACCACGTCGCGTTCGACGACGGTGGCGAAGGCCCGCACGAAGGGGTAGAGGCCCCCACGGCCGACCCGCGGACGCTGCCGGCTCAGCCGGGCCCGGGTGGACTGGCCGATCTCGCGGGCCACCTCGGCGACGAAGGACAGGGCGGTGCGGACGGCGTTCGCGGGGTCGGAGAAGTAGGCGAAGTAACCGGCCCGGGAGCGGTTGTCCCGGCCGCGGCGGCGGGTGGCGATGGACAGCACGAGCGCCTGTTCGCCGGCGCCGCCGCTGAAGAGGTTGCCGCGGCTGGCGCCGTCGACGGCGAGCAGTCCGCCGTCCCCGGTCCGCAGGGCGGCGCGGCGCTGGAGCTCGGCCGCGCTGGTCGGCCGGTTGCAGACCATCACCTCGCCGCGGTCCTTCTCGTACCAGCGGAAGGCCGGCACGTCGAAGGTGCTGCCGTGCAGGATGCCGAGCTGGCTGGCCCCGGTCTGGCTGGACCAGTCGGTACGCCAGGGGGTGAGGCGGTGGGTCGGGGCGTGGACGGGGTGAGGAGTGCCGGGTGCGGCTGCCGGACGCGGGCCGTCGCCGGCCGGCCGTATGCCCTTGGCGGTCGGCCGTGTGTTCTCGTCCGAGGACAGCCAGCGGGCGACCGTCGGCATCAGGCCCCGCCGGACCGCGTCGGTGAGGACGTCGTGGCCGACGCCGTCGAGCTGGACGCAGACCAGGCCGGGAGCGGTGGGGCAGGGCGGGTGGGCGCGGCGGCCGCGGGTGGCGAGGCGGTGCAGCCGGCGGCGGTAGGCCTCGTCGTCGCGCACGGCGAGGGCCGCGCCGGTCGCGGAGGCTACGGCGGACATCACCGCGGCCACGATGACGGCGGTCTCCGGCGCCGCCTCGCCCCGCCCGGAAGGATTGACGCGCAGGGCGAGCAGCAGCAGGGAGCCGTTGAGGAAGAAGACCAGCAGGCCGAGGACCAGCGCGGGCACGAGCAGCAGCAGGCGGACCAGCAGCGGCCAGACCACGGCCGACAGGACGCCGAAGGCACCGGCACCGCAGGCTGCGGCGAACGCGATACGGGTGACGCTGTCGCCGTCGGCGGACTGGAGCCGGAAGTCGGGCAGCAGACCGGCGAGGATCAGCATGGTGACCGTGGAGACCGCCCATACGGCGACGCTCCGTCCGACCTGACCGGCGATCCGCCGCCACCGCATGCCCCGCACGCCGTACACCTCACACCCCGGCCCGTCCCCGCCCTCGGGCCGGAAGGAGCCTCCTTGCGCTTCACCGGGCCGGTCGGGCCCCGCTCCACCTTGTCACACGGGACGCGGGCGGCCCGGACGGGCCGGGGTCAGCGGCCGTCGTAGCCGGCCGTCGGCATGGAGAGGCGGCGGTGCACCCGGGCCTTCATCTGCGCGTCGTACGACGGCTCGGCGCGCCCCACCGTCTCCACGCGCACGCCCCGGCGCGCGCACTCGGCGGTGAACTCCTCCACCGAGGACAGGGCCCGGCGCAGCACCCGGAGGCTGGGCGCGACGAACACGTCCACTCCGGGGCGCACGCCTTCCCACAGCGCGCAGTGGTCGAAACGGAGACCGCCGACGAGGAGTTCCCGGGCGATGACATAGCCGTGTTCGGCGGCCCAGCGGGCGCACATGGCGTGCTGGCTGCGGGAGTCCACGAGGAAGGGATCGGCCTCCAGCTCCTCCAGGGGCGTCAGGCTCGCGATGGCGGTGACCCGCACCGGCGTGAGCGTGCCGAACACACCTCGCGGCTGTCTCATGGCGTCCCCTCACCTCCGGTTTTCGCCGCCGACCCTACTCCTGCCCGTAGGCTTCGGGGAGTCGCGTGAAGGAGGCGGAAGAAGGTGCCGGTGGAGATCACCTGGTGGGGTCACGCCACCTGTGTGGTGGAGGATACGAACATCAGGGTGCTCACCGATCCCCTGTTCGCCCGCCGGCTGGCGCATCTGCGCCGCCGCAGGGGTGCCGTGCCGCCCGCCGGGGCCCGCCGCGCGGACCTGGTGCTGGTCTCCCATCTGCACGCCGACCATCTGCACGTGCCGTCGCTGGCCTGCCTCGCCCCGGGCACGCGCCTGCTCGTGCCTCGGGGCGCACCACGGGCGGTGCCCGGACTGCGCCGGCTGCGGCGGCTGCGGATCACCGAGGTGGTGCCGGGGGACGAGGTGCGGATCGGCGGCGTGCGGGTCCGGGTGGTGCCGGCGCTGCACGACGGGCGCCGGCTGCCGGTGGGCCCGCGCCGCTGTCCCGCGCTGGGATACGTGGTGGAGGGCGAGGCGCGCACCTACTTCGCCGGTGACACCGGGCTGTTCGACGAGATGGCCGAGCGGGTCGGGCCGGTGGACGCGGCGCTGCTGCCGGTGGGCGGCTGGGGACCGTATCTCGGGGAGGGGCACCTCGACGCGGGACGGGCGGCGCGGGCGCTGGCCCGGCTGGCGCCGCGGATCGCGGTCCCGGTGCACTACGGCACGTACTGGCCGGTGGGCATGGACGCGGTGCGCCCGCACGAGTTCCACGCGCCGGGCGACGAGTTCGTACGGCTGGCGGCGCTGGCCGCGCCCGGGGTCGCGGTGCACAAGCTGGGGCACGGCGAGAGCGTGCGGCTGGAGGTCGCGCGGTGACGCTGCTCGCCGAGGCGTCGCGAGCCGCGACGACCGGGTCCGCGCAGCAGGCGGTGGGCTATCCGTCGCTGTTCCTGCTGGTGCTGATCGGGGCGCTGGTGCCGGTGGTGCCGACGGGCGCGCTGGTGAGTTCGGCGGCGGTGGTGGCGTTCCACCGGTCCGCGCCGTTCGCGCCGGCGCTGGTGTTCGTGACGGCGTCGCTGGCCGCGTTCCTCGGGGACGCGGCGCTGTACTGGCTGGGGCGGCGCGGGATGCGGTCCCGGAACGGGTCGCGGTGGCTGGCGGCGATCCGGTCGCGGGCGCCGGAGGAGCGGCTGGCGCAGGCGCGCCGGAAGCTGGCCGAGCACGGGGGCACCGTGCTGGTGCTCTCCCGGCTGGTGCCGGGCGGACGGATACCGGTGATGCTCGCGTGTCTGCTGGCGGAGTGGCCGCCGCGGCGGTTCGCGCGCGGCAACCTGCCCGCGTGTCTGGCCTGGGCGGCCACGTACCAGGTGATCGGTGTGGTGGGGGGTTCGCTGTTCGAAAAGCCGTGGGAAGGGGTCGTGCTGGCGGTGGTGCTGACCGTCGTCGTCGGTGCGGCGCCCGGGGTGTGGCGGCGGGTCCGGGCCGCCGGCTGAGGGCGCGCCGTGCCGGGTCCCCTCACTCCAGCACTTTCGAAGCGCCGATCGGCAGGTCCCACAGGTTCTCCCGCTCCAGCCCCGCCTTCTCCCAGGCGTCCCGCACCCGGGTGAGCGGTTCCAGGACCGGTTCCGCCGAGAGGATGAACGTGCCCCAGTGCATGGGCGCCATGCGGCGGGCGCCGAGGTCCACAGTGGCCCGGACCGCCTCCTCGGGGTCGCAGTGGACGTCGCTCAGCCACCAGCGGGGGTCGTAGGCGCCGATGGGCATCAGGGCGAGGTCGATGCCGGGATAGCGGCGGCCGATGCGGGAGAACCAGTGGCCGTAGCCGGTGTCCCCGGCGAAGTAGAGGCGCTGTCCGTCGGGTGCGGTGAGCACCCAGCCGCCCCACAGACTGCGGCAGGTGTCGGTGAGAGTGCGCTTGGACCAGTGGTGGGCGGGGACGAAGTCGAAGCGGGTGCCGGACAGTTCGGCGCCCTCCCACCAGTCCAGCTCGGTGACACGGGTGAACCGGCGGCGGCGGAACCAGCGGCCGAGGCCCGCGGGCGCGAACACCGGGGTGTCGCGCGGGAGCCGGCGCAGCGTGGGCGCGTCCAGGTGGTCGTAGTGGTTGTGGCTGATGACGACGGCGTCGACGGTGGGCAGGGCCTCCCAGGGCACGCCGACGGGGGTGACACGGGCCGGGGTGCCGAGGATGCGGCGGGACCAGACGGGGTCGGTGAGAACGGTGAGCCCGCCGATCCGGACGATCCAGCTGGCGTGTCCCGCCCAGGTGACGGCGAGGGTGCGGGTGCCGACGCGGGGCAGCGGGCCCGGCTCGTACGGCAGCCGGGGGACGTCGGCGAGGCCGTCGGGGCCGGGGCGCACGGCGCCTTCGCGGGCGAACCGGGCGAGGGCCTTCAGACCGGGCAGGGGCGCGGTCAGCCGGTCGTGGAAGGTGCGCGGCCAGACCCGGTGTTCGCCCAGCGGGCGGGGCTCGGCCGGCGGGGGGAAAGGGCCGGCGAGGGGGGCGGGCGCACCGGACACCGTGGTCGTCGCGGCCGGTCCGGGCTCATGCGTCTGCTGCGTCATCGAGGAGGCTCCCATCGCTGAGCGTCATCGCGGAGATCGTCGAAGGCCGACCTCAAGGAGGCCAACGCGCGTCGCACGTGTGGCAGTTCCAGCGGGGCGGGGGACGCGAGGCTCTCGGCGCGCTCCTCGTCCGTGCCGCCCAGCAGCGGGCCGGTGGAGAGCCGTACGCGCAGTGCCCCGAGGTCGTCGCCGAAGCGGTGGCCGCCGGGCGCGGGCATGCCGAGCCGGGCGGTGAGGAGGTCCTCCAGGTCCTGGGCGTCGCCGACGCCCAGGCCGGCGAGCGGTTCGCGCAGCGGCCCGAGGTCGGCGTACAGGTGGCGGCCGGCCTGCGGGGGCCGGACGAGCGCGCCGGCGGCGACCAGGTCGGCGTGCGCGGCGGCGGCCACGCGCGCGTGCAGCCGGACGGCGGCCTCGCGGCGCTCGGTGACGGGCGGGGGCTCGTCGAGGGCGTAGCAGGCGGCCGCGGCGACCGGGACGGCGAGCCGCGCGTCGAGCGCGGTGAGGATGTCGAGCACGCGCGCGTGGAGGCGCTTTCCGGCGGCGGTGGCGGGGAAGCGGGCGACGGCGGCGGGCCAGCCGGCCGGCAGCAGGGCGCCGGCCAGGTCGGTGACGACGGTGACCTCGTCGGGCCACATCTCGGCCGGGCTGAGCAGGACGGTGCCGTGCGGCGCGTGCAGGGTGTCCCGCCAGGTCTCGTCGCTGACCAGGTGGAGACCCTCGGCGGTGGCGGCCTCCACGGCCTCGTGCAGCAGTTCGGGCGGAGCGACGGTGGCGGTGGGGTCGTCGGCGACGGACAGCACCAGCAGCCGCGGGTCGCCGCCCTCGGCGCGGAGCCGGCGGACGGTCTCCAGCAGGGCGTAGGGGTCGGGGACGCCGCCGCTCTCGGCGGGGGTCGGGACATGGAAGACGGGCCGGCCGAGGAGCCGGGCGTACGGCGCCCACCAGGCGGCGCAGGGGCGGGGTACGAGGATGTCGCCGCCGTCGCCGGCCAGCGCGGCGGTCAGGGCGAGCAGCAGGGCGGGGGCGCCGGGGGCCGCGGCGATCCGATCGGGGACGCAGGGCAGTCCGCGCCGGGTCCAGTAGCCGCAGGCCGCCTCCAGCAGGGCGGGGGCGCCGCCGGCGGGCTGGGCGTCGGCGCGGCCGGCCGCGGCGGCGAGCACGGCGGAGAGTCCGGGCGGCACGGGCAGGCCGTCGCCGGGCAGCGGCGGGCCGTAGCGGACGGGGCCGTGGTCCTCCCGGCGGCGGGCGGGGCCGTGGCCGTCCCGGCGGTCCCGCTCGGGGTCCGTCCGCCGCATGTCCGCCTCCGCGAGTCCGTGGTGCCTCGTGCCGCCCTGCCCGGGCCGTACGTTCCGTGTCCGGGCGTTCCTCGTCCGGTGGTCGCGCGGCGGAGGGTGCCGGTGGGGCCGCCGGTGGAGGTCCCGGGACGCCGTATACCCGTCCTGCGGCTCTCCATGGGAGGCGGCCGGTGTCGCCGGGGTCACATCTCGGCGGACTGGTCCGCCGCGAGGCGCGTGCGGCCGTACACGCGGTAGCCGGCGCCCGCGCAGGCGGCGGCGATCAGGACGGCACCGGCGGCGAGTGCGGGCACCGATGCGCCGAAGGCGCCGCCCGCTCCCGCGTCCACGCCGTGCTGGACGCCGGCCGGCCGGCAGGTGTCGGTGTCGCGGCCCTCACGGCAGGCGTGGCCGTCGTCGGAGCAGTCCGCGTCACGGGACTGTCCGCACCGGCGGCCGTCCTGCCCGCCGCCGTCCGGGCTCCCGCCGTCCCGTCCGCCACCGCCCGGACCTCCGTCGGCCTGTCCCGCCTCCTCCCGTCCGCCGGTGTCCTGTCCCCCGCCGGTCTGCCCGCTCCCGTCCCACCCCGGACCGTCCGGCCCCCCGACCTGTCCGGTGCCCTCCCGCGCCGAGCCGTCCCACCCGGTACCGTCCGGCCCCGCCGCCTCCTTCCCCGGGCCTCCCACGGCTCCCGCGTCCGGCACGCCGCCGCCGTCCGGCACCGCCGGCTCGCGCCCGCCGGCCCCCGGGGAGGTGTCCTCGCACCCGGGGTCGGCCGCGCTCTTGTCGCCGGGGACCATGGGCGCGGCACCGAGGGCGCCCGGTACCGGCACGGGCCCGGTGAGGGGGTCGCAGGACGCCGGGAGCGGAACCGGGGCGGCGGTCGCGGCGGGCCCGGTCAGGGCGAGCACGGCACCGGCGGCGAAGGCGACGGACAGGGCGGCGCGGGCGGTGCGGCGCATGGGCGGGGCTCCTCGCGGTGCGGCGGGCGGTCGGACGGCCGTACGCCGGCGCACCGGTACCACGGCGACGCCGTGCGGCACCCGGCCACGGGGGCACGGTCGGTGTGCCCTCGCTGCCATGACAGCCCGCGCGGCGCCGTACCGCGCGCGGCCGGAGCCCATTCGCGCGACACACGGGGCCGCCCGGGTGACGGCGCCCGGGAGCGCCGGACCCCCACGGCGTGGGCGCCGCCGGGCCGGTGCCGGAGGTTTTCCGGCTGCCGCGCAGGTGACTCGGTACGGGCTGACCGGATCGTCCGCTTCGCTCTCCACCGGGAGGTCTGTCCATGAGCACCAAGGTCTCGGACCACATCCTCGAACGCCTGCGCGCATGGGGCGTGGAACAGGTCTTCGGTTATCCGGGCGACGGCATCAACGGACTGCTCGCCGCCTGGGGCCGCGCCGAGGACCGGCCGCGGTTCATCCAGTCCCGGCACGAGGAGATGTCCGCCTTCGAGGCGGTCGGGTACGCGAAGTTCAGCGGACGTATCGGCGTGTGCGCGGCGACCAGCGGGCCCGGGGCCATCCACCTGCTCAACGGCCTGTACGACGCGAAGCTGGACCACGTGCCCGTGCTGGCCATCGTCGGCCAGACCAACCGGACCGCGATGGGCGGCTCCTACCAGCAGGAAGTCGACCTGCACACGCTGTACAAGGACGTCGCCTCGGAGTTCGTGGAGACGGTGACGGTCCCCGAGCAGCTGCCGAACGTGCTGGACCGGGCGATCCGCACGGCCTACGCCCGGCGCTGCCCGACCGCACTGATCATCCCGGCCGATGTGCAGGAGCTGGACTACTCGCCGCCGACGCACGCGTTCAAGATGGTGCCGTCCAGCCTGGGGATGAGCGAGTTCACGGCGACCCCGACGGACGAGGCGCTGCGCCGGGCGGCGGACGTGCTCAACGCGGGCGAGAAGGTGGCCGTCCTGGTCGGCCAGGGCGCGGCGGGCGCGGTCGCGGAGGTGCGGGAGGTCGCCGAGCTGCTCGGCGCGGGCGTGGCCAAGGCGCTGCTCGGCAAGGACGTGCTCAGCGACGAACTGCCGTACGTCACCGGCCCGATCGGGCTGCTCGGCAGCCGGCCGTCCTACGAGCTGATGCGCGACTGCGACACGCTGCTGACGATCGGCTCGTCGTTCCCGTACACGCAGTTCATGCCGGAGTTCGGCAAGGCACGCGGCGTGCAGATCGACATCGACGCGCACATGATCGGCATGCGCTATCCGTACGAGGTGAACCTGGTCGGCGACGCCCGGGCCACGCTGCGCCGGCTGATCCCGCTGCTGCGGGCGGAGGGGCGCGGACGCAAGTGGTACGACACGGTGTGCGCGAACGTGAAGCGCTGGCACGCGACGATGGAGCGGCGGGCCGCGGTGCGGGCCGACCCGATCAACCCCGAGTACGTGGCGCGGGCGCTGGACCCGCTGCTGCCGGAGAACGCGATCCTGACCTCGGACTCCGGTTCGGTCGCCAACTGGTACGCGCGGCACATCACGATGCGGCCGGGCATGCGCGGTTCGCTGTCCGGGACGCTGGCGACGATGGGCCCGGGCGTGCCGTACGCGATCGGGGCGAAGTTCGCGCACCCGGACCGGCCGGTGTTCGCGCTGGTCGGTGACGGTGCGATGCAGATGAACGGCCTGGCGGAGATGATCACGGCGGCGAAGTACCGGGACCGCTGGTCGGACCCGCGGCTGGTGGTGGCGGTGTGGAACAACCAGGACCTGAACCAGGTGACCTGGGAGATGCGGGCCATGGAGGGCTCTCCCTCGTTCCTGCCGTCGCAGTCGCTCCCCGATGTGCAGTACGCGGCGTTCGCGCGTTCGCTGGGGCTGACCGGCATCCGGGTGGAGAAGCCGGAGGACGTGGAGGCGGCCTGGCGGGCCGGGCTGGAGGCGGACGGCCCGGCGGTGCTGGAGTTCCTCACCGACCCCGCCGTACCGCCGATCCCGCCGCACGCCAGCTGGGAGCAGATGGAGGCGACGGCCGCGTCGATCCTGAAGGGCGACGCCGACCGGGGCTCGATGATCAAGCAGGGGCTGAAGGCGAAGGTGCAGGAGTTCCTGCCGGGCCGGGCCAAGCAGTGAGCGGCAGGAGACCCGTACCGGATGAACGAGCCCCGTGTCGGACGTGCGGCACCGGGTACGCGGTGCGCACTTCGACCCTTGGAGGGAGACATGCAGCGAGGCAGTGACCGGCTGAACGTCCACCGGGACGACGAGATGAAGCACGAGCTGAGGGGTCTGCTCCGCTCCGGCCACCCCACACGCGTGGACGAGTGGCACGACCCGGAGCCGGCCGCGGACGACGACCCGGAGGTCTGGAGCGGCCCGGTGGGCGGCCTCGGTTCCCCGGCGTCGCTGGAGCGGTCCCGGCTGGAGCTGGCCCGCCATCTGAACCGGCACGCCTTCCCGGCGAAGCCGGGCGAGCTGGCCCGGGCGCTGCGCCGGAGCAACGCGCCCGGCACACTCGTCGACGCCGTGGCCGCCCTGCCGCACGGGGAGCAGTACGAGAACCTCCAGCAACTGGCCGAGGCGCTGGTGGGGGGCGCATGAGGGCACCGATACCGGGTTTCGGCGGTGCCTCGGGCCAGGCGGCCGAGATGGCGCGCGGCGCCACGGTCGACACCGGCGAGGTCACGACGCGTTTCCTGCTGTACGGCTTGCTGCCCGGCTGGTTCGTGCCGGGACTCGCCGACTGGGCGATGCACCGGCGCACCGGGATCGAGGACACGTCGGGGACCAAGGAGTCCCTGATCCACTCCCTGATGATGGCGGAGGTGGGCCTGCCCATCGCGCTCACCCTGCGCTACGAGGTCAATCCGCTGCTGCTGGCCGTGCAGCTGGGCGCGGCGGCGGTGCACGAGGCCACCGCGCTGTGGGACGTACGGACGGCGGAGGACAGCGACCGCGAGGTCAAGCCGATCGAGCAGCACATCCACAGCTTTCTGGAGTCGCTGCCGTTCGGCGGGCTGGTCTCCCTGATGTGCCTGCACTCCGACCAGGTGCGGTCGCTGCTGCGGGGCGGGCGCGGGAATCCGGACGCCTGGCGTCTGGTGCCGCGCCGGCACCCGCCGTCGCCCGGCTATCTGGCGGGCATCGCAGTCGCGATCGGCGCCTGCGTGCTGCTGCCGTACGGCGAGGAGCTGCTGCGCTGCCGGCGGGCGGCCAGGGAAAAGAAGCGCCGCGCCCGGTTCCCCAGGGCGGCGCTGCGGAAACTGAAAGGAGCCTGACACATCATGCGAATCGCGTTTCTGGTGGCACCCGAGGGCGTCGAGCAGGTGGAGCTGACCGAGCCGTGGAAGGCGGCCTCGGACGCCGGTCACGAGCCGGTACTGGTGTCGACGGAGCCGGGACGGATCCAGGCGTTCGACCATCTGGACAAGGCGGACACCTTCCCCGTGGACGAGGTGGTGGGGCAGACGTCGGCCGGCTCGTTCGGTGGTCTGGTGCTGCCGGGCGGGGTGGCCAACCCGGACTTCCTGCGGATGGACGAGAAGGCCGTCGCCTTCGTGAAGGACTTCTTCGACCGGGGCCGGCCGGTCGCCGCGATCTGCCACGCGCCGTGGACGCTGGTGGAGGCCGACGTGGTGCGCGGCCGGGTGCTGACCTCCTGGCCGAGCCTGCGGACCGACATCCGCAACGCGGGCGGCACCTGGGTGGACGAGCAGGTGAAGATCTGCGACAACGGCTCCAACCAGCTGGTGACCAGCCGCAAGCCGGACGACCTGAAGGCGTTCTGCGACGCGTTCGTGCACGTCTTCGCCGGTGAGGCCGGCTGACCGTCGTCCGCCCGTACGCCACGGGGCCGGCCCGCTTCCGGGCCGGCCCCGCCGTATGCCGGGCGCGCGGTGCGTCAGGTGCCGGACGCGTCCGGGGTCGCCGCCTCGCCGGAGCCCCGCTCCCGGGCGCCCTCGCGGGTGCGGCCCGCGCTCACCAGGCGGCGGGGGTTGCGCCGCAGATACTCGCCCTCCAGCTGCGCCATCCGCTCGTTGTGGGCGCGCAGCGCGTCGTTCGAGCCGTACAGGAGGGTGTCGTGGCGCGTGCGGTGGATCGTCTCCAGCTCCTTCATGAGCTGCTGGTCGTCCAGCCGGCTGGGGTCGACTCCGGTCATGGTGGTGCCCCGCTCGTCGTGTTCGTCCATGGGCTACGGGTACCCGCCCGGCACGCACTGCCCCGAGCGATTTCCGGGAGGAATCCATGGATCTCGCGTTCCTGAGTCCACTGTACGAACATCCGGGTTCCCGGGCCTCCGCATACGTCGGCCTGTCGACGCCGCGGCGGCGCTGGAGCGCGGCAGCGAGCCCTACGGACGCCCCCTCTTCGCCCACGACGGCGAGGTGGTCCTCCAGGTGTCGCTGACCCGGGCCCCGCCGTGGGGCCTCGTGCGCTGGGGCACGCTGCCGCACGTCACCCCGCTGCCGGACCTGGCCGGTGAGGACCCGGTGTCGCTGGTGGCGTACATCGACCGCGCCGGTGCCGAGTTCGAGCTGCGCAGCGCGGTGCTGCGGGAGGAGGCCGGGCAGGTCAGGGGCGGCCGGCAGTGGCCGATGCACCGGGCGCGGGCCTCCGGCTGGTCCGAGCGGCGCTTCCGGCTGGAGGCGGAGGACACCTGGGAGCACAACGCGCGGGAGGCCGCCGAGGCGCTCGCGGGCTGTCAGGCCGAGACCGGCGCCGACCTGCTGGTCCTGTGCGGCGGGGAGCGGGAGTGCCGGTCGGTGCGCGAGCGGCTGCCGGGGCACCTGCGGGACCGGGCGGTCCGGGCCGCGCACGGCGTGGGCAGCCGGCTGCTGCCGCGCGAGGTGGAGGAGGTCCGGGCCCGGCACGTACGGGAGCGGATCCTGGCCGAGGTGGAGCGCTACCACTCCGCCCGGACGCCCGGCGAGGAGCGGCGGGCGGCGGCCGTCGAGGGTGTGCCGTCACTGATCGAGGCGGCCCGCGGGCACCGGCTGGCCGAGCTGCTGGTCCTTCCGGGCGGGCCGGACACGCGGCGCGAGGTGCGGATCGGCGAGGACCCGGCCCGGCTGGCGGAGCGCCGTACGGAGCTGTCGGACCTGGGCGAGCGGCACGCCTGGCCGGCCCGTGCCGACGATGCGCTGGTGCGGGCGGCCGTGGTGACGGACGCGCCGGTCCTCTCGCTGGCGCCGGTGCGGGAGGAGACCGGCCGAAAGGTGCCGGCGGGCGGCATGGTGGCGCTGCTGCGCCGGCGGCAGCGGCCCGGCGGCGGGCCCGGTTACCGGGCCCGCTCGACCCGGCGTTCGTCCCAGACCGGTTCCGGAGTCTCGCGGACCCGGCCGTCACCGCCGAAGACCAGGAAGCGGTCGAAGGAGCGGGCGAACCAGCGGTCGTGGGTGACCGCGAGGACCGTGCCGTCGAACGCCTCCAGCCCTTCCTGGAGGGCCTCGGCGGACTCCAGGTCGAGGTTGTCGGTGGGCTCGTCCAGCAGCAGCGCGGTGGCGCCGGCCAGTTCCAGCAGCAGGATCTGGAAGCGGGCCTGCTGTCCTCCGGAGAGCCGGTCGAAGGTCTGCTCGGCCTGCTGGGTGAGTTCGTAGCGGCGCAGCCGGGACATGGCCGCGCCGCGGTCCTGGGCGTGTTCCTTCCAGAGGATGTCCAGGAGGGTGCGGCCCCTCAGTTCCGGGTGCGCGTGGGTCTGCGCGAAGTGGCCCGGGACGACGCGGGCGCCCAGCTTCCACTCCCCCGAGTGCGCGACGTCCTCGCCGGCCAGCAGCCGCAGGAAGTGGGACTTCCCGGAGCCGTTGGAGCCGAGGACGGCGACCCGTTCGCCGTAGAAGACCTCCAGGTCGAACGGCTTCATCAGGCCGGTCAGTTCCAGTCCCCGGCAGGTGACCGCCCGTACGCCGGTACGGCCGCCCTTCAGGCGCATGGTGATGTCCTGTTCGCGCGGCGGCTCCGGCGGCGGGCCCGCCTCCTCGAACTTGCGCAGGCGGGTCTGGGCGGCGGCGTACCGGGAGGCCATCTCGTGGCTGACGGCGGCGGCCTGCCGGAGGTTCACCACCAGCTTCTTCAGCTGGGCGTGCTTCTCGTCCCAGCGGCGGCGCAACTCCTCGAAGCGGGCGAAGCGTTCACGGCGGGCCTCGTGGTAGGTGGCGAAGCCGGCGCCGTGCACCCAGGCGTCGGCGCCGGCCGGTCCGGGCTCCACGGAGACGATCTTCTCGGCGGCGCGGGCGAGGAGTTCACGGTCGTGGGAGACGAACAGGACCGTCTTGCGGGTCTCCTTGAGCTGCTCCTCCAGCCACCGCTTGCCGGGCACGTCGAGGTAGTTGTCCGGCTCGTCCAGCAGCAGCACCTCGTCGCTGCCGCGCAGCAGCGCCTCCAGCACCAGCCGCTTCTGCTCGCCGCCGGAGAGGGTGCGCACCTGGCGCCACTGGGCGCGTTCGTAGGGGACGCCGAGGGCGGCGGTGGTGCACATGTCCCACAGGGTCTCGGCCTCGTAGCCGCGTACCTCGGCCCAGTCGGCGAGGGCCTGGGCGTAGCCGAGCTGGGCGGCCTCGTCGTCGACGGTCATCAGCGCGTGCTCGGCGGCGTCGACGGCCTTCGCCGCCTCCCGGATGCGGGGCGGCGCGACGGAGACCAGCAGGTCCCGCACGGTCGTCTCGTCCCGTACGGAGCCGACGAACTGGCGCATCACGCCGAGACCGCCGCTGACGGTGACGGTGCCGCCGTGCGGTTTCAGCTCGCCGGAGATCAGCCTGAGCAGCGTGGTCTTGCCGGCGCCGTTCGGTCCGACCAGGGCGACGGCGGCGCCCTCGCCGACCCGGAAGGAGACATCGCCCAGCAGCGTCCTCCCGTCGGGGAGGTGGTATTCGAGGTGCGCTGCTTCCAGATGTCCCATGGGCAGGCATTCTGCGCGGCGCCCGGTCCCAGGGGCAAACGGATACTCGGGCGGGCGCCGGGCGCGCGTCCTTCGCCACGGCAGCGCTCGCGGCGGCCTCGGCGACCACCGCGTCGTCGGCGGCCCGGAGCCTCGCCGCTCTGCCCGGCGGGCATCCGCAGTCCGGTGAGCCCGGGCAGCGTTTCCAGGTCGCCGGCGGACGGCTCGCGGACGCCGTCCCGGACGATCACCTCCAGGCCGCGGGCTGCGGCCGTCCGCCGGGTGCGGACCGGCGTGGAGGCGTACACGGCGTCGGTGTCCTCGGCGGCGAGCGCCCCGGGCAGCGCGGCGGCCCGTGCCGCGCCGAGCCCGGCCGGCGGACGCATCCGGGGGTTCGCCGCCGCGCGGCGCACAAGGAACGGGTCCTTCAGGGTAACCGCACCCCATGAGCCCTGACCTGGACCTGACCGCCCCCGCGCAGTCCGCCGCCCGCGCCCCGCTGCGCCGTGCGCTCGACCTCGACGGCCGGCTGTTCGAGGCCGCCGCCGCCTGGCACTGGCCCGGCGCCGAGCGGGTGCTGCCCCGCCTGAGCCGCGCGGCGAACCACGGTGTGCTGTGGTTCGCCACGGCCGCCGGCCTGGCCGCCGCCCGCACGCCACGGTCCCGCCGGGCCGCGGTGCGGGGGCTGGCCTCGCTCGGACTGGCCTCGCTGACGATCAACACGCTCGGCAAGCGTTCGGTGCGCCGGGCCCGGCCGGTGCTGGACCCCGTGCCGCTGGTGCGGCGGCTGAAGCGGCAGCCGATCACCACCTCCTTCCCGTCCGGGCACGCGGCCTCGGCGGCGGCCTTCGCGACCGGGGTGGCGCTGGAGTCGCCGGCGTGGGGCGCGGCGGTGGCGCCGGTGGCGTTCTCGGTGGCGGCGTCCCGGGTCTACACCGGGGTGCACTTCCCGAGCGACGTGCTGGCCGGGGCGGCGCTCGGGGTGGGCGCCGCCTTCCTGGTCCGGCGGCTGGTGCCGGCCCGCACCCCGGTCCGGCAGTCGGCCCGGACGCGGGCCGAGGTGCCGGCGCTGCCCGAGGGCGAGGGCCTGGTGCTGGTCGCCAACCGGGCCTCGGGAACGGCGGACCGGGTCGGCGGGCTGCGCGACGCGCTGCCGCTGGCGGAGATCGTGGAGTGCGCGCCGGAGGAGATCGGGGACGAGCTGGAGAAGGCGGCGGCCCGGGCGCGGGTGCTCGGGGTGTGCGGCGGCGACGGCACGGTCAACGCGGCGGCCCGGGTGGCGCTGCGGTACGGGCTGCCGCTCGCGGTGCTGCCGGGCGGCACGCTCAACCACTTCGCCTACGACCTGGGCGTGGAGGACGAACGCCTGCTGGCCCGCGCGGTCCGGCACGGCGAGGCGGTCCGGGTGGACGCGGGCCGGTTCGTGGCCGGTGACGGGGAGGGCCTGTTCCTGAACACGCTGAGCCTCGGCGTGTACCCGGAGCTGGTGCGGGCCCGGGACGGCTGGTCGCACCGGATCGGCGCCTGGCCGGCCGGGGTGCTCGGCGCGCTGCGGGTGCTGCGGGCCGGACGGCATCCGCTGGAGGTGGAGGTCGGCGGCGAAGCGCGGCCCCTGTGGCTGCTGTTCGTCGGCAACGGCGTCTACCACCGCATGGGGCTCTCCCCGGGCCGCCGGACCGATCTGGCGGACGGGCTGCTGGACGTGCGGGTGGCGCACGGTGGCCGCAGGCCCGCGCTGCGACTGCTCGCGGCGGCCGTCGCGGGCCCGCTGACCCGGTCGCCGGCGCACTCGGCGGTGCAGGTGAACCGGCTGCGGCTGACCGGGCTCGCCCCGGGCACCCCGCTCGCCTACGACGGCGAGGTCACGTCGGTGTCGGGCGAGGTGACGCTGGAGAAGCTGCCGGAGGCCCTGACGGTCTACCGCCCGCTCGGCCTCACCGGCTGAACCTCCATCTCTGACCCACCGTCAGTCCGCATGGCGATACGCGTATCTCATCATTCGGCATACGCGCGTACGGTGGGCCGGCAGCGGCGGACGGGTCCGGCCCGTCCGCCACGAGGGGTGAAGGGGTACGGCCATGCCGAAGGCACAGGACACCGCCGTCTACACGCACGGGCACCACGAGTCGGTGCTGCGCTCGCACACCTGGCGGACCGCCGCCAACTCCGCGGGCTATCTGCTCGGCTCCCTGAAGCCCCACATGAGGATCCTGGACATCGGCTGCGGTCCGGGCACCATCACCGCCGACCTGGCGGAACTGGTGCCCGACGGGCATGTCACCGGCGTCGACCGGGCGCCCGGCGTCCTGGAGCAGGCCCGGGCCACCGCCGCCGGCCGGGGTCTGGCCAACGTCGACTTCGCGGTGGCCGACGTCCACGCCCTGGACTACCCCGACGACACCTTCTGCGTGGTCCACGCCCACCAGGTGCTCCAGCACGTGGGCGATCCGGTGCGGGCGCTGCGCGAGATGCTGCGGGTGACGAAGCCGAACGGGTTCATCGCCGTACGCGACGCGGACTACGCGGCGATGACCTGGTATCCGGCGGCGCCGGGGCTGGACGACTGGCTGGACCTGTACGAGCGGGTGGCCCGGGCCAACGGCGGCGAGCCCGACGCCGGGCGCCGGCTGAAGGCGTGGGCGCTGGCCGCCGGACTGACCGAGGTCACCGCGACCACCGGCACCTGGACGTTCGCCACCGCCGAGGAGCGGGCCTGGTGGAGCGGCCTGTGGGCCGACCGCACCCTGGCCTCCGCCTACGCCGACCGGGCGGTCGAAGGCGGCCACGCCACCCCGGAGCGGCTGCGCGCGGTGTCCGAGGCGTGGCGGGAGTGGGGCCGGCGGGAGGACGGCTGGTTCGCCGTGCTGCACGGGGAGATCCTGTGCCGTAAAGAAGCCTGATTCGCGGATTTCCGGCAAGACGCTCGGCAGGAGGTTTCACACTATGGTTCCCATCCTGCTGGTACTGCTTCTGGCCGTTGTTCTCTTCGGCGCCGGATTCGCGGTGCAGATTCTCTGGTGGATCGCCCTGGCGGTACTGATCGTCTGGCTGCTGGGTTTCCTCGCCCGCGGCACGACGTCCGGCGGCGGCAGGGGGCGCTGGTACCGGTGGTGACATGACGCCCCGGCCCGCACCCTAGTCGCGGGGCAGCAGCGGTCCGAGCGGCCCGAGGTCCAGGTTCAGGTCCTCGGGCCGCAGTCCGTAGCGGTCGCGCAGCTCGGCCATGCGCTCCTCCAGGAGCATGAGGGTGAGCCCGATGCGCTCCTCCTGCTCCTCGGTCAGCTCACCGGTGTCGAAGCGGCGCACGGCCTGCCGTTCCATCAGCTGGCGCAGCAGTTCCACCACGGTCAGCACCAGTTTCACCAGGTCGCGCTCGACCGTGTCGGGTTCCAGGTCGAGCCGCTTGGGCGGGGTCACACGACCTCCTCGGTGGGCTCGGGCGGCAGCGGGGGATCGAAGGGCGAGGGCACCGCCGCGTTGACGGAACTGATCAGCGCGTTCAGATCGATGCGGACAAGGTCGACGTCCGCGATCCGCAGGGTGATGTCCCCGGTGATCACGACTCCGCCGGCCAGCAGCCGGTCGAGCAGGTCGACGAGCGCGATCTCGCGCCGTTCGACGACGGTCACGTCACTTCCACCCCCGCATTCCCCGCATTCCCCGAATTCTCCGTATCCTCTGTGTTCCCGGTGTTCCCCGTGAAGGAATAGGCGGCCCACGGGCCGGTCAGTTCCACCCGGATTCCCGGAGCCTCGTCCTTCGTCCGGTCCACGAGTTCCACGAATTCCTCGGAGTGCGCCCGGGACACCAGATAGGCCGCGTTGAGCACATTCTGGCCGGTTGCCCCGGAGAGCGCGGAATTCTGCGGAGGATGCAGCCGGACGTCCTCGGCGCGTTCGGCGAGGCGCTCGTGCAGCGAGCGCGCGAACCCCTCGGCCCGCTGCCAGGTCTCCTCCCGCGCCAGGCCGCGGTCCCGCCGCCGGCGCAGATAGTCCCGGCCGCTCGCGGGCCGCGCCGGGGCGGCGGGCGCCGCCTCGGCCGGTTCGGCGGGCTCGCTCTCGACGAACACCTTCACACCCCACTCCACCCGGCCGTCGAGCCGGTCGAGCAGGGCCCGGAAGTCGTCCTCGCGGGCCTCGATCATCGTGCGTACGGCGCTGTCGTCACGGAAGACGGTGGCGAGCCGCAGCGGCAGCGGGGTGGTGACGGTGGTGAGCGCGTCGATCACGCCCTGGTGCGCCCGGGCGGTCGCGGCGAGCCAGTCCAGGTCCTCCAGGTGGGCCTTCAGCGCCTGTTCGCCGAAGTCGGCCTCCGGGACCGTGCTGACCACCGCGACCAGCCCGTGGTGGTGCAGCAGGCCCGCCGGGGCGCCGCCCACGCCCGTCAGCTCGGCCTGCAGGGGTGTCCCGAAGGGACGGCAGACGGCGTACACGTACCGCAGTCCGGTCATGGAGCCTCCTTCGGGGCGCGGCCCGGCTCGAGTTCCTCGAGCCGGGCGAGCCGTTCGCGCAGCTCGGCGTTCTCCCGGGTCAGCTCGTCGCGGCGGGCCCGGGAGGACAGGGCGGGATCGCTCTCCCACCAGTCGATCCCCATCTCCTTGGCCTTGTCCACCGAGGCGACGATCAGGCGCAGCTTGATGGTGAGCAGTTCGATGTCGAGCAGGTTGATCCTGATGTCGCCGGCGATGACGACGCCCTTGTCGAGCACTCGTTCGAGAATGTCGGCGAGGTTGGCTCCCGATGCCTGTCCGTACGGCTCGGGCAGGCGGCTCGGGGTCGTCATCGACCACTCCCGCGCCCGGTGTACTCGGGTTCCTCTTCCTCGTCCTCCTCGTATTCGTCGTAGGCGCCCTCCTCGTCCTCCTCGGGCTCCTCCTCCGGCTCGGCGTCCTCCTCGGCCCCGTCCTCGTCCTCGTACTCGTCCTCGTAGGGCTCCTCGGCCTCTTCGTCCTCTTCGGCCTCGTCGCCTTCCTCGGGCTCGCCGGACTCCCGGTCGGACGCCTCGGGCTCTTCGGGCTCCTCGGATTCCTCGGAATCCTCGGCCCCTTCCGGCTCCTCGGGTTCCTCGCCCTCTTCTCCGGACGCCTGTGCCTCGGACTGCTGCTCCTGCTCCTCCTCGGCCACGGCGTCCTCGTGGCTGCGGACCACCTCGCCGTCGCGGATCTCGCCGCGCCAGGCGTCCTCCGCCTCTCCCTTGAGCGTGATGAAACGGGCGAAGTTCTTCAGGTCCAGCCGGGCCCGGCGGCCCTGCGCCCGCCAGATGTTGCCGGTCTTCTCGAACAGGCCGGTCGGGTAGTACTCCATGACCAGCAGCACCCGCGTGAGGTTCTCCTCCAGCCGGTGGAAGGAGACCACGCCCTTGGTGGTGCCCTTGGCGCCCTCCGACGTCCACTGGA